>CADCII010000043.1 GCA_902801515.1 uncultured Lachnospiraceae bacterium
GTCAGGATCCCTGCTGCCGTCACAGAGCTGAATCACTACTTCTTCTACAAGAATAATAAAATTCAGGCAGTGATCGTCCCGGAAAGTGTGGCATATGTTTCAGACTATGCTTTCTATAAATGCAATAATCTGAGATATATCTGTTTTATGTCAGACCAGACCAAGGTGTCTGACCGCTTCCTCAACGGAGCGCCTTCTCTGATCAATATATCGGCGCCGAAGAATTCAGCGCTGTATACCAAGTGTGTAAATGACCGGATCCCGGTTACTGCTTCCAGGACTCCATGCTTTTCGAAGAAGAAGGTCTTCCTTCTTCCGGGAGATTCCGAGAAGATGCCACTGTTCAATTCTCTGGAGGCATCTTACAGCACCAGCAATAAGAAGATCGTTACCGTCGATAAGAAGGGAACGATCCATGCGAAGAAAAAGGGCAATGTAACCATAACCGCAGTATACGGCACAATGAAATACCGTTACAAGGTCACGGTATATAAAAAGAATCAGAATGAACGGGTAAAGCAGATCCGTAAATCCGAAAAGATATCCGGCAGCAAAAAAAAGATCAACAAAATCAAGGCAGTCCATGACTGGATGGTCCGGAATATCAGTTATGACTATAACAACTACCGGAAAGGCCGTGTTCCCGGAGTCGCCCACACTTCCAAAGGAGCTCTGATCCGAAAGCTATGTGTGTGCGACGGTTACGCCTACGGTTTCCTGAAGGTCATGAAGTCCATGAATATTCCGTGTAAAGTAGTTCATGGGACAGCCGACGGAGTGAGCCATGCGTGGAATATGGTAAAAGTCGGAAAGAAATGGTACCACATCGATGTTACCTGGGATGATCCGATCATCGGGAACAGCAACGCGAATGCAGTTCCGAACTACGCTTATTTCATGAAGTCCACTGCATATATGAAAGCGCATGACCATCATTTCCAGGAGAAGAAATATCCGAAATGTACCAGCAAAAAATACGATAAAAAAGGACTGTCCGGTTATTTCAATATTCTCAGCACATACATCTACAATTGGTAATTAAAACCTCATAATACGCAAAAAACAGTTCCCTCACCGGGAACTGTTTTTTTATGAGATCCGCTCTATATACTCATCATAGAGTGCGGTCCAGTTTTTGTCATAAGAACTGTCCTGCCTGTGATCTTCCAGCTGATAGGTTTCTTTCAGCCAGGGGCCCAGCCAGCTGCAGACTTTTCTCATTCCGTCGTTGTTCAGGTGATCTCCCCTGTCCCTGGTATCCAGGTTCCAGTCGATCGGAATCTCCTCTCTCATCACATTCAGATCGATAAAAGGAATGCCCAGAGCCTGTGCCTGGTCACTGCAGGTGTTATGCTTGAGCGTTGTCCAGTTTCTTGCGCTCGGCATGCTCATCATGAGCACTTCAATACCCTGTTTCCTGCAGATGGATACGATATGCTTCAGATACCATCTGTTAATGCCGTCAAGAGGCTCTCTCTCATCACTTGCCGCCATATAGCGGTCCACCATGTAAGGCGGCGCAGGATCGGCGAATGACGAATGGTAATATCCTTTCCTGACCTCGACTTTGTCATAGTGAGGGATACTGGTAAAGTCCTCTTTCGTCAGCGTTTTCCAGCGGTTGTGCCAGTGGACTACCGGGAAGTAGTGAGCTGCTGCCGTCTCAAACGCATCCTTCCATGTAAACTCAGTAAAGATCGCATTGCATTCAAGTATCATCAGTTTAGGATGATGGTATTTCAGCACCAGATGCAGCATGTCGGACACTTCACACAGAGTGTTCAGGTTGATGCCGCAGCAGTATGACGTGAACCCTTCGTTGTGGAACAGTTCCATCGGCGAGATGGACGACCTCGATTCACTGTCTCCCAGGAGGAATACATCGATACTGTCAGCAGGTTCCGCTTCGAATCCATAGGCTGCCCAGGCGTCATGACCGGCTTCCTGGGTATTGCTCTTCGGGCTTGTGAGTATGGAGACAAGGTACAGCATTCCTGCGGTCACGGCGAGAGTCAGAAACACCGGAATGATTTTTTTCAGATATTTCATTTCCCCTCCTCCTCAGAAATTCGCGTAGATCGGATCTACCGGCACATAGCCTTTCCCGTACGCTCCAAACAGCAGGATCAGGGTGACCAGAAGGCCGGTAACCAGAGCGCGCACGAGAACGGGTTTCGCGTACAGCCTCTCTCTCACATTGCAGCCTCTCTCTTTCAGAAGGCTGATCACAAACACAAACAGCACTGCCGCAGCGACAATGAGATAATCCGGCAGGTCCATCCCCAGTTTCAGCGCAGTCCCGTCTGTAAATGAACTCAGGGAAGCATGGCGGATCATCCGCGCAAACATCGAGAGGCCGTGTTTCAGGCTGAGCGCGCGGAAGAACATCTCGCCTATGGATACTAAAAGCGCTGTGCGCAGCATCTGGAACAGCCTGTAGAAAAACCATTTCCTGTCTATCTTATGTTTCTCACAGAAAGCGATCACAGGAGGCGCCAGGAAACTGCCGGTTACGATCAGGGAGAAGTGATACATACCGAAGAAGATGTAACTCCATCCTGCCCCGTGCCAGAGGCCGTTGAACAGCCAGACCGCGAACAGCGCGACGGAACTGGTGACCAGCGGGCCGTAATGGTTTCCGAGCCGCGCGCGGCATTTCTTGGTCAGATTCTTCAGAGGCTGGGACATGGACAGCGGATAGAACAGGTAATCCCTGAGCCATGCACCCAGAGATATGTGCCATCTGGTCCAGAATTCGGAGATTGTCTTCGCAAAAAACGGCTGGTTGAAGTTCTCCGGAAGGACGAATCCAAGGCACTCTCCCGTACCTATCACAATATCGATCGTCCCGGAGAATTCCATGTATTCCTGAAGGGTGAACAGCACCGCGGCAAGAAAGACCATGCCTCCGTCATAATTGGCAAAGTCTGTATAGAGAAGTTCTACCGCAGTATTGACACGGTCCGCTACAAGCATCTTCTTCATGACACCGTAGAGGATGCGCCACAGCCCTTTCTGAAAGTTTTCTCCCTGTATACGCGGAACTTCCCAGATCTTCTCCGCAAGAGATCCGTATCTCGCAATAGGACCTTCCATAAGAAGCGGGAAAAATGAAAGCCACATCGTCAGGCGGAAGAAATTGCCGTCCGCAGGTATCTTCTCCTTCTGCACATCATATACATAGGACATTGCCTGCAGTGTGTAGAAAGAGATTCCGATCGGAACAGCAAAAGAAGGCACCTTCATCTGAATATGGATTCCAAGATGCCTGAAAAGGCCGTTCAGGTTTTCAACAAAGAACGGGGTGTATTTCAAAGATAAAAGAATGCCGAAACAGACCACTCCGGCAAGAATGACCCACCTTCTCATGCGGCCGGCACACGCTTCTTTTATGGCCTTGCGCTGGCCTCTCTCTGCCGCCTTGACAGCTTTATTCCTCTCGTTCAGAAGATGCTGAAGGCGAAGCCCTGTCAGCCAGACACACACACATACAGCCACGTGCCAGGCCAGAAGCGGTCCGCTCAGGTACCAGAAAAAGCCGTAGCTGGCAGCAAGGAGAAAGTATCTCCGTACGCTCTTTGGCAGGATCTGGTATCCGAGAAAAACAACCGGCAGAAATATCAGCAAGTACTCAATCGAACAGTAACTTATCATTCCGCTTTATCGTCTCCGGTATTGTCGTAATTCAGATCTGTCTGCTTATTCTTCCATGAGACGGTTAATAAGTTTCCACATTGCCTGCGCGGAATTGAAATTCTCCGGGACGATCTCGACCGCAGGGATTGTGATGTCATACTCATCCTCAAGCTCCGAGATCAGTGCCAGTACCGTGAGAGAATCCAGAAGATGATCGTCGATCAGGGCTGTTTCCGTGTGATAGTCATACTCCGGCTGCATTTCCTCAAGAATTTCATAAAGACGTTCCATAATAAGTATCTCCCTTATATATTAATAATTCTGTATACCTGCATTCAGCCTCCAGACAGGCTCCGCCTGCCTCAGCAGCTGCGTTTCTCCGTTTTTCTTCATCCATACAACCGCAGGCAGATCGCGGCTTAAGAACAGCGATATTCCTTCGGTCATGCAGTAGGCACCTGCATTCTTAAAGATCATCACATCCCCGGTCTTCAGGTCCCGGACGGGAAGTTTTTTGACCAGCAGGTCATTGAACGTGCACAGTGAACCGCACAGATTCCATACCGGATCATCCTCTGAGCTCTTCCTGGACGGCCAGATCTCACAGATCGGGTGCTTCATGGCCATGAACTGGCCAAAATAAGTGATGTGGTGGATTCCTGCATCAAGGATCGCGTAATTCTCGCCGTGATTGTGTTTGATATCAGCAACACGGGAGAAAAATGAACCGCAGGAGGCAGCGATCCCTCTTCCCATTTCCAGTGTAACAGGAATGTGGTTCCGCATACCGGCAAGGAGAGTGCTGAACTCTTCCAGATACGAAGCCTCGTCAAATTCCTCGCCTTCAAAATAAATCGCCGGAAAACCCGGACCATATTCAAGTTCCGGAACTTCAAGTCCCGTCTCTTCCCTGATCCTGTCAATAAAGTCATCCAGCATAGCCAGTTCTCTGCGGTGTTTCTTCAGAGAAGTCTTCTGCGTTCCAGAGAAAAAGTGGACGCCGGCAAATGTTACCGGAGCGTCTTTACTCTCCTTAAACTCCCGGCACCTCCTGATCAGGCTGATAGTCTCATCCTCATCCATCCCGAACTGGCTGCCGTTGGTAAGCCTTGGCATCACCCGGACCTTCTGTCCGTATTCCGATGCAAGAGAGACGATCAGTTCAAACTGATTCATGGATTCCGCAGTGAGAATCCCTCCGCAGAGTCCATGCTCAAAGGCGTACCGCATTGACGGCTCATCCTTATGGACGCCTGAGAGAACATACTTTTCAGCCGGCAGTCCCTGCTTCTCACAGATATACATCTCTCCGGGAGAGCAGATCTCAAACCGGTCCACGATATCATTAAGGAATCTCCCGACAAACGGGTTCGCCTTCACTGCAAAACACAGCCTGACTGACTTTGGCAGCGATCTGCGCAGCAGACTGACTCTCTCTTCAAGCAGACTCTCCTCAAACACATACAGCGGCGTACGATACTGTTCAAGAAGGCTCTGAATCATTGTCCGGTCCATTGTCATCCTTTCTTGTGAAGGCCTTCCATAAGCGCCTTCCTGTCTATCTTACCCCTCCCTGTCACAGGCATGGACTGCACCTGATGAAGATATCCGGGGATCATGAATACAGGAAGTCTGTCCTTCAAAAGACCGGCCAGCTCTTTCCGGTCAACAGATCCGCAGTAGAATCCGTGCAGTCTGCTCTTTTGTTCATCAAAGACACAGCAGCTGCGCTCCACTCCCGGGATGCCGTTCATAGCCAGTTCCACTTCCGCAAGTTCGATACGGTGGCCCATATACTTGACCTGATCATCCGCCCGGCCCAGGAACATCAGCTCGCCCTGTTCATTGTATCTTCCCAGATCACCGGTACAGTAGATGACCGATGAATACTCCGGCGTACGGGGATCATCCCTGAAACGCTCGCGGGTCTGCTCTTTCATGTTCCAGTATCCAAGCCCGACAGCCGTTCCCCTGACACAGATCTCGCCTGTTTCGCCCGGAACAAGGATCTCCTCATCTTTTTCATTGAGAAGGAACGTCTCCTCATTCGGAAATGACTCTCCGATCGGGATCCCGTCCGTGTAATCTCTCTGCCTGTCGATCCTGTGCCAGGTGCAGTTGCAGGTAATCTCAGTGGGGCCGTACAGATTGATAAAATCAGTCTGAGGAAGATAGTCCATCCAGTTCTTAAGACGCTTCAGCGGCATGACTTCCCCGCTGAACATCACCAGGCGGACCTTCCCGGGAACTCTGTACTCCAGTCCGTGAAACGCGCTGATCAGGCACAGAGCCGAGACCGCCCAGATCATCACCGTGGTATTCTGGTCACACAGAAAATCCAGCAGCGGCGCCGGGGTTGTGAAAAGCGGACGCGGTACCAGTACCAGTTTTGCTCCTGTCAGCATGGCGCTGTAGATATCCTTGACAGATACGTCAAAGTCAAGCGGCGCCTGGTTGGCGATCACATCGTCCTCCCTGATACCAAACTGCTTCGTAAAGATTCCGATAAAATCAATGACTGAGCGGTGGCAGATCAGGACCCCCTTCGGTACACCTGTTGAACCGGATGTGAAATTGACATAGAGCGGATCTGTATCCAGATGGCGCTTTCTTACAGCGTCCAGCCCGTCCATGTCACAGACATTCTCCTGCAGATCCGAGATCTTCAGGATCGTGCACTCCGCAAACAGTTCTATTGCCTGTTCCATATGCGCGTTGTCTGTGATAACGACTGACGCGCCCAAGCTATCGCAGATCTGTCTCTGGCGCTGCCGGGGCAGCTGCGGATCGATAAGTGTATAAAATGCTCCCGCAAAGACTGCTCCGAAGAAAGCTGTCAGTGTGTCTGCATTTTTCTCCATGAACACGATCACAGGCCTTCGCCTCAGGTCATATTCAAGAAGAGCACTCCCGATGCGGCGGCACACATCAAGCAGCCCGGCGCGGGTATATTCCTTCTCGCCATCTGTTACGGCAGTCCTGTCAGGAGCTTCATCTGTTATATGTTCAAGATATTCCAGTACATTTGTCATGCTGCTGTCCTTACACGCATGTTTTCTCATTTACCGGCTTATAAAGCCGACATATATACTATAGCACTTTGGCTGTTTTTGCAATTACCAGTTTTACAAAGCCCTCACCCGCCGTACTCCGCTTCGATCTCATGTACCCGCCGGTACAGATAGGAATTGACCGGAGTCAGCACGCCGTGCTTCTTTCCGAGTGCGATCACTGTCCCTGCGAACATGTCTGCCTCTGAGATGCGCTTTGCCAGCCGGTCCTGTCCCATCGAAGGAGTTGCCGTCGGGTCAAGCGTCCTGAGAACCGCGACCGCTTTGTTAACGTCGTCATCTGTCAGTTTTACACCCTCTTTTTCAGAGAGCACGACAACTTCACGCATAGCCGAGATGTTTGCCATACACGCCTGTGTCCCGTCTTCCAGCGCTTTGCCGTATCCGACTCCGTATACCATGCAGGACTGGTTGATCCCTACATTCAGCATGAACTTGAACCACATGCGGTACAGGATATCGTCTTCATGAATATAGGGAAGCGAGACCTTGTCAAACAGTTCTTCAACTTCCCTGAGAGCAGTCCGCATCTGCTCATTATCCCTCTCCCGGACCCCCAGGTGCAGGGCGCCTGTCTTCGTATAGACCAGATCTGTTCCAAATCGCATGGCGTCCATCCCCTGCGCCACACAGTCGATAATGCGGCACTGCGGATACCGGCGGGCAATGATGCTCTCACTTGTGATCCCGTTCATTACCGAGATTATGACCGTGTGATCATCGACAGACGATGCCATGGTATCCAGCGCACTTTCCAGAGCGTTGTACTTGACCGCCACGATCACCAGGTCCGCAGGTACAGCATCCTCACTGGACTGCAGAGGATACGTCTTCTCTGTCTTATTGATGGTATAACGGTCGCGGCTGTGGCGCTGATACCGTTCCGGATCCATTACAAAATGAATGCTCCCGCCTTCCACGCAGCCGATATTCCCGGCAATGATATCTCCGAACAAAAGCCCCAGAGCGCCCAGTCCTATTACATGTACTGACCTGATCATATCTCAGAACAACTCCTGTCTGTTTTATTTAAAGATCCGAGAAGAACATCTCGTAATAATCATCTTCGCCGGACAGAAGAGGTGAATTCTCTCCTCCCCCGTTGGTGCTTCTTCTCATCGCGGCATACGCCTCTTCACCTGCCTGAAGAAGATCCATGTCATAGATCTCATAGCCCAGGTCACGGCATACCGCACAGAAGGCGCTCAGAGGATTCTCTTCCTCTCTGGACAGAAGCAGCCGCTCACGGATCTTCGGATCTTTCAGCGCTTTTCTCTTCAGCTCATCCAGCATCTCACCTATATTCATATGATCTCCTCTCTCCCGCCGCTCATACATAAGGCAGGTATGATTGGTTATCCCCCTCAGCGTTCGATTCCGTCTCTTGCCCCCTGCTGCCTGTCAAAGGGATGTTTTCTCTTGCATATCTCCGAATGATAATCACATAATTCCAGCAGACGTGCGCCTGGATCGCGGCCTGTCAGGATCACTTCAAGGTTTCCGGGTTTATGTTCAAGAAATGAGATCAGCTCACTCTCTTCCAGAAAGCCTGCACGTACCGCGTAGAGCACTTCATCCAGAAACAGCACATCGTAATGTTCAGCAGAAGCTGTCCTGATGGCATCAGCCAGCAGGCACCGGCAGAAGTCTCTCTCTGCCCTTTTTTCCTCTTCACTCATCCTGAAGCTGAAAGATACTCTGTCTCTCGCACTTACAAATGTGATCCCCGGGATATGTTCCATGGCTCTTCTCTCAGAGGATGAGCCATCCTTCATGAACTGGCAGATCAGCACTCTGTATCCTGCGCCGGCCGCGCGTACGCACAGCCCCATGCCGGCGGTTGTCTTTCCTTTTCCGTCTCCGCTGTAGATGTGCACCAGACCGGTGCCTGTTCTGCTCTCTTTCTCTGTATTCATACAGGAACTCCTCAGCAAGGTATCCGGGTACTTTCTTTGTATATGTCCGGGATCTCCGTATCAAGGTCCGGGATCCGTTCCTTCAGTGCATTCAGAAGTATCAAAGACTGTTTGTCCCGCCCGGGGACAACCTTGATGATCTCATTTTCACCATACTTTACCACTACGCCGCCGGTTACGATGGTTCCGGCGCAGCTGCACCCGCCCTTCACCCGGAAGTCATGAAGATAGGCTGACGTGATCTCATCCAGCGGAAGGTATGCGGCAGTATTGAATCCTCCGGGCGTATAGAATGCCTGTGTTCCGACTCTCCAGCGGTCACAGCGAAGCGCCTTCGCATAATCCTCTTCCACTCCCTTCAGTTCACGTGTGAGCGCCTTAAACTTCATATAAAACGCACGCTCCTTTCCAATCTGCGGTATAATGATCCTGTACACAGAGATTCCCAGCTTTGATCCTGGTAAACGGAGGAAATGAAACATGATCCGCATTCTGGCAGTCGGTGACAGCAACACATACGGGTACGATCCTGAGTCTGTGGGAGGAAGCCGTTATTCCCGCATGAAGCGGTGGACCGGCATTCTGGACGCAGAGCCCGGTTTCACCGTCAATAATGCCGGGGAGAACGGAGTCTCCATCCCGAGGTCTCCTGAGAATGCCGCAGCCTGGCTGTCCTCTCAGATCGACAGATGGAAATGTGACGTTATCACACTCATGCTTGGGACCAATGATCTTCTGAACATGAACGTTCCTTCCGCGCAGACTGTCGCCGAGAGAATGGCTGCCTTCCTTGATGCCTGTATCCGGACAGACCGGCGCATCGCTGATATACTCCTTCTGATCGCGCCGCCTGCCATGGACCCGGGTCTGTGGACCGATATGCGGACCGTGGAAGAATCAATGCGCCTGGGAGATTATTACCGGTATGTCGCTGATTACTATAAGCTGCGGTTTGTCGACGCGTCACAGTGGGGACTTCCGACCTGCCGGGACGGCGTCCATCTCACAGCCATCGGACATCAGGTATTTGCCGAAAACCTGATGCAGATACTCAGTGAAGATTCTCGTACGTGTAAACCCGAGTCCCGAGAGAATACGGAGTCAGCTGATAGACATAGTAATTGATCCAGTTGGCATACAGGGTATTGGCATGCGCTCTCCACAGAAGCCTTGGCTTGTTGTCCGGGTCATCATCCGGATAATAATTCTTCGGAAGCTGGATACCGATTCCCTTGTCGACATCTCTCTGGTATTCTGCACCGAGAGTCCTGCGGTCATATTCCGGATGTCCCATCACAAAGATACGGCGTCCGTTTCTGGACATTGCCAGGAACACGCCTGCCTCTCTGGACTCTGCAAGTATGATCAGATCCTCGCATCTTACGATGTCTTCCTTCGAAACTTCGGTCCAGCGGCTGTGGGGAGCGTAGAAATAATCATCGAATCCTCTGACCAGCGGGATCTTCCGGTTCATCACCTTATGGCGGTAGAGTCCGAAGAGTTTATAACCCAGTTCTTTCTTCCGGATCCCGTAGTGATAATACATGGCAGCCTGCGCGCCCCAGCACAGATGAAGCGTCGTCGTGACATGATCGTTGGTCCATTCAAAGACTTCTTTCAGTTCATTCCAGTAATCCACCTGCTCGTATTCTATCTGTTCCACGGGAGCTCCGGTGATGATCATCCCGTCATAGTCATTGTCCATGATGTCTTCAAAAGACTGGTAGAACTTATTCAGATGATTGACTGTGGTATTCTTCGCCTCATGGCTGCTCGCCGCGATAAATGTGATGTTCAGCTGCAGCGGAGTGTTTGAGAGCGATCTGAGAAGCTGCAGTTCTGTATCTTCCTTCAGCGGCATGAGATTGAGGATCACGATCTCCAGCGGGCGGATATCCTGCAGGTCAGCCTGCCCCTCATCCATGACAAATATGTTTTCCTGGTCCAGTATCTCCCGCGCGGGAAGATCAGATTGAATTCGAATCGGCATCTCACATATCCTTTCTGTTCAGCATGTTCAGGAATTCCTCTTCCGTGATGATCGGTATTCCAAGTTTTCTGGCGGTCACATTTTTATTTGAAGATGAGGCCGCATCATTATTGATCAGGTAGTCGGTCTTTTTAGATACAGAACCGGTCACCTTCCCGCCTGCAGCCTCTATATCCGCCGACAGCTCTCTCCGGCTCTTATAGTGGCTGACTGCACCTGTCACCACAAATGTCTTCCCGGCGATCAGGTTTTCTGAGGAGGTCACACCCTCTCCTTCTGAAGAAGCCGGCTGCACGGTTTTCTCAATCGTGACCTGTTTCAGAAGATCATCCAGGGCATTCCGGTTGCCTTCATCCTCAAACCACTGCGTAATTGCTTCAGCCATGACCGGCCCCACGCCCTCAACCTGACTCATTTCCTCCGCGGAAGCGGTTCTGATCCGGTCTATATCTTCGTCAAACGCACGGCTGATCATCCTTGCATTGGCTACTCCGATATTCGGGATACCCAGTGCAAACAGGACTCTCTGCAGCGTCGTCTGACGGGCTTTATCAATGCTCTCCTCCAGGTTATCCGCGCTCTTTGTGCCGAATCCCTCCATGGTCACGATATCTTCCCGGTGTTCCTTCAGCCGGAAGATATCGGCAAAGGTATGAATGAACCCCCTGGCGATGAACTTCTCCAGCGTCATCTCCGACAGGCCTTCGATATTCATGGCGTCTCTTGAGACGAACTGGGTAAACGACTTAATCTTTTTGGCTGCGCATTCCGGATTGTCACAGTACAGTGTCTGCGTTTTGTCCGACTCATGGATCGAAGTCGGTCCCCCGCAGACCGGACACCGGTCCGGAATCTTGAGTGTGTCAGAACCGGTCAGATTCTCTTCGATCTGGGGAATGATCATGTTGGCCTTATAGACCGTTATCTCATCTCCGATCCCCAGTTTCAGGGAGCGCAGGATACTGATGTTATGAACACTTGCTCTGGAGACCGTCGTCCCCTCAAGCTCCACCGGGTCAAAGATCGCTACCGGATTGATCAGGCCTGTCCTCGACGGACTCCATTCAATCTCCCGAAGATGTGTCACTGCCTGTTCATCCTGCCATTTAAACGCAAGTGCGTTGCGAGGCGTCTTGGCAGTCCTTCCCAGCGAGTCGCCATAGGCGATGTCATCATACAAGGCTACCAGTCCGTCCGACGGGATCTCAAAAGTCTTTATCTTCTCAGCGAAATAGTCAAATGCTTCATCCAGGTTGTCAGCTGTGACCATCACATGTTCCACTACCTCGAATCCCTGCTCTTTCAGGAAATCAAACTGTCTGGAGCGGGAATTGTCAAAGTCGGCGCCTTCTGCGCTCACCAGCGCAAATGCGTAGAACCGGACATTTCTCTTTGCCGTCACTTCACTGTTGAGCTGTCTGACCGACCCACTGCACAGGTTCCTCGGATTCTTGTATTTCGCATCGGCATCTCCGATCGATTCATTGAGTTTCTCAAAGTCCGGGTAAGAGATCACAGCCTCCCCGCGCAGTACCAGTTCTCCCTTCCATGCAATCTTCAGCGGAATATTGCGGAATACTCTCGCATTGGGAGTAATCACGTCACCAACCGTTCCGTTCCCCCTTGTGACGGCCTTCTGAAGTTCTCCGTCACGGTAAGTCAGGACAACCGTAAGTCCGTCCAGTTTCCAGCTCATAAGGACTCTGTGCGTTCCCACAAAGGTACGCATCTCCTCCCGGTCCTTGGTCTTTGCCAGAGAGAGCATGGGACTTTCATGAGTTTCCTTTGGCAGTTCATCCACCGATTCGTAACCGACCTTTGTGGTCGGACTGCCCGCAAGAACAATTCCTGTCTGTTCTTCCAGCTGTACCAGTTCGTCATAGAGCTCATCAAACCTGCGGTTGCTCATGATCTCCCGGCTCTCAACATAATATGCCCTGCTGGCTTCGTCCAGTGTACGGACAAGTTCCTTCATCCGGGTCATTCTTCTGTCTTCTGCCATTCTGCCACCTCTGCCTGTACTGTTTCTCTTATTTACTCCGGGATTCCTATAAGAGTCTTGAGCTCCCTGATCTCTTCCTGTGTCAATTCTCTGCTTGCCCCTGAAGGAAGATCTCCAAGGAGGATGTTCATGATCCGGATCCTCTTCAGTGAAGTCACTCTGTAGTCAAAGGAACTGCACATTCTCCGGATCTGCCGGTTCATGCCTTCCGTCAGAACGATATCAAAACTATGATCATCAATCTTACTGACAGTACACGGCCGGGTGGTCCTTCCAAGCTCCTCCAGCAAAACGCCGCTTCTCATTCCCTTCAGGAACTGTTCTGTCACAGGTCTGTCCACGGAAACAACATACTCTTTCTCATGACGTTCATGTGCCTTCTGGATCAGGTTGGACGCATCACCGTTATTAGTCATCAGAATCAGGCCCTCGGATTCCTTATCCAGCCTGCCCACTGCAAACACCCGCTCCCGGCAGGATATGATATCCTCCAGGACCCGGTCGCCCCAGGTGCGGTCGGTCGTCACAACCACTCCTCTTGGTTTGTTGACTGCCAGAAAGATCTCTTCAACCGTCTCCCTGACAGGTTTTCCGTCAACAGTAACCAGATCGCCCTCATTAACCTGAAGGCCTGTGGGCGCCGTTTCACCGTTCACAGATACCCTGCCCTCTTCGATCAGCCTGTCAGCCTCACGTCTGGAACACACTCCATGTGAACTCAGGTACTTATTCAGTCTCACGACGCATCTCCCATGATAGTGATAAAAGCTGCCGCAATAATCTTTGCGGCAGCTTTTAACCGGTTTCAAATCAGATCATATTTATGCTGCGGTATTATCAGCACTGCCTGCGTCTGCCGTTGTTCCGGCACTTGTGTTCGTAGAGGAACTAGCGGTGCTGCCGCCGAAATCCAGGTACTGGGTAGATACATAGCCGTCTATCGTTCCTCCGGTAGAGGAATTCGTATAGTTGATATGTGTCCAGTCACCCTCTGAGCCTACAACATTCACTTCCTGTCCGGGATACAGAGTTCCGAGGACGGAACCGTTCGTACTGGCCTCTGAGCGTACATTTACTCCATCCGTCGCGGTTGCTGTTCCGCTCGCTGCGCTGCTTGAGGATGATGCAGAGGATGAGGACGACGAGGATTCGGTGGAAGCTTCGTCAGAAGCACCGATTCCCTGGGATTCCAGATAAGCCTTCAGGTCCGGGTCGGAAGCGGCCAGCTGCTGGCACTTGGAATTCACTTCCCGGATCAGGCCCTGCACCTCATCACTCTTATTAGACTCAGTGACAAATTCCTGATACTGGCTCCAGTCAGAGATCACGAGATCCTTGCTGTCATTGGTCGTCACGAATAGCTGTCTCAGACTCGGCACTGCAGTACTGATGTCAGGGAGCTTGCACTCACAGTAGACATATACCAGCGAAGAGCCGTCGACCGGACCATCCTTGGAATAAGTCGATATATTATCGTAACTCTCAATATCGCTGTTAAATGTCTCGGACTGAACCGTATCATTCCACGGATCCACGATCGTAGCAAGCGTTGCGGAATCCTTCGCTGCAACTGCCTTGTAATACTTCTGCGCAAGCTTCAGCAGATCCGGCTCATCCTGCGCCAGGCTTCCTGAAGCGCTCGGCACCGAACCGGAGCCCGCAGACTCAGTCGACGCCTCGTCCTTCTGACTTGTAGTGACAGCAGTTGTTTTCTTCCCTGAAGCCCTCTTTTTTGAAGAAGATCCCCCGATCAGGCGGAAAATGCAGACACCGATAATAATTACCAGCAACACCGCCAACCCAAGCAGGATGTAACGCAAATTGTCAGACAGCCATTCCCTGAAATTATCTATCATGGCAAAGCCTCCAGTCACTGAATCAATACCCTTTATTAATTTCTCCCAAAAAACTACTAATAATTATAAAGGCATTTTATTACAATTGCAATTAATTAATAATTCAAGGATATCGATTTAAGAAAGTTTTCATCTCATTTGACTTTGCCTGACTGCTATGCTAAGATGTTCACCGTCCAAGCAGACCGTGCATCTGTAGCTCAGGGGATAGAGCAACGGTTTCCGGTACCGTGTGGCGGGGGTTCGATTCCCTCCAGATGCGTTGAATAAAGCCTCCGGCTGATGCCGGAGGCTTTTGTTTTCTTATGCTGCAATCTCAACCCTGTCAAGAACCCTGTCATAATAATATACACAGTCTGACAGAAACTCTTCTTCATCTACCTGTGTCCGGTTGATCTCCCTTACCATCTTTCCAAGGTCCTCAGGATCGTCCTCGTATCTGTATGGAACGATCATACATTCATGCACGGAACTGGGCAGTATGTACAGATCGTCATCTTCTTTTTCCGCCAGCTTACTAAGAACACTGTTGTCTGCCAGATAGCAGGCTCCGAACTGCCGGCAGCTGTTGGTAAGGACATACATCGGAGAGTTCTCTTCATCACTGTCCTCATCCCCCGGTCCGTCTGATCCTGTATATGTCCCGGTTCCCATCTTTTCACTCAATTCCCCGAGCATCTTTGCTATACTCACAACATCCGGCGGGAGAAGTCTCCTCGTGTTCTCCTTCGCAGCAAGGTCAAGTTCATCGTCACTGATCTTCCACAGTTTCTGATGTTCTCTGTGTACCAGAACTGCTCCTTCGCCAATCTGATCATTCCGGACAATAACATAATACACAAGGGAAAGATCCAGAAAATCCCTGTGCGGTATATCCTTCAGAATATCCTCGTTTCTCGAACGGTTGACAACCCTGTAGACCACATTTCCGCAGACAGCATCCCGGCTGAGCAATTCTTCTATATCGATCCACACGCCCGGCATTGTGCTCCTGTACTGTATCATGATCTGTTCTGCGACCGCAGGAATGCTCATACCCTCCTGATAACAGTCATAGAATGCGTTCAGGTAGATATTCGGGCATATCATATCCCCGGGCTTTGTGATCAGCATACTGTCAAGCATGACTCCATTGTTCCTTCTCACCGGAATAATCCGGACACTGTATTCATCCCCGGCAAGCTCCGACACCTGTTCCTCGATAAGGCTGAGAAATTCATCATAAGTGATCAAAACAGACTCCTCCTAATGTAAGTAGATTTTCTTCAAGTGTGACTGGTCTGCTGCAGACTGTAATAAAATGAATCAAAAATGAATAGAATGATTCCGGACAGGCTGAACACCTGCAGAATAATAAGAATAAATAGATATAAAAAGCAGTGATGCGCCGCAGAATCATACTAGCACATCACTGCCTGTTATTCAATCTTAGACAACATATCAAAATTGCACGAATCTCATATGCTTTAAGTAACATTCTCTATCTGCCAGTCTATGGGTTCCACCCCATTTTCCTCCAGGAAATGATTGACTTTTGAGAATGGCCTGCTCCCGAAGAATCCTCTGTACGCAGAGAGCGGACTCGGATGAGGACTCTTAAGAACCAGATGCTTTGGATTGTTCAGCATACTGCTCTTATCCTGCGCACTTCTCCCCCACAGGATGAACGCGATCGGACGGTCCTGCTCATTTACCGCGCGGATCGCGGCGTCCGTAAATGTCTGCCATCCGAAGCCTGCGTGTGAAAATGCCTGATGGGCGCGGACGGTAAGAACAGAATTCAGCAGAAGAACACCCTGCTTTGCCCATTTTGTCAGGCACCCGTTATCCGGGATGTAGCAGCCCAGGTCATCATGGAGTTCCTGATAGATATTCACCAGGGAGGGCGGTATCTGGATGCCGGGCTTCACTGAAAAACTGAGTCCGTGCGCCTGCCCCGGTTCATGATAAGGATCCTGTCCGAGGATAACGACCTTCACAGCCGACAGAGGGGTGAGATGAAACGCGTTCAGTATATCGCCAGCCGGCGGATATACCTGAAAGGATGCATATTCATCTCTCACCTTCTTATACAGCTGAGCGTAATACGGTTTCCTGAATTCCGCGGAGAGCGGTTCCAGCCAGTCATTGTCGATCGCAGCCATATTTCATATCTCCTGCCCCCGGCACAAATGCTGCCGGTATACTACCATCTCGTCTCCGGTTTCAGGTTTAAAGCCGCACGGGCACATCCCGCTCTCTCAGATACTCTTTCACCTGCCGGATCTCCAGTTCCTTATAGTGGAACAGTGACGCTGCAAGCGCTGCGTCAGCTCTGCCCTCAGTCAGTGCATCATAGAAATGTTCAAGTTTTCCGGCACCTCCGGATGCGATTACCGGGATCTTCACATTTTCAGCAATCGTCCTCGTAAGCTCCAGATCATATCCCGCCTTCGTTCCGTCGCAGTCCATGGACGTCAGAAGTATCTCACCTGCCCCCAGACGGTCAGCCTTCATTGCCCATTCCACAGCATCGATCCCCATATCGATACGACCGCCGTTGCGGTAGACATTCCAGCCGCTCCCGTCCTCTCTTCTCTTCGCGTCAATGGCAAGTACGACACACTGGGACCCGAACTTGTCAGCAGCATCCGAGATCAGATCCGGATTGAGTATCGCAGCAGTGTTCACGGAGATCTTGTCAGCACCTTCCCGCAGGATCTCGCGGAAGTCGTCCACCGTACGAATGCCTCCTCCTACCGTAAACGGAATGAATACAGTCGCGGCAACCCGTCTTACCATATCGACTACTGTGCGTCTGGCGTCACTGGAAGCTGTTATATCCAGGAAGACAAGTTCATCTGCTCCCGCCCTGTCGTAAGCCGCACCGATTTCCACAGGATCTCCCGCGTCTCTCAGATTGACAAAATTAACACCCTTTACCACTCTGCCATTGTTTACATCAAGGCAGGGGATTATTCTCTTCGTCAGCATATCGTCATACCTTCAGGAAATTATCAAGGATCTTAAGACCCCATTCACTGCTCTTCTCAGGGTGGAACTGACAGGCAAACAGGTTATCTTTCTCTACACTTGCTCCCACCATAACTCCATAGTCTGCGGCAGCAGTTACCATAGTCCCATCATTGCCTTCTGTCCCGGTCCCGCAGACAGGCAGATAATAACTGTGTACAAAATAAACAAATGTATTTTCCGGGATACCCTCAAATAATCTTCCCCTGCAGGGATAGCTCAGGCTGTTCCAGCCCATATGCGGAATCTTCAGTGTTCCATTCTGGTCCGGAATCCGTATAATATTTCCCTTCATAAGGCCCAGACCTTTAACACCGGGAGACTCTTCACTTCCCTCGAAGAACAGCTGAAGACCAAGGCAGATTCCAAGGATCGGAGTCCCCTTCGCATTAACTTCATGCAGGACACTGTCAATTCCGTATTCCTGAAGTTTCTCCATTGCGTTACCGAATGAACCGACTCCGGGAAGAATCACATGATCCGCAGACAGAATCTCATTTCTGTCCCTGGTCAGTGTATATTCATATCCAAGATGAGTACATGCTCTTTGAACACTGCGTATGTTGCCGGCATCATAATCACATATGGCAATCATGAACTGTTCCTTTCAGATAATAGTTATCAATCAACAGTAAGAATTATATCTGCAGGCATAGTTTAAATCAATAAAAAAAGCACCGGTCTGAAACCGATGCTTGCTTATACCTTGAAAACCGCACACGAAAATCCAATCCTTCAACATCTTTTTGAACCTATACCAAGGACAAGCTTACGACCGATTAGTAACAGTCAGCTCCATACATTACTGCACTTCCACCTCTGTCCTATCTACCTCATTCTCTCTAAGGGGTCTTGGGA
>CADCII010000044.1 GCA_902801515.1 uncultured Lachnospiraceae bacterium
TTATGTCCTTTCCGGATCCTGATCTGCCTGGTCCTGTACATATCTAAGCCTCTTGACAAAGTGTTCGGGTAACTTTTAAAATGTGGTTTGGCGTTACTCCTGAATCCTCCTTTATTATAACATGTTTCATGCTGCTATGCAAACATATGTTCTTTTTGTTTCGCTTGTTTTTCATTCTTTTTCTCAATCTGTTTTTCAGTACTTTTTCAGTTTTGTTTTATCCTTCGCGACAGGGTCTTTTTTCCTGGAGCTTTCAAAAGAAGTCAGGGCAGGGTATACTGAACATGTCAGGAAGTACCTGCGGGGGGACGCGCCGTTCTGGAGCAACAGTTATTTTATTGCAACTACCGGGACAACGGTTATGGGGAAGGTAAAAGAATATAACGAAAAGCAGAAGACAGAAGAACACAAACGCAAATATGTCAAGAGTGGAAGATATGTAAAGAAGAGGAATTGGCGTGATATCCCGGGCAATTCATCCCCAACCGATGCTTTAGCGGAAGATATAAAATCCCTGGAAGCCAGGCTTTTATGTCGCATCGGATGGAGTTTTCTTGCCAGTCTTACGATAAAATAATTTATACCTATCTCTTCCCGTTTTCTTCCAAAATCCTCAGGGCTTCTTTATAGTCCTGCCCGAGGATTTCCTGCACTTTCTGAAAATCATATTTCTCATGCAATCTTGCCTGGATTTTTATAAAATCTTTCTTTCCATACTTTCTGATATACAAAGACTGTGCTTTAATCTGTTGGAACAGTTCATTCCTGAATTCGAGCAGTTTCCTTACGGCTTCGTCAAAGGTGGCTTCCTTTGACAACAGTTTCTGTATTTGCTTATTCTCCTGTGACCAATTCTCATTCATAAGCTTAATCCGTTTCCTCTCAGAAAAAACCTTTCCCTATCTCATATGCCTTTTGAATGTTCATATCCCAGTTTTTTTCTCTAAGTTCATTTTCTCTCGATGTATTATCGAAGACTACGAACCCGGTCTGTTTTGCAGGTGCTTCCGTCCAGAATACAGGATAGATAAAGACTATCGCGTCTGACGAATTGATCTTATTCTGTTCGTCAAGAACATCATCCGCAACCTCCGGTGTATCCCTGTAGTTGGCATCTCGAAGATACTCCTCCTCTGTCATATCTGTTTGAAACCCCATCTTGTACAGGTCCGATATGATATATTCATTTCCCGAATCAGTAATGCCCCTGATAAACGCATCACACATATTCTTTGTGAAGGAATCCTCTGATGGATGGCAATATACAATGAATACCCTCATTTCATACTCCTTTACATATAAGTCAGTAAAAGTTATAGTGACATTCTCCGCAGATTTCCCAGTACATGAAAGAAGTGCACTGCCAGGAATACGGACCCAGTCACAGCTAACGGCGTGTTTTGCCGCCAAAGACCTATGGCTGCATAATACAGTGGTGGCATGGTTACAATAAAAAGCATCATCACAAAAGTACTCTGATGACCTGTGAAGTACAGCATCCAGCCAAAAAAGTTGGCAAACAGGATAACCACAGCCAGTGTGAAGAACAGCTTTTCTCTGCCGTTCGACACCGAGAATACTATGGCGTTTTCGTGAATAACAAAGGTCATAAGGGCAATACACAGTGAACCCAGGATCTTCTCGCATATGTCCAAAACTGCTGATGTTTCCGTCATATTCATGATCGGATTTGTTTCCAGGTGGAAAAGGGGCATCAGCATATATGGGATTTCCTGAAGGGCAAACAAAACGAGCCCCAGCACCCAGAAACCGAAATATTGATTTCCAACTATCTTAACCCAGCGTACCATATACTGTTCTCCAATTACCCGATTCTCACGGGGCCATTTTCAAGATTATATCTCACATTCTGTGATGGATCCGGATGGTTTTCCTCAGTTCAGCCACATACTGGCCGCGTTGTCTAAATTACCTGTGCATATACATTCGGGTCATATCAGGTTCACCATCCCCCTGAACCATACAAAGAAACTCCCATCCGTATCTCTCGTAGAATCCCGTATGGTCAGTAACCAGATAAACCGGTGAGATGCCTCTTGTTCGAAGATCCTCAACAACCATGTTCAGCAGATGACCGGCAATGCCTTTACAGCGATACTCTGTCTCAGTAAAGACAGCACAGATATTCGGGGAAAGATCTTTTCTGTCATGAAAATCATTTTCAATGACACCCATACCGCCGACAATTCGATCTCCATCCAGGCAGAGGTACCATCCATATTCCGTTTCTCCCTTGACATATGCTTCCATACAATCCAAATATGCTTTAGCCGGAACCCCAAATTTGTTATGAAACCATTCCGCAGCAGTTTCTTTCAGGTCGGGCTTTTCTCTCAACGTAATATAAGTATACATTCTCATTTCACCTCCATGAACTACCGCTCCATTAATCTGTTACGATCATATATATCCAGAATTGCATACCCGTATCAGCAGTACATACTCAATTATACCTGCAAACATACAATATTTGTTGCAATCTTCTCCTGGAACCGGACATCATGCTCTACCAGCAGCATTGTCGGCATATAACTCAGAATCAGTTTCTCAATCTGTATCCTGGAAAACACATCTATATAGTTTAGAGGTTCATCCCAGATATACAGATGTGCCGGCGTAAGCAGGCTGGCTGCAATCAGTACCTTCTTCTTCTGGCCTTCTGAAAAATCCTCCATCTTCTTGAAAAACTGCTCCCGACCAAAATCAAGCTGACGGAGAATGGCAAAAAACAGGCTTGCATTCAGGCTTTGCTTCTCACAGTATTTCCTCAGGGATCCCGATAGAAAGGATGTATCCTGATTCACATATGAGATGATTAGGCCAGGCGCAGCCTCAAGAGTTCCATCTACAATCAATTGCGGGCTGTCTGCTGACGGCTGTCTGAATGAAGCCCGCTGCAAAACTGCTCTGATAACACTGGATTTTCCGCATCCGTTTTCTCCGGACAATACCACCCGCTCTCCCCTTCTGACCTGAAAGCTCAGTTCTTTAAAAAGAGTTCTTTGAGCACCTTCATAACATAAGGACAGCTCTCTGGCATTAACCAGTATATCCTTGTGAAACTGAAGTGGGTTTAGTTTCAGATCAGCAGGATCCTCTATGTCCTGAAGCAATCCTTCTTTTTCCTCGATCTCCCTTTCAACTCTCTTTTCAAAGTTTTTCACTCTGGCCTGCATTTTTTTCGTTTTTGCCCCGATATAGGATCTGGTAGATATGCTTCTGTCATTCTCCATCACAGGGTCAAACCCAATCTTACGGTTTTCTCCTTTTTCCGCCCACCTGCCGCTCCTGTCGGCAGACGCTTTCAGCTTACTGATCTCTTTGATGTGTTTCTCATTCTCTGTTTTGGCAAAAGTATCCATGCGTTCCTTGTTTTCCCACCAGCTGGAAAAGTGTCCGGCCTGAACCTCGATTGTCTTCCGGTTAAGAACAAGAACATGATCACATACTGCATCCAGCAGATCCCTGTCATGAGAGGCAAGGATAAAACCTTTTTTAGATGCCAGGTATTCTTTTACAATTTCCCTGGCCCGTGTATCCAGGTGATTGGTCGGCTCATCGATCAGCAGAAATTCATCCTCTTCCGCAAACAGGACGGCAAGCATCACTCTTGTCCGTTCCCCATGGCTTAAGGTGCCAAAAGGGCGATAAAGACATTCCGGATCCATCCCTATCAGATTTATCTGGAGGAGTACCTGCCATGTTTCCACACCGGGTTTCCAGACCGGAGCCAGTTCGCAGGCACATCTGCCCAGGTCATCATCTGTAATCTGATATGGAAAATAGTCAAACCTTGTACTGGCTGAGATACTTCCCTTGTATTCATACTTTCCCATCAGAAGATTCAAAAGCGTTGTTTTCCCTTTTCCGTTTCTCCCGATCAGCCCCAGCTTCCAGTTCGTATCAATATGAAATGTTACATTCTCCAGGACAGCATCCACACCGCCCTCATAAGTAAATGTCAGGTTATTCACAGCTATCTGTGCCATATTCATCACCTCCGGTATCCCCAATTAAGGCATAAAAAAACTGCTTCATACCGAAGCAGAACTATCGCATAGCCGGAGCAGACGTATATACCGAAAGAACAGTATTACCCTGGGAAAGAACCGGAATAAATACGATAATCTGATTCGGCATACACAAACAAGCCCTTTGCGGGCTATATTTTCCAAATGTCTGCATTCACCAAATCTGATTATCTGTTTATCATTCCTTCACCCTACACACTCAGCATGTGCCCTTTTGTTTATTTTCTCGACCATAACATGAAATTATACAAGCATCAATCACAATTGTTATCGGGATTGACGACAGGTGATCTATCCTTTCGGGCGGAGCCAATCCGTGCTATGCTTAGTAGTGGAGTCGTGGAATATATGAACGGAACAGGAAAGATATCTAATATTCAGATGATTAAGTGGAATACATTTAAGAATAAGCTTTCTCCTTTTCAGATCATTCTATTGGCGTTTGCCGGCGTTATCATCTTAGGCGGAATTCTACTGATGCTTCCGGTATCGGCTAAGAGTGGGGATATTACGTCTCCGGAGTGTGCCTTCTTCACAGCAACATCTGCAGTATGCGTCACCGGTCTCATAATCCGGGATACCGCCTCCTACTGGTCACCCTTCGGGCAGGCGGTCATCCTTCTCCTGATCCAGGCGGGCGGTCTTGGCGTGATTACTGTTGCCCTTTTCATTGAGACTCTCAGGGGCAAGAAACTCTCATTGCTGGAGCGGGACCTCGTGGAGGACAGCATCTCTGCTTTTCAGATCGGCGGAATCGCGGAGATGATGCGCTTTATTTTCCGGGTTGCCTTCATCATTGAAGCTGCGGGAGCGCTTCTGATGATGCCGGTATTCTGCACGGACTTCGGATTTTCCGGGATATGGATGGCTGTGTTTCATTCTATCTCCGCCTTTTGCAACGCAGGATTTGACCTGATGGGAACGCACAGCGGCGCGTTTTCTTCCCTGACAGCTTACAGCAATAATGTTCTGATCGTTCTGCCGATCTCATTCCTAATCATCTTCGGTGGGCTGGGATTTCTGACCTGGGAGGATATCGTCACCAGAAAAAGGAACCTGAGGCGCTACAGGATGCAGAGCAAGGTAATCCTTGCGACAACGGCAGTCCTGATCGTCATTCCGGCTGTCCTTTATTTCTTTGCAGAGTTTACGGGCACACCACTGATGGAAAGGGTAAGCCTTTCCCTGTTTCAGTCTGTCACACCCAGGACCGCCGGTTTTAACACGGCGGATCTTACGAAGATGAGCGGGGCGGGAATCAGCCTCATGATCGTTCTGATGCTGACCGGAGGCTCTCCGGGTTCGACAGCAGGCGGTATGAAAAACACCACTCTGGCAGTGTTTGCCGCAAATGCACTTTCCGTATTCCGAAAGAAAGAGGAGACCCAGATGTTCGGAAAGAGAGTGGAGAACAGCACGGTTTTCAGTGCTTCCGCTCTTGTTCTGCTCTATCTGTTCCTGACTCTGTCTGCAGCTATGCTGATAAGCAGAGTGGAAGGTCTGCCTATGAGACAATGTTTGTTTGAGACAGCATCTGCTGTCGGAACCGTTGGACTGACCCTCGGGATCACACCTTCCCTCGGGCTATTCTCTCACATCATTCTGATGCTGCTGATGTTTTTCGGCAGGGTGGGCGGTCTGACGCTGATGTATGCCGCGATCTCCGGAAATAAACCGGAAGTGTCACGGTGTCCCGTGGAGAAGATCAATGTTGGCTGATCCTGAAACAAGGACAGGCAGAGTACCGGAAGGAGGATAATAAATCGATGAAGTCTTGTTTACTGATCGGTGTGAATCACCTTGGAACGCTGATTGCAAAAAAGATGATGGAGAGCGGATATGAAGTCATGGCTGTAGACAATGATGAGGAGCGGATCAACATGATCCAGTCATATGTCACGGATGCCCTGATCGGGGACAGCACAAACGAGGAATTCCTGAAGTCTCTCGGAGTCAAAGAATATGACCTCTGCTTTGTGACAATCGCTTCCGACTTCCAGTATGCACTGATGACGATCTTTCTGCTGAAAGAGCTGGGCGCCGGCAGAGTCATCGGCCGTGCGAACGGTGAGATCCAGGAAAAACTGCTGTTCCGCAGCGGGGCGGATGAGGTTATCTATCCGGAGAAGCTGGCTGCAGAATGGGCAGCGGCAAGATATGGATGCACGGATGAATGATGCCCGGATGAGAGATGCATGAAAAGATTGAGATTCACGAAAAGCGAATGACAGTTCTGTGATAAATCTCCTGATATAGTGAACACATCAAAAAAAACAAACACCTTCCGAACAGGAAGAACTGAAAAAGGAGAAAATAAAAATGATGAAAAGAACAGAACTTACAATGGATTGCATGAATTACGTTAATGGCGGAAAAGACGTTCAGGTGAATAATAAGACTGTGCCGTATGCAAACCTGAGAAAAGCACCGGGCCTCAGCACCGAAGTCGAGATGAAGCTCGATAATGGAGACTGGGTAGGCACGACCGGCAAAACAGTAAAGAAAGATGGTTATACCTGGTATCAGGTGTATGTACTCGGCTGCGAGGACTGCTTCGGCTGGATCGCCGGAAGCCTGATCGGATTCTGATAACGAATAAATCACTTCGCGGTAAAGGGCATCAACCCCAAAAGGTTGGTGCCCTTTTTGATCTCAGCTTTTCATAATATACAAGTCGGTTACATAGGTCTGGATTTTCTGAGAAGTCTCAGCTTGTACTCACGGATTCTGGCAGCGTATCTGCTTGTAAATATCACGCCAAAAACGATCATGCCAAATGCGATACCCAGTCCCACGCCGGCAATGAAGTCATAGACGGGGGAACCGTCTTTTCCGGTGAAGTAGATGATAAAGAATGTGACAAATCCGGCCAGCCCGGCTATAAACAGCCAGTGTATCCTCTTAAGTAGTCTTGCTTTCTCTTCGCTGCTGTAATCAGCTACCTGCATTACAGTTTCTTTCAGTTCTTCGTTCATGTGCTCACTTTTCCTTTCTCCGTTCAATATCTCACGGAGGTCGACCGTATAAAGATCGGACAGTTCCATCAGAATGTCCAGGTCAGGCATGTTGCTGCCGGTCTCCCAGCGTGAAACCGTTCTGCGGGAGACTCCCAGCTGCTCTGCCAGCTGTTCCTGTGTGAAGTTTTTTTCTTTGCGAAGTGTCTGAAGGAACGCTCCTATCTTTACAAGATCCATTTTCTGTCGGCCTCCTTATTACGCCCTCAGTATGCAGCTGTTTCTTCTTCCGGAACAGGACACAAAGTGAGCAAATGCCCTGTTTTCTGCAATGAGACACACCGTGTCCCATGGATAAACCCTGCATTTTGTGAAGAACCGTGCAGACAACGCAGGAATGTCTGACAAGTGATCTTATGAAAAAGGAGCGGGATACAAAACCTCATTTACATGGGTTTCAAGGTATCTTGTCCTCTCTTTGATCAGGTGCTTTTCCTGCAGCATCCCTTCCAGTAAGGAGGCGATCTCCTCTGCAAGGACTACGATCTTGTCCTTAAAATTAACTCTGTTCGGATGATACTTTATCCCGATCCAGGCATCCGGACTGATGGGTGTCTGTGCCAGTTTCTGTATGCGGTCTGACATAACGCCATCTGCATCCAGCTCTGTAAGGGCCCGGTAGGTCCATTTATAATAAGGCGGGTATTCTCTTCGCAGCAGGAAAAACAGTTCCATAGCCGACCTTATACCCTGCGATCTGCAAAGTTCTGCAGCTACAAGATCTTTCCTGCTCATGCATCTTGCATAGTTAACCTGCAAAGAGGCGGCATATTCATGCAGCTGCTCCGCAATCCGTGTCCGCCAGACCCGGTCCGGATAATAGTCCAGCAGCAGCTGGCGGAATGCTGTAAACGCACCCAGGTCATCACGGAAGACCACCCCGTTCGTAGCGGTCTTCAGACAGGAATGATCCAGATGATACCATTCAGATTCCGTCATCGTGCAGTTCTGCGTATCACAGTCCATCTGCAGGATATCCGAATAGAAATCATGAATCGTCATGACTCCTCTTCTCTCCCGGAGCCGCTCCGTATAATAAGATCTTTCCGCGCTGTCAACGAGATTATTGTAGGCGATGTCCAGATCGTGTCCGAACCTGTCCATATCTTCATCGGTCACCCACAGGCAGACCCCCGTTCCGAAATCATGGTCCCTGGATATCTCGTCATCATACCCAAAGCAGTCCGAGCCTTCTCCTGCGATCCCGACCGCGATCCGGTCTTCGTATTCAGGAAACTGCCGGTGGATCAGATCCGCGACATACAATTCGTAAAACCGTCTGTTTTTCTCAATTACATTCATCTTATAGTTTTATTCTTCGCCTGAATCGATCGCATAGCAAACTGTGACAGTTGCCGTAACCTCTGTAGTCCCGGCAGTAAAGTCCAGCCCGCTGCCGGCCTCGGCAGCTTCATCAAACTGCGCCATCATATAATTCCCGGCGACGTTTTTTTCAGCGGATCTGAGGGAATCGTTCTGATATCCTTCTGTGACAGTAAAACGTTCCGTCACCCTGGCTCCTTCTGCCGCCGCAAGTGTCTCCGCTTTCTGTCTTGCCTGCTGCATCGCTTTTCCAAGCGCTTCATTGTAAGCTTCATCATATCCGGAATAGAAGACGCTGATGCCGTCAATCTGGTTTACGCCGTTTGCCGAAAGGACCTGCAGGTATCTCCCTATATCATCGGTGCTGATCTCTTTTATTGACATGGCAACCTGTCCCCGGTATCCCACAGCTTTCTCTTCACCCGAGGAGTAATCATAGTTCGTGTACAGCTGTACACCTTCCGTCTTGCACTGTTCTTCCGGAAGCCCTTCTTCAAGAAGAGCCTCTTTGACTGTATTTGCTTTTTCCGTTATGGACTTCTGGACGTCAGCAGCTTCCTTCCCTTCTTCAGTTATCGCAAATGAAATCGTCCCAAGATCCGGCGTTACGGTCACTCTGCCATTCCCCTGAACCGTGACAGACGGCACGATCTCCTCCGCCCCGGCTACTGCCGGACAGCCAAGCGCAAGTACCAGTGCTGCAGTTATAATCCATTTTCTCATGCTGTTCCCCCCCTTACTCTTTTGTTGTCTGTATCAGGTCGCTGAGTCGTTTGCTGTAGAAATAATCATGTGTCAGCCTGTCATATTCTTCCCAGAGTGGAAGTGTCTGGCAGGCAGACGCTCTCGGGCATGTCTGGGCACCCTCTCCAAGGCAGGCGACCGCCGCAAGAGTGCCTTCCATTAATTCTATGATCTCCCCGATCGGGTAATCCTCCGGTTTCCGGACAAGTTTGTAGCCGCCGCCTTTTCCGCTGGCTCCGACAAGGAGACCTCCCGCAACCATCTCCTTAACGATGATCTCAAGGTATTTCTTTGAGATGCCCTGCCTTGCGGCAATATCCTTCAGCGGGATATATTTACCATTTTCATTTTCAGCAAGATCGATCATGACGCGGATCGCATACCGTCCTCTAGTTGATATCATAATGAATCCTCCTACGCGTTATAACTTCGGCCACCAATATGAACCCATTATACAGTAGGCAAATAGGCAAATCAACATTTCCCATATTTCCCAAACCGGTCACTCGACCGGGGCAATATTGATCTGAGTGTGTCCCTCGTTATCCTCGAAGATCTCCAGACTGTAGTGATATTCATTTCCCCCGTCTGTTATGGTAAATGCTGTGGATCCGTATTTCCTGGCCTGTATGCCAACCATGCTGTCCTCGCCAGTCTTCTCGACCTGCACAGTTATCTCCGGATCATCAACAGTGACAGACGCTTCCTCGGATAAAACCGGATCGCCGGGAAGAAACTGGGTGGTATTGATATCTGCCTCAGGAGTAATAAGCGTCAGTGCAAACATTACAGCCAGAGGCGCCACCAGCCCGATCAGCTTTTGAACCGTCTTCTCCGTAAATACATACAGATAGATCAGCACCTGCAGCAGACAGAACAGCGCCATCACGAGCATTCTCGGGAAATGGCTGTATGCTGTCCTGAAGCCATCGACATACAGCCAGGTCAGGTAGCACAGAACCGGCGCCAGGATCAGGAGGCTCAGCCAGTTCTTCTTCGTGATATACCACCCGATATACGCCATCGGCAGGGTGAGCAGCGTCCAGATAAACCAGTACCGGTAATACATGAAGATCTGCCAGCCTAAAACAGTGAACGGAACCTGGATCAGATAGATCAGAGGCTGACTGATCAGGAAGAACACGAATGTCTTAAGTGCGGATTCAAGAGGCGTCCTGCAGTTTGCCATTATGATGACCGCAAAAAATATCCATGCTTCGAAGGTCACGCCCATTCTTGCAAATGAAGTATCCTTGAACACCGGCAGGATCAGAAAAATGGATGTAAGCAGCGCAGCCGCGACCGCATACATCACTGTCACCGGCCAGCTCATGTTCAGTCCGCCGTATATCTTGTCAGTGCAGCGTCTTAATATGTTCTTTTTCATGCCTCCCCCTAAGTTGCTATTTCAAATACGCCATCGGTATACTTGCGCCCGACCGCGCGGCTGCTTTGCAGCCGTAAAACAGTATATCATATATCATCCGGCAGCGCTTTCTCTGTGTATTCGCTGCAGCCTCCTCATTCTCACTTGATATTATATCTCAGGAGCCGTCTGCACACTTGACATAAGTCTCAGTAACATACTATATTTTCTTGTGGTTGTATATTAATAATATGCAATTGTTATTACTTATCATCTTATCTGTGAAAGGAGCAGACCATGGACTTAAAACTCAAAGACAAAGTAGTTCTTGTAACAGGCGGCACCGGCGGAATCGGAACTGCGATCGTTAAGGGATTCCTCGCAGAAGGCGCAAAGGTTGCGTTCTCTTCTACCCGCCAGGAAAAGATCGACGCCCTTCTTCCCCAGCTTGAAGCAGCTGACGGCCAGGTCGCAGGCTTCGTTGCGGACATGAGCAAAGAAGAAGAGATCAAAAACTTTGTCGAAAACGCAAAAGCAAAATTCGGAACCATTGATATCGTTGTTCCGAACGCAGGATACGAAGGAAAGGCTCATCCGGTCCAGGATATGACCCTTGACCTGTTCGAGCAGACTTACATGCTGAACGTATTCTCCGTGATGCTCCTTATGAAATATGCTGCTCCGACACTGATCGAGAAGCAGTCAGGCGCAGTCGTTGTCGTCGCCTCTGCAGCAGCTTACGAGCCGACAGCAGGCAACAGCGCATATGTATCCTCCAAGTACGCGGTCGCAGGTCTCACAAAGTGCGTCGCAATGGAACTCGGCCCGGTGGGCGTCCATGTCAACTATGTATGCCCGGGTCCGGTCGACACGCCGATGATGCTCCGCATCGAGAAGGATTTCTTCGGAGATTCCATGACTCACGAGCAGGCTATGGAGATGCTCGCAGGAACTTATGCGATGGACAAGCGCTATGCGAAGCCGGAAGAGGTCGCGAACGCAGTTCTGTACCTTGCTTCGGAAGTATCCGCTCATACCGCCGGCATGGGAATGCACGTAGACTCCAAGGTCTCCGCTCCGAACTGATCATTTCTACAGAAAATGAGTCTTACAGGCTCTGGCTGAATATTCAGCCGGAGCTTTTTTTATTTCCTGACGCCCAGCTTATAAGAGAACCTTACATGCTTTTTAAAACCCATTGACATAGTAGGTAATAAGGGTTATGATTGTACCGAAGCCAGATAACTGAAAGACAAGGAGCGAATATTCATGATTTATGCAGATAATGCCGCTACAACCAAAATGAGTGCTGCGGCGATTGAAACTATGACCTCTCTGCTGAATGAGACCTGGGGAAATCCGTCGAGTCTGTACGGTTTCGGGCAGAAGGCAAAAGAGGTTCTTGAAAGCGCAAGGGAAAAAGTGGCTGCCGTGATCGGTGCGCAGCCGCGCGATATCATATTTACTTCAGGAGGCAGCGAGGCTGACAATCAGGCTATCCTGTCCGCAGCAGCGCTGGGCAGGCAGAAAGGGAAGATGCACATCGTCTCTTCTGCTTTTGAACACCATGCTGTTCTGCACACCCTCAAAAAACTGGAGAAGGAAGGCTTTGAGGTCACACTCCTGGACGTCCACGAGGACGGTCTGATCCGGGTCCCTGAGGTAGAAGAGGCAATCCGTGACGACACCTGCCTGGTGACGATCATGTATGCCAACAATGAGATCGGTACAATCCAGCCGATCCGGGAGATCGGAGCTGTGTGCAGGAAGAAAAATGTACTGTTTCACACAGACGCGGTCCAGGCGATCGGACACATCTCCATCGATGTTGACCGTGACAATATCGACATGCTGTCCGCTTCCGGCCACAAATTCCATGGCCCCAAGGGAACGGGATTTCTCTATGTAAGAAAAGGGATCCTCATCTCGAACCTGATCGAGGGCGGCGCTCAGGAGCGCGGAAAACGCGCCGGTACGGAAAATGTTCCGGGCATCGCTGCCATGGCCGCGGCTCTGGAAGAAGTCAGTGCAAACATGGAGCGCAATACCACTCACCAGAGAGAAATGAGAGACAGACTGATCGCCGGTCTGAAACAGATCCCGCACTCTGCCCTGAATGGAGATGAAACAAACCGGCTTCCCGGAAATGTAAACTTCTGCTTTGAAGGAATCGAGGGAGAATCACTGCTGCTTCTGCTGGACGACAAGGGAATCGAAGCATCTTCCGGCAGCGCCTGCACATCAGGATCCCTGGATCCGAGCCATGTCCTTCTCGCAATCGGCCGGGTGCACGACGTAGCCCACGGATCTCTCAGACTGAGCATCGGAGAAGAGATTACCGAAGAAGAAGTTGATTACCTGATCCGGTCAGTAACAGAAGTTGTGGAGTATCTGCGCAGCTTCTCTCCGATCTGGAGAGATCTGATGACCGGCAAAAAAGAATTCATTTTGTAAGGAGGAATACAGGATGGCTTTATACAGCGAAAAAGTAATGGAACACTTCCGCAATCCGCGCAACGTCGGCGTGATCGAGGACGCGAACGGGATCGGCGAAGTCGGCAATGCAAAATGCGGAGATATCATGAAGATGTACCTCAAGATCGAGGATGATATCATACAGGATGTGAAGTTTGAGACATTCGGCTGCGGAAGTGCGATCGCATCCAGCTCCATGGCGACGGAACTGATCAAGGGAAAGCCGGTATCAGAAGCCATGAAGCTGACAAACAAGGCAGTCGCGGAAGCACTGGACGGACTTCCCGCCTACAAAATGCACTGCAGTGTGCTGGCGGAAGAAGCGATCCAGTCCGCTCTTGAAGACTATCAGAACCGCACGGGGAAAAAGATCTGACCTGAAAAAAGAGTAAAAGCAAAATCACCTATTGACATAGTAGGTATATAGTGTTACAGTAACGTCAATCAAATCGGAAGGAGACGCGGATATGAACGGCATCGTATCTGACAGACAGAACAACTGTATGTGTTGTCGAATGCTAAACTCCCGGACATGTACTGTGGCTGGGACGTCTGGCTTCCTGTCAGCGCGTCTTCAGACCACACGATGTTGATCTGTAAGAAAAAGATCGCATACCAATCCGGGAGCTGATTCAGACAGTTCCCGGTTTTTTTATGTAAACAAAACCACATTTGGTGGTATCATAGTAAAGGTCGGCACAAAACACATTGATGATATTATCGCGGATTCCGGGAAAGGGTTCGCTTCTGAAATAATAAAAAACCACATCAGGAAAGGAAGGTATTCACTATGTCAAACATCTACAGAGGAACTTTGGGACTGATCGGAAACACACCGCTCGTTGAGGTGGCTAATATTGAGAAAGAACTGGGACTTGAGGCAACTGTCCTGGTGAAACTCGAGTATTTCAATCCGGCAGGAAGCGTCAAAGACCGTATCGCGAAGGCAATGATCGAGGACGCGGAGGAGAAAGGACTTCTGAAGGAAGGTTCTGTCATTATCGAACCCACATCCGGAAACACCGGAATCGGACTTGCTGCGATCGCTGCCGCAAAGGGATACCGCATCATCCTGACGATGCCGGAGACCATGAGCGTTGAGAGAAGGAATATTCTGAAAGCCTATGGCGCAGAGCTGGTGCTGACGGAAGGTTCCAAGGGAATGAAAGGAGCCATCGCCAAAGCGGAAGAACTCTCAAAAGAAATCCCGAACAGCTTCATCCCCGGCCAGTTTGTAAATCCGGCAAATCCGGCCGTCCATAAGGCGACAACCGGTCCGGAGATCTGGAAGGATACAGACGGTAAAGTTGATATCTTCATCGCCGGCGTAGGCACAGGCGGAACCGTGACCGGAACAGGTGAATATCTGAAGGAGCAGAACCCAGATGTCAAGGTCGTTGCACTGGAGCCGGAAGACTCTCCTGTCCTCTCCGAAGGCAGGGCAGGCGCCCATAAGATCCAGGGAATAGGCGCAGGCTTCGTTCCGGATGTACTGAACACAGCCGTCTATGATGAAGTCTTCAAGGCGTCAAATGAGAAAGCCTTTGAAACAGCCAAGCTCCTGGCAAAGAAAGAAGGCATCTCGGTAGGTATCTCCTCCGGAGCAGCCCTGTACGGAGCGATCGAGCTGGCGAAGCGTCCCGAGAATAAGGGAAAGGTAATCGTAGCACTTCTTCCGGACAGCGGCGACAGGTATTACTCCACCGCTCTGTTTACAGAGTGAATCTTATTTACAGATTAAAACCAGTAAGAGGGGTACTGCGTTTTGACTCACTTAACTCCAATAGCAGCCCGGGTCATTCCCGGGCTGTTATTATATTCTGAATTTTCTATTCTTTATCCTCTATTCCTAATCGGTTCAGCAGCTCATCAACTCCATCCTGAGACAGTACCCCGCGCTTCAGATCCGCCGGGAACAGTCCGGCTTCATCTGCCTCATAATCTTCAAGCCATTCCCCTGACGTATAATACTGCTCAAGTCTTGCTGCCTTGTCCCGCAGTTTATCCGACAAAGAAGATCCTCTCTGTACCGCTGCAGTTAATTCATCATAAATCTGCTCATAGAAAACGACACGATCAAGCATGCATCTTCTATCATCCGAAACAGATCCGTTCTGAAGCACCCAGGCAAACGCCTTCGCTGTCCTTCTGTCCGGCTCTTTGAAATGATTCCCCTTATTCCATTCGAGCACACAGTTTACGCCGGAGTCTTTCAGCAGATCGTAAGTATCCCGGATCCTGTTCCCAACCTCGGACATGACCGGATTCCTGGTCCTCTCTTCCCTGTCTCCGAGGCTGAGGTAGACAGCGGCTGCATGGAGGTTATTTTCTTTCATATGCTCTGTGAACCCCGGGAACCAGACAGAGGGAGACGCCGCTGCCACGCCGGTGAAAATGTCTGTATGACAGGCGCTCCACAGAGCAAATAAACCTGCCAGAGAATAGCCGCCGATAAAGTACTGATTCTCTCGGTCAGCAGGTTCAAGTTCCTCAAGCACAGCCTTCAGTGTTTCCTGCGCTTTTCCGCCGAAGTCTTCATTTCCAAAAACAGCCGGAGCTTTCCAGGGCGACAGATCCCGGTTCCAGTCATCCACCTTCAGGGCAATCAGAAAGAAGTCCGGTCCTGCAAACTCCCGGATCAATGATACTTCGCTCTCGATCACTGACAGATCGTGATCATCAACCATCTGCACCAGAATATTGGATGCGGCCGGATCACCGAATGTATATCTTTTCATCGCTATCTAATGTCACACTTGTTGTCATCTATTGACTTGTTGTCACTTGCTAACTTGATGTCATTTACTAACGATCGATTTTGCAAAGTTTGCTGCTGCCGCGATATCGCCCGCATCTGGTTTGCCTTTATGGATCCCTTTGAATTCTCCCTTGCAGTGGAACTCACGCTCATCCATCTTGATACCGACTTTATCCGCTTCCGCTTTTACTTTCTTCCAGGTAGAATTCAGCATGCACGCAGAACCGAAATTAACGATGCGGCCAACCTTGTTCTTGTCCAGTGAACGGACAAAATCCCTGACTTCAGGATCGATACTGAATGCATAGTAGGAGTTTCCGAGAAACAGGATGTCTACCGGTTCGCTGACAGGCGTGCTGATGGGAAGAGCCTCCACACCGACTGCGTTGGCAACGGCTTCTGCGAGGCGTTTCGTGTTTCCTGTCTTTGTATAGTACCTGACTGCAATATTCATCTTAAAACTCACCTTTCTTTTTTATACTTCGGCTGTCACAGCGCTTCGCTCAGGGAATTCGGGATCCCCCGGGGTCCACGAACAGCATAGATTCCATATTCTTCTTTCAATACGTCAAATGTGAATTTATCCGGAGCATACCGTTTCTGAAGTTTTATCTTCATCAGCGCCGTGATCGTCAGGTTCCGGTCCTGGTACTGGTACGGAATGTGTGTCTCGATAACTTTGCACTTATACATGATCGCCGAAACGGGCGCTCCCACGTACAGGAATACCGTATCACCCTTCTTGATTCCGGCGCCCTGCTTCCAGTCGATGATATCCTTATCATCAAAAGCATGGATGATGTCATAATACTTCGGGTTGGAAGGAATGATCCACTCTTTTGGAGGCCGGATCTTTTCCTTCTTTTTTGCCGACGCGGTCGCCATGAAGCTCATATCGATCAACTGGAATACATTATCCTCCGGCACTGTACCGTCCAGGAGAACCGTGATCCAGTGCATCTTATTCATGTGGTAAGCCGGCATAATGCCGCTCTCACGGATGAGCATATCCCGGAAGAACATATCGTCAATCTTCAGATTGATCACATCTGTCCATTCATCACCGTCAAGTCCCAGTTTATCTCTTTGCACCGACATTACAAGTGCGAACCACTTTTTATTGTCAGCGTGCCGGAAGACCGCATTATCATCATACCTGCGCCAGGGATATTCCGGCAGTGTTTTGTATTTCTTTTTTATATAAGTGAATACCGTATCTCGATCCATCATCCCACCTCTCATATTCCGGTTCACCCTGCATCAACTATATTCTCTGTCCGTATCCTGCTGCCGTCCTCCAGGATGATCTCACCAAATTCGATCTTCCGGATCTTTCCCACCGTTTCCATATAGGAACCGCCGGCCTTCCTGTCATCCGGGACAAAATGAACGATTCTTATCTCCCGGCCGGAGGCTGACGCTTCATATATCCGACGGTTCAGCTCGTTTACAGCATCTTCTGTCAGGTCCACTCGATCGTCCGTTAGCCTTGCTGTTTCAGCAACAGCATCATCATATCCGGTCAGGGCGGCAAACGGTGCGAACTGTGCTGCGCGCTTGATCATCGGCATCGGTATATGCGTGGAGGATACATGATGCGGAAGTCCCACGATGTCCTCATAAGGCCATTCGCCTTTATTCGTATCTTTCTTCAAGCTTTATGACCTCCCACCTGCCGGTTCCGGTCCCGTCCGGTCGCGCCTTCTTCAAAGTTCACGCCCTTTAATATAGCATTCTTTCCATATCTGTTTTTGATCTTCAGCATGGCTTCCTGCATCGAACGCTCTCCCGGGCGGCATAGTCGGTAAAGAGATCCAGCTGTTCGTATCGTTCCGGAACCTTATCTTCCGGCAGGACATGGTTTACTCCGATCGTAATCCTGCGTACCAGCAGATTCCTGTCCACCGTACGGTCATAGATTCTCAGTGCGGCGTCTACGATCAGTCTCCCGGAAGAAGTGAAACGGTCCAGGTTTTCCGTTCCATGCGCATGCTTCGGGACTTTATTTCCATAGTAGCCAACCGCCACTTCTCCTTTATAGCCGGCTTTCTGCCTGTCCAGATTCTCGTAATTCACTGTCAATACGATCTGGTCCGTGACCATCCGCTTTTCCACCAGGTCCAGGGCAGCTGTGTCAGCCATCTCATGGACAATGACCCGTGCCTTATCAAATGAATATGGCTCCATCAGTACCTGACCGGAAGAGAAGCTGCGGTCCTCCGGTTCATATGCTTTCACCAGATCAATTGTACACGGCTCCCATCCCCAGGCATGATCGATCAGGAGTTCAGCATTGACACCGAACATATGATACAGGATCTCCTCATTGGCTATACTGCACCTTGCTATATCACCCATGGTTGAGAGTCCTGCTGCTTCCAGTTTCTTCGCGTATCCTCTTCCCACTCGCCAGAAATCCGTGAGAGGGGTATGATCCCACAGCTGTCTGCGGTAGCTCATTTCATCCAGTTCGGCGATCCGCACACCGTCCTTATCCGGAGCAGCTTTCTTAGCCATGATGTCCATCGCGATCTTGGCAAGGTACAGATTCGTCCCGATACCGGCAGTTGCGGTAATACCCGTCTCCTTCAGAACCTCCCGCATCATCTTCATAGCCAGCTCGTGCGCAGACATATTGTATGTCTTCAGATAATCCGTCGCGTCAATAAAAACTTCGTCGATGGAATAGACATGGATGTCTTCCGGGGCGATGTAGCGTAGATAGATCTGGTAGATCCGCGTACTGTATTCCATGTACAGTGACATGCGGGGAGTTGCTGCGATATAACTGAGTTTCAGAGACGGATCCGCATTCAGCTCTGTGATATTGTAAGATACCCCGGTGAACTCTCCTGCTCTTCGAAGCCGCATGCGGTTGACTTCAGCCACTTTCTGGACAACCTCAAACAGACGTGCCCTCCCGGGTATACCGAAAGATTTCAGAGAAGGAGATACGGCAAGGCAGATCGTCTTCTCCGTCCTGGATACGTCTGCCACAACAAGATTCGTGGTCAACGGATCCAGACCACGCTCTCCGGCTTCCACCGACGCATAGAATGACTTCAGATCGATCGCGATAAACTGCCGCATCCGCATGTGCCTCCGCTAAATGAACGACTTCCTTCTCCAGAATAATCCATCTGCCCGGACTTCGCAATTTAATTCCGCCGCAGCAAAGAATAATGCAAAAGATCCCGCGCTTTTATCAAGCGCGGGATCTGTAATCCTTCGTTTTTCTATTAGTAAACGGTCAGGTGCTTATTTCCTTCATTGACCTGGAAGTCAGTATCAGAATGCCTGATATAGGCGGTTCCTTCACTGTCATACCAGTATCCGTCCGTTGATTCATAGAGTGTCACAGCCGTTCCGTTTTCATCATAAGCCGTTACTACGCCGGGGTCCTGAGAAGATCCGCCTGAAGCGGGATTGAAGGTGAATACCCTCTTCGTTCCTTCATAAACCTGGAATTCAGTTTCTGAAAGTCTGGTGTATGCCGTGCCTGCTTTGTCACGCCACAGACCATCCGTGCACTCATAAAGTGTCGATGACTCTCCGTTTTCATCGTAGACCGTCTTCACATTTCCGGTGTAACTGGGTCCTACAGGATCCTTCTTCTCAGGCTCAGTGTCTGAAAGGAAATTAGCCGAAACATATCCGGTGCCGTTTCCGTAAGAAACCTGATACCAGCCGTAATCCGCTCCATTTCTCTGCACAACGCCGGTCACATGGACTGACTCTCCATATCCGAGAGTACCGAGGATCTGGTCATCTGTGGAATAGCCTGCCCGGACATTAAGTCCGCTGGCAGTGACATACATTGTCTTATCCGTCGGAACTACCGAGAACTCGCTGGTGGATGCCTGATCTTCCTTGCTGACAGCAAGTTTCGTATCATATTTAAGCACTTTGGCTGACATGATAATATTGGCTACTTCGCCAATCTTATCAGAGTCCACAACACCACCCGTGATAACAAAGACCTCATTCTGTGTAGAAGCAACTGCCTGGTAGACTCTTACATAGTGATCATCTGCCACAGCCATTTCCGGAAGTTTCTCACCGTTGGAATAATGTTCGATCGTGACGATATCATCACCGTCGCTGAGAACGACCCATTTAGACGGATCTTCCACTTCTTTCCATGTATCGTTCGGCAATACTACGGAAAGCACACCATCCGATGTTGTAAATGTACTCGATGTATCCGTTGTTTCTGCTGCTGCTGTTGTTTCCAGTGTTTCCTGAGTTTCCTGTGTTTCCGCTACAGCCGGTACTGACATGGAGGCTGCAAGCGCCAGCGCTAAAGCTGCGATAACTGTTTTTTTCATTTTTCTCCATTTCCTTTCTGTATATAGATATGAAGAGTCAGAAGGATTCACAAAGTTTCCTTTTCTTACAGCGCTTTTGCAAAATCTCTGACTTCATTCAGTTTCGCTTCTGAACCGTTCTCTTCGCCATTGGAGGTGATCACGCCTGCAGCCTCATTAATTGATCAGTCCCGCCGGGGGCTCAGACCATCTTCCGAATCTCCCGCGGTGAAAATCCATACATCTCCCGGAATACTTTCCCGAAGGTTTTGTAGTTCGCAATCCCGTTCATTTCCAGCAATTCCATGACCGGCGTATCCGTGGTCACCAGATCATGATGAAAATGAGCGATCCTGACCCTGGTCAGATGCTGGTAAAAGCTCATCCCGACCATCCTGCGAAACAGTCTGCTGAAGTACTCCCTTGAAAGAGAAAAATGATCCGCGATCCGTCCCAGCGGCATTTCTTCCCGGTAATGCGTATCGATGTAATCCAGGATCTCCTGGATCCTCTGGCTGCTCTCAGTAGTCCGTTCGTCCCTCTCTTCATACAGGGGATAAGTGAAATGCTGTACCAGAAGAAAGAGAATATCAAGCACGACGGACTCTGTCTTGAGCCGGAATCCATCCGGCTGCTCCACATACAGAAGCGTGAGTCCTTTGAACAGTTCACAAATGGCAAGGTACGGTTCCAGCTGTTCCCGTTCCAGGTCCTCGCGCCTGCAGTGAGTGGCCCATCCGGTCTGCCCTTCCTTCATTACAAGCGCAGCCTTGGCCGCAAGGAATTCTCCGTCCACACGAATGCGGACTTCCATGAACTGCTCGCTGCAGCTGAGTTCATAGACATGCCCGCTCCCGATCACGATAAACTCCCCGTGGACCAGATTCAGGGAGCGGCCGTCCAGGAGAATCGACGCATTTCCATTCAGAAGAAACACGATCTCAAGCCCCTTAACATAATGAGCAGTATGGTACTGTCCGTAATCTGTGATAAAGTCCACACTGACCTGCGCATCCTGCGCTTCATAATGTCTCTCACTTCTTCCGCCTGGCATATCATCTTCTCCTGGTAGCTGCAGCACTCCACTTCTCTTCCTGGTGCACAGCTAATTTCATATCTAACGTACAACACAATGCTGTTAACGTATCCGTATATCTAGCACGCAAAAATATCAACGTTTACACATTATGTTCATTTTTTCTGCATCATTTCTTAATATTTACAGTATATCTGCCCAGCACAAAAAGTCAATAATTACCTAATTTCAGTCAAATACTCCCCTTATTTTCCACCCCCGGAGCGGTTATAATCAGTATCGTAACAGGGAAACAAAATAAACACAGCAAAGTAATAAAAACAAGACAAAAAGCAGAATAAAGGAGGTGCTGATTTATGTCATATGTATACGCAATGAAGGGATATAGAGACGCACGGAATTTTAATAATAAGAAGTCTTCCAGTATTATGGAAGCGGTCAGAACCGTCAAGAGCTGGTTCGATCTTCCGGTGTTCAACGATCTCTACGAAGCTCAGAGAAGATGTGTGAGTGCTTCTGAAATGAATAGTGTGTTTGAAAAATGGGGCAGGTAACTGCCCCATTTTTCTGTCATCCACAGAAGAATTCTTCCATCGTATCCATCCAGCCTTCCGCCGAAGTTCCGATTCCCAGGCTGCACCCGTGTTCTCCCTGCGGAAAGATCACGCACTTATGAGAAACGCCGTTTCTCTCCAGCGCCTCATCCATGCATTCTGTGTTCCGTGGAGGAACAAGAGAATCATCCGCACAGGTCCACAGAAATGTCTTCGGATATTCCGGGGTAACCCGGGTCTCGATCGAGAGTGCCTCCCTCAGGGATTCATTTCCTCCCGCCAGGCACTGGAAGCTCGGTTCATGATGCGGCTCTATGAAACTTATGACAGGATAGCACAGGCATACCTTATCCGGCTTCCCGGAGATTCCTCTGCAAAGATCTGCATACTCCGGGCGATACGTCTTCAGCTCTTTATCCAGTACAGCCTCCAGTTCTCCTTCCAACGCAGCCGTGGATGCACACAGGTGTCCGCCTGCGGAATATCCCAGAATGGTAAGATCATCCGGATCGATCTGGTATTCCGCAGCTTTTGCTCTCAGAAACCGGATCGCCAGCAGCAGGTCCAGCTGCGGAGCAGGATAACGGTTCGGGCTTACTCTGTAACTTAAAATAAATGTGCGATACCCATACTTCTGAAGTGCCTGGGCGGTCCTCACGCCTTCCATATCAAAAGACAGATCCTGATATCCTCCACCCGGACAGATCACTACAGCCGGACATATTCCTTCCAGATGATCTTTCATATGCATCAGAAAAACGGAATTGCGGTCTTCAGTCTCGATAGTCAGTTTCTCTGACCACAGTGGGATAAGGTCCCAGTAGCGGCCGCCCAGAGGGAAACATCATTCCCCATGGCAGCCTCAGTTCTGCTGCCAGTTTTTCCAGGGATTCGTCTCTGTATTCCTGCGGCACAAGCTCCAGAAAGTTTTCAGAGAAGAAAACCGAAAAAAGCGGAGGGCTGTTCTGAATAATCTGTGTGATAGTGTTTTGAAGTGTAAACATACCGGTGCTGTCCTTTCTCATCTCTAAAACCTGCGTGCTGCATTGTCTGCTGCGTAATCCTTCCCCGTGAAACGCAAGACGCTCTTCCTCACTGCCCGTATCCTGCGCCGCTCCGTCCGCGGTTTCCATTCCACTGTCCTGCAGAATAGAATTGAGGAAATGCTGTCTGGCTTCCTGCCGGTAGGACTCCTGCTGCTCCGCAAAGGCTTCATTCTCCCGGCGGTTTGCGTCCGTCTTCCTGCGCTCCTCAATGATGCGGTCCAGTGTCTCCATCAGCTCCGTGCGGTCTATAGGTTTGAGCAGATAATGGCGCACTCCCATTGTCAGAGCCTGATGCGCATAATCAAAGTTCTTATAGCCGCTGATAATGATGAAATCAAGGGATTCATCGATCTTCATTGCTTCCTCGATCAGCTCCAGGCCGGTCAGCCCAGGCATCCTGATATCGGTTATAACAATGTCAGGGTGCAATTCCCTGATCTGGTCAAGAACGTCCAGGCCATTGTTTGCCATACCGGCAAGTGCAAGGCCGCGTCCCTCCCAGTCGATCATCTTGTTGATCATGCTGCAGATCAATTGTTCATCATCCGCAATCAATACTTTCAGCATCTCTTCTCTCCGCTTCAGTAGTCTGCCTCAAGTGGTGATAAAATTCTATTGTCAGTATAGCACAAAGTCAAGAATGCCGGTTTGACCCGGCATTCAACAAAGCAGTTCACAAGTTCATTTATATCATTAAATATATTTGATATTAGAGAAGAATCTTATATCCGTTGGTTGTAAACAGCGGAATCTGCTCCAGCGGCGTGTTCACGCAGATCCGGACGCCTCCTTCGATCGTTTCTCCTGTCCAGGCGTTGGTCCAGGTGCTTCCCTTCGGGAGGTAGACCTCTCTCTCGGATTGCCTGCTCTCCGTCACCGGTGCCACCAGGATATCCGGACCAAACATGTACTCATCTTCGATATCCCACGAGGCAGCATCTTCCGGATAATCGTAGAACAGCGGCCGCATGACCGGCGTCCCTTTCTCATGTGCCTGACGCATCAGGTCACGGACGTAGGGGCGCATATTTTCACGGATCCGGATATATCGCTCCAGGATCTTCTCCACATCTTTGCCATAGCTCCAGATCTCATTCGGTGCTCCGGACACACAGGCAGCTCCGCCGGTGGTGCCGTACTGCGGCTGATAGGGCATCCGGTATCCATGAAGGCGCATGACCGGGCAGAAGGCTCCGTACTCAAACCACCGCACCAGCAGTTCATGGAATGCGGGATCGGTGCTGTCTCCTCCGAAGAATCCGCCAATGTCCGTCGTCCACCAGGGGATTCCGGCGATCGCCATATTCAGACCGGCCTTGATCTGACAGCGCATGCTCGGGAAACTGGACTGGATGTCGCCGGACCACACGAGAGCGCCGTAACGCTGGCTGCCTGCCCACGCACAGCGAAGAAGATTGACGATATTCTCCATCCCTTCGTTCTTCATTCCGTCGAAGAAGCCCTTCGCGTACATCACAGGGTAGATATTCCCGACTTCCAGGTTGGTTCCCCTGAAATAGCGGTAGTTCTCAAAATCATAGACCGTATATTCCGGTTCTGCTTCGTCCAGCCAGAAGATCCGGACCCCTTTATCGAAGTAGTTCTGTCTGATCTTGTCCCAGACATATTCCCTTGCTTCCGGGTTGGTTGCGTCAAAATGAACTGTATTTCCCATGTACAGGCTGTCGATCCGGACTCCCTTCTCTACTCGCGTAAGAAGGCCGCGGGATTTCATTTCCTCATAGTTCTCACTCAGGAAATCAACCATAGGCCAGACGGATACCATCAGCTCGATCCCCATCTCTTTCAGTTCACGGATCATAGCGTCCGGATCCGGCCAGTAGGTCTCGTCGAATCTCCAGTCTCCCTGCTTTGGCCAGTGGAAGAAGTCAGCTACGATGACATCCAGAGGGATATTTCTTCTCTTGTATTCCCTTGCCACTTCCAACAGTTCCTCCTGCGTCTGGTAACGCAGCTTGCACTGCCAGAAGCCCAGTCCGTACTCCGGCATCATGGGGACTGTTCCCGTCACCCCGGCGTAGGCTTCCTCGATCATGGCCGGCGTGTCGCCCGCACAGATCCAGTAGTCCAGTTTCTTCGTGGAATAGGCCTCCCAGGTCGTCAGGTTCTTTGCGAAATTCACTCTGCCGATCGCGGGATTGTTCCAGAGGAAACCGTATCCGAGAGAAGAGATCATAAACGGAACGCTGGCCTGTGAATTGCGGTGAGCAAGTTCCAGATCCGCCCCCTTCAGGTTCAGAAAGTTCTGCTGATACTGTCCCATCCCGAAGATCTTCTCTGAAGGATCAGACTCAAACCGCATGGTGAGATGATACTGTCCACCGATCAGCGGCTTGAACTCTCTGGCTTCTATCAGGAGTGAACTGGTGGTAGAGGCAAACATATCCTCACGGTTGCGGAGGAATTCTTCCAGCAGCAGTTTCCCGTCCTGATTGTAGAAAGAGATCTTACCGATATTATTGATGACAGCCGTCAGCTTTCCGTTCCGGATTCTTGCTTCATATTCACTGATATCGATCTGTACATCCGCAGGATATGTGGGTTTGACAGTCAGCGCCCAATCCTCCGGATCCAGGGCTGCCGACTTTGACGCGCGCACGCGCAGTGCATTCTCGCCCCAGGGTGTGATCCAGAGACGCTCCGCGTCATACCTGTACAGCAGGCTTCCGTCTATCTCCTCAAAATACCCTATCAGAAAACAGCTGTCGGCTCGAAAATCGCCTTTGTTTTCGTTGTTATCTTTATTCTCTGCCATAGTATTCCTCCCCATGACAATCATATTAATATCACACCGTCCGTACCCACACGCTCATCTCGTTACTTCCGCGGTTAGCCCATGTATAGTATGGAATGAAACTGAGGCGGACATTTTCTTCCTGCAGTTCAGTTTCATCTGCCGGCCGGTACAGGCTCTGGCCATCCTCCGGCTCCCGGATCCTCCGCCCGTCAGCAATGATCCTGATAATATGTCCGAGTTCCCCGTCTTCAGTTTCTCCTTCCGTCTTCCCTGCAGGATCGACGGACAGAAGATGCAGGTTCTTCCCGTTATCCACTTCTTCCAGGCAGTAGACGACAGGGCCTCTGGTCAGGGCAACTTTCCCGACGTCATCCCTCACACGGGGATCTGCTCTCCAGAAACGCGGTTCCATGCAGAGTTTCAGGATGATCTCGTGCTCTCCGGTCAGGTTCCTGAGGTAGAAGTAACCGTTCTTGTAAACGCCTGAACTGCAGCCGGCTTCGTTCCCGCCGATGCTTAAGCTCGCGCCGGTTTCGCCCGCATGGCTCTCACCATCCAAAGTTACTTCATATGTCCTGGACCAGCCCGGGATCCTGAGCCCCAGGTCAAATGGGTGATCCTGCTGCGCGCTCACCTGAATACGGATGGTTCCGCTCTCTGGATAATCCGTCTGCTGTGTGATCTTCACACTCCCGCCGGATACAGTCAGGTCTGCTGTGCTGCTGATATAGAGGTTCACCAGGCACTGGTTTTCTTTCACCGTGTAGATGTACCGGTCGACGGAAGCGAGAAGCCTTGCCAGGTTCGGCGGACAGCATGCGCAGCCGAGCCACTCCGGGCGGACCGGTTTTACATGGCTCTTGCCGGGATCCAGCTGTGACGCGGCGGGATTCACCTCCAGCGGGTTCACATAGAAGAAATGTTTCCCGTCGAGTGCAGTGCCGGAGAGCACCGTATTGTACAGAGCACGCTCCATCACGTCTCCATACTCACCGACGCTTTCATTTCGCAGCATCTGCGTCGCAAAGAAGATAAGTCCCACTGACGCGCAGGTCTCGCAGTACATGGTGTCATTCGGAAGGTCATAGTCGAAGGTGAACGCCTCTCCGTGCACGGTAGATCCGATGCCGCCGGTGATGTACATCCTGCGGTCCACGATGTTTCTCCAGATCCTTCTGCATGCATCGAGCATATCCTGGTCTCCGGCAGACGCTGCGACATCCGCCATGGCCGTGCACAGATAGACCAGGCGTACAGCATGCCCCTCCGCGGTATCCTGTTCTACGGGCGGTTTATGCACCTGGAAATACCGCCGGGTGAGCTGATCCATCCCGCCGATGACCGGCTTTTTGCCCGGGTCGGCTTTCTTCTGATCTCCGAAAAAGTCTTCATCCGTTCCTCGTATCCTGAGGAAATAATTGCTGAGGCGCAGATACCTCTCCTCGCCGGTCAGATGGTACAGTTTCATAAGGCCGATCTCGATCTCCTCGTGCCCGTCATAGCCGAACTCCCCGCCCGGTCCCAGCGCCTTCTCGATATGTTCAGCCAGTTTCATGGCTGTATCCAGCACCTTCTGATTACCGACAGCCTCATAGTAAGTAGCGGCCGCCTCCATGAAATGACCTGCGCAGTAGAGTTCATGGCTGTTCATCAGGCTCTTGAACTTCCGGTACGGCTCCTCGATGGTGAAATAAGTTCCCAGATAACCGTCGTCCTCCTGCGCCTGTGCTATGAGGTCCACCACACTGTCCGCCATCTTTTTCAGAGATTCATCCGGCTCTTCCATGAGGGAGTAGGCGACTGCCTCCAGCCATTTGTAGACATCGCTGTCCTGGAACACCCATCCATAGTGGTGGCCTTCGTGGATGCCGGCTGCGATCCGGAAGTTCTCCAGCGCATGGCTCTTCTCGTTCGGTATGGACGAGTCGTTTCTCTCCCGCTCGATATTTACATCGATCTCATCATTCAGGACTTTCCACTGATAGGGGATCATCTCATGCCGGACAACGCTGCGGTAGCGCAGCCAGAAGGGATCTGTGATTACGGTTTTTCCGGTTTTCATTTTGCACCTCACACTCTCTATTTACACGAATGCCGGCTGTTTCCAGCCGGCATTTCCTGTGGCTGCCTCAAGGCTGCCTGTTTATCTTTTTCTATGTTACCAGTTATCCGATGATGCCGTCAATCGTTGCCTGTGCTTCTGCTGCTGCATCTTCCGGAGCGCTCTCACCGGTGATGACCTTATTGAAGGCAAGTGAGATTGCGTCAGAGATGCTCGGCCATTCCGGCAGCGGGCCTCTTGCATGAGCGTACTGCATCTCATCTACGAAGACCTGGTATACTTCGTCACCCTCAAACTGATCCTTGGCAATGGTGGAGTCAGCTGAGATATAGCCCATTGCATTCATCATGTACAGGCAGGTTTCCGGTGTGGTTGCGAACTCGAGGAACTTCACTGCTGCGTCTTCATTGCCGCCTGCGATCACCGCATAGTTCTCGCCGCCAAGGCCGGATGCCTGCTCTTTATCCTGCGGGATCGGTGCTACGTTCCAGTTCAGATCCGGAACTTCTTCACGCATGGTCGGGATCTGCCAGGTTCCGTTGATCATCATTGCCAGGTTTCCGGCGATGAACTGATGCATCGTGTCGCCCTGTGTCCAGTTGATCGCTTCCTTCGTCATAGCTCCGGAATCAACCAGTTCCTTCTCAAAGTTCAGAGCCTTGATGCCGCCTTCGGAATTGATCTCGTAAGAGGTTGCGCCTGTGGACCATACCCACGGAAGGAAGTTGAATGTTCCCTCTTCATTCTGCAGTGCGCAGTGAGCGAATCCGAATACAGAATCTGTTGTTGTTGCCTTTGCAACCTCAAGAAGTTCGTCCCAGGTCGTGGGAACTTCGCATCCTGCTTCCTTCAGCATGTCTTCATTATAGAACAGTACCAGGTCATTGCTTCCGAACGGAACGCCGTACAGTTTTCCATCCAGTGTGCAGGAGTTTACAGGTCCTTCATAGTAGTTGCTGACATCGAACTTGTCTGTTATATCTGCGAAGATTCCCATGGCTGCATAGGCTGCGTGATCCGGGTTGTCAAGGATGACCAGATCCGGCAGTTCATCCGCAGACGCTCCGATGGAGAGCTGTTTCTTGAAATCCGCGAACGGCACATATTTTGCCTCTACGGTGATGCTGTCCTGAGAACCATTGAACTCTTCAATAATGTGGTTCAGCGCTTTCTGGTGGCCTTCTGTCTCCCAGTAATACCAGATTGTAACATCCCCGCTTGCTTCCTCCGCATATGCTGCGGTTCCCAGCATGGAGCAGGCAAGGACTGCTGTCAAAAGTAACGAAATGAGTTTCTTCATGGCGATTCCCTCCCAAAAAATAAGTTTTGCTGTGTCTGTATTACAGGAACCACTTCGTACCTCCTGTAACCGTTATGTGCATTATAGGATGGACCTCATTTTTAGAAACTGGGTGAAATCTGAAAAAGGGGGGACGTTTCTAACCTTGTTTGAATATTTATATTTTTCATTCATCTGCCTCAGGGAATTTCATTTCTGCTGTTCTTCATCCGCTTCAGGGAATTCCATTTCTACAGTTGTGCCTTCGCCCAGATGGCTGTCGATCTTCAGGATCCCGCGGCCATCTGTATACATGTCAAACCGCAGGATCGCGTTTTCCAGCCCGATATGTCCCTTCTCATCCTCAGGCGCAGGCTCTCCTCTCATGATCCTATCCACCACGGAGGTGTCAAACCCGGCGCCATTGTCCGTGATCCGTATCTTCAGCCTGCCCTCCTCCTGGCTGAACACAATCTCCAGCAGGTACTCCTCCTGCGCATAGCGGAAGCCGTGGAGGATCGCATTTTCCACAAACGGCTGAAGCAGGAGTTTGTGGATCTTCCAGTCCTGGACCTCCGGGCTTACATGGATGTCACAGTGGAACTTGTTCTTCATCCGGTACTGCTGCAGGTAGACATAACGCTTCAGCCATTCCACTTCATCCCGCACCGTAACTTCCCCGTCATAGTCGGATATGGCGTAGCGCAGGATGAACGCAAGGGAATTGATGGCGTTGCTGATGTCATACTCTTCCCGGTCGATCGCCATCCAGTTGATGGTGTCCAGCGTATTATACAGGAAATGAGGATTGATCTGGGCCTCCAGTGCCTTCAGCTCCGCTTTCTGGCGGTTCTGCGCAGCCTCTTTCTCCTTCTGCCTGGAGACACTCAGCTTACGAAGAGTGTCATTGAATTCATTTGCAACCGTCTCAATCTCTATAGGAAGGGATTCCTCAATAGGGATCTGCACCGACAGATCTCCGGATCCTGCTTCCTTCATCGCGTCCGTCACCGTGTGCACGGAGGAGACGAGTTTGTCAGTCTGCCTGCGCAGCAGGTAAATGGTGATCCCAAGGAGCAGCAGCCAGACGGCTCCGATGATCAGCAGGCTCCTGCGTACTTCCTGCCAGAAGTTCAGACGGTTGATGGCGTTGACGATCACCCATTCCAGTTTCCTGTCCGTGAATGCATATACATCGTACTGTGCAGGGGACTTGATCTCTCTCTCCTTCAGGAACGTCCGTATCTCGTCAGCCAGTGCCTTTTCATCCTGCATACCGGAGCTGCCTGAGAGAGTCTCCCCGATCCAGCTCTTATCCGGACCGGATATGATACGGCCGTTCTGGTCGATGAGAAGGTTGTAGCTCCGGCCTTCCTGTTCTTCCTCTTCCATATAAAGAACACTGTGCAGGAGATCCTCATCCAGGCTGACGACCACGATCCCGCACTGCTTCTTCAGGTCGCGGTAATCGATGATCCTGTGGGCGATATGGAACAGATAATGATCTTCCCCGGCGAAATTCGTAGCGTATTCCGTGGGGAAGATATAGTAGTCATTTCTCTGGGAAACAGAGTCATAGAGATCCTGCTGATCCAGATGGAACTGGCTCAGCCACGGATTCTCGTAAGTTGCCGCATTGAGCGTATGGGTGGTGACCATCCTGCCGCTGTCGGAGATCACAGTGATCGCGCCGATGTCATCCTTGGAATAAAGAAGTGCATTCATATAGCGGCGCAGCTGATTGGTGGTCACGGCTTCATCTTCACCCTCGTTCAGGCTCTCCATCCATCCGACCACATCATCGTCCGTATAGATCTGGTACACCAGGTCCTTATACGAATCAAGAAGCAGATTCATGTTGTCATCAATCTGCTTCAGGTTCTGCTGCGTCAGAGTCCTCGTGTTCTCTCTGATCAGGCGGATCGTATTATAGGACAGAAAGATACCCACAAACAGCAACGGAACCGTTGATGTCAGGATAAAGATACTGATCAGCCTGTTTCTCAGACTCTGTTTCGCCATAAAGATATTCATTCTGTTATATTAACCCTTCACGGCCCCGTTTGTCATTCCCGCAATGATATATTTTTGCATAAAGATGAAAATGACTGCGACCGGAATGATCGTTACGATGGCGAAGGCGGACAGGTAGCTCCATTTCGTGCCGTACTGTCCCATGAAGTTGAAGATCCCGGCTGTGATCGGACGCTTCTGCTGATCCAGGATAAACGTCATTCCGTAGGCCAGGTCGCCCCATGCGTACAGGAAGGAGAATACGGCGCACACGATGATACCGGGTTTTGCCACCGGCACCAGGATCCGCATGAACGCACCGAATCTTGTACATCCGTCGATATATGCCGCCTCTTCCAGTTCCTTCGGGATCGATGCGAAATAATTCTTCAGGATCAGTATGGAAAATGGGATCCCGATCGTCGTATCCGCAAGGATCGCCGACCACCAGGTATTATAAACATGCATTCCCTTGAACATGATGAACATGGGCGTGAGCAGCACGGACACCGGAAGCATCTGGGTGACCAGGAAGAACAGCAGCATGACCTTCCTGCCCTTAAAACGATACTTGGCGATGGCGTACGACGCCGGCACTGCCAGGACAACAGAGATCAGCATGGAACTCAGGGAGATCAGGAAGCTGTTCGCAAATGAACGGAACATGTTGAAGTCTCCGGTCTCCACCTGCGCCGCATAGGACTGCGTGTTCAGGACGTGCGGATAGAACGTCGGCGGGTTCTGGAATATCTCCTGCTCCGTCTTCAGGGAAGTGTTCAGTGTCCAGAACAGCGGGAACAGCAGGAAACACAGTACCAGAACGGAAACGATACAGAGGAGCACATTTTTCCTGCCGGTAATCTTTTTCTCTTCTCCCATTTCCTCAGTCCTCCTCTCCCTGCATGGTGATCCTCAGGTAGATGATACCGACCATCAGAAGGATCAGGAGCAGTACATTCGCTACTGCCGAACCGATGCTGTAATTAAACAGTTCAAATGACTGTTTGTAGGAATATGTTGACAAAAGGTGAGTAGAGTTGACCGGTCCGCCGCTTGTCATAACATAGACCAGATCATAGACCTTGAATGTGTAGATGAACCCCAGTACAAGAACCGATTCGATCGTGGGGCGCAGAAGCGGCAGTGTGATTCGCCAGAAACTCTGGCTGGCGCTAGCGCCGTCGATTGCCGCGCTCTCATACAGTTCCTGGGGGATGGTAGTCAGCCCGGTGGACAGCAGGATCGTGTTAAACGGGATCCCGATCCAGACATTTGCGATAATGACCACCAGCATTGCCGTCTTCGAACTGGTCAGCCAGTCAATATTCTGGGAGATCAGATGCACGGATCTCAGGATATAATTCACCACACCGATATCCGTCGCAAACAGTAGTTTGAAGATCAGAGCCGTGACCGTCATCGGGATCATCCATGGGATCATGAGGATCCCGCGCACCGTTCTGGCGAAGCTGAAATTCTTATTTAAGAACAGTGCCAGGATAAATCCGATCAGAAACTGGAATACCAGGCAGGATACCGTGAAGATCAGAGTGTTGCCGAGAGACTTCAGAAACACGTCATCATGAAACAGCTTTATGTAGTTGGCTATTCCGATAAAATGTTTCTCTCCCCTTGACAGATTCGCCACCGTCACATCCTGCAGGCTCAGCAGAAGGTTGCTGATAATGGGATATCCCACAAAGATCAGCATATAGACGCATGCCGGCAGAGCAAACAGAAGCCCTGCATTCTCATGCCGGAAGAATCGTTTTAATGCACGCATAATAAAACCCCCTTTTGCGATCTCTCTTGCAGAAAGTATAGAACGTCAGCGTCAACTTCTAAATGTGAGAAATCTTTAAAAAGGGGGAATCACCTAATCTTTATTGATTTTATTTTACATTTCTCCGGTACTCGACGGGAAGCTGCCCCGTGATCTCCTTGAAGACCCTGCTGAAATACTTGGGATCCGAATAACCGACCTTCTCCGCCACCTCGTACAGTTTCAGGTTCGTTCCCACCAGCAGCTCCTTCGCCTTCGAGATCCTGTAGTTCTTGACATAATTGCTGAAAGTGGTACCCGTCTCCCTGTGGAACAGCGTCCCCAGATACTCCGGCGTCATATCCAGCTTTCTTGAGATCTCATCCAGCATGATCCCTGTCTGATAGAACTCATGGATCATACTCTTCATTCTCTTTACTGTCAGATGGGTGGTATCCGTATCCTGTGTGCCGGTAAGTTTTTCCAGTACGAGCGAAGAGGCGTCTGTCAGTTCCTCCCGCAGTTTCGCATTCATGATCCGGCTCAGCAGTTCCTGCTGGTTGATCTGGCTGACTTGAACCTTCCCCACTTCTTTCGCTATGGCGATGATATTCCACAGAAAACGAACATAGCTTTCCTTGATCTCTTTGGGCGCATAGATCTTTCCGTCGCAAAATGAGTCGTGGAACTCTTTCATCACTTCCTGTTCCCTTGCCTGATCGTCAGAACATATGGCAGTCCGCATCTGCATCTCCAGGTCAATGGGATAATTGCAGGACGCGGTCTGGACATTCTTGATCTGCGGGTAGCAGATCAGTACCTTATTGTCCATGGAGATATTCCAGTCCAGATACGGGTACAAAAGAGAGAACCCTTCTCCCAGTGCATTCAGATCATCTACCTCGACCCAGCCTGCAGCCATCTTCTTCGGACTTCGCTGCAGGATCTGCTGCTGCACCCATCTCTCCAGATCCTTCAGGTCCCGGTATCCCCTGACTACTACAGTGACAGTATTCCGGTAAACCAGGTCCGGATAATAACAGTCCAGCCCCGGATAAGAACTGAACACATGCCGGATGTACCTTCGCGTATCCTCTGAACTCACATCACCGCCGTGGTAGGCACACAGAAGACTCATTTTCTCATGACAGTCGATATGATACCTGCTTTCAAGATAGGCTTCCGTCTGCTCATCAACCGTCAGCTTCCCGGAGAGCACAGAGAAAAAGATCTGCTCGGGAGTACCGATCTGCTCAGGCTTCTCCAGGCGTTCCTTCTCGATCTGGAATGTGACATTCTCCAGCGACTGCATCAGCTCATTGTAGGCAATGGGCTTCAGAAGATATTCCGTCACCCCTAGCTTCATCGCAGATCTGGCATACTCAAACTCCGAGAACGCACTCAGCACGATCGCCTTCGTATGAATGCCGGCCTGCACCATCTGCTCCAGCATCTCCAGTCCATCCATATCCGGCATCCGGATATCCGTGATCACAATATCCGGTTTCAGCTGAAG
>CADCII010000045.1 GCA_902801515.1 uncultured Lachnospiraceae bacterium
AGCGGAAGATATAAAATCCCTGGAAGCCAGGCTTTTATGTCGCATCGGATGGAGTTTTCTTGCCAGTCTTACAATAATTTTGATTCCAGAGATGAGGTTGCTGCGCTTGTAAAAGACGTGAAAAGGGATAATCTCCCTGCAGAGATCTCCTGGCACTATGACAGGAATATCATGGCTAAAAAGAACCACAAAGTGCCTCTTCGCTCTTCCTCTGACCAGGAGTTTATCAAGTTTGAAAAAAGAGGCAGGCGGTTAGATAACGTAAAGAAGATATAGCAAACAAACCCTCAAGGGGTCTTTGAAAAGTAAATATAGACACGACCTGATCAGGAAGCAGCGATAGGCAGATCATCTTTGATGACATAGCCTCTGAGCTTCAGCAGATTAAGTGCCTGCGAAGTGGTGAGAATCTTTTCCGTCCTCACAGGCTGCGGGGCAAGATATCCTTCGGCCGTATACGGCTTCAGATCTGTCAGTATGTGCCAGATAGCGGTCAGGAGAATACGGCAGATGGCAATAATGGCTTTCTTGTGCCGCGATGGGATTTGATACGGCGATAACGTTCTGTGATTTCAGGATGTTTCTTCGATTTAATCAAAGCATTTGCAACTTGCACCAGAACTGGTTTAAGATAGGAACCAGCACGGGAAATCCGAGTGGATTTGATCTTGAAATTGCTTTGATCGTTACGGGGACAACATCCTGCCCAGGAAACAAGATGCTGGTCTGTCGGGAACACAGACATGTCGCCGCCAATCTCAGAGAGGACCTGAATCGCCGTAAAAGGGTTTTTGTCGAAACCGGGGACAGTGCTGATCAGTTCGAGAGCGTCAGAGTAGGGGGCGGAAACGCGAAGGATTTCCCGTTCCATTTCCTTCTTGTGCATTTCCAACTCATCGATATGATCCAGGCACTGACGAAGCTTGATGGCCTGTTCCGGTGAGACAGCGCCGTCAACGGCGGCTTGGATTTCTTCAAGTGGGGCCTTGCATCTTTTATCCACAAAGGGTGTGACATCAAAGGATTTCCCGGGATAGGCGAGGATGTATTCCGTAATCGATCTGGAAGATTTCCCGAATACGTCACTGAAGACATCGTCAAGTTTGAGGTTTGATACGGTCAGACAATTCTGTGCACGGTTCTTCTCACCTGTCAGCATGTTGGTGAGCTTAAACCGGTATCGAACCAGATCCCGAAGATGACGGATTTTGGCGGGTGGGATAAAGGAAGGCTTGATCATGTCACACATGAACAGATCACAGATCCATTTGGCATCCTTACGGTCGGTCTTATTTCCCTTTTGCGGTTTGGTGTACTTGGGGTGAGCAAGAACGACATTGCATGTTTTCTCAAGGACATTGAACACCGGGATCCAGTATTTACCGGTGGATTCCATGCACACGTCCGAACAGTTATAGGAGGCAAGTCATGCGGAGAGTTCCCGCAGACCTCTGGAGAAAGAGGAGAATCTCTTTTCTTTGTATTCTGTCCGGCCGTTGGCATTGGTAATACCGATACAGGCAAAGATCCAGGTTTTGTGGACATCAAGGCCACAACAGTTGAAACGAAAGATTTTGAAAGCCAATAAGACACCTCCTGATATTTTATAGTTGCAGGGGCGGCAGTGACTGGTCATCCGGCGAAATCGAGACAACTTCGGAAGAGATAAGTTTACGGGCTACGGAATGCGCCATTCATTGATGCCTTAAGGATGACCCGGGGTAGGCCGCTATACCGCCCCGCCACTCACCTCCACGTGCTCTGTAGTGTGCCGGCCCTGCAAAAAAAGAATATCAGGAATTCAGAATAGTAGAAAGGGGCGAAAGCACCGCGGTTTTCATAACCCCATCGGTGTCTTTCGCAGAAAGACGGTAAATAAAAATGCGTATTATGCACTTGGTGATGCAATCGTAGTCGGGATTGCTAACAACCAGTCTCCCAAAACTCCTATCGACCTGACATTCACCTTTGCTGATGGGAGCAGCTGTACTTTCTATTTTGTTCAGGAGAACACGGTCCGGATCAGCGGACAGAATTATGTGCTTGAGGATGGCGGAAAACTCTGGAGGCTTCTTGCAGATGTTTCCGAATCTGCCGAGACGGATTCTGAAGTAACTGCTGAGACGGAATCTGAAGCGATTACCGAAGCGGAGTAAACAACGGAGCAGGTCTTCCCGGGTATTTTCCCAGAAAGCCTGCTCTGTTTTTCATTTTAGTATTCAGACCGGATCATTCGTTGCAGATGCATTGAAGATGATCTTCTCTCATGCTTTCTTCACTTTGTCCTTCAGAATCCCGACCAGGACATCGATCGTTCCCTGCGGAGTCAGTTTCTCGACATTCAGGGAGATGTCATAATCATGATAATTACCCATTGTATGTCCGGTGTAGGCATGATAATAAGTCCCTCTCCAGTGATCGCACCGGTCGAGATACTTCTCCGGATCCATCTTCCCGTATTCGCCAAGTTCTTCACATCTCCTGATTCGGAAATCCTTTGGCGCATGCAGAAAGATGTCAAAGGTCTCCACGCCCGCTTCTCTCAGGATAATGTTGGAGCAGCGGCCGACGATGATGCAGTCCTGCTTTGCAAACTCGAGAAGAACATCCCTCTGTGCCTGGAAGATCGCGTCGTAGGAACTGTTGTATGCAGAAGTTCCCAGGAACTGGTTGATGAACTGACGGCTGTTGCTGATAGACTCGCCCTCGCGGGTGACATCTTCTTCCGAATAGCCGCTGACCTTGGCAGTCCTGCGGATCACGTCCACATCATAGTACTCGATGCCGAGTGCCTCTGAGAGTCCCTTGGCCACAGACCTTCCATATGCTGCGTATTCTCTGCTGATCGTGATAACCATATCTGTCTCCTCTCTCCCTTCCGGCTGTATTCATTCGGCTCAGGCTGGCTGGGCTTTCTTTCTCAGCTGCAGCTCGAGGATAAATACAACAACTGTTATTGCCGTTCCGACGATATCCGTTATGGTTCCCGGATAGATCAGCATCAGCCCTGCTGCAAGCAGGATGATCCTCAGGAGCGGGTTGATGTTTGTGAGCATATATCCTTCAAGAGCTGCCGAGATTGCATACATACCGATGACGCTGGTGATGATGATCACAACAAACTCTGCCGGATTCGTATCGATCAGCAGCATCGCCGGATTCAGGCAGAACATGTACGGAATCAGGAATGCCGCAATTGCAAGTTTCGATGCGTTCAGCGCCGTCCGCATGGGATCGGACTTGGCGATCGCAGATCCTGCGTAAGCTGCAAGTGCGACCGGAGGTGTGATATCAGCAACGATTCCGAAGTAGAATACGAACATACTTGCGCACAGGCTGTTCAGTCCCATACCGGTGGTCAGGATCGGCGCACAGGTGGTCGCCATGATGATGTAGGTTGCCGTTGTCGGCACGCCCATTCCCAGTACGATGCAGCAGAGCATCGTGAAGATCAGTGCGATCATCAGATGTCCGTGAGAGATTCCGACGATGGCGGAGATGAATACCTGGCCGAGGCCTGTCATGGTCACGACGCCGGCGATGATTCCCGCGATACCGCAGGCGACTGCGATGCTGAGCGTATTGCGCGCACCGGTCTCCAGCGCATTCAGGAACTTCATCGGGGACATACGGTGTTCTTTGTCAAATAAACTGACCACGATACACAGCAGTGTCGCGATGATCGCTGCACGGCTCATGGTATAGCCTGATGTGATCAGGTAGACCAGAGCGACCAGCGGGATCAGCAGATAGAGCTTGGGAAGGAGTTTCTTCACTTTCGGAAGTTCTTCTTTCGGGATTCCCTTCAGTCCCAGTCTCTTCGCTCTCAGGTGTACCATCAGGAAGATGCCTGTAAAATACAGCGCAGCCGGCAGGATCGCGCGAATGACGATGTTGGAGTATGGTACGCCGACCATCTCCGCCATCAGGAAGGCGGCTGCACCCATGATCGGCGGCATGATCTGTCCGCCCGTGGACGCGGCTGCTTCAACTGCCCCGGCAAATTCACCCGGATAACCGGTGGATTTCATCATCGGGATCGTGACAGAACCGGTTGTGACCGTATTACCGACGGAAGATCCGGAAACCATACCGCACAGTGCAGAGGAAATAACTGCAACCTTGGCAGGTCCGCCGGATGCGGAACCGGCGATGCAGTTAGCACACTGGATGAAGAAATCCGCGATGCCGGTCGCTTCCAGGAACGCACCAAAGATGATGAACAGTACAATATAGGTACTGCAGACGCCTATGGGCGTTCCGATTATGCCATTGGTCGTATAGAAAAGATTGTAGACAACGGACCGCAGAACCTTATAGAGCGGTTTGCCTTTTGCAAGATTGGTCGCGAATGCGTAGATGACAAAGCAGCTTGCAACCGCCAGAATCGGAATACCGGTCACTCTCCGGCAGCATTCTGCCAGAACGAGGATTCCGATCACGCCGAGGATAATCTCCGTATTGTTGATACGGGTCGCCCTACCGATGATGGCTTTGTTATTTACAACAAAATAGAAGAAACTTCCCGCTCCCGCAACCGCGATCGCAACGTCATAGATCGGAATGCGGTTCACTTTCTGCACGCGCGCTCCGGACTTGCTGGCCGGATACAGAATAAATACAAACAGGATCACAAGTCCCAGGAACAGCGGGCGGCGGATTCGCTCATCCCAGACTGCGAAGAGATTCATGTAGATCATAAAGAGCGAAAACAGTGCGAGCGTGACCTTGATCACCATCGCAGGGACGCCCTCCCATGGCCGGACATTGGATTCCCGGTCATATTTCTTCATGATCTCTTCTACGTCTGCCGCAGTTCCGGTCGAGGTATCTGCTTCCGGCGGAATATTCTGCAGTTCTTTATCTTTGAGATCGCTCATGTTGTACCTCTTGTTCTACTGATCATGGATATATCAGATAATCACACCAGCCTGTACTGCCAGTGTGCGGTTTTCAGTTTGCTTCTAAAATATAGTTTATTTCTTATAGCTGAAACGGACCTTCGTATTTCTTCCGCACAGATCCCTCAGACTGATCTGCTGTCCGTCGTCCAGGGTCAGTGTATGGTCTGACACTGTTCCGACAAAATAAACCAGGTCGTCCATCCTTCTGTCGAAGCCGGTTATGATCATACTTCCGTCTTCGCCGTATTCCATCTTCTGGCCTTCTTCCAGCTGTGTCTGCACCCCTGCCCCGAAACCGTAGTATACCGTTTTTACGACATAGATGCCGTCTGACCGGATCTCATAGTAATCCGTGACCGGACTCTTGTTGACGGAATGGATAAAACCGATCCCGAACGTATCTCCCTTCCGGGCAGGATATCTTGCAATCTCCTCTTTGGTCTCTTCATTGATAAGGACCAGATGCCCCGGACGGTTAAGATACAGAAATGCGGCAGCCAGAACCGCAATCAACAGGATCAAGGCTGCCGCCAATTTTTTGATATTCAGAGATCCGGAAACCGGAATTTCCGAATTACTCAACCTCGATGCCCTGCTCTGCGAAATACTTCACAGCACCCGGATGGAACGGAACGCTGATGCCGGCAACTGCATCTTCGAGATTCAGGAATTCGAACTTAGCATGGCCTGCTACCAGGTCATCCTTGTTGTCGAACATTGCCTTGAGCAGTTCATAGACCTCGTCCTCACCGACTTCGGTGGAAGCAATCAGGGTTGCTCTTACGGATACGGTGGTAGCATCCTCGGACACGCCCTTGTAGGTGTCAGCCGGGATCGTGGTCTTGGTATAGAAATCATAATCAGCCTGGAGTGCTTCGATGTGCTCGTCATCCAGCTGGACCAGATGTACATCCTTCATGGTAGCCAGGTCAACGACTGCTGTAGTCGGAGCGCCTGCAACGATGAATGCTGCATCGATCTTGCCGTCTTTCAGGCTCTCAGCGGAATCGCCGAATCCAAGGTTGACAACATTGATGTCATCAAAGGTCAGGCCGTATGCGCCAAGGATCTGCTTTGCGTTGAACTCGGTTCCCGATCCGGCATCACCGACAGATACGGTCTTGCCTTCCAGGTCATCTACGCTCTTGATATCCGGGAAGCAGGTGACGATCTGAACTGTCTCGTCATACAGGCCTGCAACACTTGCGAAGGTCTCATATGCACCCTCATCCTCGAACAGGTCCGTTCCGGTATATGCATAGTACATAACGTCATTCTGTACGATAGCCAGATCCGCATCTTCCTCATCGATCAGCTGAATGTTCGCTTTGGAAGCACCAGTAGCGGTAACTGTGAGATCTACATCCTCCATAACAGGATTCAGAACGGTAGCCATAACACCGCCTACTGCGTAATAGGTTCCCGTGGTACCACCGGTTCCCAGTGTCAGATCGCTGGCAGCCATAGCAATTGTGGTGGTTCCCATCACCATAGTTGCAGCAAGCAGGATTCCCAGAACTTTCTTCTTCATACTAACACCTCCATAAATGAATACTTTGTCCCCGATGCAGGTCTTAAGCATTCCGACCCACATACACTGTTTCATTTTAATGCATCACTGCGGAAAAGTCAACGATTCTGCAACAGTACTGTTATGCAGAAAATATGTATTCAGAAAAACAAAAACAGGAATCGAAGACTCCTGTCCTGATAGTGTAAAAATATGGCTTTCAGCAGAAAAGGCTGCCGCACCTTCATGCGGCAGCCTTGCTTATCAGCTGTCAGATCTCACTGAATTCTGTACGGTTCAATGAGATTGTATCAAGCTATAAATATGATACTGTTCAGAATAGTTTTCCTATCAGCGACCAAACTGTGCATCGTTGTTTCCGGAATCGGTCAGCCACATCTCGAGCATGTTGATCGGATCGTTGTAGTCTGCCAGCCATCCTTCACGAGCGAAGTCGAACAGGCCGTTCTTACGGTCATTCAGGAATACGTTCCACTCTTCACATGGTGATTCCGACTGCTGCAAGGTCCTGCTGGATCGACTGAGCGATCGCGATATGACCGGTACCATCGTTGGTCAGATACTCAACGGTGATCGGAGTGTCAGCGGAAAGCATGTTGTTGTCATCAAACTCATATCCTGCTTCTTTCAGAAGCTCGACTGCCTGCTCAATGTTGCCTGCGCCGGTAGCTGTAGGATCAAAGTATCCGACTGCTTCTTCGCCGTTGAAGTCCCAGGTGACCGGATAGGTGTAATCATCATCGTTGACTGCGAAGACGCCGCCCTGGCCGTCTGCCATACCTGCCGGGATGAATGTTCCTGCCGGCTGCTGACCAGTCTGGCCTACGGTATCAACAATGTACTGACGGTCGATCAGGACTGAGAATGCTTCTCTCATAGCTGCTGCCTGCTCCGGAGTCTTTCCTTCGAACAGCGGGCTGTTTACGTTGAATGCTACATAGTAGGTTCCAAGGTTCGGGATGATGAAGAAGTCATCATTCTCGATTACGTTCGCGATCTCATCGTTCGGAACTGTGTCGATGAACTGAAGGGAACCATCGTTGTATGCATTGTAGATCGCGGTATCATCCGCACTCAGCATGAAGTTGATGGAATCAAGAGTAACATTCTCAGCATTCCAGTAGTTCGGGTTCTTCTCATAAGTCATGGACTCGTTGTGCTTCCATGATGTGCAGGTCATCGGACCGGAAGTGACAAATCCGGACTCAAGTGCCCATGCGCCGGGGTTCTCGCCGTTCGGATCAGCTTCGGTAACAGCCTGCTCCGGAACCGGGAAGAATGCCGGGAATGCGCAGAGGTCAAGGAAGTATGCGCAGGGCTTGCTCAGATGAGCGGTAAAGGTAAGTCCGTCATCAGAAGCCTCGATCGCAAGTGTTCCGTCATCGTTTCTCTCAAGGTTCATGGAATCGCACAGATAGCCGTAGTCAGCAGCGGTATCCGGATTTGCAAGACGGTTCCAGCTGTAGACAACGTCCTCAGCATCCAGAACTTCGCCGTCAGACCAGGTCATTCCTTCTCTGATCTTGAAGGTATAGGTCAGGCCGTCCTCAGAGACCTCAGCCTCTTCAGCTGCAAGCTCAGGAACAAGTCCGCCGTTCTCATCATACGCATACAGTCCGGAGAATGCCAGGATTGCCAGGCAAGCGCCGTCAACAGAGCTGTTCAGTGCAGGATCAAGGTGATCCGGCTCAGAAGCCAGGTTAGCGTTCAGAGTGTTGTCCGGGGTGCTCATATAAGCGAAATACTTGTAACCGAACAGGTTTGCATACATTCCTGTGCAGTCAGTGTTCATCATGTAGATGTCATTGTAGAAATAGATCGGGATGACAGCGTTGGTAGCCATCAGCTCATCCTCTGCCTCATGCATCAGAGCTTCGCGCTTTGCAAGATCTGTCTCCTGATAGATCGCGTTGATCTTCGCATCATAGTCTTCCCAGTCCGGAGCTGCTTCGCTGGACTTTCCGGAAACCTCAGCCTCTGTCTCTGTCTCTGCTGCCATGGTGCTCATTCCGAATGCGGAGATGACCATAGCGCCTGCAAGAAGTACAGACAATACCTTTTTCATCATATAATTCCTCCTCCTTAGTGATAAATAATGAAAAATCAGGTTAATTATACAACATACTCCTTAAAAAAAAAAGGGGCAGTTACATACCCTTAGTAAAAAGCCAAAGTAAAAAAGTTATATACCCCTGGCCGGAAGGGTATATAACTCTTTTTTAAATAGTACTATTTTATTTATTCCAGCAGGCAACCATATGGCCGTTTCCGCGGTCCGTCAGCTGCGGCATCTCTTTCGCGCACTGCTCTGTGGCAAAACGGCAGCGTGTGCGGAACGGGCAGCCGCTCGGCATATGCAGAGGACTCGGAACATCGCCTTCCAGGATGATTCGTTTGCTGTTCTTTGCAGTCTTCGGATCCGGGTGCGGCACTGCGGAGAGCAGTGACTGTGTATAGGGATGCACCGGATTGGCGTTCAGCTCGTCCGAATCCGCCGTCTCCACCAGTTTACCGAGGTACATGACCGCTATTCTGTGGGAGATGTGATGCACGACCAGAAGGTCATGGGCGATGAACAGGTACGCAACTCCCAGCTGTTTCTGCAGGTCCTCGAACATGTTGATGACCTGAGCCTGGATCGATACATCCAGCGCCGATACTGCCTCGTCGCAGACAATGAACTTCGGCTTGGTCGCAAGTGCCCGGGCGATGCCGATTCTCTGGCGCTGTCCGCCTGAGAACTCATGCGCGTAGCGGGTTGCATGTTCGGCGTTCAGGCCGACCATCTCCATCAGATTCAGGATCTGGTCTCTTCTGTCTTCACGGCTGGTATACATCTTATGTACGTCCAGCGGCTCTCCGATGATATCCTCGACAGTCATACGGGGATTCAGGGATGAATAGGGATCCTGGAAGACCATCTGCATGTCTTTGCGAAGTCCCCCTATGGATTTGTCATCCACTCTCTTCCCTTCGAAGAATATATCTCCGTCGGTAGGTTTATAAAGTCTTATCAGTGCCCTGCCTACAGTAGTCTTTCCGCAGCCGGACTCGCCTACAAGGCCCAGCGTCTCACCGGGACGGATGGCAAATGAAACGCCGTCCGCTGCTTTCAGAGGTGTTCTTCCGAAGAGACCAGTCTTGACCGGGAAGTACATCTTCAGATCATTCACCTCAACCAGATATTCCGGATTTGGTTTATAATTCATATCCATTCTGCTTCTTCCTCCCGTCAGGCTTTCTGCTCAACGCGGACCATTCCCGCGTCCATCTCTGTGCGTATCGCCTGCCAGCAGGCAGCGAGATGTCCGTCGACAGTTCGTGTCTCGGGCGGCTGCTGTTCCAGGCAGATCTTCATGGCTGCGTCACAGCGCGGACAGAACGCGCAGCCTTTCGGCATGTTCAGCAGATTGATGGGCGTGCCTGAGATCGGTTCCAGGCGCTGTCCCATGGTATCCACGCTCGGGATCGAGCGAAGAAGTCCCTTGGTATATTCATGTGCCGGACGGTAGAAGATATCTTCCGCCGTACCGCGTTCACACACTCTACCGCCGTACATGACGATGATCTCGTCCGCCATCTGAGCGATGACACCCAGATCATGCGTTACCATGATGATCGCCATCCCGAGCTTGGCCTGCAGATCCTTCATCAGTTCCAGGATCTGGGCCTGGATCGTCACATCCAGTGCGGTAGTCGGTTCATCTGCGATCAGGATGTCCGGCTCACAGGCCAGTGCCATCGCGATCATGACCCTCTGGCGCATTCCGCCTGAGAATTCAAACGGATACTGTTTGATACGCTTTTCCGGCTCATTTACCCCGACCAGCTCCAGCATCTCTACAGCGCGGTCGCGCGCTTCTTTACCGCGGCGGTCGGTATGCAGCTTGATGGCCTCTTCCAGCTGGTATCCGATCGTAAAGACCGGGTTCAGACTGGTCATGGGGTCCTGGAATATGATGGAACATCTCTTGCCGCGGAAATCGCGCATCTTGCTCTCGGGCCATTTCGTGATGTCTTCACCCTTGTACAGGATCTGGCCGGACTTGATGGATCCGTTCTTCTCCAGGATCTGCATGATTGAATATGCGGAAACGGACTTGCCGGATCCGGACTCACCGACGATGCCCAGGATCTTTCCTGCAGTCAGATTGAACGATATTCCGTTGACTGCTTTTACTTCACCTTTATCCGTTGTAAACGACGTATGGAGGTCGACTACGGACAGAATCGTTTCTTCAGCCATTTTCATTACCTCCTCAGTTTCGGATCAAATGCGTCTCTCAGTCCATCGCCGAGCAGATTGAACGCCAGCGTGATCAGGCCGATCATCAGGGCCGGGAAAATCAGTTTATAGGTGTAGGTCGTGATGCCGCTTCTTGCTGCGCTTGCCAGAGAACCCAGTGAAGGCATGGGAGCCTTGACGCCCAGCGAAATGAAACTCAGGAAGGATTCCGTGAAGATCGCGGACGGGATCTGCAGCGCCGCCGAAATGATGATGACACTGATGCAGTTCGGCAGGATGTGCCTGCGGATGATCCGGCTGCTCTTCGCCCCGGATACCTGCGCCGCCAGGACGTATTCATTTTTCTTGATCGTAAGGATCTGGCCGCGGACAAGTCTTGCCATTCCGACCCAGTACAGAAGTCCGAATACGATGAACAGCGAGATCATGTTGGTTCCGAGCCTTGCCAGGATTCCGTGACCGTCAAACTTCAGTACCTCGTTCAGGACGACCGACAGCAGGATGATCATCAGCAGGTCCGGAAGCGAGTATATGATGTCGACGATCCTCATCATGATCAGGTCGACCTTGCCTCCGAAGTATCCTGCTATGGACCCGTACAATACTCCTATGATCAGGACGATCACACTGGCAAATACGCCGACCAGCAGGGAGATGCGGGTCCCGTAGGCGACACGGACGAAATAGTCTCTTCCAAGTTCATCCGTTCCCATGATATGCGGGAACACCTTGCCGCCTTCGTCGATATACTGCTGCTCCATCTTTGAATACTTGAACGGAGCCATATTGGTGGCACTCTTGTCGCGTTTCCCATTAACGGTAATGATGTCCGAATAGCTGTAGGGTACAACGACCGGAACGATCGTGATCATCAGGATGATCAGAACGAGGACAATGATACTGAACATTGCCAGCGGGTTCTTCCTCAGTTTCCTCATGCCGTCCTTGAAGAAGGAAGTGGACTCACTCATAACGTCCGCCTGCTTCTTCTCTTCATCTGTCGCTTTTTCAAACTTGCTAAGATCGATCTGCAGGGAGAGCGGATTCTTCTTAGGCATCTGATCTACATCATAGGTCTTATCCATTTTCATGCCCTCCTCAGTCAAGCGTGATCCGCGGATCGATCAGCTTGTAGACGATATCAGTCAGCAGGTTCATCGTTACCATAAATACCGCAAGGAATATGGTAACGCCCATGATCATGGGGTAGTCTCTGTTCGTTATACTCTGGACGAACTCGGCTCCCAGTCCGCCAATCGTGAAGATCTGCTCGACTACCAGGGAACCGGTCAGGACCGACGCGATCATCGGGCCAAGGTAAGTAACTACCGGGATCAGAGCGTTTCGCAGCGTATGCACAAACAGCACCTTCCAGGAAGCGACGCCCTTTGCTCTTGCTGTTCTGACATAATCCTGTCCCAGGACATCCAGCATGGACGTCTTCGTCAGCCTGGTGATATAGGACGCCGGATACGCCGCAAGAGCCAGGACCGGAAGCACCAGATTCTGCTCCGTCGGGCTCCAGGCTTTGACCCATCCCAGCTTCACCGAGAAGATGACCAGCAGGAAGGAACCCAGGACAAAACTGGGCAGCGATGTGAACAGCGTCGACAGGAATATGATCACCCTGTCCGGGACCCGGTTCCTCATCAGAGCGGCGATACTTCCCAGCACAACGCCGACCACAACTGCTGTCAGGACGGCAAAGATACCAAGCTTCGCAGATACCGCGAACTTGGAGCTGATAGTCTGGGAGATCTCACGCCCGGTCTTTGCGGAGATGCCGAAGTCTCCCCGAAGCATATTCCCCATGTAGATTACAAACTGCTGTCCTACCGGTTTGTCCAGGTTAAAGCGTTTCTCCAGCGCTGCCTGTACTTCCGGAGACTTAGCCTTCTCGCCTGCGAACGGTCCGCCGGGGATTGCGTTCATCGTAAAAAAAGTGATCATGCATACAATGAAGATGGTCACTATTGCGAGAAGCACTCTTTTGAATATGTACTTTGCCATACCCTGTTTAGCTCCTTACTATTAGTTTTCTTTGCATACAAAAATGTGATGTGTGCATGCACAGACCTGCTCTGCGTGCAGACATTATACGCGTTATTATACCTTACGGGCGGTGATGCGTCAATCTGCTAAAGTCCTGCGGCTGCTGCACAAAAAACGTCCCGGCAATGCCGGGACGTGTGTTATCTTGAAGATTACCGGTCAGCGGTCTGTATCAAGTACATCTCCCGCTGCGAAGAATCCTGTGAAATAGGACGGCGCATTGACAAGGGTGTATCCGTCTACAAAACGGCGGGTCATCCGCATGTATCCGTCTCCGAGTTCTCTGAAGTCCGTATCTCCCCACAGTCCGCACAGATATGTAAAGCCATGGCTGAGAAGGTATTCAAGTTTCTGGCCCGGGTACTCAACCTCTGCTCCGTAAGGATAGAACAGAATATCCGCAGAACCTGTAAGGGAGCCTACCTGGTCGATCCAGTCATCCATCTCTGCCATGAACTGGTCATACGACTGGTCGTTCATGTAGTTGTGGCTCCATCCCGCGCTCGCGATGCTCCATCCTTCATCCGTCAGCGCCTTACTGATCTGGGCGATCTGCTGCTGGTCTTCAGTGAGTCCGGAAGTGGAACCTCCCGGTGATGTGGTATTCATCACTCCTGCCAGTGCGTCGGATCCGTCCGAGCTCTGCGCGTCTGTCTGCTGCGTATTCTGTGCAGCACTCTCTTCCGAGGGAAGATCATACCCGAACACGCCTTCTGAACCGGATACGGATACGATTCCTCTCGCCCCGCGGAATGAAAAGTCAGGATGCTCTTCGATAAATGTGTCAAGGATCGGTATGAAATCAAAGTCACCAGCCACATCATGTCCGCTGCTGTCTGTATACTGCGCCTTGACTTTTCCTTCTTCGTCAAGAACCAGTTTGGTGGCGATGCCGTCTCCATTGGTAACGCCTGAGTAATTCAGGTTGTCCTGAGACAGAACGATCGGTTTCTTGCCTGCGGGAAGTTTGAGCTGAAGCTGTTCCATGGATGTCGTCCCGCGCTCATCGGTAGTATTGGCAGCGATCGTATGAATGTCGATCAGGATATAATTGTTGTCGTACAGACTCTGAAGGATCGAACTGAACTCCTTGCATGTCACCATTGTCGTGGCATAACTGGAAGCCTTGCCGTCTCCGTCAAACGCCATGGTCGTATCGTAGATCAGAGTCGGGAAGCACAGGTGAGGAATATCTCCGTCCACCCAGTTTTCAAGGTTCGTATCGCCCTGCTCATAACGGTCTCTGGCTTCGATCACTCTCTCATCCCTTGACTGCATACCAGTGATGGTATTGAGTACTGAGATCGCTTCCTCGAAATTATAACCGGCAGCAAGAGCCTCCGCCCTGTTAAGCACTGTCATCAGAGCCTCTTCTTCAGACTCTGATTCTTCCAGCATCTCACGCCGGATAACCATCTGGGGTGTCTCCACCGGCTCATTGTTTTCATACATTCCGGCTGTGCCGATTGCCTCAGCGATCTGATAATTCATCTGGCTGCGGCTGCAGCCGCCCAGCATCAGCGCCCCAGCGCAGACACCTGCCAGCATTGCGCTCAATCTTGCTCTCTTCATGAGACCATATCCTCTGTCTGTGTTTTCAGGAAACCCGCCAAGCCTTATTATAGTGGAATAATCTGATAATATCCACCGTTTCATTACAGATTGATAACGCCGTCAAACACACTCACTGCGGGACCTGTCATAAAGATCGTATCTTTCTCCCTGTCCCACTCGATCTGAAGACTGCCGCCCAGAAGATGAACCGTAACCGATGCGTCAGTCCATCCGTTCAGAATACAGGCTGCAGCCACGGCACATGCTCCTGTCCCGCAGGCCCATGTCTCGCCGCTTCCTCTCTCCCACACGCGCATCCGGATATTCTTTCTGTCTTCAACACGAATGAATTCCGTATTGACACGCTCAGGGAAAATGGGATGGTTTTCGAACAGTTTCCCGATCCCTTCCACATCAGAGGAAGCAACGTCGTCAACAGGGACTACGCAGTGAGGATTGCCCATGGATACGCAGGTACCCTTCATGACCATACCCTCCGTGACCGGGATCTCCGTATTCAGGATGATTTCCCCGTAAGGTTCCACATTCACGGTCTTCAGTTTCCCATTTGCCGCATCCAGATCCACAGGGATCCGGGCAGGTGTAAATATGGGAGCCCCCATGTCCACACGGACCGTATCCACCAGTCCATCCTTCACATTCAGCTTCAGGGTCTTGATGCCGGCAAGAGTATCGACCGTGATCACATCAGTGTCAACGATCCCGTTGTCATAGACATATTTACCGACACAGCGGATCCCGTTGCCGCACATCTTCCCGCGCGATCCGTCCGCATTGTACATCTCCATCTCACAGTCAGCTCTGGCTGATGGCTGTATGATGATCAGTCCGTCAGAACCGATCCCGAAGTGGCGGTCTGATACGATCTTTGCCGCCTCTGACGGATCTTCGATCGTCTCCTTGAATCCATTGACATACACATAGTCATTGCCGATGCCGTGCATCTTTGTAAATGAAAACCGCATAGAATCCTTCCCGCTTATCCTTTCTGTTTCCCGTGCTCCCTTGCCAGGATCAGCACGCGGTATGTCCCGGAAGAAACATTCTCGTCTGTGTAGGCTTCCTTCGCCGCGACATATTCCATCCCTGCCTCTTCCAGAAGCTGCCTGACCTCTTCGATCTCCCAGGCCTTCTCCGTATGTGTCTCGAAGAATCGTTCATAGAGACCGTCTTCTCTTTTCAGAAAGAGCGTCAGGTCATACTCATTGATCCCTGAAACACTGTCATATTCATTTTCCCAGATAAAACTGCAGTCATCCCTGGACTCTGCAAATGTGTTGTCCGCACACAGTTCCCTGTAGTGGCTGACCGTATTCATGTCAAACAGGAACAGTCCGCCCGGATCCAGATAATTGTTTACCAGCCGGAAGACCTGAAGAAGGTCCTCCTTCTGCGTGATATAGTTCAGCGTATCACAGGTGGAAATGACTGCCCGTACCGTTCCGTACAGTTCAAACTCCCGAAGGTCCTGCAGCAGATACAGGATATCGGAAACACCTGTCTCCATGCGGCCTGCGCTCTCTGCCTCCCGTGCGATCTGCAGCATGTCAACAGAGCCGTCCACGCCGATCATGTCATAGCCTGCGTCCCTAAGGCGTCTTGTCATCTGTCCGGTCCCGCAGCCAAGATCCAGCACAAGGCCGTCCTCTATCCCGTCTTCTTTCAGTTTTTCAATGATATAGCCGGCCCACTCATCATACGGAACATTATCCATAAATGTATCATAGACCTGCGCGAAACTCTCATACATAATTCACCCGACTACGTTCGCAAGAAATGCATACGAGAACACTGTCATGATGACCGTCGCCATCAGTACGCCCAGAAGGATCGGGATGATCGCTTTCTTCCAGTCCATATCCAGGATCGTCGCAATCAGCGAGCCTGTCCAGGCACCGGTTCCGGGAAGCGGAACTCCGACAAAGAGCAGAAGTCCCAGGAACTCACCATGCTTCATGGTCTCACTCTTTCTCTGACCTCTCTCCTCGATCTTCTCTGCAAGTCTGTGCAGCGGCGTCTTCTTCATCCACTGCAGGACCTTCTTCAGGAGGAGAAGGATAAACGGCACCGGCAGCACATTTCCGATCACACAGATCGGAACAGCCACTTCCATCCTTACGCCGAGAAGCGCTGCGACGATCAGGCCTCCCCTGCACTCCAGGATGGGAAACAGTGAAACGATGAATATTACCAGTTCCGCGGGCATGACCTGCCCGAGATTATTTGCAAACCAGGTTGCCAGTGCATTTGTCATGAATGATCGCTCCTAACTTATTTTTTCAGATAATCTCTCAGGAATGAGATCAGAGTGTCCATCTCCTCATCCGTCCCGATCGTTATGCGCAGATAATTGTCGATCCGCGGCTTGTCAAAGTACCGCACGATTATGTTCGCTTCCCGAAGCGCGGCAAACAGTTCCCTGGCAGGCACCTTCTCATGGGTCACAAACAGGAAGTTGGACTGGGACCTGTTAAATGAAAATCCCAGTTCTCTCAAAGCCTCCTCTGTGCGGCTTCTCGTCGCCTTGATCCTGCCCAGACACTCAGCGAAATAAGCATGGTCCTCAACTGCTGCCACTCCCGCAGCGATCGCAGTCTGGTTCATGGTGTAGGAGTTAAATGAATACTTGACGTCGTTCAGATAGCGGATCAGTTTCTCAGAGCCGACGGCAAAGCCGATCCTCATTCCGGCAAGTGCCCTTGACTTGGAAAATGTCTGCACGACCAGCAGGTTCTCATACCTGCCGATCAGATTCAGCGCACTGTCTGCAGGGATCTCTCCGTCCTCTCCGTCCTCAAAATCGATATAAGCCTCATCGACGATCACCACCACATCCCTGTTGCGGCGGACAATGTCTTCCACTTCAGCAAGTGGTTTCAGTACTCCGGTCGGCGCATTGGGATTGGGGAATATGATGCCTCCGTTCTCAGCATAGTAATCCCTGTTCACGATCTCAAAACTGTCGTTGAGTGCTTTCGTCTCATAGGGAATGCGGTACAGATCCGCCCACACATCGTAAAATGAATACGTGATGTCCGGGAACAGGATGGGTCTTCCGGAGGCAAAAAAGGTCAGGAAGCTCATGGCCAGCACGTCATCCGAACCGACCCCGACAAATACCTGTTCCGGAGCGACTTTGTACTGCTTTGCGATCGCATCGACAAGCAGCGATACAGCCGGATCCGGATACTTGCGCAGAAGGTCACTCTCGGTGCAGTCCAGCGCCGCCTTTACCTTCGGCGACGGGGGATACGGATTCTCATTGGTATTCAGTTTGATGATATCCCTGATCTTCGGCTGTTCGCCCGGTGTGTAGGGAACCACCTTCCTCACATTGTTTTCCCAGCTTGGCATAGTTCTCCCTCCCGCCGGCGTTCTGTTTCCTGTCCGGCACGAATCCTCTTCTCTGTGCAGCGCACAAGGCTGTTATTCATCCTTCTCCTGACTTTGCCAGCTTCGCGGCCTGGTCTGCCGCGCTGAGACTGTCTATGATCTCATCAAGGTCTCCGTCCATGATCTGGTCGATCTTGTACAGCGTCAGTTTTATCCGGTGATCCGTAACTCTTCCCTGCGGGAAATTATAGGTGCGGATCTTCTCGCTTCGGTCTCCGGAGCCGATCTGGCTTCTTCTCTCCTCGGCTTCCGCGTCATGACGCTCCATGACTTCCTTCTGATAAAGGATCGAGCGGAGGATCTTGATTGCTTTGTCTTTGTTCTTCAACTGGCTCTTCTCATCCTGGCAGGAAACTACGATACCTGTGGGTTCATGGACAAGGCGCACAGCAGAGTCTGTCGTATTGACGCACTGCCCTCCGTTGCCGGATGCCCTGAACACATCAAAATGACATTCGTTCAGGTCCAGCTGGAAGTCAATCTCTTCCGCCTGGGGCATGATCGCAACCGTACATGCGGATGTATGGATACGTCCGCCGCTCTCGGTCTCCGGAACTCTCTGGACACGGTGGACTCCCGATTCGTATTTCAGTCTGGAATAAGCGCCCTGTCCGTTGACCAGGAAAACGCATTCCTTGAAACCGCCAATCCCGCTCTCACTGACAGAGGTGAGCTCGACCTTCCATCCCTGTCGGTCTGCGTATCTGCTGTACATCCTGAATACCTGAGAGGCAAACAGCGCCGCCTCATCGCCGCCGACTCCGGCACGGATCTCCACGACAACATTCTTCTCATCATTGGGGTCCTTCGGAAGCAGCATGATCCTCAGTTTCTCCCGGAGAGTCTCCTCATCTTCCCTCGCCTGTGCCAGTTCCTCCTTCAGCATCCCGCGCATCTCTTCATCGTGCTCTGCTTCCAGCATCTCTTCACAGTCCAGGATGGTCTGCTGCGCGCTGCGGTATTCACTGTATGCCTCCGCCACCGGTGTCAGGGAAGCTCTCTCTTTCATCAGACTCTGAAGCCTTGACGGATCTCTGACTGTATCCGGATCCGACAGCTGCGCAGTGATCTCCTCCAGCCTTCCGGCGACTTCACTTAACTGCTCAAACAATTGCTTTCCTCCCGAGGACCACACGGTCATTTCCGCCAAGGTCCCTGATAACATCTACATCTTTATATTGATGATCAACGAACATCGATCTGACCAAGTCTCCCTGGTCATATCCGATCTCAACGATCAGCCACCCTCCGGGGTTCAGATAATCCACGCTCTCCGGCACGATCCTTCTGTAAAAATCAAGCCCGTCAGTACCGCCGTCAAGTGCCATCAGCGGCTCATGATTCCTGACCTCTTCCATCAGGCTGCCGATCACAGAGGACACTATATAGGGCGGATTGGACACGATCATATCAAAGGTTCCAGGTATCCGGGCAAACAGGTCACTCTGGACAAATGAAACCTCCACTTTGTTCATTTCCGCATTCCCTGCAGCAATATCAAGAGCTTTCCCTGACAGGTCGCTCCCCGTCCCCTCCAGATCCGGTCCGAGTTTCAGAAGACTGATCAGGATACAACCTGAGCCTGTACACAGATCCAGGATCCTTGCGCCCGGACGGACTCTCTTCAGCGCCTCCTCAACCAGGATCTCCGTATCCTGTCTGGGAGTGAGGACATCCTCTGACACATGGAAAGGCAGTCCCATGAACTGCTGCTCTCCGGTCAGCTGCTGCAGCGGGATCCTGTCCGAACGCCTGCGGACAAGTTCCATAAACTTGTCAGACTCTTCTTCAGGCATCGGATCCTCCCGGACGGCATAGTAATGTGCCCGGGTGATCCCGCATACAAACTGAAGCAGCAACAAGGCGTCGATACCGGAATCCGGAACCTCATGCTGTTCCAGACAGCACTTCGCTTTATGTACTGCTTCAGAATAAGTCATATGATTATCACTTTATGGTATAGATCTCATCACTGCCATGCGGCTCATCCGCTTCGGTCAGTTCATAGTGCGCATCGAAATTCTCATTCAGGTACTTCTTCCAGTTGAATACCGCCTCGACCGACGCAATGCCGACCTCGATCTGATCGTCATCCGGCTCATTGGTCGTCAGTTTCTGGAGCATAAGACCCGGCTTGCTCAGGATATCGACACACTTGTTGTCATATTTTCCCGCCAGCCTGATAAACTCAAATGAAACGCCCGCGATCACCGGGATCAGCAGGATCCTGATCACGATCCTCCAGACCGGATTCGGAGTGCGGATAAACAGGAAGAAGATCACGCTGACCACCATTACGATCAGCAGAAAACTGGTTCCGCATCTCTTATGCTGACGTGAACTCTTTCTGACATTCTCAACGTTCAGTTCAAGTCCGTGCTCGATACAGTTGATGCACTTATGTTCCGCACCATGGTACATGAACGTCCTCTGGATATCCTTCATCCTTGAGATGATCAGAAGATATCCGAAGAAAATGACCATGCGAAGAAGTGCTTCGCATACGGAGATCAGCGATTCATTGCTGGTAACTGTCCTCAGAACTCTGGACAGGAAATAAGGCAGCATCATGAACAGCGCGATCGAGAATGCCAGTGAAAAGATCAGGGTGACCGTCAGCAGGATGGAGTTGTCAGAGTCTTTTGACTTCCCGTTTCCGGCCTGCTCTCTCTCCTTCAGTTTTCTGCGTTCTTCCTCAGCGTTCTTTTCAGCCTTTTCAAGAAGACGGTCCGCTTCCTCAGCCTTGCCGGCTGCTCTCAGCCTGGAGGCCTTCTTCTCAGCCTTCTTCTTCTCGTCCTGCAGTCTCTCCTCGAGTTCCTTCTCCGACTCCTCCGCAAAGAGGTCTGCCGAGAACATAAGAGACTTCATTCCCAGGTACATGGAATCTATGAAACTGCACACCCCGCGGATGATCGGGAGCTTCTGCAGTGATTTATTCTTAATTACTCCCCGGTACACACCGGTCTTGACTGTAATCTGCTTATCAGCTGTCCTGACTGCAACCGCCCATTTTTCGCCGTTGCGCATCATGACGCCTTCCATAACAGCCTGGCCGCCGATATTGGAATACTTCATATCATTTTCTCTCTGTGTAAAAAAAGGTTGAGGCCTGCAGCCCCAACCTTCCTGTCAATTCCAGATTACTGCTGGCTCAGACCGTACTTTCTGTTGAACTTATCGATACGTCCGCGAGCCTGAGCTGCCTTCTGCTGGCCAGTGTAGAATGAATGGCACTTGGAGCAGACTTCAACGTGGATCTCCGGCTTGGTAGAACCGGTAACAAAAGTGTTTCCACAGTTGCAGGTAACAGTTGCCTGGTAGTATTTCGGATGGATTCCTTCTCTCATGGTATATCACCTCTCTGTTCTGATGTGTGTGAACTGCTTACGCTCTTCAGCCCGATGCTGAAGCGTCTGTTCCCGGACTGCCCGGGCTATCCCCGCAAGTCCATGCGGTTTGCCGTGTTCCGATCCCGCTACCTTAAGCGGAACTGCCTTCCGGCTTCGGGCACAGCAGAAGCATTATAGCACGGCGCTGATGCCTGTGCAAGAGATAAATTCAGTAATCTCAGGCAAGCCTGCCCCCTCTGCCGGATGCGTCTCATCGCAGACTCAGCCCACTGCGCTGAACTAACTGTTAACTGCGACCGGGTGCCCGGAAGATTCGCATGCATTATCGCTCTTCTCCCGGGCACCTGGTCTTCGTAAACAGTGGATCTCAGCTCCGTTCCTGCTGAATTGTCTGCTTATGAGACTGCATCCGTCAAGGGGGCAGGCTTCCCGCAAAATCAAATTATATGCGAATGCTTGATCCGCTGCACCAGTTCTTCATTGCTGCGGGTACGTGCGAACATATCCAGGATGCGCTCTACAGCATCCTCACCCTTCATACCGTTCATCGCCCTGCGCATGACGTAGGAGGCTTCGCCTTCGTCTGTTGTGAGAAGCAGGTCTTCTCTTCTCGTTCCGGACTTCATGATGTCGATCGCAGGGAATACGCGGCGCTCGGAGAGTTTACGGTCCAGGATCAGTTCCATGTTGCCGGTGCCCTTGAATTCTTCATAGACTACATCGTCCATCTTGGAGCCGGTGTCGACCAGCGCTGTTGCGAGGATC
>CADCII010000046.1 GCA_902801515.1 uncultured Lachnospiraceae bacterium
TATCCCGATCCTTACTGATTTAAAGGTCAGTTCCTTAAAATAAAACTTTTAAGAATCTTCAAGGTCGTTTCACTGTTCAGTTATCAAAGAACTCTTTTTCGTCAGCCCTCAAACGGGCGACTTGAATAATCTAACACTGACAAGATGTTTTGTCAATAGTTTTTTTGAAGAATCGAATAAAATTTATTTATTCAATTCAGCGGAGAAGGAGGGATTTGAACCCTCGCGCCGGTCTCCCGACCTACACCCTTAGCAGGGGCGCCTCTTCGGCCTCTTGAGTACTTCTCCGAGCCCGAATAACTCATGTTATTCAGATAATCCGCTGACACTTTTAGTGAAGCGGCAAAGCCTATTATAGGTCAGGCATTCTTCTTTTGTCAAACCTTTTTTTGCCATAAAATGCCGTAATCTGGGGCTTTTCCGGTCTTTTCTATATGTGGGGAAATCTGCTCTTCCAGGATACTATTTATGGTATACCCCGGGGAGCAATCTGCCTGCTGTCTGTTCTTTGGATCGGATTTCTTCCTATTTACTATTATTTTTACTATTATTACGGTCAGGAAGTTTTCTTACCGCTTCCGGCAGGCTGATCAGCGAATGCTGCGCGACGTATTCATAGATATTGACCATATCCTCCGGCGGAATATCCATATCTCTTTCAATCCAGCTCATCAGGATATATGTCAGGCTCATGGCATAGAAATCGGCAATCCATTTTGCCGTCAGCAGACTGTACTTCTCATGCTTTCCGAATTTATTTGCCAGAAAATGTTCTTCAATGGTCTCGGAAACCAGCTGCCGGACGGTGCTGGAAAATGAATTCTGCCCCTGTGTATGCGCGACATGGCTGTAGAATTCTTTATTTTTCAGAATCGCCGTGAAAATGAATGTCACGGCTTCTCTGCGCATATTGTTCTGAAAAAGTATCTTTGTCGGACTGACGATCTCTTCGCGGCAGATCCACTCCAGGAGCTCATACTTGTCCTGAAAATGGTTATAGAAAGTGACACGGATCACTCCTGCGCGATCCGTGATCTCCTTAATCGTAATCTTTTCTACAGGCTTCTCCAGAACCAGCTCTTTGAAGCTGTCCGCAAGGAGCACTTTCACTTCCCTCTTCTGCTGCAATATACTACATCTCCACTATGCCGCCCCTGTAATGGTGTTCATGATAGCACCTTTTTTAATCATGGGCAACTCAGATGTCAAATCCCGGCTCCACCCTGAACTCCATCCATTTTCCGCTCCCGGGATGTCTGAATCCCAGCCGTGCGGCGCACAGGCACAGCTTTTTTTCTTCTGTCGCCGGATCACCATATTTGCGGTCGCCTGCCAGCGGCATGCCGGCATGCGCCATCTGTACACGGATCTGATGATGACGACCGGTGTGAAGGCGGATCTCAACCATCGCCTTCCCATCCTTTATCTCCAGTGTCCGGAAGGTCAGCTGCGCACGCTTCGCATCTCTTGCACCCTCTTCTGCTACAAGGGCAGTATTGTTGGAATAATCCCGAAGGATCCAGTCTGTCAGCAAGACCTCTCTCTTCCGGCCTTCCAGCGCGAGCGGATAGGCATCCCCTGAGATCAGGACGACTGCGCGGTACACCTTCTCCATGGCCTGAGTGCGGCTTCCCTGCTTCGCGGATTTGCCGCCGGCAGTCTCTGCTCTTGCGGCTTTTCCTGCAGCAGATTCTTTTCGTGCGTCTTCTCCCTTGGCAGCCGCCTGACGGCTTAGAGAGGCTGCCGCCTTCGGAGTCTTCGCAAAGACCAGCAGGCCTTCCACCGGCTGGTCCAGACGATGAACGATACCCAGATACGGTTCCGCATGCTTTCCGGCCGGCTGCCGATCCGACGCCCGATCCCGGTCACGGATTCCAGATTCCTTACGGGACGTCTGCTCTTCCTTCGCAAGATGGTTCTTCAGCATACTCACCAGATCCCTGGCAGACGTCCTGCCGGACTGAACCGGAAGTCCCGCTTCCTTATATACTACAATGATATCCTTATCCTCGTACTCAATCCGCATGGTTCCCCCTGCTGCAAATGAACTATCCTGCGTTTTCTATACCGTCTGCACACTCCGGCCTTTGCAAAAACACCCCGGAACTGAAACAGCTCCGGGGCGGCTATTCTCTTTATGCGAGGTACTTCTTCAGATCCTCGGCCTTATCCAGATTCTCCCAGGGAAGATCCAGATCATTTCTTCCGAAATGACCATACGCTGCGGTCTGTCTGTAGATCGGGCGGCGCAGGTCAAGCATCTTGATGATCCCTGCCGGACGAAGATCAAAGTTCTCCCGGATGATGTCGGTCAGCTTCTCATCCGCGATCTTTCCGGTACCGAAAGTATCGACCATAATGGAAGTCGGCTGCGCGACGCCGATCGCGTAAGACAGCTGAATCTCACATCTGTCTGCAAGGCCTGCGGCAACAATATTCTTTGCCACATATCTTGCAGCATATGCCGCGGAGCGGTCAACCTTCGTGCAGTCCTTGCCGGAGAATGCTCCGCCGCCGTGTCTTGCAGCTCCGCCGTAGGTATCAACAATAATCTTGCGGCCAGTCAGGCCTGCGTCACCATGAGGTCCGCCGATTACGAAGCGGCCGGTCGGATTGATAAAGTACTTGGTATTCTCATCCAGCATATCCTTCGGAAGTACCGGGTCAAATACGTACTTTTTAATATCTTCGTGAATCTGTTCCTGCGTCACTTCCGCATCGTGCTGGGTTGACAGAACGACAGCTTCCAGGCGAACCGGCTTTCCATCCTGGTACTCTACAGAGACCTGGCTCTTTCCGTCCGGTCTGAGATACTTAAGCGTGCCGTCCTTGCGGACCTTTGTCAGCTGTCTGCACAGCTTATGCGCAAGGTCGATCGCGAACGGCATATAGCTGTCGGTCTCATTGGTGGCATAACCGAACATCATTCCCTGGTCGCCGGCACCGATCGCCTCGATCTGGCTGTCTGACATCTGGTTTTCTCTTGCCTCCAGTGCCTTGTCAACGCCCATGGCGATATCTTCCGACTGCTTGTCAAGCGCGACAAAAACAGCGCAGGAATCAGCGTCAAACCCCATATCTCCGCCGACATAGCCGATCTCACGGATCGTATCTCTTACGATATTCTGATAATCAACCGTTGCATTTGTTGTGATCTCTCCGCAGACAACAACAAATCCTGTGCAGGCAGTTGTCTCGCAGGCAACACGGCTCATGGGATCCTGCGCAACGACCGCATCCAGAATCGCGTCAGAGATCGCGTCGCAGACTTTGTCCGGATGTCCCTCTGTAACGGACTCGGAAGTAAACAATAACTTATCCATAACAACTCTCTTTCCGGCTGAGCAAACACAGCCATGTGACATCTGCTTTTCTTTTATTTTGTAATTAAAAAGCCCGCACAAGGCGGACTCAATGATTCTGACTGAATCCCCTTATTGTTCGAGATATCTCGCTCAGGTTGGCACCTTCCGCATTAACGGGGTTGCCGCGGTTTCTCAGGTCCTTTGTACCTCCGCCGCCTCTGAATAAGAGAAAAGCAAATTATTTAATTACCGCTCATACTATACGTTAGACAACTAAAACCGTCAAGAGCAATTTTGCTCCTGACGGAAACAATTTCTCAGGTATGTCAGACGAAAATATACATCGCGGGCTCTTTGTCGCCCTGAGCGAAGACGAATCTCTCACTTCATCAGCCGGTCCTGCCGGCAAGGCTTCCAAAACTTCTCAGGTATTTCAGGAATGCTTCTCGAGATACTTGAGATAATTCTCAACCATCAGCGCGATCTTGAACGTAACTGCGTCATCAAATGAACGGATATCCAGTCCGGTCGCGCGGGAGAGCTTCTCAAGACGGTACACCAGAGTATTGCGGTGTACGAACAGCTGTCTTGCGGTCTCGGACACGTTCAGGCTGTTGCCGAAGAACATCTTGATCGTGGAGAGCGTCTCTTCATCAAACTCCTCCGGCTGCTGTTTTGTGAAAACCTCTTTAATGAACATCCGGCAGAGATTTTCCGGAAGCTGGTAGATCAGACGGCCGATTCCCAGTGTATTGTACATATGCACACGCTGTCCGGAATAGAAGATCTTGCCTACGTTCAGCGCCATGCGCGCTTCCTTGAAGGAACGGGAAACCTGTGAGATCTCTTCCACGATCGTTCCGCAGGCCACTCTCACATCGATCATCGCCTCCGTGTTCAGCGTGTCGCGGATCGTCACGGCAGTATCTTCCAGATCCTCATACACCGCTTTCTCATCCAGTGCCTGGATCAGAATAATACTCTTCTCATCAACTTCCGTGATCAGATTGCCCTCTTCGCTGCCGAACAGACTGCGGATGACTTCCATTGCGGAATTATCACGCTCATGCTTTGTCTCAACGATAAAGACAACTCGTCTGAGCTGTGGCTCGATATGAAGCTTCTTCGCCCGGTTGTAGATATCGACCAGCAGCAGATTATCCAACAGCAGATTCTGGACAAAATTATTACGGTCAAAACGTTCCCTGTACGCTACGATCAGATCCTGCAGCTGGCTGACAGCGATCCGTCCCACCATATGGACATCCTCGCCCGAACCTCTGGCGATCAGGATGTATTCCGGATCCTCCTCACCTCTTACTTTAAAGAAATGAAATCCCTGCAGTTCCTGGCTGTCGGCCGGTGACTGCGCAAACTGGATAACCGTCTCGGAGCCGACCGACTCCCTCGCCTGCGTAGAAGCAACAATATAACCTTCCAGGTCCCACACGGAAAAATCAATCTTCGTGATCGACTTAAGTTTATCAATGGAACTCTTGATCGTCTGATTTGAAATCATAACAGTCCTCACTTCTTCTTTCTGCCGTTTCGCTCCTGCCAATAGCCTGGGTATCAGCAGTCTCTGTCCGCTATCATTTTATGATAATACACTTATTAAAACAAGAGGACCGTCCCTGACGGGACGGCCCCTGTATAATTCTTTTCAGATCAATTCATCCACCTGATCAGTTGGTGATGGTCTGCTCGGTTTCCTTATCAAAGATATGGACCTTGTCAACGTCGATCGCGAACTTAACCTCAGATCCGGTTCTTGCGTCGGTCTTCGGATTGACACGTGCGGTCATGTTAGCGCCGTTGATGGTGAAGTACAGGAATACTTCTGCACCAAGCAGTTCGTAAACTTCGATCTTTGCATCAAGTACGGAATTGCTCTTCGCAACAACTTCCGGATCATCATTCAGATGCTCAGGACGGACACCCATGACAACAGTCTTTCCTGCATATCCACCGTCAAGCAGCTTCTTGGACTTCTCTGCCGGAAGAGTAACCTTGCCAGCCTCGCCAAGATCCAGCGCACCGTCTGCGGTAACCTTTGCATCCAGGAAGTTCATCTGCGGAGATCCGATGAATCCGGCGGTGAACAGGTTTGCCGGCTTGTTGTACAGATTCTGCGGAGTGTCTACCTGCATGACAACGCCGTCCTTCATAACGACGATTCTGGTACCAAGCGTCATAGCCTCGGTCTGGTCATGTGTAACGTAGATGATGGTAGCACCAAGTCTCTGATGAAGCTTGGAGATCTCGGTTCTCATCTGAACACGGAGCTTAGCATCCAGGTTGGACAGCGGCTCGTCCATCAGGAAGACCTTCGGGTTACGTACGATAGCACGTCCCATAGCAACACGCTGCCTCTGGCCGCCGGACAGAGCCTTCGGCTTTCTGTCGAGGAGCTTCTCAAGGTCGAGAATCTTAGCCGCTTCGCGGACCATCTTGTCGATCTGATCCTTCGGGGTCTTTCTCAGCTTCAGAGAGAATGCCATGTTATCATAAACGGTCATATGCGGATACAGAGCGTAGCTCTGGAAGACCATTGCAATGTCACGATCCTTCGGCTCTACATCGTTAACAACGCGATCGCCGATCTTCAGGGTTCCGGAAGAGATCTCTTCAAGACCTGCTACCATACGAAGAGTGGTGGACTTTCCGCATCCGGACGGTCCTACGAAAATGATGAATTCCTTGTCAGCGATCTCAAGATTGAAATCCTTAACTGCTTCAAAGCCATTCGGGTAAACTTTGCAAATGTGTTCAAGAGATAAGCTTGCCATTATATAACCTCCAAAAAAACCGATACTATGCCGCGGCAGAACCCTCCCGCCGCATCAACAACTGAAATGAGTATACCGCAGGCAGGTTTATCACGCCATTGATGACTTAAACAAAATTTATACAGAACCGGGGTGCATTCTAACGAGAAAAAACCAATTCATTTTCCCGTATATCTGATTTGACGAATTTAGACATTATTCATCAGCAAATTGACGAAGACACCCTCTGTGGGTATACTTAATGAAACATCAGACTAAGGCAATGCGATCTGCTGGCATAAACCGGAAAGGCGGAGACGTTTGAATTATATTGTGGTGGATCTGGAATGGAACCAGTGCCCATACGGAAAAAAGAAAGAGGACCCAAAGATGCCCTTTGAGATCATCGAGATCGGAGCGGTTAAACTGGATCCTTCTTTTCATGAGCTCGGGACATTTCACGAAACCATCCGTCCGGTCCTATACAAAAAACTGCATTATATGACAAGAAATGTCATCCACATGACTGAGAAAGATTTCCAGGGAAGACGCACCTTCCCTCAGGTCTTCGCGGATTTTCTAGTCTGGTGCGGCGCCAGCCCCATGTTCTGCACCTGGGGGCCCGGCGATCTGACCGAACTCCAGAGAAATGTGCGCTGGCATATGGATCACGGCTATCTGACAGGGCACTGGCCTTTCCCCTTCCCACTGATCTTCCGCGACGTACAGAAGATATTCTCCTACGTCCATGAGGACGGGAAGCAGAGACGTGCTCTTAAATGGGCTGTCAATTATCTGGATCTCGACAGGACGATGGAATTCCACGACGCGTTTGCTGACGCCACCTATACCGCCAGGATTCTTGAGACACTTCCCGAAGAAACTCTGGAAGAATTCTCCTCTGTGGATACATACGTCACTCCGTCCAGGCGCAGCGAAGAGATCCTGATCAGGTACAGCAATTATACAAAATTCATATCCAAGTCATTTCATGAAAGAGACGCTGTCATGAAAGACCGTGTCGTATCCTCCACCAGATGCCACATCTGCGGTGAGAAGATCCGAAGAAAGATCCGGTGGTTCTCGGAAAACGGCAGGAATTACCTGTGCGTCGCCGAGTGTCCCGAAAGGCGCGGATAAGGCAGAACGCTTCCGAAGACTGGTTCGCAGTCAAAACGACACGGCCGATCACCGAACAGGAGATGGACCTGGTAAAGAAAAAACAGGATACTCTGCGGGCGAAGCGCAGGTTCCACCGCCAGGCAGAAAGTGCAAAAACCTCAGGAAAATAAAAAGTCATGCTCTGATCCTGGCTGCGGATCATCTGCATGACTTTTTTATTTCACACATCCATATGGAAATCCCGGATCAGATCTTCCATGCCTGTCAGAAGAGTATCAACTCTGCCGTAGAACGCATCATTGTTCATGGGATTGTCCATCTCTTCCTCGAGCAGATTCATAAGATCCTTGACCGCCTCCATACGGCCGACGCCTGCTGCGTCCTGGAACAGTTTCCTGCGCGAGCGCATATTTTCTTCGGGCGTCATCCTGGACGCAATCGTATCCACACGCGGCTTCTCTCCGATAAAACGGAACGTGACAGAGGGAGAAGCATGGTTCAGAAGATTCGTCAGATAATAGATATCTCCCGTATTCTTATAATATTTCCAGGCAAATGTCTTGCGCATCGTCTGTGCGCCGATCGTGCCCAGGCCGATCCGGGTCCCGGCATTCTTTAAAGCCCTGTAAGCCTGCTCTCTTGAGACAGGATTCTGCTTCATACCGCGGAACAGCGGCGCGTCATCCGGTTTTCCTTCTGTATACTCTGCGATGATCTTCTTCAGATCCGCCTCAAACCGGAAAGAACGTTTCACTTTATGAGTGCCGAGATATACTACGATCGAATCTTTGTCCCGCACGTCGCCGACCGTAAGCTTCAGGATATCCTGGACCTGCATTCCGGTCCCGACTCCTATACGGAACATAATAAAATATTTAACGTCAAGATTCAGAAGTTCTTCTTCGTATCTTCTGAGCGTTTCATCATCTTTGATCGGGGCGACCCAGTTCATTCACTGTCACCTCTCTTCTTCAGATCCAGATCCTCAAGGTTCGGATCATCCATCCAGTCGTCCCGGGTTCTCCTCGCCGTCTCCTGCTCCATGGCCCTGCGAAGCTCTTCCTCGATCTCAAGCGCAGACTTCGCGTCGATCTCAGCCTCGCGGCGCATGGCTTCTTCCCTTGCCGCTTTCATTTTCTTTCTGGAACGGTAATCCCTTGAAGACTGCAGCAGCAGGACCAGAAGAAGGATCAGCAGTACAATGATCAGAAGGCCTACAGTCAGAATAACAGCTGTCCTGTTGCGGGATACAAAATCCTCCGCCTTCGCGTACCAGACATTTACAAAATCGCCGATATTATTCCATACAACTTCCTTCGTATCCGCAATATGGTTTTCTTTATCGCCATTCTGTCCTTCCATCGTAACCTGAACGGCTCTCTGCCACGGATAAGACATACTCATATTCACGGTCGGCACTGTCAGACTCATGCTCCCGACCGGCCATGTATGATAAGTAATATTCAGTCCCTTAGCCACTCCCGGAGCTGCTTCATCAGAAGCCGGTGACACAATGATCGAGGAAGTATCTGGATCTTTGGGTACGGATACAACCGGATTGCCATTGAACTCAGAGATCGTCTGCTGAAGTTCCGGAGCCTCAAACACCGTTGCCTTGCCGAGGTAATCCACGTGCATCGCCTGCGCCAGAGTCTTTCCTTTGAAATTATCGGACAGGCTGATATTCTGGAAATTGTCGAAACCATATCTGAGAAGATCTATCGTCTCAAGGTAATTCTGATCCGCCCCGTTTCCGTGAAGAAGTACGCAGACCAGCCTTCTTCCGTCCATCTCCCCATAGGTGACCAGCGTATTCCAGGCCCTCTCGGTATAACCGGTCTTGCCGCCGGTACACCAGTCCGTATAGTAATCACTGTCAGATACCAGCATCCGGTGATGGTTCTGGAGATACCGTGTCTCCTCATAGTTATTTGTCGGAGGCACATCATAATTCACAGTGCCGCAGATCGTGCGGAAACCTTCATTGCGGTATGCCTCCGCCGCGATCAGAGCATAATCGTGAGCCGTCGTGTAATGGTCATCCGCCGAAAGGCCCGACGGATTGGAGAAATGAGTGCCCGTGCATCCCAGAGCGGCCGCCCTGTCATTCATCATCTGGGCAAATCCTTCCATCGAACCGCCGACATATTCCGCGAGAGCATTGGCCGTATCATTTGCAGACTCCAGCATCAGCGTATACAACGCATCCCGGATCGTCATCTGTTCACCTTCAGACAGTCCGACATTCGACGCATTTTCATCCAGCTCATAGACAATGGGCGAACAGGTCATCACAGCGTCCAGATCCGCATTCTCCAGAGTCAGGAGACAGGTCATGATCTTGGTAATCGATGCAGGATACAGCTGACGGTCACAGTTTTTGGAATACAGAAAGACTCCCGTATCAATATCCATAACGACGCCGGCAGATGCCTGGATCGCCTGGCCTTCCGGCCATCCCTCCACGGCATTCGACTGAATCGCCTCATAATATTCATCCGGGATATAATCATCTTCGTCCGCGAAGACAGTGCAGACGGATCCGGCAGCAAGCAGTACTGTCATAACAAGACAGACAAAAACGCGCACGGAATATGGTAAGAAATGATCCTTACGGAAATGACTCAGATTCTTCATGTTGATCCCCTTGAACAATTATTCTGCTCCCCAGCAGATATGCAAAAACTTCGCCGTGATGCTCTCACGGCGAAGTAAGTGTAACATGTTTTGGGTGTAAATGCAACTTAAACTGACTTCTGTTGCATTTCAAACTAAACTTTGTCAAACTGCATACTATGCGTTGTCCGGTCTGCCCGGCAAACTTTGTCTGCTACGTTTGTCTCACTGCAAACCATCTGCCTGCGCTCTGGCTCCTATAGAAGCGTGGTCGCTTCGCGCAGGCACGGTTTTTGTGAGACTGCACTGCTCACGACATGTTTGCCTATACAGACCGGCCGCCGCATAGTAACAAATTTACTCAACAACCGCGACTGCCTCGATTTCACACAGAACGCCCTTCGGAAGTGCCTTCGCAGCTACACAGGAACGTGCCGGTTTGCTGACAAAATACTTCTCATAAACTGCGTTAAATGCGGCAAAGTCCGCCATGTCCGCAAGGAAACAGGTGGTCTTGAATACTTTTTCAAAGGATGTCCCCGCCTCCTCAAGAAGCGCTCCGACGTTCTTGCAGCTCTGCTCAGCCTGCACTTCGATCGTATCGCCCGGAACATCTCCGGTTGCCGGATCTACCGGGATCTGGCCTGAAAAATAAGCTACTCCGTTTACAATGATTCCCTGGGAATACGGTCCGATTGCTGCCGGTGCCTTGTCTGTTGAGATGTACTTCATAATACGTGCCTCCTTTATCAAATCCTGATTTAAACTGCTCTATTTTTACGCAGTGTGATTCTGCAGATACCACTGTGCGGTCAGCGAAGAGATCTGCTGTATGGCAGCTATGGCTTCATCATTCCTTCCTGCAAGATCGTTGCTCAGGACGGTCAGAATGTAGCCTTCTCCCTCGCCTTCCGGTGGGAATATGATGGCGACGTCGTTCTCGATACAGCCAAGACCGTATCCTTCCGGCATCTCTCCGGTCTTGTTGCCGCTGGTGAAACCTTCGGGAAGTCCGGCCGGGATCTTATTTTTCAAAGCCTGTCCCTTAACAATTTCCAGCATCTTGGCGGATGCTTCTTCGTTGACCAGTTTCCCGTGATAAATATCCGACAGGAACTTTCTTGTATCGGCTGCCGAGGTGTAATTGTCACCGGTCGGATTCGATTCCAGGAATCTTCTTCCGATGGATGTTCCGACATATCCGTTCTCTTTGCAGAATTCTCCGATCAGTTCAGCGCCTTTCTTAAAGTCTCCGCCGCCCAGCCTGTCGATAAGAAGATTCGCAGCATCGTTGTCAGAGACAGTGATCATATTATTGAGGGTCTCTCTGAGCTGTCCTTCATACTCTTCGCCAAACGGGACCGGTTCTTCTCCTTCCGGCGGATAGCACATATACCGGTAAACTGCGCCCATGATAAACAGTTTTACGACACTGGCAGACTGCATCACGTCGGCATCGTGATATCCGCACACTTCACCGCTCTCAAGGTCTTCATATCCGACAGCCCAGTGCTCTCCCATCGCTTCGCGTCCGGAGACAACCTGGGTAAGAACCGTATTGACTGGTTCCGGATAATTCACCGCTTCAGATTCAGTCTGTATCTGAGATTCGATTTGTGCCTGAGACTCAGTCTCTTCTGCGTTTTCGGAGATTTCCTTCTCGTATTCAGTGTCAGGAACGACCATAAAATCCTCTTCCATGTCACTCTCTGTCTGTACTTCACTGTTCAGAGCCTCAGTGTCATTCTCTGCCTGAGTCTCTATGAACGGAACTCCGTCCTCTGTGTCTATTGCAACCTGCTGCTCTGACTGTGCCTGTGTATCCTCTGCCGGCTCTTTCTGCTGAGCTGCCTTATTCAGCAGGTCACATCCGCTCAGTCCAAGTGCTGCCGCAAGCAGCATTGCAAAAAAACTTATCTTTTTCATTCATCTTCTCCTGTGGCGTCATCCGGCGAGTCAGCTTCTTCGGCAGCATCTTCCTCATCCGGTTCATCCGCGTCCTCTTCGTCGTACTCATTTTTCGGAACAGTCTCTCTCACCTTGGCGATCGAAACCACAACATCCTCACCGTCAAGCCTCATCAGCTTCACTCCTGACGTGACTCTGCTCAGGACAGATATATTCTCGCAGCTCATGCGGATGATAATGCCGTCTGTGTTGATCATCATGATCTCGTCATCCTGTTCTACAGGAATGGCTCCGACGATATTTCCTGTCTTATCCAGGATACGGTAGCAGAGGATTCCCTTGCCGCCGCGGCCCTGAACACGGAATTCATTTACATCGGTCAGCTTGCCCATGCCCTTCTCGGACACAAACAGCAGATAGGGTGCCTCATCCGCAAGGACCATGGATACGACTTCATCTCCGTCGATCAGGTTGATTCCGCGCACACCCATGGAGGATCTGCCGGTCGCCCTCGCGTCGGATTCTTTGAACCGGATACACTGGCCGAACTTGGTCACCATCAGAATCTCTTTCTCATTGTCCGTCGCTTCGACAGCGATCAGTTCGTCGTCTACTCTCAGAGAGATCGCGATCAGTCCATTCTTGCGGACATTTGCGTATTCGGAAATGAGTGTTCGTTTAATCTGTCCCTTACGGGTTGCCATGGTCAGATATCCGTCCTCAGAGAACTCCTGGTCACTTCCGACCGGGATCACTGCAGACAGCTTCTCATCCGGCTGCAGCTGCAGCAGGTTCACGATCGCAACGCCGCGGGCAGTCCTTCCGGCTTCAGGCACTTCATATGCCTTCAGTTTGTAGACTCGTCCCTTATTGGTGAAGATCATGAGATCCGCATGTGTATCGGTCATCAGCAGACGGTCGATATAATCTTCCTTCAGCGTCTGCATACCCTTAATGCCTCGTCCGCCGCGGTTCTGGGACTTGAAATTATCTTCGCTCATCCGCTTGATATAGCCAAGCTTGGTGACCGTGATAACGATATCTTCCCTCTCGATCAAATCTTCTGCGTCAAAGTCCGCGATATCATAGCCGATCTTCGTCCTGCGGTCATCGCCGTATTTATCCCTGATAACCAGAATCTCCCTGCGAATGACGCCGAGAAGAAGTTTCTCATCGCCCAGGATGGCAGTCAGTTCCGCGATCAGTTTCAGCAGCTGTTCATGCTCTGCCTCAATCTTGCCTCTTTCCAGACCTGTCAGGGCTCTCAGACGCATATCAACGATTGCCTGGGCCTGCACATCATCCAGTCCGAACTTTTCTATCAGGGAATTCTTGGCAACCTGCACGTTCTCGGAAGAGCGGATGATCCGGATCACTTCATCGATATTGTCCAGAGCGATCAGCAGTCCCTGCAGGATATGATCTCTCTCCTGCGCTTTATTTAACTCATACTTCGTGCGGCGGGTGACCACTTCCTCCTGATGCTTCAGGTAATAGTGAAGCATCTCCAGGATGTTCATGACCTTCGGCTGATTGTCCACCAGCGCGAGCATGATGACACCGAAAGTATCCTGCAGCTGTGTATGCAGGAAGAGTTTATTTAAAATGATATTGGCGCTGGCGTCTCTCCGGATGTCGATGGTGACGCGCATTCCTTCACGGCTGGATTCATCCGTTATACCCGTGATCCCGTCAATCTTCTTGTCTCTGACAAGCTGCGCGATCTTCTCGATCAGCCTTGCCTTATTGACCAGATAGGGAAGCTCCGTGATCACGATGCGGCTTCTTCCGTTCGGAAGAGTCTCTATATCTGTGACGGCACGGATCCTTATCTTGCCGCGGCCGGTGCGGTATGCTTCATTGATTCCGGCCTTGCCGAGGATCTCTGCACCTGTCGGGAAATCCGGTCCCTTGACGATCTTGAGAATCTCATCGATTGAAGTCTCTCTGTCCTCCTCCACACGGTTGTCGATGATCTTCACGACTGCGTCGATTACCTCTCTCAGGTTGTGGGGAGGAATGTTGGTCGCCATACCGACCGCGATACCGGTAGTTCCATTTACCAGAAGATTGGGAAAACGGCTGGGAAGGACAGTGGGTTCTTTCTCTGTCTCATCAAAGTTCGGAACAAAGTCAACCGTGTCCTTGTTAATGTCCGCCAGCATTTCCATGGACATCTTCGACAGACGGGCTTCCGTATATCGCATGGCGGCAGCGCCGTCGCCGTCCACTGAACCGAAGTTGCCGTGTCCGTCAACCAGCGGATATCTCATGGACCAGTCCTGGGCCATATAGACAAGAGCTCCGTAGATGGAACTGTCCCCGTGGGGATGATATTTACCCATGGTATCACCGACAATACGCGCACATTTTCTGTGCGGTTTGTCAGGCCCGTTATTCAGTTCGATCATTGAATACAGAACTCTTCTCTGCACCGGTTTCAGACCGTCTCTGACATCCGGAAGCGCCCTGGCTGCGATTACGCTCATCGCATAATCGATATAGGATTCCTCCATCGTCTTCTGCAGATCTACTTCCTGAATCTGATCAAATATTTTGTCGTCCATTCTCTGCTCCTGCAAGTATATTAATTGTTCGTTGCCCAGCCAACTGTACAGGATTTCTTATATGCATAAATGCATAACGAAACCTGTACACCTGTCTGGAGCTTATACGTCCAGGTTTCTGACTCTTGTGGCATTCTCTTCGATAAACTCACGTCTGGGTTCTACCTGGTCTCCCATGAGAGTTGTAAATGTAACGTCGATCGATGATTCATCATCGTCGTCCATTGAGACTCTCTTGAGGATGCGTCTTGCCGGATCCATGGTTGTCTCCCAGAGCTGCTCCGCATCCATCTCTCCCAGTCCTTTGTAACGCTGTATCTTGTTATTCTGATCACGTCCGACTTCCGCGAGGATGTTATTCAGTTCCTCATCGGAGTAGGCATACCAGACTTTCTTGTTTTTCTCCAGCTTATACAGCGGAGGAGTCGCAAGATATACATGACCCTGCTTGATCAGCTCCGGCATAAACCGGTAGAAGAATGTAAGCAGCAGTGTCGCGATATGCGCGCCGTCAACGTCGGCATCCGTCATGATGATGATTCTGTTATATCGAAGCTTTTCGATATCAAAGTCTTCATGGATACCGGTTCCGAACGCGGTGATCATCGCACGGATCTCCGCGTTGCCAAGAATACGGTCAAGCCTTGCCTTTTCAACATTCAGGATCTTGCCGCGAAGGGGCAGGATCGCCTGGGTTGCCCTGGCTCTTGCCGTCTTGGCAGATCCGCCTGCGGAATCTCCCTCAACGATAAAGATCTCGCAGTTCTCGCGGTTCTTGTCCGTACAGTCAGCCAGTTTTCCGGGAAGGCTCAGTCCGTCCAGCGCACTCTTTCTGCGCGTCAGGTCCCTGGCCTTTCTTGCCGCAGCCCTGGCTCTCTGGGCCATGACAGACTTCTCTATGATAATCTTGCCGATCTGAGGATGCTGCTCCAGATATACTGTAAGACTCTCACTCAGCAGACTTTCAACCGCGCCTCTTGCTTCGGAATTGCCCAGTTTCTGCTTCGTCTGGCCTTCAAACTGCGGCTCGCCGATCTTGATCGATACGATCGCTGTAAGACCTTCACGGATATCATCACCTGTCAGATTCTCTTCACTGTCCTTGAGGAGCTTCTGCGCCCTTCCGTAATCATTGAAAGTCTTGGTCAGCGCATTGCGGAAGCCGGTCATATGTGTTCCGCCTTCCGGAGTGATGATATTGTTGACAAATGAATACGTCGATTCGTTATACCCGTCGTTGTGCTGCATCGCGATCTCTACAAGGACTCCGTCCTTCTCGCCCTCGCAGCCAATGATATCGTCATACAGCGGAGTTTTGCCCTTATTCAGATACTGGACGAATTCGCGAATACCTCCCTCATAGTGGAAAGATCTCTCCTTCCAGGGTTCCACTCTCTCATCCGTCAAAGTGATCCGAAGACCCTTCGTCAGAAAAGCAGTCTCCCTGAGTCTCTGCTTCAGGGTATCAAAATCATAATTCAGTGTCTCAAAGATGGAACTGTCAGCCATGAAAGTAACCTGGGTTCCGCTCTTCTCAGAATCACATTCACCGACAACCTTCAGAGCATACATCGCATTGCCGCGCTCATATCTCTGCTGGTACACCTTCCCCTCATGGAAGACCTGTACCTCCAGATAATCCGACAGAGCATTGACAACAGAAGCGCCGACGCCGTGAAGACCACCGGAAACCTTGTATCCCCCTCCGCCGAACTTACCGCCGGCATGAAGGACCGTAAACACGACTTCAACGGCAGGCTTGCCTGCCTTCTCATTGATCCCTACGGGAATTCCGCGCCCGTCATCCAGGACTGTAATGGAATTATCCGGATGGATATTGACCTTGATATGCGAGCAGGCACCTGCAAGAGCCTCATCGACTGAATTGTCAACGATCTCATAGACCAGGTGGTGCAGTCCTCTTGCTGACGTAGACCCGATATACATGCCGGGTCTCTTACGGACTGCTTCCAGTCCTTCCAGTATCTGTATCTGATTGGCACCATACTCGGTGTTTGTCTCAGTTCCCATATTTCCTCCGCAATAATCTTCTGTCTGATCTTTACGCATTTGGAAGTATTATACCACATCTTGTAAGATTTCCCTAATGAATCTTACAAGTACTGGGTTTATACGGATTTTTATTGTCTGTAAAATACCGAATTATATCTGCCTGAAATAAAAATAACCAGCATGCCCTTTCCGGACACCTGGTTATCATTAATATCCTGTGACTTTCTCCGTTATTCCGACGTGACTACACTGCCGTTATCAACATGGAAGATCCGATCGATCTGCACCGGACTGTTCTCATACTCTTCCAGTCCTGTACAGGTGATAAACGTCTGGATCTCACCGATCGAATCCAGCAGATAATGCTGACGGTTCGTATCCAGTTCAGACAGAACATCGTCAAGAAGAAGGACCGGAATATCTCCGGTTGCTTCTTTTACCAATTCTATTTCCGCAAGCTTCAACGACAGCGCCGCAGATCTCTGCTGTCCCTGGGATCCGAAGTGACGGATATCGATCCCGTTTACAGTAAAACTCAGATCATCCCTGTGAGGACCTGTCTCCGTCGACTTAAGATACAGATCTTTATCACGGGCGGCAGCAAGTGTCTGGGCAAACTCTTCTGCAGAAACATTCTTCTCATAGCCGACACATATCTTTTCTCTGCCTCCGCTCAGTTTTTCATGAATTGGCAGAATGATCTCACTGAGTTTTTCCACAAACTTCTCTCTGGAGCGGATCAGAGACGATCCGTACCGGACCAGCTGCTCATCCCATATATCCAGCGTATCGATATCCTGAGGCCTGAAAGTCAGATCCTTGAGAAGTTTATTTCTCTGAAGAAGGACCTTGTTATAATCTGCAAGAGACGAAACATAGATCTGGTCAAGCTGGCACAGCTCCATGTCCAGAAATCTTCTTCTTTCAGAAGGACCATTCTTGATAATTCCAAGATCTTCCGGAGAAAAGAACACAAAATGCCCCAGGCCGATCAGCTCCTGTGCCTTACGGATCGCAATCCCATTGATCGCAATTCCCTTTGCCCTGGCCTTCTTCAGGTGCATATCGATCCTGTAATCAATATCCTTCTTCATCATCTCCATCCGAAGATGTGCTTCATCCGCATCAAACCGGATCAGTTCTCTGTCCCTTGAAGTCCTGTGGGATCTTGTTGTTCCGCAAAAATATATGGCCTCGAGAATGTTCGTCTTCCCCTGGGCATTATCTCCGTAAAACAGATTCGTCCCTCTGGAAAACGACAGCTCCAGACCATCGTAATTGCGAAAATGTTCCAGTTTAAGCGTGCTGATGTACATGAATCTCTTCGCTCTCAAAACCTACAACATCACCGTCATGGATCTTCTTGCCGCGCATCGTGCAGACTTCACCATTGACAGTAACTTCTTCATTCTCAATCGCATGCTTGGCGTCGGACCCTTCATCAACAAGACCGGCAGCTTTAAGAAGCTGGCCGAGCTTGATATAATCCTCACCTGCTCGCAAGGTAAAATCTCTCATACTCAATCCTCATTCCTGCCGCCTGCACCCGGCAGCTTTTTTTCTCACTTTGGGCAAGAAAGCGAGTTATCCTTCTCTCTTACCCAAAATTCCGCAACAAAAATAAGCGGAATTTTATATTTTGGACAGAATAATAAGTTTAATGACTCTTCTACCCAAACTCACACACAACAGCCACATTGTCTTGGGCAAGATTAGTAAAAATCCAGCTTCTTTACCCAATAATCCTTTTAAATCAGCCTTACTCACGCTGCTTTATCACGCAGCATTATATTGAAAACATCAAACCGGGCGATATCTTACACGAAGTTGACCGGCAGGACAAGATAAATATAAGATCCTGCGTCATCCCTGATAAAGCAGGGTGCCTTGGAATTCAGGAAGTAGACAGATATCTCTTCATCATCGATTACACGAAGTACATCAAGGATAAACTTCGGATTGAAACCGATACGAAGTTCTTTTCCTTCTGATTCCACCGCTACGTCATCCGACATGGAACCTGCTGATGAGCGGATTGAGAGATTCATGGAATCTCCGCCGATCGTCAGTACCAGGGTTCCTTTATCAGACTCACTGGTAAAGAGCATGGCCCTGTCAACTGCACTCATAAGAGAAGTCTTTTTCACCTTGATCTTTGTCTCATAGTCATTGGACAGCATCTGGTCAATACGGAAATACTTTCCATCGATCAGACGGGATACGACCAGAGTTCCGTACATCTCAAACAGTATCTGGTTCTTTGTAAAGTAGACGCGGACTTCATCCTCGATCTCGCCGGATACGATCTTGCTGATCTCACTGAGTGTCTTTCCCGGGATGATTGCCTCGTAATCTTCGTAAGAAGAGTCAAGATTCAGCTGACGGATCGCAATGCGGTGTCCGTCCAGGGCAGTCATGCGCAGTTCATTTTCATGGATCTGCAGATTCTCACCTGTCATGATCTTATTGGCATCGTTGGGTGAGATAGAGAAAAGAGTCTGGCGGATCAGCTCACGCAGCTGGAACTGATTCATCACCACAGGATTTTCTTTATCCACTGAAGGGAGGGGACTGAATTCAGTTCCGTCCTTGCCGACGATATTGAAGACAGAATTCTCACAGGTAATGGTTGTCTGATAATTAGATCCTGTCTCTATGGTTATATCTGCTTCCGGCATCTTTCTGATGATCTCGGAGAACAGTTTCGCATCCAGACAGATCAGACCTCTCTCTTCTATCGTTCCCTTTACTTCAGTCTCAATGCCAAGCTCCATATCATTTCCTGTAAGCTTGATCGTATCGACCGTCGCATCGATCAGGACACAATAGAGAATGTTCATGGTTGTCTTAGAAGGAACCGCTTTCAGAACAATATTCAGAGATTTTGCCAGTTCCTGTTTCGCAGCTGTAATCTTCATACCATCATCGCCTTCCTCATACAAATAAATAAAAACAAGATCAGTATTCTTCTTAATAAAGACTGTGGAAAGGTGGAAATGGGGATCCAGCCTTACTGGCCACAGTATTTTTCGCTTGGAAAACCTGTTGGAGAACAATAATGTTTAAACAGGATAACCATCTGTCTGTCCACAGGCCGCCTTTGAGTGTCTGAAAATGAGTCGCTTTTGTGTTGATGAAATGTAATAATTCATCAACCTTAATCCCATCTGATTCACTCGTTTAAACGGTGGAAAAGTGGAAAATTCAGTGGATAAGACAGTTTTCTGTCATATACGCTGTTTAATTCGACGGACTTATTTTTTTCTTCAGGACATCGATGGTCCGGCGGAATTCGTCAAACTGTTTGATATCGTCTTCAACTTTATTAATACCATAGATGACCGTGGAATGGTCTCTCTTCCCCAGAGCGTCTCCGATCGAGTTGAAAGACATGTTGGTCATATTGCGGCACAGATACATTACGATCTGCCTGGGCTGGACAATCTCGGAATTCCTCTTTGATCCTTTGATGTCCTGCACGGGGATATTGAAATGTTCCGCGACCGTATTGATGATCAGTTCTGCCGTTACTTCCTTTTTCTCATCCGGAGAAATAAACTCTTTCAGAGCATCTTCCGCAAGTTCTATGGTAATCTCTCTGTTTTCCACACGGCTGAGCGCGATCAGTTTTGTAAGTGCGCCTTCCAGCTCACGGATGTTTGACTTGATGTTAGTAGCGATGTACTGGAAAACTTCATTATTAATAGAGTATCTCTCCATCTCCGCTTTTTTCTGCAGGATTGCCATCCTGGTCTCGTAGTCCGGCATCTGGATATCTGCCAGAAGACCGGAAGCGAATCTGGTGCGGAGTCTCTCATCCAGCGTATCGAATTCCTTCGGAGGTCGGTCTGAGGAGATGATGATCTGTTTTTCTCTTGCGATCAGTTCATTGAAGGTATGGAAGAACTCTTCCTGAGTTGATTCCTTTCCTATTATAAACTGTATATCATCGATCAGCAGAATATCTATGTTGCGGTATCTGTGGCGGAAGCCGTTGATCAGAGAGATATTGTTGGAGTTTCTCAGAGCGTCGATCAGTTCATTTGTAAAAGTCTCTGAAGAAACATATCTGACTGTCTTTTCAGGCTGAGTCGATATGATATGTCCTGCGATGGCGTGCATCAGATGAGTCTTGCCAAGTCCCGGGCCTCCGTAAATAAAAAGAGGATTGTACATACGTCCGGGAGATTCCGCCACTGCGACAGCTGCGGAATGCGCAAACTTATTATTGGATCCGACGACAAAATTCTCGAAGGTATACTTCGGATTCAGTCCCGCATCCAGAAGACTCATATTCACTTTGGGATCGCCGCCCGGGAGTTCGACTCTGGCTGTCTGGCCATTGCGCAGATTCTCTTCCTTTGCTTCTTCCGGAAGGATAAAGCCGATCTCATATTCTGTTCCTGTTATCTCGGCGACGGCAACCTTCAGGGGAAATACGTATTTCTTCGATATATAATCAATTCCCATCTGACCTGTGGGAACAAGGATGATCACTGTATTATCCCGTACACCGTGAACTTCCAGAGGCTGCAGCCAGGTCCGGAAAGCCACGTCCGTTACATCAAATTCCTTCTTGACACTCTGAAGGATTTCATTCCATGTTTCTTTGCTGATTTCCATAGTTTTCCCTGCTATTTTTAATGACAACACAATATCACAATAATTCTATAAAAAAGTCCGTCGATTTTCAAATCAGCACAGGAGAAGAATGTGGATAACTGTAAATACGATAAATACGGAATTTTTGACAGTTATCAACGATTCATGAACGACTTCTCCACAGTTTTTCCAGAGTGGGTGGAAAAATCTGTGGAGAACTTTTGTTCTTGACTCATACATACCATCTGAATATAATTAGAGCGATGTTTTCTCGAAATATGGCGGGATACAGAAACCCATTAAGATAGATTACTGGGAAGTGAAGGGGGTGCAGTTCTATGAAAATGACATTTCAGCCGAAAAAGAGACAGAGATCAAAAGTCCATGGCTTCCGCAGCAGGATGAGTACAAAGGGCGGCAGAAAAGTTCTCCAGGCCAGAAGAGCCAAGGGAAGAAAAGTTCTTTCCGATTCGAAACTCTTTTATTTATGGTTAAGTTATGATCAAATCGGAAAGTTTAAAAAAGACCAGGGATTTTTCAGTCGTCTATCAGAAAGGAAAGTCCATCGCGAACCGTACACTGGTTCTCTACGTTCTCAGAGTAAAGGACAGGGATACGAACCGTGTCGGCATATCTGTGAGTAAAAAGGTCGGAAACAGCGTAGTCCGCCATCACCTGACAAGACTTGTCAGAGAAAGCTATCGTCTGCATGAAAATGAATTCGTTGGGGGCATAGACCTGATTGTTCTGGTCCGGCCCGGCGCGAAAGAAAGCGATTTCTTTACTATTGAACGCGCGCTGCTCTCATTGGGAAGAAGAGCAGAAATCATCGAAAATCATACGGAGGCAACGATATGAAAAAGATCATGATATGGTCCATTCATAAATATCAGAAATATCTGTCTCCGGTTAAAACGACCCGGTGTCCGTATTATCCTACCTGCAGCAATTATGCTCTGCAGGCAATTGAAAAACACGGCGCGCTCAAGGGCGGGATACTTGCCGGGTGGAGGATCCTCCGCTGCAATCCGTTTTCGCACGGAGGGTATGATCCGGTACCTTAATTTCATTTATTTAAAGAGGAAAGACGAATGAGTTTACTTACCAAGAGCGGTGGATTTCTTGGCCCGATCGCTACAGTGCTCGGATATGTAATGAGCGGTATCTTTGCACTTCTTGTAGCGATCAATATTCCGAATATCGGCCTTGCGATCATATTGTTCACCATCGTCATCTATATGCTGATGCTTCCGCTGACTTACAGGCAGCAGAAATTCTCCAGGATGACTCCGCTGATGAATCCGGAATTGAATGCGATCCGCGATAAGTACAAGGGTAAGCAGGATCAGGCATCCATGCAGCGCATGAATGAGGAGACCCAAATGGTCTACGCCAAGTACGGCGTCAACCCGGCAGGTTCCTGTGTGCAGCTGGCGATCCAGATGCTGATACTGTTCCCGCTGTATCGTGTGATCATGAATATTCCGGCATACGTACCTCAGGTCAAGGAAGTCTTTGTCGAACTGGCAGGAAAGCTTCTTACAACTACGGGTGCTGAGAAATATCTGACAGATATTGCCAAATCTATCCAGGCAATGACGATCAGCAAGAGTTTTACAGAAAACACGATCATCGATACACTGTACAAGTTCCGTCCGACAAACTGGACAGGACTTGCGGAGCAGTTTCCTGAACTGAGTGATATTATCGCAAAAACTCAGAAAACGATCGGCGGCATGAACAATTTCCTCGGACTGGATATTGCGAATACACCGATGAATATCATTAAAGAGCATGCCACAGTATGGCTTGTTATCGCAGCAGTCCTGGTTCCGGTTCTTGCAGCCGCTACTCAGTGGATCTCTGTCAAGCTTTCCATGGCAGGCAGTACGCAGCCGGAAGGAACCGACCAGATGGCAGGCACCATGAAGACCATGAACAATGTCATGCCTCTGATGTCAGCATTCTTCTGCCTGACTCTCCCTGTCGGTATGGGCATCTACTGGATCATGTCCGCAGTTGTGCGTACGGTCCAGACCTGGTTCATCAATAAGCGTCTTGAGAAAGTTGACATGAGCGAGCTTCTCAAGCAGAACATGGAGAAGAATAAGAAGAAAATGGAGAAGAAGGGCGGCGTGACTGCTACCCAGATCTCTCAGAACGCGGCGATCAATACCAGGAATATTGAGAATCAGACTCAGCCGGAATCAAGACTTGAGCGTGCGAAGAAGCTCTCCAAAGAAGCCGGCAATATCTCTGACGACGCAGTACAGAGTAAGAAAGAGTACCGTCCCGGCTCTCTTGCCGAGAAGGCAAATATGGTATCTGCGTACAATGAAGCTCACCGCAAGAAGTAATTGTGAAAAGTTCGTATATTAAAGAGGAATAAAGAAATGAGTGAATTGATCAGGGTCAGCGGCAAGACGCTTGAGGATGCGATCACAAACGCAACGATCAGGCTTGGTGTGACCAGTGACAATATCGTATATACGGTAATAGAGCATGAATCCAAAGGTTTCCTCGGAATCGGTGCAAAAGATGCGGTCATAGAGGTAAGAGCCAAGGATGAAGCTGATTATGAAGCCGAGAGATTAAAGATCAAGGCTGAAGAAGACGCAGCGCGTGCCGCGCAGGAAGCGGCAGCAAAAGCAGAAGCAGAGAAAAAGGCCGCCCGGGAAGCAGCTGCCAGAGAAGCGCAGAAGGCGGAAGCTCTTAAGGAAGAGGTTACTGAAGTTTCTGCACAGGAAGAAGAGGCGGTTGAAGAAACAGTCCAGAGTGTCGAAGAGGCAGTTGAAGAGTCTGTCGAAGAAGAAACAGAAGCTCCCAGAAAGAGAGAAAGGGAGATCAAACCTCTCGAAGATCCCAGCGAAGCGATTGCAAAGGCAGAGGGATTCCTGCGGGATGTATACCAGGCAATGGGCATGGATGTTGATCTTGTAAGTACTTATGACGGAGAAGTCCTGAATGTCCAGATGAATGGCGACGATATGGGTATCCTGATCGGAAAGAGAGGACAGACTCTTGATTCCCTTCAGTATCTGGTAAGCCTGGTAGTCAACAAGGGCAGTTCCACTTATGTCAGAGTAAAACTGGATACAGAGAATTATCGCGAAAGACGTAAGGCAACTCTTGAAAATCTTGCCAAGAATATTTCGGTCAAGGTTAAGAAGAGCCGCCAGAGCGTATATCTGGAGCCGATGAATCCTTATGAAAGAAGGATCATTCACTCCGCTCTCCAGGGCGATCCGTTCGTAACTACCTACAGTGAAGGCGAAGAACCGAACCGCAAAGTTGTTGTGGCACTGAAGAAAGATGCTGACCTGGATGCGCTGGACCGCAAGTACGGAGAAAGACGTTCAAGAGGCGGATACCGCAATTCCAGAGGAAAAGGCGGACGCGGTGACCGCAGGGGCTCAAGAAGACAGAATAGAGAGTCCGGAAATGAAATGGCTGAATATATCGAGCCGGTACAGATTCCGGATGCTCCGGCCGAGAATTCCGGAGAAACCTTTACTGAGGAATAAGAACCGGTTCTGTATTCATCAAAAGATCCGGCCTGCCGGAGAAGTATGAGACATATGGGAGGCTATCAGAAGATGGCCTCTCATTTTATGTGATAAGGCCGGATGTGGCCGCAATGCCTGCATAAACAGGCATGCGAAGTCAACGCAATAATATGCTGACAGAGGTTGTGTATGAGTTATGTAAGTGAAGATACCATAGCTGCTGTTGCGACTGCTATGAGTCCGGCGGGCATAGGCATCGTCAGGATATCCGGACCTGATGCGGTCAGGGCTGCGGATCTGGTATACCGGTCTCCCAAAGGTAAAACAAAGCTGAGTGAAGTTCCTTCTCATACGATTCATTACGGGACGATCAATGATCAGGACGGTCAGGTGATCGATGAAGTTCTGGTCAGTGTCATGAGAGCTCCGAGATCCTATACTGCCGAAGATACTGTGGAGATCAACTGCCATGGGGGAGTACTGGCTGTGCGCCGTGTACTGGATACCGTGATCGCATGCAGTGACAGGATTCCTGTTCGTCTCGCCGAGCCGGGAGAATTTACAAAGAGAGCCTTCCTGAACGGAAGAGTCGACCTGTCCCGGGCGGAAGCTGTCATGGATCTGATTGAGGCGAAAAATGACTATGCCCTGAAGAATTCTGTCAGCCAGGTGAGAGGATCTTTATATGAGAAGATAACCACTCTCCGCTCTCAGATCCTGTATCAGATCGCTCATATCGAAGCGTCTCTCGATGACCCGGAACATCTGGACTACTCTTCTCATATTGAAGAACTGGGGGAATCCGTCGGGGAATGGATCAGGCAGATCCGTCATCTTATCGATACGGCTGAAGACGGACGGCTTGCTTCTGAAGGAATAAGGACTGTCATTGTTGGAAAACCGAATGCGGGCAAGTCTTCTCTTCTGAACCTGATGCTGGGTGAAGAAAGAGCTATCGTGACAGATATAGCTGGTACAACAAGAGATGTGCTGACGGAGACCATTAATCTTCAGGGAATCACACTGCTGATCACGGATACAGCAGGTATCCGGCAGACGGATGACCGTGTGGAAAAGATCGGTGTGGAGAGGGCAAAAGAAAGCGCTTCCGGGGCGGACCTTCTGCTGTGGATCGTTGATTCTTCCGCGCCTCTTGATGAAAATGACTCCCAGATCTGCAGCCTTCTTGAAGGAAGGCCTGCCATCATATTACTGAATAAATCTGATCTTGATACTGTTGTGGAAGAGTCAAATATCCGCAGCCTGTTTGAGAATAAAGAAGAAGGACGGTCTATCCCGGTACTTTCATTTTCAGCAAAACAGAAAACAGGTTTTGATGAACTGGTGGGAATGCTGAAAGATATGTTCTTTCGTGGTAAACTGTCGTGGAATGATGAGGTTGTTATCACGAACATGCGCCACTGCTCTCTTCTGCAAAGATCAGAAGAAAGTCTTAAGAGGGTTAAGGAAAGTATTGACAGCAGGATGAGTGAGGATTTCTTTTCGATCGACCTTATGGATGCCTATGAGGCACTGGGCGGAATCATCGGAGAAGAGATCGGAGACGATCTGGCAGACGAGATATTCAGTCGTTTCTGCATGGGAAAATAAACCGGATCTCTGCACGGGATAATATACCGGAACAGTTAAGACAGGAATGAGAGAATGATAGAAGAACATGTTGACGTAGTGGTCGTCGGAGCAGGACATGCCGGGTGTGAAGCAGCGCTTGCCTGCGCGAGGCTGGGACTTGAGACTGTGATATTTACCATGAGTGTAGAGTCGATAGCCATGATGCCCTGCAATCCGCACATCGGCGGAAGTTCCAAAGGCCATCTTGTACGGGAGATCGACGCGCTTGGCGGAGAGATGGCAAAGTGCATAGACAGGACTTTCCTGCAGAGCAAGATGCTCAACCAGTCAAAAGGACCGGCGGTCCATTCACTGAGGGCACAGGCGGACAAAGCTGCCTACTCTTCTCTCATGCGCCATACGCTGGAGAAGCAGGAGCATCTTCAGATCAGACAGCAGGAAGTCACGCAGATTGTTACGGATGAAAACAATAATCTGACAGGTATCATGACGATATCGGGAACACTCTGGCACTGCAGTGCCGCCATTCTGTGTACCGGAACCTATCTCAACGCCCGCTGTATCTATGGTGATGTGAACGTTGCGACAGGTCCGAACGGAACCCAGGCGGCAACTTTTCTGACGGATTCTCTCAAAGAGCATGGAATCGAGATGTACCGTTTCAAGACCGGTACTCCTGCACGAATGGACGGGAAGACGATAGACTATTCAAAGATGACGCGCCAGGACGGAGATATTCCGGTCGTGCCGTTTTCATTTGAAACAGATCCCGCATCCGTACAGATCGAACAGATGCCGGTCTACCTGACTCATACTAACGAAGAGACCCATAAGATCCTCAGAGAGAATCTGGACCGCTCTCCTCTCTTCTCCGGACAGATCAAGGGAACCGGTCCCCGCTACTGCCCCTCCATCGAGGACAAGGTAGTGCGTTTTGCCGATAAACCGTCTCACCAGGTTTTCGTAGAGCCGCAGGGCAGAGACACCAATGAGATGTATATCGACGGAATGTCCAGCAGTATGCCGGAAGACGTGCAGATCAGAATGTACCGGACTGTACCGGGACTGGAAAACGCACGCATCGTAAAGATGGCGTATGCGATCGAATATGACTGCATAAACGCTCTTCAGCTTGAGCCTACTTTTGAATTCAAGAAGATACATGGCCTGTATTCCGGAGGACAGTTTAACGGAAGTTCCGGTTATGAAGAAGCGGCAGCCCAGGGACTGTATGCCGGGATCAACGCAGCCATGAAGATCCTGGGCCGGGAGAGGCTTTTCATAGACCGCTCGGAAGGATACATTGGAGTTCTGGTTGATGACCTGATAACAAAAGAAAACCATGAACCATACCGTATGATGACTTCCCGTGCTGAATACAGATTACTTCTCCGGCAGGACAACGCAGAACTGAGACTGCTGGAAAAAGGTTACCGGTGCGGACTTGTCAGTGAAGAGCGATATCAGAGATTTCTGAAGAAGAAACAGCAGATCCGTGAAGAGATTGAAAGAGTAAAGCTTCTGAGAATCGGAGCAGGCGCCGCGACACAGCAGTGCCTTACACAGCTTGGCAGTACCCGGCTCTCCACTTCTTCCACGATGGCAGAGCTGATCAGAAGACCGGAACTGGATTACAGATCCCTCTCTCCTCTCGATCCGGACAGACCAGATCTTCCTTTTGATGTACAGGAAGAAGTAAATATCGAGATTAAGTATGAGGGATATATCATCAGGCAGGAAAAACAGGTTGAACAGTTCCGCAGAATGGAAGAAAAAAAGATACCTGAAGATCTTGATTATGACCAGGTTCCGAGTCTTCGAAATGAAGCCCGCCAGAAACTGAAAAATGTCCGGCCGTCATCAATCGGACAGGCATCCAGGGTCATGGGAGTTAATCCCGCAGACGTCTCTGTTCTTATGGTATATCTGAAGGGAAGAAACAGACTGTGATACAGTCAGTCCGGATGTCCTCTGCCGCTTTAGACGGTAACCGATAATCGGGCAAAGAACTAATACGGACAATAGGAGTGATACGGGACATATATCGATGAATATAGATATAAATAATTATAACATTTCGACACTTGTCGATGGGTGTAAACAGCTGAATATCACTCTTTCCGAAGAGCAGATCAGACAGTTTATCTGTTATTATGAGATGCTGACAGAGAAGAACAAAGTGATGAATCTCACAGCTATTACTGAGTGGGAAGAGGTTCTGACAAGACATTTCCTGGACAGTCTTCTTGTGTGCAAAGCAGCAGATCTGTCTGAAGAAAACCTGACTGTGCTGGATCTTGGAACAGGAGCCGGATTTCCCGGAATTCCGCTGAAGATAGCGTTTCCTCAGCTCTCCGTGACCCTTGCTGATTCACTGAATAAGCGTATCCTTTTTCTTGACGAAGTAATCGAAGGACTTGGTCTTAAAGATATCAGGACGTTTCACGGCAGAGCTGAAGAACTGGGACACAGACCAGAGCATAGAGAAATGTATGACCTGGTTGTATCAAGAGCTGTTGCAAACCTCTCTTCTCTGTGTGAATATTGTATTCCTTTTGTAAAAAAAGGAGGAATGTTCATATCATACAAATCGACAGATATCGATATGGAATATCAGAATTCCGGGAAAGCTGTAACGGTCCTTGGAGGCAAAAGCCGGGGCATTACTACTCTCCCACTCCCGGAAACGGATTTGAAGAGATCATTTGTCATAATAGAAAAGGTAAAGCCCACTCCCGGGAAATATCCGAGAAAAGCGGGTACACCGTCCAGAGATCCACTGTAATAAAAAGCTCTATGCCGGAAGATATGGCATAGAGCTTTTACGGTTATTATGATTCATGGTTCTGGTTTATGATAGAGTTGTGATACTGTCATAAGCAGCCATAAATTCTGCAGGACTTTCCATATGTGGAAGCATGCGGGTTCCGGGAATCGATTTAACCCTGATGGAATCATTTTCCTTCTGATAGATACCTGCAATCATCTCAGCCTTGTCTGCTTTTTCTCCGTACAGGATATACAGCTTATCTCCCACTTTCTTCAGAGCACTGCTTATATTGACTGTCATTGTATTTCCCTGGATAGATGCAAGAAGATATTTGCCTTTTCCCTCGTTGAAATGTGCACCTTCATAAAATGCATCTGTGAATCTCTCCTTGGATCGGAATGGATTGTACATGTATTTTTCCGTGAAGGAATAGTCAATATTGCTCCTTGCCTGTGACATATTGTAGACAGATGTTCCGATAACCGGAAGTGAGATCAGGAAAGAAGCTGCGCGGGATTTCTTATTGGGGATCCTTGTCAGCGAATTGAAGCTCTTAGGATTTACCGCAACGATACGTCCTATCAGAGATTCGTCGGAAGATGCAGCCATGAGCACGAAGGATGAAGAATATCCGCTGGCTACTACAGTACTTTTTTTCTTTACGACTTCTCTGATAAATGACTTAAGAGCAAGTACATAGAAATAATTAGTATATGTAATCTTGTTCTTCGAAGATCTCCCGCACCCCGGAAGATCAACGGTATAAACCGTATGATCTTTACTGAAGCAATCAATTACCTCATTCCATTCATAGGAACTGAAAGCAGGATGAAGATTATGGATCAGGACAACCGGACTTCCTGTACCATATTTATGATAAAACATTTCTCCATACTGCCAGGTAAAGTATTTACCGCCGCCCGGCTTGAGCATATTTTTGCCGGCAGCTACTGAATCAATAAAACTATTAGAAACATGCATGATTCCAAGAGCAAATGCGTTCAGTTTCAATAATGTTTTAGCGTGCTCTGTAAAGTGAGACATAGAACTACCTCCAAAATAAAACCCTGCATGGAATAAATAAATCTCGGTCAAATAGAACTACTGACATATTATACTGTAAAACAGTTCTTAAAACCACAGACAATATTAAAGGTTTGTCGTTTATGAAGAATGTACTCAAATTACATGTTTTGTATGAATCAGAGAAACAAACTACAACATATAGATATTATATGTAAAAAGAAAAAATGCGTCAGATGTTTCACGTGAAACATCTCGATTAGCTCATTAAACATAACAAAACGGGTTTTGATAAAAAATTGATGATAAACAGATTAACTGATTTTTCGCTATAATGTCCTTCCACCGATACATGTTTCACGTGAAACAATACGCGGGTTTATAGTCAAGTATATTTACGTTGTCGAAAACAATCCTAAAGGAGATCAGATATTGTTTCACGTGAAACAATTCTGCTTTTTATGAGATTTTCTCTTCTTTTAGAACGTAAGCTGTGGTATATTAATGAATGCATTGTAAAGGAGTATAAAATAATGAATCGAACTATAATTATAGCGAATCAAAAAGGTGGTGTAGGAAAAACCACCACCGCCATAAATCTGGCTGCATGTCTTGCTGCCAGAAGAAGAAAAGTTCTGCTGATCGATATGGATCCGCAGGGAAACACTTCTAGCGGTTTCGATGTATCCAAAGACCAGGTTAACAAGAATATATACGACGTCATGCTGGGTGAAGCGAGGATAGAGGATGCAATAGTAAAAGACATACGTCCTAAATTATCGCTGATTCCCTCGGATGTTAATCTTGCTGCCTGTGAGATCCAGCTGTCTGATGCAGAAGACAGAAATAATATATTAAGGAAGCAGTTGGAATATATCCAGAAGGACTATGAGTTTATTATCATTGACTGTCCGCCGTCGCTGAACATTCTGACTTTGAATGCTATGTGCGCAGGGGATACAGTTATTGTACCTCTGCAGTGTGAGTATTATGCGCTAGAAGGTCTTGCCCAGCTTATGCAGACAGTCAAACTGGTGTCAGAGAGATTAAACCCGGATCTTCTGATTGAGGGTATAGTTTTCACAATGTATGACAGCCGCACCAAACTTGCGACGCAGGTTGTCGAAAATGTGGAAGAAAATACAGACAAGAAGATCTACAAAGTGGTTATTCCGAGAAATGTTCGGCTTGCGGAAGCGCCCAGCTATGGCATGCCGATCATTGAATATGACCCACGCTCAACCGGAGCAAAAGCATATGACGCTCTGGCTAAAAAAGTAATCAGATATCATTACAAGAGAACGGGAAAATAAATCCAATCAAGAGAGGAGCAGCATATGCCAAAGAGAGGAGGACTCGGTCAGAGAGGACTTGACCTTCTGATATCTGCCTCACCCGGAGCGGGAGATAAGTCTGCCGCAGAAGAAAAGTCAGTTTCAAAAGAGAAAAGCTCAGAGAAGAAGAATTCCAAGACGTCCGGCAAGAGGACAGTGAAGGCAGGTACAAAGAATACTTCGAAGAGCAGTACCGCTGCAAAGAGTACCGGAAAAGACAGCGGCAAGAATGCCGGAACTGCAAAAAAAGGTCTAAAAGGAAATGCGGATAAAAACGCAAAGGGAAGCAAAGTAAGAAGTCAGAGTGTTGCAGAAATCGACAAAACAACCATCAACACAGCAGACGCAAATATAGAAAGTGCAAATGCAGATATACAGCTGACAAACGGCACAGGCGCTGAGGTTGTTGATGCGGATCTGCCAGGTGTGCAGAATGAGCCGCTGGAGCTTCCCATTGAGCTGGTAGAACCGAACCGCGGACAGCCCAGGAAGAATTTTGATGACGATGCGCTCCAGGAACTGGCAGATTCGATAAAGCAGTTCGGCGTGATACAGCCACTCATTGTTCAGAAAAAAGATGATTATTATGAGATCATAGCAGGTGAGAGAAGATGGAGAGCTTCCAGAATCGCAGGACTAAAAAAGATTCCTGTAATCGTTAAGGATTACTCAGATAAGGAAGCAATGGAGATCTCTCTGATTGAGAATATCCAGAGAGAAGATCTGAATCCCATCGAGGAAGCATTTGCATATAAGAGACTGATGGAAGAGTATAATCTCCGTCAGGATGAGGTTGCTCAGAGGGTTTCAAGAAGCCGCGCTGCAATCGCAAATTCCGTACGTCTTCTGAATCTGGACCAGAGAGTGCAGGATATGGTGGTAAGCGAGATGCTGACAACCGGCCATGCCAGAGCGTTGCTTGCGATCACGGATCCTGAGGTGCAGTACGAAACCGCACAGAAAGTATTCGATGAGAAAATGAGTGTGCGTGAGGTTGAGAGGCTCGTGCGCAAATTGCAGGAAGGCCCCAGGCCGGAGAAGAAACCGCCCGTCAGCGATACGCTTATGACAGTGTATGCGGGAATGGAAGAAGCGATGAAGATGTCCCTTGGCACGAAAGTGACAATATCTCCGAAGAGCGCGCAGAAGGGAAGAATAGAGATTGAGTATTATTCGGCGGAAGATCTGGATCGTCTGTGCGATCTGCTGAAAACGCCGCAAAACCAGACAGGGGGGTGATTAAATGCAGGATTCTATTTTGAACAGACTTGGATTTGACCCCGGCTTTCTGATCCTGGGGCTCATGGTGATCCTTGTCTTTGTGCTGATCTATCTTGCAAGTATTTCCATGAAGCTGTCACGCTTTATGAAACGTTATAAGATTTTTATGAGAGGCAAAGACGGAGTTTCTCTGGAGCGGGCATTTGAAAGCAATTTCATTGAAGTGGACCGCATAGCGGAACAGAGCAAGAATCAGGCTCAGGAGATCATCAGACTCCGGGAGATGATGAGCAGGACGCCGATGAAGACCGGTATCGTTAAGTACGATGCATTTTCCGACGTGGGCGGACGCATGAGTTTCGCGCTGGCGATGCTGGATATGAATAACACAGGATTTGTCATCAACGCGATTCACAGTAAAGAAGGCTGCTATACCTACATTAAGGAGATCGTCAAAGGTGAATCCTATATCCAGCTTGGAGAAGAGGAAAAAGAGGCGCTCAGACAGGCGGTTGTTACATATGAGAACAGCTCGCAGTCATAATATGACTTAAAGTACATCATGATATTACAGCAATGCGGGCAGTAAGAGGAGGACTATTATGTTAGATATCAAATTCGTCAGAGAGAACCCGGAGGTTGTCAGAGAGAACATCCGCAAGAAGTTCCAGGATGCAAAACTCCCTCTGGTTGACGAAGTTATAGAACTGGATAAAAAGAACCGTGAGATCAAGCAGGAGCTGCAGGCGCTTCAGGCAGACCGCAACCGTATCTCAAAGTCGATCGGCAAACTGATGAAAGAGGGCAAAAAGGAAGAGGCAGAGAACGCCAAGGCTGAAGTTGTCCGCAATCAGAACCGTGTTGCCGAGCTGTCGGAAAATGAGAGAGTTGTTGAGGAAGAACTGAAGAAAAAGATGATGGTCATCCCGAACATTATCGATCCTTCTGTACCGATCGGAAAAGATGACTCCGAGAACAGAGAGGTCGAAAAGTACGGTGAGCCTGTCGTTCCGGATTTTGAGATCCCGTATCATACTGAGATCATGGATAAGCTGCACGGAATCGATATGGACGCCGCAGGCAGAGTCGCAGGCAACGGATTCTATTATCTGATCGGCGATATCGCGAGACTTCATTCCGCATGCCTGTCCTATGCGCGGGATTTTATGATCGACCGCGGATTTACCTATGTCATCCCGCCGTATATGATCAGAAGCGCTGTTGTTGACGGCGTTATGTCATTTGCGGAAATGGAAAACATGATGTATAAGATCGAGGGCGAGGACCTGTACCTGATCGGAACGAGTGAACATTCCATGATCGGACGTTTCATCGGTCAGACGCTCGATGAGAAGGATCTGCCGTATACGCTGACTTCATACAGCCCGTGCTTCCGCAAAGAGAAAGGCGCGCACGGTATCGAAGAGAGAGGCGTATATCGTATCCATCAGTTTGAAAAGCAGGAAATGATCGTAGTCTGCAGGCCGGAAGAATCCAATATGTGGTACGACAAGCTGTGGCAGAATACCGTTGATTTCTTCAGAAGCCTTGATATCCCGGTCCGCACTCTGGAGTGCTGCTCCGGTGATCTTGCAGATCTGAAAGTAAAGTCTCTTGATGTCGAAGCATGGAGCCCGAGACAGAAGAAGTATTTCGAGGTCGGTTCCTGCTCCAATCTTGGAGATGCCCAGGCAAGAAGGCTTGGCATCCGTGTTAAGGGCGAGGATGGAAAGAAATATCTTGCCCATACACTGAACAATACCTGTGTCGCACCGCCGCGTATGCTGATCGCATTCCTCGAGAATCATCTGCAGGCGGACGGCAGCGTAACGATACCGAAGGCACTGCAGCCGTATATGGGCGGCAAGGAAGTACTGGTTCCGTAAATGCATTCATACCTCAGAGCGATCGGGTTTTCCGACGAACATATAACTGAACATGAGGTAGGCGTTCTGCTGGACAATGTGTACCGGAACTATGACAATATGGTTTCGGTGATGGGCAGCGACACTACGACGACGTTTATGGAAGTATCCCGCTCCTGCGGAACGGGGTTTGGTCTTCGTGTGTGCGGAGAGAAGGACGCTCATGGATTTCACCGGATTAATTATTTTCCGTATCTGACCGGCAAAGGTATCACCAGTGAGGAGAATGTAGCGATTCAGGTGCGTGCTTCAGGGGATTCTTACACAGGGATCCTGGAGGATGGAAGAGTCGGAATGTCTCTCATCTTTGCACTGCAGAATCCCGGTGATTACCGGAGAGAGCTGAAGCTGGGCAGGCTGGAAGAAGGCCGTATCACGACGACGCTGTCGGCACTGTCTCTGAGTGGTCTGATCCTGCTGCCGGTCCAGGAGGAAGAAGATCCGGAAAATAAGAAGAAGGACTATTACGAGAAGAGGGTCCGGACGGTAGCCGAGGCAAAGGCCGGCAGTGAGAAGGCGATGGAAACGCTGACGCTGCAGGACATGGATCTGTATGCAATGCTCCAGAGACGAGTGCAGCAGGAGGACATTCTGTCAATCGTGGAAAGTTATTTCATGCCGTATGGGATGGAGAGCGATCAGTACAGAATGCTGGGTACGATTCAGAAGGTCCGTACAGAAAGAAACAAGCTTTCAAAGGAAGAGATCGTGATCCTGACGGTCCTGTGCAACGGGATGCAGTTTGATGTCTGCATCAACCGCGCGGATCTGGGCGGAGAGCCTGAGGTGGGCAGACGGTTTAAGGGAACTGTATGGCTGCAGGGCAGGGTCAACTTTACGGTCCGCAATACAGCAAGATCAGCCTTCAGCGGCTGATCTTTTTAAATGAGTCATTCCACTGATCCGGGAGCAGTGATGACTTTCTCATCATGATCCAGGTCGATGATGCGGTAGCGGTCATTTCCCATACCCATTTCTTTCATGTAGGACAGCTGGCGCAGGCCGTGTCTTGATTCGATGCGCTCTACCAGATCTTTCTTGCTTTCCTCGGGAAGGGCATACAGCAGATCGACGCAGGCCTGGTCGGCAGCGAGGATGTCAAGGGAAGCGACGATGCCTACGTCCGGAACAGTGACAGGCTGTGCGTCAACGCCTTCGCAGTCACAGGAGACACTCATGTTTCTCATGACATTGATATAGCAGACATGTTCGCCGAAGAATCCGATGGTTGCATTGGTGGATTCGGTGATCCGCTCCATCAGAGTCTCCTGACTGATATCCCACTGATTCTGGAGGCCGGTATCAGAATGGATCCAGCCCTTTCCGATCCGTCCGTCCGCGCAGCCGATACCGATGTTCTTGTTGGAACCTCCGAAGCCGCCCATCATATGACCTTTGAAATGGGTCAGCGTCAGCATGCTGTCATAATCCAGCATACTCTTTCCGACAGGCAGTTCTGCCGTTCCGGCATCATCCGTGATATCTACGTCGCAGAAGTTCCAGCCATTGGTCTTAAGGGTTTCTCTGTGCTCCGGTGTCGTGTAGCGGCCGCCCGGATAATATGTGTTGGTCTCAATGATGTTTGCATCCGGAAGTCTGTTCTCAATCAGGGGTTTTACCCATGGACGGGGAATGATATTCGGGCCGTGAGGCTCTCCGGTATGGAGTTTTATTGCGGTCTTTCCCTGCAGCACACTGCTGACTTTGTCATAGATTTTCAGAAGACCGGTTTCAGAAAGGTCCCTTGTGAAGAAGACGGTGGATTCTGCACCGGAGCGTTCACTGTAAGGAACATATCTGTCGCCTCCGGTACCGGGAACAGCGTTTTTGATTGCCATGGAGGACTCCTTTCTTCAATTGTCTGTATTGAACAAAATGAAATGAAACACAATTTAGTACAACTTAATCATAGCATACTGAAAAAAAGACAGGCAACAGTCATTTTATCCTGCAAAATAAAATGAGAAAAAATCCTGCAGATTGTGTATAGTAAAAATATGAAGCGGAATTATAAAGCGAAGTAAGAATGCAAAATTATAAGGCGGGAATATAAGGAGGAAATCTGAATATGCAGAATGTTACACTTGGACGAACCGGCATCACAGTTCCGCAGAATGCGTTCGGAGCGCTTCCAATCCAGCGTGTTTCCAAAGAAACGGCAGTTCATCTTCTCAGGAAGGCATACGAAGGCGGCATGCGGCTGTTTGATACGGCGCGGGCTTATTCTGACAGTGAGGAGAAAGTAGGAGCTGCCTTTGATGGAATGCGGGATAAGGTATATATCACCACCAAGACGCAGGCGAAGACTGCAGAAGATTTCTGGAAGGATCTGGACACGTCGCTTCAGATGCTCCGCACGGATTATATCGATGTATATCAGCTGCACTGCGCTCCGCGCTGCTATGGCCCGGGGGATGAGAGCGGACTGTATGAATGTCTGCTGGAGGCAAAAAAGCAGGGGAAGATCCGTCACATCGGAATTACCGCGCATCTGATCGCGGTTGCGCTAGAGGCAGCCAGGTCAGGCCTGTATGAAACCGTACAGTTTCCGTTCAGTTACCTGGCTGCAGAAAAGGACAAGGAACTGGTGCGCGTGTGCGCGGAGAATGAGGTCGGATTCATTGCCATGAAAGGACTGGCGGGCGGACTGATCACACGCTCAGAAGCAGCGATGGCATTTATCAGCACCCAGCCGAACGTACTTCCGATCTGGGGAATCCAGAGGGAACATGAACTGGATGAATGGCTGTCTTATTTTGAAAAGACGCCTGAGATGACAGATGAGATCCGGTCATTTATAGAGAAGGAACAGGTTGAACTGGCCGGAGAGTTCTGCCGCGGATGCGGCTACTGCATGCCATGTCCTTCGGAGATTCTGATCAATAACTGCGCCAGGATGTCTCTGATGCTGCGCAGAGCTCCGTCAGACTACTGGCTGTCTGAGTTCTGGCAGAAAGAAATGAAAAAGATCGAGAACTGTATCGAGTGCAGGCGCTGTGCCTCCAGATGTCCGTACAGTCTCGATACGCCGAATCTTCTGAAGAAGAATTATGAGGATTACAAGAAGGTCCTGGCGGGAGAAGTAAAGGTCTGAGATTATGCATGAATGGAAGCAGGATGAACATTGTATCTTTCATGTGGATGTAAATTCTGCCTTTCTGTCCTGGTCCGCCCTGAAGAAGCTGGAGGATGATCCGGAGGCTGTTGATCTGCGTGAGATTCCGTCAGCTGTCGGAGGCGACGTGCAGACCCGGCACGGGATCATCACTGCCAAGTCGATCCCTGCCAAAAAGTACGGCGTGCAGACCGGGGAACCAGTGGTCAAGGCACTTCAGAAGTGTCCGTCTCTGGTTCTGGTCAAGTCGGACTTTGCGGTGTATCGCAGATATTCGCACGCGCTGATGGACATACTCAGGGAATATACGGATTTTGTGGAACAGGCTTCCATAGATGAGGCGTACCTGGATATGACACAGAGCCGGGGGAAGCTTAAGAACAGCGAAACCGAAGATATGCCGTGGCCGCTGAATGCAGCGCATGAGATCCGGAAGAGAGTGTACAGGGAACTTGGTTTCACTGTGAATGTCGGGATCTCTGTCAACAAGCTGCTTGCAAAGATGGCAAGTGATTTTGAGAAGCCGGATAAGGTGCACACTCTGTTTCCGGAAGAGGTCCCTGCCAAGATGTGGCCGCTTCCTGTGAGAGAGCTTCACGGGTGCGGGAAGGCTACCGCACAGCGCCTGCATCAGATGGGGATTGAGACTATCGGGCAGGCAGCCCGGATGAGCCTGCCGATCCTGCAGGCGAACCTGGGGGAGAAAGCGGGACTCTACATATGGAAGAGTTCCAACGGCAGAGGCTCCGTAAATGTCAAAACAGAACGGGAGAAGGCAAAGAGTTTTTCCAACGAAGAGACAACAACGCAAGACATTACCAATGAAAATTACAGAACACTTGGACTGGAGATTATAGGAAGACTCAGCAGCAAAGTGGCGTCCCGCATGGAAAAAGCCGGCGTATATGCCCAGACGGTCGGAGTCAATGTGAAGACGGAAGACTTCCGAAGACATTCCAGGCAGGTGACATTGATATCTCCTACCCGGGATGCAGAGGTCATACGGAGGGAATCCGAAAAACTGATGGAAGACATGGTGTTCGGAGACAATGGTTTTTTTGCGGCCGGACACGGACTTCGTCTGATCGGTATCGGGTGCACCAATCTGTCTGACGGAAGTTATATGCAGATGGATCTGTTTTCCTGGGCGCAGACACTTGAAGAACGGGAAAGAGAAGAGAAGCAGGAGAAGGCGCGCCTTAGGAAAGAAGAGCAGACGCAGGAAGAGCTCCGCAGGAAGGAAGAAAAACAGAAGCAGAAGAAAGAGAAACTGGAAGAGATGATGGCGCGTGTACAGACACGCTACGGAAAGGCTGCCATATCGAAAGGTGCCGTATCAAAAAACTCCGAATAAAAAAAGGTCCCGGACATTATGGCGTACTGCCATAACAGTCCGGGACTTCCTGCTGTTATCAGCGGACCTGTTTCAGCCGATCTTCGATCATACCGTTGATGATCTGAAGCGCCTGGATCCTTGCGTAGTATTTGTCATTTCCGGCGATGATATTCCATGGCGCGAAGTCGGTGGAGGTGTAGCGGATCATGTCGTTGACGGCAACTTCATACTGATCCCACTTTTCGCGGTTGCGCCAGTCTTCGTCAGTGATCTTCCACTGTTTCGCCGGATCGGCCTGGCGCGCCTTGAAGCGGGTAAGCTGCTCGTCGTTGGTAATGTTGATCCAGAACTTGATGATTATTGCGCCCCAGTCATAGAGCTGGCGCTCAAAATCATTCATTTCCCTATATGCTCTCTGCCAGTCTGCCGGTGTGCAGAATCCTTCGAGACGTTCCACCATGACGCGTCCGTACCAGGTGCGGTCAAAGATGGCGATGTGTCCGTCCTTGGGAAGGCGGGTCCAGAATCGCCACAGGAAGTGACGGTCTTTCTCTTCCTTGGTCGGGGAAGCGATGGGCATCACTTCGTAGCCGCGTGGGTCGAGTGCCGCGGATACACGCTTAATATTGCCGCCCTTTCCTGCGGCATCCCAGCCTTCATAAGCTATGATCATTGGGATCTTGTGGAGATACAGCTTATTGTGATTTTCAGCAAGTTTTTTCTGTTCCTTTTTCAGGAGAGTACGGTACTCTTCCTCGGACAGCTTTTTGTCCATATCCACGTCTTTCAGTTCGGGCATGGTGACAAAGTTGTACTGCCCCGGGTCGATCACAGCTGACAGATTGGCGGCATCACGGTCGCGCTCATCCTTCAGTTTCAGGGCTTTTGTGACCTCGTCCACAACGGTCTGGAAGACTTCCAGAATTGCAGTGTGCGAGTCTGTTCCCGAGACCAGGTGCCAGGGTGCGTAAGGTCTGTTGGTATACTCCAGCATGGAATCAAACGCAGAATAATACTTTTTGTAATTCTCGATCATCAGACGGTCCTTGTCAGTCACGCGCCATCTGGTGCTCTTCTTTTCCTCAAGTTTATCCATTCGTTCTTTCATTTCCTTCTTGGAAATGTGAAGGAAGAACTTGATGATGACATAACCGTTTTCTGTGAGACCGTGTTCAAAGCTGTTGATCTCGTTCATGTGGCGAAGGTTGGTGATCTCATCGATCTTATTCTCAACGCGCATTACGGAGATCTCCTGATACCAGGAGCAGTCCATGATCGACCACTGTCCGGCTGCAGGGATTGTCTGCCAGTGTCTCCACATCATCGGCTCACGTTTATCGACTTCCGTGGGCGGCTGGGTGTTCACAACAGAGAACCATCTGGGGTCAAAATTCAGGATCAGTTTCTGGATCATAGAGCCTTTTCCCGCTCCGCTCCATCCTTCGAAGATAACGATCACGGGCAGTTTCTTTTCTTTGACCGGACCGTCAAGCGCAGTCAGCTGTTCTTTCAGAGAATCTATTTTCGCACGGTATTCTTCATCCGTGACGATTTTATTCAGATCAACTTTCTCAAGCATGGTAAACCTCCTCCTGTGATCAACTTACACAGCGGCGTATCAACTTTTACGCTCCGCGCTGGTCGATTTTGTCTCTGTAATCATCATATCATGTTTGAACAGATTTGGCAGAACAGATTTATCCCTGCTTTATTTGTGTGCAGACTGAAAAACCTGTTATAATAATCCGGTTATGGCTGACAGTCTGGAGGAAATGAATGGGCAGAGATAAGAGAGGCGTGACAACCAGGCTTGATGAGCAGGAAGAGCAGGATTTTGAGAGACTGGTCAGGCGGCTGTCTGAAGATGAGAAAACGATGCGCATGCGGGATTATATCCAGCACGGTACGATAACCACCCATGAGCATTGTATGGATGTGGCAAGGTGCGCGTTTAAACTCAACCGCCGCCTGCATCTGCATGCGGATGAGCAGGCTCTGGTGGAGGCCGGGTATCTGCATGACTATTATCTCTATGACTGGCATACATATGGGGATAAACTGCACGGGTATCATCATCCCCGGATTGCGGCGGAGAACGCTCGGAAAGACTTTCAGATATCAGAGAAAGCGGAAAAGGCGATCCGTACTCATATGTGGCCGCTGACCCTGACTCATATTCCGAGTACGAAGGAAGCCTGGCTGATCACGCTTGCGGATAAGATCTGCTCAGCCAGAGAGACGATATTTGAGCGTGGAACGTCGTAACTTTATTTTTTACCTAAGGAGAATGACATCGTGTATTTTTATATAATCCCGCCAATCTATGTACTGGTGCAGCTGATCCTGTTTGGGATATGGAATGTGTGGCTTAAAAGTGCGTCTGAAAGATACAGGAACAGTAAGAAGATGCACTGGCTGCTTCTGGCTGTGATCGCCCTGACGTCGCTTCCGTCACTGCTGGGGTGCTTTCTTCCTGAGAGCCGGTTCCAGGCTACTCTGACTGCTATCGGGAATAAATGGCTGGGTGTTTTTTTCTATCTTGGAGGAATCAGCCTGCTCCTGGCATTGTTCGTCAGCTTTCCGATGTTCATTTACAGCCGGACTGCCGAAGGGTCAGCCCGCGGGTTCTGGGGGAAGATAGGGGCTATCCTCGGAAGATGGAAGGGAGTTCACAGGGGGCTTATAGTCAGCACACTGGCTGTGACAATAATTCTGAATATATACGGAACGCATCATACAACAGATATCAAAGTGCATGAACTGCCGGTCAGCGTCAATAAGGCGCTGATGATCGACGGAGAGCAGAAGGACTCCCTGAAGGTGGTCCTGATCGCAGATCTGCACATGAGTGTGAATTCCAGGCCGCAGACGATACAGCGCATGGTGGACCTGATAAATGAGCAGGATGCGGATCTTGTGATGGCAGCAGGAGATTTCCTGACCAGCACCTACGTGGGCCTGAAGGATCCGGAGACTTACGCGCAGATCCTGCGGCAGATCAAATCGAAGTATGGCTCCTATGCGGTATACGGGAACCATGATGTGGAGGAACCGCTGCTTGGCGGATTCCCGATGACCGGTATCGACAAAGCATACAGAAGTGACGAGGTGACTTCATTTATCGAATCACTTGGCATGGAGGTGTTGTCGGATAAAGTGGTGGACGCCGCGGACGGAGGAATCGTCCTTGTCTGCAGAGAAGACGGTGAGAAGACCGGAGACGGAACGCGGAAGAGGATGAACGCGGCGGATCTGATGAAAGACATCGATACGACCCGGCCGGTATTCGTGCTGGAGCATGAGCCGTCGGATTTTGCCAATCTTGATGAGGCGGGCGCAGACCTGGTGCTGAGCGGGCATACTCATGCGGGACAGATGTTTCCGGGAACTCTGGCAACGAAGTTTTTCAACGAGAACAATTACGGACTTAAGAAGTTCGGAGATCTGCAGAGCGTTGTAACATCCGGCGTCGGATTCTACGGGCCTCCGCTGCGTGTCGGGTGCGACAGTGAGATCATGGTGCTTGATATTCATTTTGTTGGATAAAAAAGCAGAAAAATGGGGGATTATTAAAAAATTTCTGTAGATATTGACGGAGACTGTGCTATAGTGAAATAAAAAAAGAAGGAGGCAGCATACTATGTCTACACCACATAATAAAGCAGAAAAAGGCCAGATCGCGAAAACCGTGATCATGCCGGGAGATCCCCGCAGATCCAAATTCATCACTGATACGTTTCTTGAAAATCCGGTCCTTGTCAACGACGTTCGCGGCGTGCAGGGATATACCGGAACCTATCAGGGCAAGCCGGTCACTGTTATGGCAAGCGGCATGGGCATGCCGAGTATCGGAATCTATTCCTATGAGCTGTACAAGGAATATGACGTAGAGAACATCATCCGTGTGGGATCGGCCGGAAGCTATATTCCGGAACTGAAGATCTTTGATGTTGTTCTTGCGACCGGAGCGTGGAGCGAATCCAGTTTCGCATTTACCCAGTCCGGTGATACGGATAAGATCCAGGCTGCGTCAGCGCAGCTCAACGAAGCGATCCGCAAGAGTGCTGCGGAGCAGGGAATCAAACTCTATGAAGGTATCATCCATTCCTCTGATGTTTTCTACAGAGAGAGTTCTGACTACCTGAAAGAAGTCGTGGATGTCAATCACTGCTGCTGTGTTGAGATGGAGAGCTTCGCTTTGTTCCACAATGCGAAAGTGCTCGGAAAGAATGCAGCCTGCCTGCTGACAATCTCTGACAGTTTCGTAGCTCCCGAGATCACGACTCCGGAAGAGAGAGAGCAGAAGTTCACAGACATGATGAAGGTGGCTCTCGGAACCTTATAAATTCAGTTCATTTTCCTGCGGTATCAGCATCGCCGGTCAGTGTTCGGTATCGATCCTGACCGGCTTTATTTATAAGACGGAATGATAATTGTAAATTAAGGATGGAGGGGACCGTATGAACATGGAGAACATATCGGTAAATACACAGAGCAGCATCCGGATCGGCGGATCAGCTGTGCTTTATTTTGACCCGTTTCAGATTGCAGAGGAGACTCATGACGCGGATATTATCTTTGTGACACACGCCCACTATGATCATTTCGATCCGGATTCGATCCGCAGGATTATGAATAAAGATACGGTTTTCGTTGCTCCAGCCGGCATGGAAAAGGAGATGCGCAAGGCAGCAGGAGACTGCCGTCTTGTGCTGATGAAACCGGGAGATGAGCAGAATATCGGCGGCATACAGGTACAGGCTGTACCTGCGTACAATCGTCTGAAACCGTTCCACCCAAAGCGGAACGGATGGACCGGATATGTCGTGCTGATGGATGGCGTCCGGTATTATGTTTCGGGAGATACCGATGCTGTGCGGGAGCTGTCATCGGTTAAATGTGATGTCGCTCTGGTTCCGGTCGGGGGAACTTACACCATGACGGCAAAAGAAGCGGCGAAACTGATAAACGAAATCCGTCCTCAGGCTGCGATACCGACTCATTACGGAAGTATCGTCGGGAAACCGGAAGACGGAGAAATATTCAGAAAATATGTTGATCCGGGAATTACAGTAGAGACCCGGCTGTAAGACCTGCGTTTTTCATTTTACAGAAGGCCGTTTGCCCGGAGCCACTTTTGCACGCTGTCTTTGGAGTTCGCAGCCTGGCTTCCGGTGACAGACAGGCCTTTTTTGACATCAGCACCGGGGCACGTCTGCCGGATATCCCGTTCGCTGCCGCCCATCCCGCTGCCTTCGTTGGTGCAGAGAGGAAGGATCGTCTTTTTGCTGAAGTCAAACGCTTCGAGGAAGGTGAAAACAGCCATAGGCATGGTTCCCCAGTAATTGGGATAGGCAAGCACGATCGTGTCATACCCGTCAATACTTTCCGGCATGGAGACAAGCTGCGGCCTTGCTTTTTCCTTCAGGTCTTTTCTGGCTTCTTCGATGCAGGTTTTATATGCAGGGGAGTATGGCTCTTTCATCTCGATCTTAAAACTGTCTGTGTTTATCAGATCTTTTATGATCCCGCAGACGATCTCCGTGTTGCCCACCTTAACATAGCGCATGGAGCCGCCAAAGTAGTTTTCGTCTGCTCTTGAAAAAAATGCTGTCAGAATCTTAGCCATTGTCATGCCCTCCGTCTGCAGTCCTACTGTCCATAAAATAAACGCAAAGCTACAAAAAATCAATACAGCTGTTTCCCGGTCTGTTTGTGGAATTGATGCAGGGGAGTTATTTTCTGTACTGTTTGGGCGAAACACCGGTCTCCTTCTTAAAGACCCGGGTAAAATAAGCATAGTCCTGATATCCGACCAGCGCAGCGATCTCCTTGATCGGGATATTCGTTTCGACCAGGAATTATTTGGCAGCTTCGATCCGCTCTGTCGTGATATATTCCAGGATTCCCTGGTTTGTTTCAACCTTGAATGCCCGGGTCAGATACTGGGGATTAAAATGCATGATCTCCGCGATCCGGGTTACATTCAGGTCATCGGCCAGATGATTCCTTACGTACTGCTTTACTTCTTTTTCGACATTCCGCTTCCCGGAAACCTGCCGCATCTCCTGAAGCTGTCCTTCCATGCGGCTCTCTGATTTTCTGGAATAATCCAGATTCCCCCAGTTGATGCTCCCATCCTGATTCCTCATAGTGTCCGTGTGATCGTCATAGTACTCCATCTTGCCGGTCATGTCGTGCAGCGTGCGGGAGAATTCTTCATAATCGATCGGCTTCAGGATATAATCATAGCATCCCTGACGGATAGCTTTCTGTACGTACGAAAATTCCGGATGACAGGTTACCATGATAACCCCCATCATCATATTCCGGCCCCGGATCCATTCTACCAGCTCCTGTCCGGTGCCGCCCGGCATCTCAATATCGCAGATCAGCACATCGATCTTTTTTTCGAGCAGCTGTGCACGGGCGTCCGTTATGTTGGATGCTTCATAGATATGGCGTATATTGCATTTTTTCCAGTCTACCGATTTGATCAGCGCCTGACGGGTTCTGGGTTCGTCATCAACGATTATCGCATCATACATCTCTATATCTCCATTTTCTCTGTATTCACCGGTTCCTCATTTCGAATAAGCGGCAGACAGATCTCTATACAGGCTCCGCCGGACTCCATATTCCCTACTGTCAGAGATTCCTCTCCATGGTAGAGAATATTCATCCGCTGCACGGTATTGACGATCCCCACGCCCAGCTGATCATCCTCTTCCCTGGTTTCCAGGAATGTGCGTATGCTCTGCAGGGTCTTATCATCAAACCCCTGTCCGGTATCGGAGATTACTATCTTCAGTTTTCCATCCTCTTCAAATCCGCGGATGATAATATACAGCTTATTATCACTGACTGCGTATTTGATGCTGTTTTCCACAAAAGTCTGCAGGATCAGAGGCGGGATCAGTACGTCGCTGACGGAATGTTCCCATTCAACAAAAAAATCAATCTTGTTCTGGGTCCGTTCCTTCTGGATATTCAGATAATTTTCCACATGACGGAATTCATACCGCAGTTCCACAAAGTCATTTTTGAGATTGACGATATACCGGAAATAATTGACCAGGTAGATAACCATCTTTTTGACCAGCGGGAACTCGTCTTCATTATAGGTATAGATCACATTCAGCGCATTCAGGATGAAATGGGGTCGGATCTGCTGACTGATATATTTCATCTGTATATCCTGCTCACGGAGTCTGGTCTCATACAGATTGAATTCCAGCTCATTGACCTTATCCATCATCTCA
>CADCII010000047.1 GCA_902801515.1 uncultured Lachnospiraceae bacterium
AAATCAAAGTCAGACAGTCATCAGACCAATCCACCTATGGCAGGGGTTCTAATTAGTTTTTCAAACTTTTTGACTGCTGCCTGTTTGCTGTGTCCGGAAAAGAGCATATCCAACAGTTTTTATATGATTATACATGATTTATAGGCCCGTAATCGCACTTTTTACGGACGATTATTAAGCGCTCTTATATTAACCTGCATTTAGTTTTTCATTTAAACGCGCTGCATGTAATGCGCTGTATGTAACTACAATATACACAGATGGCAGCACAACGAAAAGAATGGCGACTTACTTCGGTGGTAAGTCGCCATTCTTGGATTGAACTGTATTTCCCTTATCCGGTCAGTCCTGCTGTGTTTAACACAACACCTGTGCCCGTAAAACGATATACGTGGCTGATCGTGCTCGCGTCATATAGCTTGTGGTATACCTGAAGCTCACCGCCGCTCTGATCGCCGCCTTTTTTACCGCCGCTGCCGGGACCGCATGCTTCTGCCGCCTCCAGGGTTTTGGCTGTTCCTGATTTAATGATCAGCTGCTCATGCTGATGGGTCTTTGATGTTACGATATCCCCGGCCTGATACACAAAATTATATGCTCCGGCCGCATCTTTCTGTTTTGTCACTTCAATAAATCCAAGTTTCGGATAGTAATTGCCGCTGTCAAACGGAGAAGTAGACCTCGGCTTTGTATCTCCCCAGAAGGATACGCCACCGCTCCTGTACCACATATCGGAAAATGGGGGATATACTGCCATCGCCGTGTTTCCGAGGCACTCCCCGAGCGTGTTTACGCCCGCGAAGTAATACGCACATTCCGCAAGGGAGAAGCAGCAGTAGTCGCCGGTCCCGGGGCTGTTCGCCTTTGGAATTCCCCACGTATAGATCTCTCCTGTTGACTGTCCGGTGTCATACCCGTGATACTTGCTTTCGCAGACAGCCCTTGCCCAGGCACATGCTTTCGCGATCGTACCGCGGCGTGCACTCTCTGAAAGTTTTACGCCCGGCACATTAACGTTTCCATTGTTCTTCAGGGCAAATATGTTCTCAAGTCCGTCCCCGCCGGCGGTGCTGATATACAGTGGTGCACTCTGCCCATAGCTGCTGACCGCACTGACGTTTTTTCCGATTTGTGACCTGTTGCCGGTCAATGTCTGCAGTACTTTTCCGTTGTGAGAAAGTGTGATATTCCCTTGGGCATTCCCTATACCCGCCGTAACCACACATTCCAGGACCTTGTTTTTGTACTTCGCTCTGATTATCGCAACACCATCCCTGCGGGCCGTGAGTTTGTATTTATTTTTCCCCTTCTTCTTTACCTTTACGACTGACGGGTTGGAAGAGGTGATCTTGAAAGATTTTTTTGTTCCCTTCACCTTCAGCGTTTTTGATTTTTTCAGTTTGATGTTCAGCGTACTCTTTGAAAGGAACGGCTCTTCAACAGTGATTCTGTAACGATACCGCTTCTTGCCTACCGTCGCGGTTATGGTGGCCTTCCCACGACGGTTCGCAGTCACCAGACCGTCCGGTGAAACGCTTGCAACCGTACTTTTCTTTGATTTCCATACAGCTTTTTGTTTCCTGGTCTGCCCTGTCACAAGCGTGATCTTCTTCACGGAGGCAGCCTCGGCACTGTGAGGCATAAATGAAAGCATCAGCAAAACAGCCAGAAAGATCCACCTGCTTCGCTTTAAAACATGTCTGGATATTGCTTTTCTTTCCACGATCTTCCCCCTGCCATTCTCGCTTTTTTGGTAATATAAACGTAATATTATTGTAACATTTTCAGGCCATGCGTCAAGCACTTATTTTAATGATTGTGACAGGTCCCTGGAATCCGGCGTCATACCGATCATGATCCTGTTTGCAATGCTCCAGCGGTACTTTATTGCAGGTATGACTGCCGGGGGCGTGAAAGAATGAGATATGGAAGCTGCGTAATTCATTTCATATTCATTTCATCAGAACACCATCTGTATCAGCACCATGTAGATTACCGTTCCTGACAGAATGCTGATCAGGGAATTGCGCTTCCACACCTGTACGGCAGCGACGCAGACTACTGCAATCAATTCAGGGATGCCGAACGGATACGCTGCAGGAGTGATGTCTTTCAGACAGTACACCACCAGCATTGCGATGATCGCCGGCGGAAGCACTCTTCCGAGGTAGGATATATATCCGGGCGTTTCTTTTCTGAATACAACAAACGGAAGGAAACGTGTCAGGATCGTCACGATCGACATGGTCGCTATGAGGACAGCTGAATGCATCATAACCTGCCCTCCTCTCGTCTGCGCAGTACTGTCAGCACAAGTGTGATGAGCAGCATCGCCGGGATCAGGAATCTCTCACGTCCGAACACAATAAGGCACAGGAGTGTGCAGATCAGTCCCGTGAGCACGGGAACATGGTCCTTTGTTGTCAGCCACTGCTCTGTGAATGCAGCGACAAACAGTGCCGTCATGGAGAATTCGATCCCTGTGGTCGGGAACGGCAGGACAGCCCCCAGCAGGCTTCCGATGATGCTTCCCGCGACCCAGTAGGAGTGATTAAACAGAGATACCAGGAATCTGTACAGATCCGGATCGACTCCTTCCGGGGTAGTTCCGTCGCACAGAAGAGAATAGGTCTCATCTGTGAGGGCAAAGATCATATAAGGTTTATATGGCCCTGCGTCTTTGTATTTTTCGATCATGGATATGCTGTAGAACAGATGCCTTGCATTCACCATGAATGTTGTGATGGCTGTCGTCAGGACAGACGCCCCGCCGGTGATAAGTCCGACGCCGACGAACTGCATTGAACCTGCGAACATGAACAGGCTCATGGCCGCCGTCCATAAGACGCCATACCCGGCATTGCGCATGAGGATGCCGAACCCGGTACCCAGCACAATATAACCTGCCATGACAGGGATCGATTTATAAAAAGCTTTTCTGATCGTTCGTGCGTTCATATTCCCTATATACAATATAAGAGCACTCTCTCCGGAGGGTGCCCTTTCTTATCTGTCGTGTCTTCTGCTGTCTGTCAGATGCAATTGAGAGTTCTAACAGAGATTATACTACAAAAAAGGAAAGTGCCCAATCTTAGTTGTACACTTTCCTGCTTCAGTCCCTTACAGGAATGAGTGATCCAGATAGATGTACCTCATATCCTCCGGATCGTAAGTATATTCATTTCCATGATCCTTACCGATAAACAGCAGTTCCCCATTCTCCCATGCAAGTAATCTGGTAAATGGTACAGGTTTCCAGATTCCTCCGCACAGCGGAACCGTCGCAAACAGTGTACTGTTTTTCAGTTCCTGGTAATACAGGGTCTCCTTCGTGTTGGTATGGACGTAGGTGAGTTCGCTGTCATGGATGAGCAGATTGACTTTGTTGTTTGGCTGTGTGATCTCACACATGATCTGCTCCAGGAGCTCAAAGCGCTCCTGGCTGCACAGTTCCCGCCTCAGTTCTTTCATCCTTGCGTTGATCCGGTCGATGATATACAGAAGGATCCGCTCACTGTCCGTCTGCCCTTCCTGCCTGTGGATATAGGGATCCAGTGACGGGCATTCAAATATAGTCCCGTTATGGATCAAGGTCCAGGCACGGTCGGAAGAATCCCTCTTTATAAATGGGTGAGTGTTTGCATATGCCATCTCGCCCTTGGTCGCCAGACGGATGTGGGCAAACATGTTCTGTGCCTCAAATGGATGTGACAAACGCTCCTTCAGATACCGGCTCCGGTACGCAGGAATCGGCTCTTTCTCCAGGCTTACCGCATTTCCGTAAAATACAGCCATGCCCCAACCGTTCGGATGTTCCGAGCTGTGGGAGATAAGTTCTTTCAGATAATGATTCACCGGGATTGGAGTTTTCCCGGATATAGCAAATAACTCACACATGATCTGCTTCCTCCTGCCTGTGACAGCTTATACGCGGATTGCGTCTTCCTGTCTCTGTTTTGCAAGGGTCAGTCCTTTTTCCACAAAGCTGTCAGCATATTCCTTTCTGATCATCCAGGCATACCGTTTCTCAGGATCCACCAGTTTCTCTTCCTCAAACGCAAGAACCTCCTGTATCTCATCACAATATCCCTGAAAGAAGGTTTTCATTTCATCGAGCACCGCAAGCCCTGCAGCAACCACAGAAGAGGCTCCTTTATGCGGAGTAACGATCTTGACGGTTTTCAGATCATAGTGCGCGGCATTCTTGAAATTCTGAACCATCTGGACCTGATCTTTCTCATCGTAAGACTCCTTTGGCGTGGAGGCGAGCCACACCATCAGAAGCTGTATGAACTTCAGATCCAGCACGTTGATTCCGGAAGGATCCAACGGGTTGAGATCCACCACACGGATCTCGATATGATCAACACCTTCATTTCTCAGGCGGTCCAGATTATTCTTGCCTGACGGCTTCAGACGGATTGGATAATACAACTCTGTTTCCGACGCGATCATCCTGTCGTCCACATATTTCCGGATGCTGTCTGTATAAGTACGAATATTGCTGTAGTCGAATACCGGGGAGAAATAGTTCCAGTACCCCAGTTCGCTGCATCGTGTGCTGGCCATCCCGTTGAAAGAGGTTTTTCCAATCACCCCTTTTTCGATAAAGCTCGAATCCATCAGCGGGCTTGCAGCCGTGAGCGCAGTAATGATCCAGCCGTAAGCTGCCATCTTCTCTGCCAGCATCAGGTACAGACCGTCTTTATAGTCCTGAAAACTCTCATACTGTCCAAGCTTATAGTCTTCCTGAAGCAGTTCCTCCGAAAAAGAAAAGTTCACATGGATTCCGGAGAAGCTCATCTTGTATCTGCCGTACCTGTCTGCCAGATATTCACGGTAGCCCTTGCGGTAGATCGCCGTCTCATCATGTCTTGCAATCGGAATATCCTTCTCACTGCGAATGTAAGGGGGGTTCGAAAACGGCCAGAGAAGTTCCGACGGCTCCATCGCTGCAAGCGTCTTCTGGATATAGACCGTATGGTCCAGCAATAACCGGACTGCTTCATCCGCACTATCCGCTACAGAGGTGTTGATCTCCGTCTGATTCTCACAAAAGTCATAAACGATATGCTTATCATCCGGAAACGGATGGAGCGAGTGAGTCAGTGTCCCATTAGGAAGAATCCTCAGGCTCTCCTTCTCCAGTCCGAAATTCCCGGTGAAAAGGAGGGGTCTGACCCCTTTATCATCTGCGTGAAGCATTGCACCGTCCTCCTGCATAACTATAAAGAAGCCGGAACCCTTACGGGTTCCGGTAATGATGTCCCGAGCTTGATTCGTATGTTATTATTAATTACCTATCTTGTCAATAGGTTAGTAGGTTTTTGTTGAGGGGGCGGGGGCTTTTGGCTTTGAGGACGGCTTTTTTGAGTTTTTGGGCATGAGCGGCGCTTTCAGCGCCATCATACCCACGCTTGTCTTGAAGCCCTGACTTGCTTTGGAAACGAAGGCTTGTTTTACGGCTCTGCTTTCCAATTTCGCTTCAATCTACTGTCTATTCCTACCCGTCACCCTTACTCACGTTTAAACCCGCAGCACACACCAGTGAGCTGCGGGTTTCGTATTGATATTAATGATTATCAAACACTGTCATATCTACGCCTGTATCCCGTACCAGGATGGATGCCGGTTCGTTCCACAGTCTTGCGGTCACGTACACATCTCCTGCTGCACCACCTATGTTTCCCGCCTGCAGGAACCATATGACCCAGAACCATGACACCGGGACGATCACTGACAGGATGCCAAAGATGATTCCCCAGACGACCAATGGCGCCAGGGCAATGCAGCGATAGGAGCTCTTGTCAAAATAGTCTTCATGACTTCCGGCAAAAGCATACATTCCCGTAAATCCGAATACCACCTTTCCACCGCCTACTGCTTTCATCACAGCAGCATGGGTCAGTTCGTGAAGAACCATGTAGACCAGGTATGCAGCCAGAAGAACACCCAGCCGGATGAAGTATGTGCTCAGGGATTCCATATTGAAGAACTCTTTAATTGGAACGATGAAATGCCCCGCGGCAATCACGAGGATCATGGCGATCATACCGCCAATGTTAATCTTTGCCGCAGTTCTCTTATCGTCCTGCAGATTCATTACAAATATTTCTCTGTATCCGTCCGGAAGTGAATGATATGCTTTCATCGATTGTTTCCCCCTGCCATATTGTTTATCTGGATTACTTCACAAATCTCAAGCAGTCATCTGGGATTATATTCTATCCACACTCCATCTTTCAATGTTTCGAATCTTCCCCATTCAGGTTTTCCGACATTTCGGCCTTTTACCCGGAGAGGGATAAAGGCGTCATGCTGGCAGTACGGCAGTGGATCTTCCATCTCGATCCATCCTTTCTCGTCAATCAGATCATTCCAGTCATCATACAGATCTTCCAGTGAATCATAGCAGCGGTCAGATGTACATTGAACAGCATCCAGGCTGGAATACATGAAGAGGTAGAGTCCTTCTACAGCCTCATAGAGCATGATTTTATAAACAGCATCTTCGACAGTATTGCCGGCTGCTTTATATGGCTCCCTGAGCCGGGCGTACTTTCTCATAATTTCATCCTCACCAGATCTGGCGTTATCTGGCCAATCTGGGCTTTATCCTGGTTACATCGTGACTTTATCCTGACTTGTTCTGATTCTTAAGCCCCTTTCTCCGTCAACACAGATTATTATACATGAAATAGGTTAATGAAAGGGAGTCCCCTCCGGAACTCCCTCGCTGATTGTTTGTATACACTTTGATTTGGTTATCTTCGAATGCTTAATTGTTTTTATTTTGAGATAAAAGAAACCTTAACATCTCCTTTTCCCACCGCTTCTTTAAGACCATTCACATTTTTGATATGCCCGATCTTTGTGTAGCTGTAACTGCTTTTGAACGTTTCATAAAACAGTACCAGGCAGTCATTCCCGTAAAGCATCAGGTCCCCTGCCTTGATCGTTCCGGGTCTTTTTGAGTTTGTGGGAAGGGTACGGTTCATATAGTGGTACTTCTCATTCCCGTTCAGTTCTTCCATCAGGAACGTTGCCGGCAATTTGCTCCGGAATGCTCTGGCTGTCTTGTTGTTCTCCAGTTCTGCCAGGAAGGTCTTCCCACCTGCGACAATCTTTATCTGGCTTTTCTTAACAGTGATAAGAAATTTCTGTTTTTTCTTCCCGCTTCTTGCGGTAATCGTCGCTTTCCCGGCTTTCCTGGCCTTAATCTTGCCCTTTGAGGAGACGGAGACGACTCCCGGTTTGCTGCTCTTCCACTTGACCTTTTTCCAGTTTTTCTTAACGGACAGTTTTTTCTTCTGACCAACTGTCAGGGTAACTGATTTCGGAGCCGCCTGCACATGGACTGCCATACCCATGCTGAGCAGGAGCATGAGAAAAAAGATTCTGTACAGTTTCAGAGTTTTCTTCTTTGTCTTATTCATCTCACACTGCTCCTGACTGTTTTACTCATGCACAGATCGCAGTTTTTTCTACGCAAATCTGTCCTTTCGCTTCCGGATCGTCCATGATAATCTCTTTTACGTCCGGAACTATAATCATGCCGCTCTTCGGATTCTTGATGCTGTCTACCGATGTGGTAATGGAGGCTGTCACCTCTGATTTTTCGAAGGAAAGATCTGTGTCGATCATCCTGCAGTTGACCAGTTTCAGCCCCTTGCAGTAACACATGGGCTGTGTCCCGATGATCGTACAGTTCTCGAAGGTTACATTTTCAGAGTACCAGGCAAGGTATTCTCCCTTGATTACGCTGTCCTTTACCAGTACGTTTTTCGCGTGCCAGAATGCGTCCTTGGTATCAAACTCACAGTTTGTAAAGACCGCATCTGTAATGTACTGGAAGGAGTACTTCCCTTTCAGTGTCACATTGTCAAATGAAAGATTCTCTGAGCGCATCATGAAGTATTCACTCTCGGCATTCGAGTTCTTCATGGTGATGCCTCTTACGGACCAGCCGAATTCCGGTGATATGATATCGCTGTTCTTGATCGTAACGTCCGCACACTCACGCAGTGCTTTAATTCCATGAAGTCTGGAATCCGAGATCTGCACTCCCTCGGAATACCAGAGTGCTGCACGGCACAGTTCTGTCATCTCACTGTTCTGTATCCGGAGATTTGTGTCATGCCAGAACGGATATCTCAGATTGAAATAACTGTCCCTTACTTCTACATCACGGCTTTCCTTCAGCGCGCTTTCTCCGTCTGCCGGTCCGTCAAACCTGCAGGACAAAACCTGCACTCCTCTGGCTCCGTATAATGCTCTTTCCTCGTCAAATGTCTGATTCTTATAAATGTCCATCTGTTTGTATGTCACCTCATGTTGTTGCAGCGTGATGTCCTCTCCGCTTACTGCAGTGTGATACTGACGTTTCCCCCGCCGAGCAGTTCACTCATTTCCTGCTGAGACAGGTCGATATGTCCCAGCTTTGTATATGCCCAGGAGTTTGAGCCATAAAATACCACAATCTGGTTCCCGGAGTAAAGAACAATATCTCCGTAATTGGTCGTGGTCTGTTTGTCATCCCGCACAATGCTCTGTCCAATTGAGCCGACCTGCTCGAATCCGCCGTACATGGACAGCTGAATCGTGAGGGGGCGCAGTTCCCGCAGAGCTTCGACCGACGCATTGTCTTCCCATGTTACGGGAACTTCTGTTTCTCCGATTAGTAAACGCATCGTGTTCGCCATCTCAGTGCTATCCTCCTCAAAACTCACCACCTCTGTACTAGCCTCCTCAGCGATGGTACTTTCTTCCGGAACCGCAGTCTCCGGCTGAGCCGGCGCCGTCTGTGGTTCCGCTGGCTTAATCCCGTGAGACGCGCATCCGGACAATGCCAATGTCATGATAAGCAGAACGATAATTCTCATTTCAGATATTCCTCAAAGAACTGCTGCATCTTGTCGAAGGGGATGATGTCTTTCCGGTCGTACAGGTCCGTGTGAACTGCGCCTGGGATGATCATCAGTTCTTTGTTGTCTCCCTTCAGGAGCTGGAAGGTATCCCGGCTCAGATAGCAGGAATGTGCTTTGTCTCCATGGATCATCAGCACAGCGCTGTCGATCTCGCCGGCATAGGTGAACAGGCGCATATTCATAAGGGAGGTCTGCGTATTGACCGTCCATCCGTCGTTGGAATTGAGAGACCGGGGATGATATCCGCGCTCCGTCTTGTAGTAGTCGTAGTAGTCCTTGACAAAGAAAGGCGCGTCTTCCGGGAGCGGATCGACTACGCCGCCCGCTCTTTTGTAGCTTCCGTTTTTATAATCTTCTGTCCTCTGAGCGTTGACGGCCTCTCTGGCTGCCTTTCTTGCCTCTTTGCTGTCGGTGGAATCAAAGTATCCGTTGCCTGCGACGCGGGACATGTCATACATGGTGGAGGTCACGGTCGCCTTGATGCGTGTATCCACACATGCCGTCTGCAGAGCCATGCCGCCCCATCCGCAGATGCCGATGATGCCGATTCGTTCGGGATCGACCAGCTCACAGCAGGACAGGAAATCCACTGCTGCCTGAAAATCCTCCACATCGATGTCGGGAGAATGCATGGCACGGGGGAAGCCGCCTGACTCACCGGTAAAGGACGGGTCGAAAGCAATGGTCAGAAAGCCGCGCTCAGCCATCTCCTGTGCATACAGACCTGAAGACTGCTCCTTGCAGGCTCCAAACGGACCTGAAACCGCGATAGCAGGAAGTTTCCCTTCTGCGTTCTTCGGGACATACATATCTGCTGCAAGGGTAATGCCAAAATGGTTCACAAAAGTCACCTTGCTGTGATTCACCTTGTCACTCTTCGGGAAAGTCTTGTCCCATTCCTGCACCAGGTTAAGCTGTTCTGTTCTCATCATAATAATTACCGCCTTTCTGTAGTCGTTCGGATGTCTTTTTCTGTCTGCCGGATGAGGTAGTCCAGGCAGTCCACTCTTCTCTGGCTCTGATGGAGCTCTTCCATAAGGCCGCACCGGATCACCTTCATCTCATGGAGTGCATCGGATAGCCTGCCCGCCTGGACCAGCTGATTCACAAATGCTGCAGACTCATCATTGCAGCCGGCGTCCAGCAGATTACACCTGACTGTTTTTTCATTTCCCACAGATGTCTCCTCCTCTCAGGTCTTCTTTTCGAATTCATTGTAGTTGTTTGACGGTACTTTCGCTAATGGCTATAATGAATATTATGATATTCATTATCAGAATATCATAGTTGGCAGACTGATAAGGGGTGCTGACATAGGGGTTAAGCTGATATGGAGGTTCGACCGGTATGGAAATACGGACACTTAGATATTTTCTGACGGTGGCAAGGGAAGAGAATATGACACGGGCAGCAGAGACACTTCATGTGACACAGCCCACACTGTCAAAAGCTTTAAAGGCTTTGGAAGATGAGCTGGGAAAAAAGCTGTTCACCCGGCACAGCTTCAGCATCAAGCTGACCGATGAGGGGATCCTCCTTCGCAACCGCGCTGAAGACCTGGTCAGCATGGCTGACAGAATAGAAAAAGAGTTCATTTCCCTGGACGACATCACCGGCGGCGATCTGTACTTCGGACTGGCGGAGTCTTTCCAGATCTGCTATCTCGCCCGTGCCATTCACACCTTTAAGCAGACCTATCCCGGCCTCAGGTATCACATCACCAGCGGCGACACGGAGCAGGTTATGGAGAAACTGGACAAAGGTCTTCTGGACTTTGTGGTTCTGGCGGAAACGCCGGATGATTCTAAATATGAATCACTGATCTTCCCGGATGCGGATGTATGGGGACTTGTCATGCCGGAGGATGATCCGCTGGCAAAGAAAAAGGCCATCCGCGTGGATGACCTTATCGGGCTGCCGCTGTTTTGTTCAGAGCAGAGCTGGGAGAAAGACATTCCCGGCTGGGCTGGGGAAAAGATGGACCGTCTTCATCTGGAAGGCTCCTTCCGGCTTTCGTATAACGCGTCCATCTTTGCGAAGGAACATCTGGGATACCTTCTGACCTTCAATAACCTGGTGAACACCTCTCCCGGAAGCGGGCTTGCATTCCGCCCGCTCAAACCGCGGCTGGAGACCAGGCTGTATCTTGTATGGAAGAAGTATCAGACCTTCTCACCGATCGCAGAGCGGTTCATGGGGCAGCTAAGGACGTCATTCAAAGTCTGATGCCTTTCATCTCAGTTATTGTCTAATATGATTTTAGTGCTTCTATGCCTAGTGTTTTGGACACATGCCTGATACTTTGGGCGGGGACGGCGCTTTCAGTGCCTCCCCGCCCAGACTTGCGTTTAATTTTTCAATAAAACGCTTTTTTAGCTGTGACATTCGTGTGACAATCCGTTTGATATGATTCAATCGTCAAAGGGAAACACCCCACAAAAAGAAAATCTGAACTGCATAAAGCGGTATTCAAAGGGAGGAAAAAAGATGAAGAACAACACAATGATGACGATTATCTACAGTATTCTGCTTGTTATGATGATAGGTATTGCATGCCTTATCGGCGCCAGCCTGATCACGGTTGGAAGCACGCTGCTCGTTGCAGCCATCATAATTGCAATAATCGCTGTGATCATCCTTGATACACATAAAAACAATAGAAATAAAAAAGAACGCTTTGCAGTTTGATATCACATAGATTACTCACCAACATACCAGACAGAAGGAAAAATGACAGATCAAACAAATAAATAAGCCTTTATCTAATGATTTTCATTTTCTTCCTTTTTTGGGCATCCTCTTCGGAGGATGCCCTTTTTCACTATCTGCTGTTGTCAGTCTTGGATGCGTTCCTTTTAACTCAGATTGAATTACTGTACGGTGACCTTACACTTAAACTTCTTCTTGCCGACCTTTAGTTCTATCACTGCCTTCCCCTTTTTCTTTGCCACTATCACGCCTGTCTTCTTATTGACGGACACTATAGACTTCTTCGTAGAGGAGAATTTCAGTTTGTCAGGTGTCGTAACCGGAAGAATATAAACGCCAAGGTTTTTCGTCTCCTTCACCTTCATGGTCAGTTTTTTCGGGAAATTGACGGCCTTCTTTGCTGTCACCTTCTTCTTGGTCACTTTAACCTTGAATGTTCTCTTCTCCTTGCCTATCACCACAGTGATGGTAGCTGTTCCTTTCTTCTTCCCAGCCTTCAGATTGACTGTGTTTCCGCTTCTGGTCACACTGACAATCTTATTATTGGTGGATGCCACAGACGTGACAGTCCCGGTCGCTTTGATCTTTCCGTTATACTTCTGCTTAAACTTAAGCTGCAGCACTTTTCCGGAGATGTCGTAAGTTCCTACCTTCAAAGCAATGGCAGCGGCTTTGGCGGCATCATCTTTTTTCTTTTTATCAGCAACGGCTTTCTCAACCGCAGCGACTGCCTTTTTGAGTTTTGCCTCCGGTGTGACAGTACCGTCTGTGCAGCCATTGTTAAGCATAGCTTTTTCTTTAGCGCTTAACGCGTTAAATGCCTCACTGACAGCACCCACCTTCGCCTGGTCACCGATGCCCGGAGCAGCCGGAAGGTTGTTGATCAGATCACGTACTTCTGTCGCTTTAGTGATCTGCTCTCTGGTGACCTCTTCTTTACCAGCAGCATCAGCAAAGAGGGTTCCGCAACCGTGCTTACACTTATAGTACGCTACGTTTCCTGTGCTGCTGCCGTCAGAATCGATGTCGACAAATTCAGTATCATGGCCTGTCGCGGCTTGCACAACTTCAGCTTCTGTTACTTTCTTCCATCCATCTCCATCCTTGATTACCCGTTCATTGCAGTCTTTGCAGGTGTAATACTCAATGTGTCCGGCTTCCAGGCAAGTGGCAGCCACTGCTTCCACTTTTTCGTAGGAATGCTGTTTTTTGGGAATAACCTGCCGGTTTGTCGCCTCACAACCGTTGGCACAGGCTCTGACTATATAGCCCTCGGAAGTGCAGCTTGCCTCCAATTTATCGTCTGTTTCATACCAGTCATGATTGCCATCCATGCAGGTAAGACCGACCAGATCAACCGGACTGAGATCGGGTAAAACAAAGGTGATCTGCGTCCTGCTGTCATTCCACTTATAGTTTATCTGCACACCGTTTCCATCTCTCCCGTTCGGATAATGCATCAGCGTAAAGTCTTTGTTCTGATAGCGTGTCGGAATAGAGAGTGTAACCGTAACAGGCGCAGCCAGATTATGCATATCCTCCTCTACCGGCCGACCATCCTTATCTGTTACATTGATGGAAATGTCCATCTGGAGCGAAGTGTCCTCTGATGCCTCATCGACCCTGACGATGACTTCGGCTTTCAGTTCGTTATGCCCATCCTGTGTCAGTTCCTGTGCTGTTTCATCTGGCATGGAACTGATAACAGACGCAACTGTAGCCGCTGCGCCGGTCATGGAAACCTCTACCGTTTCACCATCGACACTGGCCGTGCCGTTCATAGTTGCACCGACTGACAGTGAATAATTGTTACTGTCATCACCAGATCCACCTGTCACTGTCTTGAGGCTCTGCTCAACCAGCTTGTCATCGAGTTTATTAGTCAGATCCTGCAGCTGGTCGATAGCGGTATCTGTATCGTTATCATTTGCCGTCTCAATGCTGTCGATCAGTTTCTGGTTATCGGTATTGGCGATGGTGTCAGTAATCTCCTGCGGATTCGTCACATCATCTCCGGCAATGACAGCCTGCGCAGTCTCAGCCGGCACTTCATTTTCCCGCTCATCCGCAGTAAATCTCCAGACAGCGGTGACCGTCAGATCCTCATCTCCTACTATGGCAGGAACGGATCTGTATCTGGCAAATGACCAGACCCCGTGGATATCTGCCTTATTGTCATCTGTTCTCACAGTATACTTTGTAAGATCCTTCAGCGTGATGACACTACCTTTCACCAGGCCTTCCTGCGCCTCCGGAAGATACGTCATCACTTCCTGAGGAAGATCTTTTCCATCTGCCGATACAAATACATATGTGAGTGTATGCAGCTCGTCCTCATATGTCCAGCTTCCGGTCACCTGCAGATCTTCACTGATCGCCTGTGTTTCCTTGTTGTAACCGTTGAATGTCCACACACCGTTTGCTGTCTCTATCCGCAGTGAAGACGGCTCGGTAAAGGTTACTTCTGTTCCCTGTGCAAATGCCTGCGGCGCCGGAAGGAGAGCCTGGATGTCAGCCGGAAGTGTCTTCCCCTGTGTTGCGGAAACAAAAGCATATGTGACCGTGTATACAGGCGCTTCCTCATACTTCCATCTGCCTGTAAAGAAGGACGACCCTTCTTTCACCTGCTCATCGATGGTTATGGATGCAGGCTCATACCCACTGAAGATCCATTTGCCGCCCGCATTGTCCTCAACCAGTGTTCCAACAGCCGGTGAAACAGGCGTGACTGTTGATCCTTTAAGCACATCCTCAAAGCTGTCAGGCATGGTCTCCGATACCACTGAGAAATCATACTGTGCGCTCTCGGCATCCGGTTCGTGATGATACTTAACAGGATAGTATTCATCCGTATATGTCCAGTTACCAGTCAGGGTGATGTTCTCACTCCCTGCCGCGACAGAACCGGAAACTGCTGTACCTGCGAGTGTATATCCGTTGAATATCCATTTCCCGTTCTGTGTCGGTACTTCGGCATCCGGAGTCTCAACAGACTCATATACAGTATTCTTCAATACTTTCATTGAAGCCGGAAGCAGCTCTTTGACGCTGTCAGGCAGCGGCTTGCTGCCGGTTGAACGGAACAGATATGATACTGTAACCAGATCCGGCACATACTCCCAGACTCCGGTAACTTCCATATCAGCGGTGCTCATCGTTACCTCTGTCAAGACCTGGTCTCCCTGCCTATAACCAGTAAAGGTCCAGTGGCCGTGTTCAGTCTCGACCTTCTGCCCAATCGCCGGGTGAGACAGTGTCACCACTTCTCCAGCCTTCTTGCGTTCTGCCTGGGGACGTTCATTTGCCAGCAGTGCTTCAAGTTCCTGCTTCTGGTCATCTGAGAGCTCAGTTCCGGGAACCTGCGTTTCCTCATCGGCATCCTTATATTCGTAAGCAAATGCATATGATAATCCATATGTGGGTTCTTTCGTGCACGTACCGACAAGGTGGATATCCTCATCCCCCATCTCGACTTTTCCGGAAACCGGAATCTGATTCCATGTCCAGCCTGTGAAATGCCAGGTATCCTCTCCCAGGTCAACAGAATCGAAAGGTGCCGTGAGTGTAAAGGAAGTTCCCTTTTGCTTTTCTGCTCTGGTAACGCCATCTTCCGGTGACAGTCATATTTTCTCTTAGAGTGAATGGCTGGTCAGTCTCATACCCATCGGGCCAGACATACCCGTTAAATACCCAGCTGCCTCCAGCTGTCGGATACGTCACAAAGGCCAGATCCTCTTCCCTGGCCGGTTCTACCGTGGAGCCGCTGTCTGCTGTCAATCCAGACGGTTTCAGTGCCATGATCTGTTTGGGCAGGCTCTCACCTGTCGGCATGCCGTCTGCATCCACTGCTGCAAACACATAAGTGACTGTATATACCTGGCTCATCGTCAGACCAGCTACAGCACTCGCAAGACTGGTCTCCGGGTCCTCCCCGGTGCTTGCCAGAACATGCAGCTGCAGATTGCCTGTCACATTCTCTCCCGCAAGTCTTTGCGCCAGTTTCTGCCCGTCAATAGTTACCATAAATCCCGTGGCGGACAGAATTCCCGAATCATCCGCACTGCTGGCATAGATCTTCCACTCGGAGTCTTCTTCTGACCAGCTCATTATGGTGTATGTCAGCGTATAATCCAGATTCCCTAAAGAAGATGTATCTACGCTGGCTGTGACTGAGCCGTTCGATCTGACTGTATATGTTTCCTGATTGAAACTGATGTCATACTCCTTCGGATCTTCCTCCGGAAGAGAGCCAAAGTCCCAATTCTTATACAGTTGCACACACCACATCTCATCATCTGAGCCGTCATCATAAGAGCCGTAGCGGACCGCCCACAGTATCAGGCCTGCGTTTGTCCCTTCTTTCAGTTTTGTGACAGACAATGTGGCCGGCGTTCTTGTGACCGGCAGGACATACGGACTGCTATGCTGTTTTCTGTATTCATAGTACTCTGAGACTTCCCAGAAATCGCAGCCATCTTCCGTGAAAATGACAGGCTGCAACGTCTCTCCGTTTGCCTTCACCTCCAGCACGGCCGGGTCATAGAGGACAGCGAATCCCCACTCCTGAGGACTGTCGTCATCGTAATAGGGTCATAGAGGACAGCGAATCCCCACTCCTGAGGACTGTCGTCATCGTAATAGGGCGGTGTTCTGTCCGTGTACGCCGATATGTTTCCGTCATGATTTTCCAGATACTTCCGAACCAGCGTAAAGTCAGCCTGCGTTGTTTCGCCTACTGCCAGATCTGTGTTCAGCTGCCCGATCTGGATCTCCAGCAGGTCTTCCTTCACACAGATCTCAGGTTCACCTGCATAAGTGCGCGACCTTTCCTCTCCGTCCACATACAAAGTGACGGTCGGCAGGATGCGCATCTGACCGGTGATACTCTCCGCAGTCCCGATCAGCAGCCGGTCATTTTCTGGTGTGAAGGTGACGGGGCAGTCCGCCGAACCAGGATCGATGTCAATATAATCGTCATTGTCCTCGTCATATCTTTGGACAGCCCATTTCCATTCATAGGAGATATCATGCTCTG
>CADCII010000048.1 GCA_902801515.1 uncultured Lachnospiraceae bacterium
TGGATGACCTGGACCTTGACGAAGTCACGAAACTGAACGCGCTGTATCTTCAGGATAATTATCTGACCGAACTGGATCTGAGCAACCTGCCGCAGTTATACTATCTGGACTGCAGCCAGAACAGACTGACATCACTGGATCTGTCTTCTCAGGGAAACCTCGGCGCGCTTTCCTGCGGCGGCAACCAGATCTCGGAACTGGATCTTTCACCGGTCGGGGAACTTTCCTATCTGGATTGCGGATCCACACAGATCCGGAGCCTGGACCTTGGGAAAGTGCCGAAATTGATGCGTCTGGAATGTGCGGATACCCCTCTGGAGAGCGTGCCGGATTTTTCCAGGGTACCCCGGCTTTGGTACCTCGACTGTTCCAACTGTGATTTTGCATCCCTGGATGTCTCCGTGCTTCCGGAACTGATGCGGCTGTACTGCTCCGAAAACAGCCTGTCGGAGATCGATCTGTCGAACAATCTGAAGCTGCAGACCCTGGAAATTGACAGGAACCGGATCGCGGCATTTGATTTCTCGAAGAATACGGAACTGACCGCCAACTATACGAAGATTTCCCCGCAGTTTCTGTCCGCAGCGGTTGTGAAGAAAGATTCCGGTTACACGCTTGATTCATCTGAGCTGAGGACGAGCGCGGCAAACCTGACGGTCTCCGGTGTGCTCCCGGCGCAGGCAGCTCCATGTACCATCACGGGCGGCATTGTGACAGCCGCCGATGCACCGGACAGGATCGTACTCCAGGGCAGCATTACGTCCGGACTGCTGACGGAGGCTCCGATCTCTCTGATTGTAAATGTGACCCGGGTTGTCGATGAGAGTGGAAATGCAGTCCTCCCGGAGGACGATGCGGTTTCGGTCACGTCGCCGGAGATCGGCCTGGGCAATGCGGACTATATTTTCCCAGTGGAAGGCGGTTATGAGACAGTCACCTACAATACCCGTAACAAGAGTTATTTTGTCGTCGAACGGTACGACGAATCAAAGCACTTCCTGTGGGGAAAACGGATCAGTTCCGCCCATGTGAAACTGTCGGCGGATCAGGATTTGGGTGATATCAAATGGGGCGGCGTGTTTGAAGGGGAACAATACAATTTTACCGTGACCGGACAGTTCAATGACAGTCAGGAAGACAACAGGGCAGTGGTCCTTGTGGCGAAGTTTTCAAAGGACTGGGTATTCCTTGGCTCCTGCCCGGTGTGCAACAACAGCGATCTGAACGGGGTCCGAACTGGACGGGGATCTGTGGGTCGTGAGCAATCACATCGGATATACGTTATCAGACGGTCACAGACATTTCGGAAAGATGTCCCTGGTTGTCGACGAGGAGTCCATGGAACTCTTAGGAACGGCTGAGCGCTACAGCCACGACTATGACTGCTATGTAGTGCGCGTGAACAATGAGATGTATTGCATGGATCTTGTCGAAGGCAGCAGAAACGTAACGGTTGGGAGGATGGATCTGTCAGAATACAATGGCAATTGGAGCAATGGGGCATCAGAATCTGTAGTGATCTACGACTTCTGGACGAAAGAGCGCGATGGGGCATGGTCCTATTCGTTGTACGGATATACCGGTGGACTGGAGTATTCGGAGACCTCAGACAGGCTTCTCGCAATAGGCTGGGGGTACAATCAGGAAAAACTGACAGCCAACGGCGGGAACAGCAATAACATGAGCTGTAATCTCTGGCTCCGTTTGGTAAGCCCGGATCTGAAGACGGTTGAGGAAGTGAGCCTGACCTCATATCCGGATAGAAGCTGGATTGAAGCATCGAACTGCCGCATCCTGAAAATAGACAGCAACAAATTCCTTGTGACATGGCAAGAATGGAACGGGAAGACTTATGAGGATTACTATAAATTCATGTTCATAGACGGGTTCGGAAGAAGACTGACAGATCCGGTCATCCTGTCAACGGAATCTATTACCGGAGAAATGATTCTCGGTCCGGACGGGACCATCGTCTGGAGCGATTCAGATACATCCGGAGGACTTGCATCGATTGACCCCGCAGACTTTGATGAAAACGGCCATACAGTATATCTGACATTCAACGCCAACGGCGGCGTATTACCGGCGGATGAGACCTATCCGGAAGCAGCAACAAGAACCGTAACATACAGGCATGAGAATGATGGGAGCGGGGAAACGTGGACCTGCCCGACACCAGTCAGAAAAACCGGAAAAGCCAACATATTTACGGGCTGGTATACAGACCCGTATGACGGAATAAAAGTAAACGGGAAAAACCTGTCCCTATACCGGCAGACGATCTACGCACACTGGAAGACGCCTCCGGCAATCCTCAGCGCAAAACCGACCGGCGTAAAAGCAAAAGCAAAAAAACGCAAGGTAACAGTCACCTGGAAAAAGCCATCCGCCTATGACAGAAGCCGATACGGCATCACCAGAATCGAGATACAAGTCTCCACAGACAAGAAATTCATAACCATCTACAAAACCGTCAAACTGGGAAAAACCAAAAAAACCTGGAAATTCAAAGGAAAGAAAAAGAAAACATATTACGTCCGGGTCAGATACGTTGGAAAAGAAGGAGTCTCCCGCTGGAGCAAAACAGCAAAAGTCCGTATAAAGAAGTGACAAGTGGCAAAGAGGCACAGCCGATGAAGGAAGTTAGCACAGCGAAAGCCGGAATCCTGGCGCTGAGGTAAAACACGACTTACGACAGTTCAAATGAAATCGGCCAGCTGCACACCGGTACAGTGCGCTACAGACAGTATGTGAGGGTCCGGTACTTTGATGGAACAGGGTATTCATAGAGAAGCGTTGTAAAGAAGATTAAGATGAAGAAGTAATATTAATATGGGGATGTGCATCACCAACAGATGCATGTCCCCGTTTTCATCCAACAGATCGGTTTTTGTCCGAACTTACAATTGACAAATCTGATTTTGCGCGGTATCCTTGCTCTGTGAAACGCATCTTATGCAATTCTGCAAATATCACCTATTCTTTATGTGATATTTCCAAAAAGGCCTGCTCCACACTAGTCTCGGGGCTTATCAGGTCTGATGATTCACTGATCTATATTTCACAAAATGATACCGGTATCCGGGGGCTTTTATGTCCTGAGGATATCCGGGTGCTCTATGCTTTGCTGCAGAAGGGAGGTTTATGTACTGTACAGTTGTATCTGCGGCAATTGACGGGATCTCCGGCCGCAGGGTAACCGTAGAATCTGACGTGACAGACGGTCTGCCGACTTTCTCTCTTGTGGGTTTTCTGGCTTCAGAGACCAGGGAGGCGGCAGAACGGGTTCGTTCCGCACTTCGAAACAGCGGCGTTCATTTCTCTCCGGAACATGTCACGATCAATCTGGCGCCGGCTTCGCTCCACAAAGAAGGGGCACTGTTTGACCTGGCCATCGCCGTCTCTCTGATGGGGGCATATGGCTTCTTCCCTCAGGATGCGCTGAAGGGGATCTTATTCTTAGGGGAACTGAGCCTGAATGGTGAGATCAATTCTGTGAGAGGCGTTCTGGAGATTGTGTCTCATGCGCGTGATTATGGGTGCGACACTGTGATAATTCCGCGGGGCAATCTTCTGGAAGGGTGTGTTGTCAGGAATGTTGAAGTTCTTGGAGCAGACAACCTCAATCAGGTGATTCATTTCCTGATGGACAGAGCATGCGGCGAGATATTCCTGCAGGAAGATTCCTACTATGAGCCGCCGCTCATACCGCCCCTCCCGATGGAGACTGCCCGGGTGGATCCGGAGCAGCTGCGAAGAGAGCAGGAGGAGGGACTCGGAGTTGACTTCAGCCAGGTAAGAGGGCAGGAACTGCTCAGGAGAGCTGCCGAGATCGCCGTGAGCGGCTTTCACAATCTGCTTATGATAGGGCCGCCCGGCGCCGGCAAGACCATGACTGCTATGCGGATCCCTACGATCCTGCCCGAGACAACGGCGGAAGAGGCTCTGCAGATCACCAAGATCCATTCCATCGCGGGCACGCTTCCGGAAGACATGGGGCTTATGATGACAAGGCCGTTCAGAGCTCCGCACCATACTGTCACGGCCGCTGCCCTGTGCGGGGGCGGGACTCCTCCTAAGCCGGGGGAGATCAGCCTGGCTCACAGAGGTGTGCTGTACCTGGATGAACTGTCCGAATATGACAAGGCGCTCCTGGATATGCTCCGTCAGCCTCTGGAGGATGGAAATGTCCGCATCTCAAGAGTGCGCGGAACCTTTACATTTCCGGCTAAATTCATATTGATAGCTTCCATGAATCCATGCAGCTGCGGCTACTTTCCGGATCGCTCAGTCTGTACATGCACCAACGCCCAGGTAAGGAGATACCTGTCCAGGATCAGCATGCCGTTTCTGGACAGGATCGATATGTGTGTGGAGGCGCATAAGGTGCGGTATGAGGAACTTGCCGGAAACGGGGAATACGAATCTTCAGCGGCAATCAGGCAGAGGGTGACAAAGGCTGCCGCCGTCCAGGAGGAGCGATACAAGGGAACCCCTTACCGTTTCAATGGAGATCTGAATACGGACGGGATCCGCAGGTTCTGTGAATTGAATAAGGAAGGAAAGCAGATGATGAAAGAGATCTATGAAGTCATGGGACTGACTGCGCGCTCTTACAACCGGATCCTGAAGGTGTCCAGAACAATCGCTGACCTTGCAGGTTCTGACAGGATACTGACAGAGCATCTGGCAGAAGCGGTCTCTTACCGTGCGGTGGACCGGAAGTACTGGGACAGTGTCCGGGCGGGAGATTGATGATTAAAACAGGAAAGGAAACGATTATGAACGGAACGGATATGGAGCGGTACTGGCTGTGGCTGTGCAGCTGCCCGAAGATGTACCGGAATACGATAATGGCTTTGATAGATTATTTTGGATCTCCTAAAGCAGTTTATGAAGCGGACACCAGGCAGCTTCTTGCCTGGAAGAGGCTGTCGAATGAAGACATGACTGCCTGGGTAAATGAACTCACGGTCTATAAGGATACGACAGGGACTGCGGATGCGGAGAATCTGCTGATGAAGAGGGATCTTAGATTCGTCAGCAGGGAATCGGAAGGATTTCCTGAGAAACTGAGGTATCTGATCGACTGTCCGTTCGGCCTGTTTTACAGGGGCAGCCTTCCCGACCCGAGGATTCCTGCGGTTTCTGTAGTCGGAGCCAGGAGATGCAGCCATTACGGAGAACAGACAGCCGCCCTGATCGGGAAGGCACTGACGCAGGAAGGATACCAGGTGATCAGCGGCATGGCCTGCGGTATAGACGGGACAGCTCAGAGTGCCTGTGTGAAGGAGGGTGGCAGCAGCTTTGCGGTTCTTGGGTGCGGAGCGGATAACTGCTATCCGCCTGAGAATAAATCACTGTACAGCCAGCTGCCTCAGAGCGGAGGGATCCTGTCGGAACTGCCGCCCGGAACTCCTCCGCTGAGGGCTCATTTTCCCCAGAGAAACCGGCTGATCTCAGGACTCTCGGATGCAGTGATCGTCGTAGAAGCAAGGAAGCAGAGCGGCTCGCTGATCACTGCGGATATGGCGCTGGATCAGGGCAAAGAGGTCTACGCCGTACCCGGAAGGTTCAATGACCTGCTCAGTTATGGATGCAACCGGCTGATCGATCAGGGAGCCGGGATCGTGCTGTCGGCGGACAGTCTTCTTGAGAACCTGGCTGACGCGCTGAATCTTCAGAGAATAATACCTGCAGAAGATGAACTAACTTCATCTCCGGAAACTGCACACAGCAGGATATGGAACCGGCTCGGAGAGGAAGAAAAAAAGGTATACATGGCCCTTGGCCAGGATGCCATGAGTGTTGATGAGATCTCAAAGGCCTGCGGACTGACGCTTCTTCAGACGATGAACGCCCTGCTGGGGCTTCAATTGAAGCACTGTGCGGAAGAAATTTCCAAGAATCGATATTCTTTAAAACTTGCATCCTGAATATGTTTGCGTTATATTGTGCGTTAAAAGGTCTGAAAGAAGAGGAATATTGTATTCATGGCACATTATCTGGTGATCGTCGAGTCACCGACGAAAGTCAAGACGATTAAGAAGTTTCTGGGTTCAAACTATACGCTCATGGCGTCAGCAGGTCATGTAAGAGACCTGCCCAAGAGCCAGATGGGGTTCGATCCTGAAAATGACTACGAGCCCAAGTACATCACGATCCGCGGTAAGGGAGATGTTCTTGCGGCGCTTCGCAAGGAAGCGAAGAAAGCGGATAAAGTCTATCTGGCAACTGACCCGGACCGTGAAGGTGAGGCGATCAGCTGGCATCTTGTGGCGGCGCTTGGACTGGACCCGAAGAAGACGTACCGCATCACATTTAATGAGATCACAAAGACAGCGGTGAAGGAAGCGCTGAAGCATCCCAGACAGATTGATATGGATATGGTCGATGCCCAGCAGACCCGCCGTATCCTTGACCGTATGGTGGGATACAGGATCAGTCCGCTTCTCTGGAATAAGATCAAGAGAGGACTGAGTGCCGGTCGTGTGCAGTCTGTTGCATTGAGGATCATCGCGGACCGCGAGGAAGAGATCAATGCATTTGTGCCGGAAGAGTACTGGAGCCTTGAAGCGTCGCTGAGACAGGAAGGGGCGAAGAAGGGGATCACTGCCCAGTTTTACGGGATCGGTTCGAAGAAAGTGACCCTGGAGAACGAAGAGATGACGCAGCAGGTCAGATCTGCTCTCGATAAAGCTTCATTTACAGTTTCTTCTGTTAAGAAAGGCGAGAGGATCCGCAAGGCGCCGCTTCCGTTCACGACCAGTACAATGCAGCAGGAGGCTTCCAGGGTGCTCAACTTCGGTACCCAGAAGACGATGCGCATTGCCCAGCAGCTGTATGAAGGCGTTGATATCAAGGGTGAAGGGACTGTCGGTCTGATCACTTACCTGAGAACCGACTCCACCAGGATCTCTGATGAGGCAAATGCGTCCGCGGCGAAGTTTATTGAGTCTGAATACGGGAAAAACTATCTGGGACAGGCAGTGAAAGCATCAGCCGGGAACAGCGCCTGGACTGAGGATGCTGGAAATGAATCCGGAACCGCCCGTATCCAGGATGCCCATGAGGCGATCCGTCCTTCTGACATTACCCGGACTCCGGCATCGGTTAAAAATGCGCTCTCCAGGGAACAGTTCAGGCTGTATGAACTGATCTGGAAGAGGTTTGTCGGAAGCCGCATGGCTTCGGCAAAGTATGAGACGCTTCAGATCCGTGTCACGGCATCGTCAGATAAGGAATATGTATTTACTGCAGGCACTGCGAGAGTTCTGTTTGAAGGCTTCCAGGTCGTATACAAAGATCCGGACAATACAGAGGATAAAAAGAGCGGAGCCCTTGGCACTCTTGAAGAGGGAGAGGCTCTTGCATTTGAAGGCGCGCAGGCGCAGCAGCATTTCACACAGCCGCCGGCTCATTTTACAGAGGCGTCACTGGTGCACACACTGGAGGAGAAGGGCATAGGCCGTCCGTCGACTTACGCTCCGACGATCTCAACACTGCTTGCAAGACATTACATTACGAAGGAATCACGCAATCTCTATGTGACAGAGCTTGGAGATGCGGTCAACAATATTATGAAATCTTCTTTCCCGGAGATCGACGATGTCGCATTTACTGCGAACATGGAATCTCTTCTGGATATGGTCGCGGAAGGAAAGATGGAGTGGAAGAGCATCGTCCGCAACTTCTATCCGGATCTTGACCGTCAGGTCATCGCGGCGGAAGAGACTCTGGGCAAGGTTAAGATCGCCGATGAGGAGACAGATATTCTGTGTGACAAGTGCGGAAGGCATATGGTCATCAAGTATGGTCCTCACGGCAAGTTCCTCGCATGCCCGGGATTCCCGGACTGCCACAATACCATGCCATTCTTTGAGAAGGCAGGGGTGAAATGCCCTCTGTGCGGCGATGAAGTAGTGATCCGCAGATCGAGGAAGGGAAGAAGATTCTTCGGATGTGAGAATCCTGAATGTGACTTTATTTCCTGGTCGAAGCCCAGTGAGGTCCGCTGCCCGAAATGCGGCAGCTGGATGGCGGAGCGCGGGGCAAAACTGGTGTGCCAGAATGAAACCTGCGGCCATTCATTGAGTGTGCATGATAAATAATTGGAAGAATCGACGCAAAACTCAGTGAAACTTGTTTAAAATTGTGTGAATTTGTGCCATGGATTTATCGAATTGCATATGTTAAGATGCATAGACAGACAACTTGTACGGGTTCAGAAGATGCAGGAGGTGCATTATGAGTGTTCAGCTACTCGACAAAACCCGCAAGATCGGTCAGCTTCTTCATAATAACAATTCAAGCAAGGTAGTATTCAATGACATCTGCAGTATCCTGACTGATATCCTGGCTTCGAATGTACTGGTGATAAGCCGTAAAGGCAAGGTTCTTGGAGTCAGTGAAGCAGATCAGGTCAGGGAACTGGAAGAAATGATAGTGGATCGTGTCGGCAATTTTATCGATCCGATGCTCAACGAGCGCTTTCTGTCAATTCTTTCTACAAAGGAAAATGTTAATCTTCAGACACTGGGGTTCTCCGATGACAGTGTGCGTCAGTACCAGGCTATCGTGAATCCGATCGAGATCGCAGGCGAGAGACTGGGTACGGTTTTCATGTACCGTCTGGATCATGCGTATGAGATCGACGATATCATCTTGTCAGAGTACGGAACGACCGTTGTCGGACTGGAGATGATGCGTTCCCAGAGTGAGGAAAATGAAGAAGAGAATCGTAAGATCCAGGTCGTTAAGAGCGCGATCAGCACCCTGAGTTATTCCGAACTGGAAGCGATCATTCATATCTTTGAGGAACTGGACGGCAAGGAAGGGATACTGGTGGCAAGCCGGATCGCCGATCGAGTCGGTATTACGCGTTCTGTTATCGTGAATGCTCTGAGAAAGTTTGAGAGTGCCGGAGTCATCGAATCCAAGAGTTCCGGTATGAAAGGAACTTACATCAAGGTTCTGAATGATGCGGTGTATGATCAGCTTGCGGAGATGCGGAAGCAGAAGAAGCTGTGACCGGAAGACACAAATAATTCAAAAAGCGAGAAAAAAAGAGAAAAAACGAGAATAATAGAGATATTACGAATCACTTTAAGGATTATGCAATACCGCAGGGGTTGCATAATCTTTTTTTTCTGCTATTATGAGCATTGTGATTTAGCACTCATATTTAGCGAGTGCTAATAAACTAGACGAATGGAATGGAGGAATGCATTATGAAGTTAGTTCCGTTGGGAGATAAGGTTGTTCTTAAGCAGCTTGAGGCTGAGGAGACCACAAAGGGCGGCATCATTCTGGCAGCAAAGTCCCAGGAGAGACCGCAGGAAGCTACTGTCATCGCAGTTGGTGACGGCAAGGTTGACGGCAAGGAGATCGTCATGAGCGTCAAGGAAGGCGATACAGTCGTATATTCCAAATATGCCGGCAATGAGTTCAAACTTGGCGAAGAAGAGTATATTCTCTGCAAGATGAGCGACATTCTCGCTAAGGTTGAGTAACAGACACGACAGAATCAGGAGGAAAAGAACATGGCTAAGGAATTAAAGTACGGCGACGAGGCAAGAGAAGCCCTTCGCGTTGGTGTTGATAAACTGGCAGATACCGTCCGCGTGACACTTGGACCGAAAGGAAGAAACGTAGTTCTTGATAAGACTTATGGCTCTCCGGTCATCACCAATGACGGCGTTACGATCGCAAAAGAGATCGAGCTGGAAGACGCTTTTGAGAACATGGGCGCTCAGCTGATCCGTGAAGTTGCTTCCAAGACAAACGATGTAGCCGGCGACGGAACCACTACGGCAACCGTTCTGGCACAGGCGATGGTCCATGAAGGCATGAAGAACCTGGCAGCAGGCGCAAATCCGATCGTTCTGCGCAAGGGTATGCAGAAGGCTACCGAGGCTGTTGTTGCAGCTATCAAGGATGCCAGCCAGAAGGTTAAGGGTAAGGATCAGATCGCGAAGGTCGCAGCAGTTTCTTCCAGCAGCGATGAAGTAGGCGAGATGGTTGCGGATGCAATGGAGAAGGTTTCCAAGGACGGCGTTATCACTGTTGAGGAATCCAAGACCATGAAGACCGAGCTTGACCTGGTTGAAGGTATGCAGTTTGACCGCGGATATATTTCCGCTTATTTCGCAACTGATACTGAGAAGATGGAAGCTGCTCTGGATGATCCGTACATCCTGATTACCGACAAGAAGATCAGCAACATCCAGGATCTCCTTCCGCTGCTTGAGCAGATCGTACAGGCAGGCAAGAAGCTTCTCATCATCGCTGAGGATGTTGAGGGTGAAGCTCTTACCACTCTGATCCTGAACAAACTGCGCGGAACATTCTCTGTTGTTGCAGTCAAGGCTCCGGGATATGGCGACAGAAGAAAAGACATGCTGCAGGATATCGCTATCCTTACCGGTGGCACTGTTATCTCTGACGAAGTCGGCCTCGAACTCAAGAGCGCAACGATCGATATGCTCGGCCAGGCGAAGAGCGTAAAGGTCACCAAGGAGAACACGATCATCGTTGACGGCCTTGGCAAGAAGGACGCGATCGCTCAGAGAACTGAGCAGATCAAGGCTCAGATCGAAGAGACCAAGTCTTCCTTTGATAAAGAAAAGCTGCAGGAGAGACTGGCTAAGCTGGCAGGCGGCGTTGCAGTTATCCGCGTTGGTGCTGCTACCGAGACTGAGATGAAGGAAGCCAAGTTCCGTATGGAAGACGCCCTGAACGCAACAAGAGCTGCGGTCGAGGAAGGTATCGTTGCAGGCGGCGGTTCTGCTTACATCCATGCAGCTGCGTCCGTAGCTAAGAAGATGGAGAAACTGGAAGGCGACGAGAAGACCGGTGCACAGATCGTGCTCAAGGCTCTGGAAGCTCCGCTGTTCTTCATCGCTCAGAATGCAGGCCTTGCAGGCTCTGTAGTTGTCAACAAGGTTAAAGAGTCCGCACAGGATGAGGGCTTTGATGCTTACCATGAGCAGTATGTGAACATGATCGAAGCAGGAATCATCGATCCGGCCAAGGTCACCAGATCAGCACTGCAGAATGCAAGCTCCGTAGCAAGCACACTGCTTACAACAGAAGCGACAGTCGGAACCATCAAGGAACCGGCACCGGCAGTACCGGCTGCACCGCAGGGCGGAATGTACTGATCCCATAGGGCTGCAGAATAACAGCGCAGCCGTACAATCAGATACAGATATATATTTAGAAAATGGAAGGATATCGTCAGTGGAACTCAGGTTCACCGCTGGCGATATTCTTTTTGTCGTTTTATCCCTACAATGCGCATGATTATACATAGCAGATGGCATATCTTGTTGTTTCTGGATGAAGGATGTCGTATTTATAGAATTTGCACAGTAAAAAACGGATTTTTTTTGCAGAATTATGAATTGCACTTTATTTCAAAAAAAGATAATCTTAAAATATAGTAAAGATTGACGAAAACGGTTTCGAGATAATATTGGGATATGTCACATCCAAATGTGTGCACCCATTCATTCGACCAGACAGGTTTCACAGGGGGATCTGGAAATGAGCAGACATAACGAAAACAGACATCACAGCAACAAAAAACTGCTGGCATTGATCATGGCCATTACAATGTCCGTTAATATGATCGGATCAGGTGCACTGTATGCGTTAGCGGAGGAAACGCCTCAGGAGACCGTACAGACGGAAAAAGCTGCGCCTCAGACCGAGAAACAGACCGAGAAACCGGCACCACAGCCGGAAACTGCTGCACCGCAGCCGGAGACACCTGCACCGCAGCCGGAGACTGCTGCGCCGCAGCCGGAGACTACTGCTTCTCAGCCGGAAACTGCAGCGCCGCAGGCGGAAACTGCGGCACAGTCAGAAACAGCGGCTCAGACAGAGGCGACAGCTGAGACATCCGGACAGCCAGGCGCAGACGGAGCCCCTGGAGAGGAAAGTTCAGAAGGCAGCCAGGGGGCAGAATCTGTGACAGAGGTTGCTACTGAGAAGGCAGCTGAGACAGAGAAGAACACCCGCGTGGAATACGGGGCGGAGATTTCCGGTGCCAAGGTCACAGTTCTCCTGTCCGATCCGGAAGCAGTTCCTGATGATGCGGAACTGATTGTGGAGGAAGTTCCGGCTGGAACCGATGATGAAATAGTGTATCATGCGTATTTCTTCGGCGTACCGTCCGGTAAGAATAAGAAGGAAGCGAGAGCAGAGAAACTGAACCTGGAATCCGGAAGTGCACAGGTTACTTTCCAGTTTACCAACCGGCAGCTGGAGGACAGGATCAGATTGACAGAGGCAGCGGACCTGGTTGTATATCAGGAAAAAGACGGTGCTTCTGATACCGTGTCTGCAGATGTAATCCTTTCTGAAGAAAGAGTTTTCTTTACTGTGTCCTCTGTTAATACATATCGCTTTGTGAATCAGAACTATAAAGCGGAAGAAGAGGCAGAGTCAGATACTGAGGCGGCAGCGGATGTGGAAACCGAAGCAGAAACCGAGGATACGACCGAAGCAGAAACTGAAGAAGAGGCAGTTATAGAAAACACCAGGGTCAGATATGCTGTTTCCAATGACGGTGTTCAGGTCACTGCCATACTGGAAGATGCAGCAGCGATTCCTGATGACGCTGAACTGACGGTCACCAAGGTCGGCGAAGACGAAACCTGTATCATCTATGATATTTCATTTATTGGATCCGAGAAGGATGCGGATGGAAATGATACAGGCAATCTTATTGAATATGAGCCGGAGAACGGATCTGTCAAAGTGACAATGAAGTTTCTGGAGAATCAGTTGACGCAGGACCTGGGGATTGAGAGCAGTGATGAGGTTGCGGTAGTCCATATTCCGGATGCCGGCACGCCGGAGAGTGTAGATGCAAAAGTCTATATGAACAAAGAAGTGGTTGTCTTTGATCTGGCAAGTTTCAGTACGCTTATCATTGGCCGATCGACAGATGAAAATAATCCTTTCCTTTCGGAAGATACATATGAAAGCAACGGCGGAACTTATGAGGTAGGGGAGACAATCCAGTATCTGCTGGAGCATTTTCAGGTGATATCGAGGGGGAATGCAAACCTCAGCAGCCATACCATGGGATCAATCCTGGTGGGCGGAGATCTGACTGGAGCTGGTGGTTTCGCAGATGATCCTGATTCAGCAAAGACTGTAAGCTCCTATATTGGAGGATCTGTTGCCGATTATGGTGGCAAATCGGGCGGCAGAAACGGAGGCAAGGATCTGGCACCGCTTTACGTGGGATCAGTGAATGAAATCGTAGGAACAGATAAAACATGGGAAAATTATACGGTAGATGGCAAAATAAATTTTAATCAGACAGATTCAACAAACAATGGTAATAATGTCTACACTTCGGACAGTTATGTCGATTGGGATAAGTTGTATGATGTGATCAGACAAGAGTCCCAGATGCTGAAAGAACAGGGTGCGACCGGCCGCCCGGCAGTGAGTGAGGATGGAAGTGTACTGACGATTACGGCGGGGCAGTACGTGACAATCGAATCTCTGCAGGGGGTTTCACGGATCAATATCATCGGTGATATTACCACTGCTGTTAATACCATAATAAATGTGCTTGATTCCGGGGAGGTTAATATGCCCACAGTAACGGTCAACGGAAGCGATCCCGGGACCGGAGAAAGCGGAGCAGGTACTTCGTACGTATGGAACTTCCCAAATGCGACTAAGATTAACCTGCCTACCCAGAACTTCCTGGGGCACATGGTTGCACCGGATGCATCTGTCCATCAGGATTCCGGACAGTACACAGGAGGCTTCATAGTCAAGGATATTGATACGGGCGCAGAAGGTCATACATACTGGTACAATGGCGGGAAACTGATCGGTGATGAGGAAGGCTTTGCTGCGAATAAGATATTCACAGGAGGAATCTGGCCGGCTGGGACTTCATATACGATCCAGATGAGTGCGGTGACGGCCGGAGCTCCTCTGCCGGATAATCCGATCGTTACTCTGACGCAAGACAATTCGACAGCTGACTTTGGCGATATTCATTTCAGCCCGATTGAGGGTAAAAATGAGACGGTACACTACCGCTATCGTGTTGTTGAAGTCAAACCGGATGATGCACCGGATGATATTACGTATGACAGCTCCTATTATGATATGGACATCGAAGTCAAGTATACTTCGGAAGGTCAGGATCATACGGCGACAATAGTGAAAACTATGGTGTCGAAGGATGGAGGTGCCTGGGGTACCATCACAGCAGGAAAGTTGTATACCTTTGGTTTCGCTAATGATTATCATATCAAAACCCAGGCCCACATGGAGGTTACAAAAGAGATAGCGGGTCCCTGGAATTGGAGTTCGCCCCAAAATCAGAATTGTGTATTTGATTTCCAGTTGACACCGGTTTCTGGAGCGCCCATGCCGGAAGGCAAGAGTGTGTTGACCGCCAGTGCAACATCTGCGAATCCGACGGCGATATTTGAGAGTATTACTTTTACTTCTATAGGTGTTTTCAGTTATGTAATCAAAGAAGTAGTTCCAACAGGCTCTGCTAAGATCCCCGGAATCGAATATGACGATAATGAATACTATGCCACCGTTGAAGTGAATTACATTGATGGTGAGTTAGTACCGACTGTGACCTATAACGGCGGCAAAAGCAGCCTGACGATCACGAACGAGTACAGTGTGAGCGGCGAAGCGACGCTTGAGGCGAAGAAGGAGTTTACCGGAGCGCCGGAGAGCATTAAGGACAAAGAG
>CADCII010000049.1 GCA_902801515.1 uncultured Lachnospiraceae bacterium
CAATATCGGCGTTGTATTCGGACAGAGATCTCAGCTCAACTGGGATCTCCGCCTGTCAGAAAGTTTTGAACTGCTGAAGCATATCTATCAGATCGATCATCATGAATATGAAAACACACTCGATGTGATGGACCAGATTCTCGGGATCAGGGAGCTCATGGACAAGCCTGTCAGGCAGATGTCGCTCGGCCAGAGAGTAAAGGGCGATCTGGTCGCTTCAATGCTGCACTCTCCCAGGGTCCTGTTCCTGGATGAACCGACCATCGGACTTGACGTATCAAGCAAGTTCGCCCTGCGCACATTTATCAAAGAGATCAATCAGGTCCGGAAGACAACCGTCATCCTCACCACACATGATCTTGGCGATATCAAAGAACTGTGTGAGAGGCTGATCATCATCAACCACGGGGTGATGATGGAAGACGGGAACCTGAGCCAGATCGTCGACCGGATCGCTCCGTATAAGACGCTGGTCGTTGAGTATTATGACGAAGCAGCACCGGAGCATGAAAAGTGTGAGATGACAGAGCATGAAGGAAATATCGCCAAATATCGATTTATGAAAAAAGATATGACAGCGGCTGACCTCATTGCGGATCTGTCTAGGCAGAAAGATATCAAAGACGTTTCCATAGAGGAGGCGGGGATCGATGATATCATAAAGATCGCCTATCAGGGGAATGCTTCATGATCTCATCTTCCGGCAACCTCTTCCAGAAAAGTTCTGGCCTCTGCCGCACCGCCGCAGGCGCGGAAGCTTTCTGATACTTTGACCGCATTCTCCTTATAATCCGGAACCGACAGCACCTGTTTCAGGCTGTCCAGAATATCGTCCTCTGATATTGACTGCAGCCGGATGCCTGCGCCGAGTTCCTCTGCCCTCTTTGCCACTGCGCCCTGCTCCGGGGTCTGTGGAAAGAGCACCAGCGGAACCTGGAAATACAGTCCTTCCGACGCAGAATTCATACCGCAGTGGGTGATAAAAGCATCCGCGATCGACAGGACAGCCATCTGGTCTACTGTCTCGTATATCTGGATATTGGCAGGAAGGTCGTCAAAGTGTTCTGTATTCGTCCCCATGGAGATGATTACCTGCCAGTCTGTTTTCCCAAGCGCATGGATACAGTTGCGGTAGAACTCCCTGTTCTGGTTGACTGTTCCCATGGAAATATAAACCGTTTTCTCCGCCGTCTTTGTCACCGGTTCCGTAATAGGCCTGATGGATGGTCCGATAAAATGATAGCGGTCTGAGAAGGTTTCCTGGCAAGGCTGGAAATACTTCGATGTATAGACGATGGTGTTTGTCTCATTGTCATTCTGGACAATCTCCAGCAGACCTTTGACCGGGTATCCATGATCACGCAGCCGCTGAATCTGTCTGTTGATCCGGGGCATGGCAAACAGCATCTTCGCTATATCCCACGGACTTTCCTTCATGTATTTTGCTGAATAGCGGTTAAAGGCAAATGTGGTAGTGGAGGAGACATACGGAATCCGGTGCTTCATGGCCACAAGCTTCCCCCAGAAAGCAACTGAATCAGAAACAATTATATCCGGCTTTATCTCCCCGATCTTCTGTGTTGTCATCTCATCAAGCGCCAGAGTAGATGAGACAAGAAGTTCTGTCGCAAATACCTTGTCCTTTCCGACACGGTCTGCATTCTCCTTGTCCTCCATGTCAAAGTCATAGCCGTCGCATCCGATAAATGTTGCTCCGGCCTGTTCAATCTTTTCACGGAACATCTCAAATGAAAAATAAAACACCTGATGTCCGGCATCTGTCAGTTCTCTCACCACTTTGAGTGTCGGATTCGTGTGACCGTGTGCCGGGATGCAGAACCATGCGATCTTCATTGATTGTCACCACCATTCTTCCTGTCAAAAGCCGTTTCAAACAGATTCGTGAATGCCCCTTTATTGGGTATCGCTATCCCGCGTTCCACATCACCAAGAATCAGCAATGTATCTCCCGGTTTAATACCGAAGATCTCCCTCGCCTGCTTCGGTATCACAATCTGCCCCTTTTCGCCGACGGTCGCTGTCCACGCATATTTACCTTCCGGATTTGGCATAGTTGTACGCTCCTTCATAAGTATGATTTGTATAACAAATCATACTTCTACTGGGGCGTTCTGTCAATATAAAAAGTTCCCGGTGGTCATTGATTCATGCAGGTTTCCTGATCACACAGTGGAGCCGGAAAAACCCTCTCTTCTCTCCCTTCTCCAGAACGAGTCCAGCTTTTCGGCACAGTTCTCTGACCTCGTCTATCCCATAAACATGGACGTCACCATGGCCGGCGAGGTTGATCAAGGGCATTTCAACATGGTTCATGAACCACCTTGTGGCTGCAGATTTTGCCGTCATATCACGCAGGATCAGTCGTCCGCCGGGACGCAGCACCCTGTGTACACTGTCAAAGAATCTCTGTACGTTCGGATAATGGTGAAAACTCTGGCAGCAGATCACAACATCAAAAGAGTTCTCTTTGAAGGGAAGATTTTCACAGTCACCTACAACCAGATTCACTCCAGGCATCTTCTTTGCCTTAGCAACTTCGATCATCTCAGGAGTCAGGTCGATGCCTGTGTAGTGTTTCTCCGGGTACTTCTTCTGAAGGAGCGTAAGCATTGGCGCCGTTCCGCATCCGCAGTCAAGAAGGTCAGTGAATTCTTCTTTTTCCAGTTCCTCAAGCACATCCGGATAGTCCTTCCTGCACATCCTGTAGACACCTGCGTCATCCGTTTCATAAACCTTTGCCGCCCTGGTGAATTCTTTGATTGATAGTTCTTTGTATTCTTTATCTGTCATTTGGTTTTTCCTCACTTCACAGCCAGCACTGTGATCCACGGTTTAGAAGAATGATGACTGCACTTTACTTTTGTGAACCCTGCTGCTTTCAGAGACTTTTCGATTTCCTCTGCCGTATGGTTTTTCATGCCGTCAATGATCTTCTCGTATTTAAGGCTTGTGGCATCCGTGCCGTCTGATTCATTACAGATCATGAATAATCCACCCGGTTTCAGTATCCTCGCAACCTGAGAAAAACATCTTTCCAGCCCGGGCCAGAAGTAGATTGTTTCAAAAGCGGTGGCGAGATCAAAACTGTCAGACGGCAGACTGAGGTCTGACACATCGCCCTGCATGACAGTGCAGCGCCTGGCCGCGATCATATCCTTGTTGTATTCCTTCGCCTTCTTCACAGACAGCTCCGAATAATCGACAGCTGTAACATGTGCTTTTGGGTATCTCTTCAGCAGTTCTCCGGCATTCCGGCCGCCGCCGCATCCAAGATCAACTGCTTTTGAAGGCTGTATAACCGGAAGATGTGATAATCCCCAGTCCGCCATCTTCGCATGTCCGGAGTTCATACCGCTGAGCATCATTTTCCCAAGAACCCCTTCCGGTTTTCGTGTCTGACTAACAAAACTCTTAAACAGACCCATAGTTATCTCCATTTCTCCGCTTATTGCCGCGGTGTATATTATTCCCTTCTTATTTTTTACCGATAAGCAGCGCAGATCCGGAAAGCCCCATCCACAATGCTTCCCGCTTCGTCATGAATGTACCGTCCGTCGTGTCAGCCAGCCGGACATCTTCATAACCCATATCTCTGAGTTTTTGAACAAAAGAATGCATATCCCCATATTTAGACTTTGAAAAAATGTCATGGATCGCAAATGTGCCGCCTTTTTTCAACACCCGCAGCGTTTCCAGAAGCAGCGCCTGCCGGTCACCCGGAATATTGTGATAAACATAGTTGCTCACTACTGCATCGAAACTTTCATCCGGGAAGTCAAGGTGTGTCGCATCTCCTCGCCGGAAACTTACATTACTGACTTTTTCAGCTCTCGCATTACTCTCGCAGAGAGCCTGGCTGAAAGATGCATACTCTTTTCCCCAGCGGTCGATCCCGGTGAATACCGTATCTGCATTACGTTTTGCACAGGCGATTGCAAGCGCACCGCTGCCGCATCCAACATCAAGTCCTTTGCTTCCGGCCGGCAGTTTCACATGCTCAGCGATCCCTTCAATGATCTGTCTGGACATCTTCCTTTTTCCATCATAGGAAAATGCCTGATACATCTTTGCCATCCACAGTGCAGCACCCCCTGCCATAACACCGGCAAAAAGAAGAGAACCGGATATCACATTTCTTCCAGTCTCATTTTTAATCAGATCTGTGTAATGGCAGATGGCTGATGCTCCTATGCATCCTATTGCGCCGCACAGTGTTCCCAGCACCATCCCTTTCGGCATCCAGTTCTTATAATCAGGTTTCATAGTCATTACATCCTCGCTTTCTGCTGCTATTTTGAAAACAGCATAGTTAGTCGTCCCTAACGCCCGTTTGGAGAAATGCCCGCCGCACGGTCGGCAACCGGATGAATCCGAATCACTGTGCGACGGGCGAAAGTTTTGTTAAACCCGTCATGTCTTTGGAAGAAGGTTTGTCATACTTTTCAGACTGATCGTCAGGGTTGAAGCATTGTGCAGCAATGCTGTTGTTGCAGAGGGGAATACGCCCAGCGCTCCCATCAGCATCAGGAAAGAATTAAAGGAAATGATCGTCCGGTAATTTCCATGAATCCGTTCCATCAGGCTGTCGCTTATTTTTTTCAAAACCACAAGAGAGTGCAGATCATCCTCTGAGATCGTTATATCCGCAATTTCCCTTGCAATGGCTGCACCACTGTTAATTGCGACGCCGCAGTCGGACTCTGAGAGAGCCGGAGAATCATTTACACCATCTCCCACCATGATCACTTTTCTTCCTGAGGCATGCTCCCTGCGGATGAAGGCTGCTTTCTCTTCTGGCAGGACTTCCGCGTAGTAATCATCTACTCCGACCATCTTTGCCACTGCCCGGGCAGTACGCTTGCTGTCTCCGGTCATCATAACGACCCTGTCTATTCCGAGACAGTGAAGCTGGCTGACAATGTCTGCCGATTCCGCTTTCAGCGGATCTTCTATGAGAATAACAGCTGCAAGCCTTCCATCAACAGCCATATACAGATGTGAGTATTCATCCGGCAGATTCTCAAAATGAGTCTGCTCGCCTTCCGGAATGACAGTGCCTTCGTCCTCAAAAATGAAATGATAACTCCCGATACAGACTTTCTTGCCCTCTATGCTGCTCGCAATCCCATGTGCAACGATATACTCCACCCTGGAGTGTCTCTCCTCATGTTCGAGATGTTTTTTCTGTGCTTCCCGCACCACAGCATTTGCCATGGAATGAGGATAATGCTCCTCCAGGCACGCTGCGAGGCAGAGCATCTCATCTGCATCTGTTCCGCCAAAAGTTTCCACCCCGCACACACTCGGCTGCGCACAGGTCAGTGTTCCGGTTTTGTCAAAAACAATTGTTGTTGCTTCCGAACAGTTCTCCAGGAACCTTCCTCCCTTAACAGAGATATGATATGTGCCGGCTTCCCGCATAGCGGACAAGACTGAGATTGGCATGGATAGTTTCAGGGCGCAGCTGAAATCAACCATCAGGATCGCTGCTGCTCTGGCTGCATTTCCGGACAGGAGCCAGGTGAGAGCGGAAGCTCCGAGCGTCCATGGCACCAGCCTGTCAGCCAGGTGGGACGCTTTATCCTCAGCCTGAGATTTTAATTTTTCAGACTCCTCGATCATTCTTACAATGCGGTCATACCTTCCTGTCCCGGATTCCTGACGGACTGTTATTGCAAGTTCGCCCTCATCCACTACCGTTCCGGCATAGATCATACTGCCGGGACGTTTATGCACAGGAAGAGGCTCTCCGGTAATGGATGCCTGATTCACCATACCATCACCTTCCAGTACCATCCCGTCCAGCGGAATCATATTGCCGGTGCGGACCACGACCGTATCGTTCTCTCTGACCTGATCAATCCCGGTCAGAATCTCCTGCCCGTCAGATGTTCGGATCCAGACTTTGTCCACGTTCAGTGACATCGCTGACGCAAGATCCTCAACTGACTTTTTGTGGGTCCATTCCTCCATGATCTCACCGATCCCAAGGAGGAACATTACACTTCCGGCAGTATTGAACTCTCCCCTGATCATCGCGACGGTGATGGATGCAGCGTCCAGTACTGAGACTTCAATTTTTCCCGAAAGGACAGACCGGATCGCCTTCGCGATATACGGGACTGCTTTTACAGCAGTAAGAACCGTTCGCACAGGAAGAGGCAGAAGAAACCTGGCAATGCCTCTCCTGGCAATGTGAAAGAACATCCTGTCCTCATAATGCCTTGTAAGGGAACGGGGAGAGTGCGCCTGCACCGCTGTCTGATCTTCGGCTTCTGCATAACAGAAAGAAGCAAGAAGAGCAAGGATCTGCTCTCTTGCCTCCGGACTGTACCAGATGACCGCGTTGCACGTGCGCTCATCAGTCCGCGCTTTTGAGATAACCGGATGTGTTTCCAGCCAGGTCTGCATCAGGTCTGCCTGTTCCGGCGTCATGCGTCTTTGCATGAGATGGACCCGCATACGCCCGCGTGATTCATGAAGAATCCGGCATCTCATTATGCTCCAGCCTCTGCTGCCGCGTCAGATGCCTGTGCCAGAACTGCTTTCGCATCTTCGATCATCTGCGCATCATAATCACGCTGTCTCTCTTCATTGATATCCTTTGCCGCAGCCGCGATATCCCCCGCATTCTCCCGGATCGTGGTGACATCTTTCATCACGGTATCTTTCATGCGCAGTACAGCCGCAGTTGTATGCGTGTAAGCTTTCTTCGCGTCACCGCTGGAAAGAATTTTGACACCATAACTTCCCATCAGGACGCCGCCTGCAAATAAACCGATCTTTTTCCAGTCCATCGTATCCTCCTCTTTTCAGATCAGCGTGAATGACATCAGTTCCTGTTACAGATTCTTCAGTGTAACCAGCTGCCAGAGATGATAACCAACCTGAATGGGCATGGGCATGGCAATATCAGCCACTGTTTCTGCCAGAATCCGAAGCCGCAGCTTTGTTTTCAGCTGCTCATCCAGTTTTCTGCTCTTCATCTCCGACACACTGATACGCTGCTTTTCTTCCTCTGCCAGAAGATTCACATTTTCGAACCGGAACCGGTCCAGCCTGTTCCGAATCTCATCAGCCCCGCAGTCAAACTCAAGGGCGCACCCTCCCGTCGGCCGGTATACAGTCACTTTCGTCACTCCCGGCATACCGGAAAAAGCATATTCCAGAATGCGTGCTTCCTCTTCTGTAATCTGTGTCCTTTTCAGACGGATACGGATCCGTCTTTTCGACTGCGCTTCAATGTGATAGTTCATTCCCACTCCACTTTTATCTGCCTGTCTCTCTTCATATCCAACCTGTTATTCCTGGCGAATACATATAAGTTATGCAGAATTATCGTTAGTTACCTCTAAGTACTATAAACCCTCTCTATCCTTTTTTCAAGTGCCTTCAATACTTCACCACAATCGCCGTCAATACAGATGGACTGTTTCCTGATCTGCTCCGGACAGACAGCATCGTCGTAGTTCAGGCAGGCGTAGACTGCGCGTGGATTCTCAGCTGCCATTGCCCAGAACGGGTATTTGATGATCATCGGTGTGTTGCCGCCAACGCCCACCTCCAGGAACAGAACATGTTTCCCTTCATGTGTCTGCAGAAATGAAATATAGCGGTCTGCTGCAGCGTGCCATCCGGAATCCTCCACGAAAGTTTCATCAGCGCGCAGGTTCATGGATACCGGTCCGCCATCATCCGGACAGGCTGGGATGAGGTCGTGCGGGATTCGCATTGAGAGCATACGATCTCCGGGCACCTGAAAGACACCGCTGTCATCCGTAATAAAACCTTGTACAGCCATCGCTCTCATTACCCAGGCCTCATTGTCATAAGTCTTTTTGATCCTCCCCCCTGCACTCTGAAACAGCCCATAATCACCCTGCGTATAGAACAGACGCTGCCGGTCATATCCGGCCCTCTGAAACTGGTGATCTACATTGGTCGTGATCACAAAATAATCCTTATCCCGGACAAGGGAGAGCAGATCCTGATAAACCGGCTTCGGTGCATCGACATATCGGTTAAAATAAATATGCCGTGCCCACCATGCCCAGCGGGTTTCATCGTCTGGGAAGGGAAAAAAACCTCCGGAATACATATCCCGGATTCCGAAGTGCTCTTTAAAATCAAAGAAGTACCTGTCGAACCGCTCATCACTGTAGGTGAGCCCCGCAGCTGTCGAAAGCCCCGCTCCGGCGCCGATCACGATGGCATCTGCAGTACCAAGCTTCTCCGCTAAGCGTCGGAGATTCTCCTCCCTGCTGCCCGTCATACCGGTGAGACCATCATAAAGAATGCGCACGTAGGATATGCCTTTCTGCAGTATCCTGTCGAAGCCTGCTCCTGGTTTATTCAAAAAGTTGCTCATAGATATCCCTGTCCTTATCTGTAAACACATTGAAGATCACGCGATCCACGGCGCTTTCATGTTCCAGAAGCCACTCTCTGACGGTCTCCACCGCGATCTGCGCAGCCCGCTCAGGCGGAAAATGAAACACGCCTGTCGAGATACAGCAGAACGCAACAGACTTAAGGCCATTTTCTGCGCATAGATTGAGAGTATTGCTATAACAGTCGGCAAGGTCCTGCTCCAACGCAGGTGTCAGGTGTCCGGAAACAATCGGCCCGACAACATGGATCACCTTCTTTGCCGGAAGGTTATAAGCATCCGTCAGCATCGGAACCGCCGTCGGCTGCTCATAATCCCGTCCGTATCTGATCCTCAGTTGATTCATCTGACGGCTGCACTCCGCCCGGAGCTGGATTCCTGCAAAAGTATGAATGCAGTTCGTGAGTTGGCGGCATTTACGATGGCGTCCACCGCAAGAGTCGTGATGTCGCCCTGCCATATGGACATCCTGTCTCTGATCTCCGGAATATCTTCCGGCCTCACCACGCCTTTTTCCGCATTTCGTTCTGTCAGGTACGCATCCTGGACTTCCAGTACATGATCAGGCATCTCTCCCGGCATCCGTATATTCATGAGTGAGCGCAGGAGTTTCCTCTTGCCCGAGGCGTCATGCGGTGTCTGCAACTCCTTGTACTGATCCGAATCAGCCTTGAATGCTTCAACCAGGTAGTCAAGGCGCTCTTCCTGCTCTGTCTTTCTTAATTCAGTCATGTCAACACCACACATTTCCCGAAACTGTGACTCTCCTCCAGCCACCGGTGGGCTTCCGGCACCTGGTCAAGCGTGAATATCTTCTCCGGTTTCACATCGATATGGTTCGATTCGATAAACGAGAACATCTCATTCATTTTTCCCGCGGATACATTTCCTGAATAGAAAGTCGTAAGGTATATATTGTTCATGAGCTCCATGATCGGATCGAACTCTTCCAGATACCACTGGCCTCCCAGCTGCCCGGCGCTGCAGAGGATCCCGCCCTCACGCAGGTGAGCCAGCGAATCTTTTATCGTCTTCGGCCCTATGAGTTCGAGAATTCTGTCATATTGTCCGGTCCCGGGAAGCTGTCCCTCCGCATCTGTGAGGATCCTGTCAAAACCTGCCCTGAGCAGTTCCCCGGCTTTGTCAGGATTCCGGGAAGAACCGGTCACAGAAACACCCGGATATTTTCCCTTTACCAGTTTCAGAAAGGCAATTCCCACCCCGCTGGAAGCACCGCGCACCATCACAGAAGAATCTGCAGTGATTTTCAGATTGAGGAAGGCTCCGTATGCGGTATAGAAAGTTTCCGGAACCGCTGCCAGTTCCTCCCACGAAAGAGATGTTGATACCGGGTAGATCTGTTCATTGGGCAGAAGAACATACTCCGCATACCCTCCGTCATACGCTCTTCCCATCTCTCCCATGATGGAAACGACGCGCGTGCCTTCCGGCAGTTTCTCAGAATCCGTGGAACGCTCCAGGATCCCGACACATTCAATTCCCAGAATCCGGGGAAATGTAACGGACGGTGACAGTCCTTTTCTTGTAAAGATCTCCGAGTGATTGATTCCAAAGCCCTTCACCCGTACCAGTGACCAGCCTTCCCGCACCTGCGGCACCGGCCGCTCTTCCAGGAGCAGTTTCTCCGGTCCGCCTGCTTCATGAATCACAATTGCTTTCATCCGGACACTCCTTTCTCTGCCCACTTCAGTATTCCATTTGCCGAAACCGCAAGGATCGCTGACAGAAGACTTCCCCACAGGATCTTAACCGTATTCATGGTACGAAGCCCGTCAAAGAGCAGCACCCCCAGGCCTCCCGCATTGATCGCTGCTGCGATCGTACCGATGCCGATCGTCGACACCACCGCAAGCCGGATTCCCGCAAACAATGCTTTTTTCGCGAGTGGAACCTGCACCAGAAACAGTTCCTGCATCACCGTCATCCCGATCCCCTTTGCAGCCTCCCGAACACCCGGATCCACCTCGTTCAGGCCTGCCAGGAAATTTCCCAGCAGCAGATACTGATTGTAAGCACACAGTACAGTCACAGCTGTCGTCCTGCCCAGTCCCGTCAACGGGATCTGCAGAGCAAACAGCGCAAGGGACGGTATCGAATAAACCACTGAAAAAAAGGCTGTCAGGATATTCCCCAGGACCGGAATCACTGCAGCCAGAACCGTCAGAAGTGATGCCAGAAGGACTGAGATCACAAGAGTGACTGCTGTCATGTAGATATGATTCAGCAGCGGGCTGACAATCTTTTCCGGATGAGACAGCAGAAAATCAATCATCCTGTACCCCCTCCCAGAAGCTTTGCTGCTCATAGGCAGACCGGATCAGCGCTTCCACAAATGGATCAGCCGGATGACGGATGATATTGTGCGGCGTATCAAATTGCAGAAGTCTTCCCTTATCCATAATCATCACCCGCATCCCAAGTTTCATAGCTTCATTGATATCATGCGTAACCAGAAGAAATGTCTTCTTTGTCTCCCGGTGGATGCGAAGGAGCTCATTCTGCAGGCTGATCCTTGTTATCGCATCGATCGCGCCGAAAGGTTCATCCAGAAGCATGATCTTCGGATCCGGCATCAGTGCGCGGGCAAGCCCGACCCTCTGCTGCTGTCCGCCCGACAACTCCGACGGGTAACGCGCCGCATAGGTATCCGGATCCAGCTGCACCATGGAGAGCAGCTGCCTCGCTCTGCTGCGTACCGTCTCTCTGTCCTGTTTCATCAGCTTTGGCAGGATCGTGATATTCTCTTCCACCGTCATGTGCGGGAGAAGGCCAATCTGCTGGATCACATATCCCATCCGCCTTCTGACCGTGACAGGATCCACTGTACTGATGTCCTGTCCAAAGAGGATGATCCGCCCTCCGGAGGGATCCAGAAGACGGTTTGTCATCTTCAGAAGCGTTGTCTTACCGCAGCCGGAGGATCCCAGGATCGTGATGAACTCCCCTTCTTCAATCTGCGCACTCACTCTGTCCACTGACGGTTTTGCGTTTTTTGAAAACTGTTTTGATACCTGTTCATATTCAATAGCAATCATACGCCTGTTATTCACTGATCGACTCCCAGTATTCTTCGGCAACATCCTCATACTCTTCCTTGTCCACATCCACCTTTGCATTCAATGCTGTGATGGCTGCCGTATCCAGTGTCTCATTGACCTTCTTCAGAATCTCCCCAATCTCCGGATTCTCTTTATAGACATCACCACGGACAACCGGTGCGAGATTATAGGGCGGCCACACATGCCTGTCGTCTTCCAGAAGTATAAATTTGTCTGTCTCAGACAGGCGGCCTTCTGTGGTATACGCCGGGGACACATCCGCCTCATCCGACTCAACCACCTGGTACTTCAGCCCGTTGTCATAGACCTTGGAAGATGCCCATTCAAAAGGCCCGTACACTTTCTCCAGCCCCGGCAGTCCGTCTTCTCTCTCATCGAATTCTCCCTGTGACGCAAACCGGAGTTTAGACGCATTCTCCTGAAGCTGGGAGATCGTCGTGATCCCGTATTCATCCGAAGCTTTTCTGCTGATGAACAGTCCCTGTCCGTCATTTGCCTGGGCATAGGCAAGCCAGACAAGATCAAACTGCTTCGCATAGACTTCTTTCACAGTCTCATAGACCTCCTGCGCATCCGTAAGCGGATCCATCTTCAGGATGGAAATAAGTCCTGTCCCGGTATATTCCGGATACAGATCGATCTCATCATTGATAATAGCGGTATGAATGACCGATGAAGAGATATCCATGATCCGTTCGACTTTATAACCTGCATCCTCCAGAGCAAGTGCATACAGTTCAGCAACGATCTCATTCTCCGTAAAATCCTTCGAACCGACCCGGATCGTCCCTTTCTCCCCTGCTGCAGCTGTCACACTGAACGTGCCCGCCACCGCAAATGCCAATGCTGTCGCTGTCATTTTTCTCCACATGCTTCCCATCTTTATACCTCCTGAAATAAACACATCGTTCCTTTGATAACAGAAAACTCATCTGCTATGCCTGGCACCCCGTCAAACCATTTCGGCGAATGACCTCGTCATAATGGTATCTCCTACACAGCCCTGCGGTACTTATACGGCATCAGGATCCTGCGGATCAGGCTGAAGATCCCAAGGCTTCCCAGTGACAGCATCCCGACCAGAATGCTTCCGATCAGCAGCAGGTCTGTCCGGTTCAGTCCCAGGCCGGTGAATATGATCTCTCCCAGTCCTCCTGCTCCGATCTTAGCTGCCAGAGTCGCGCTGGCAATGACTTCCACCAGTGCTGACCGGATTCCTGCCAGGATCAGGGGCAGCGCCAGCGGAAACCGGACATGGAGGAGCAGTTCCCATTCTGTCATGCCTATACCCTTCGCACTCTCCAGCATGAACGGCGGTACTTCCATAAAACCAACGCATGTGTTGGTCAGTATCGGAGGTATCGCCAGGATCGACAGGGCTGTCACTGCAGGCTTCATACCTACTCCCATGACAGGGATCAGCAGGACCAGGATCGCAAGAGACGGGATCACCCGCAGGATCTGAAACAGATTCATGATCCACTTCTCCCCTCTCCTTGAAACGGAAGCCGCATATCCTCCTGCAACACCGATCAGAATGGCAGCAAAGAGTGCAATCAGGCTGATCTTCATATGATCCGCGATCCTTAGCGCAATATCAGAGCCATTCCCCTGTATGTAATTCAGACAATCCTGCAGCATTCATGTCTCCTCACTGTCTCCGTATCCTCCATCTGCAGGGATGATTGCCTGTACCGGGCAGTTTTCAAAACATCTCCCGCAATGGAGACAATTCTCCTGGAGTATCCGGAAAGGAGTCCCCTCCTCGACCGCCCCCTGCGGACATACCGATACACAGGTGCCGCAGCCGATGCAGTCTGGTCCGATCCTGTATCCCTTCTGCTGCTGCAGCACATTGCCAAAGCAGAAAGTTTTTCGTACAATCGGATGACCTGCCAGACAGAAGTATTCTCCCTGCCCTTCATACAGGCAGAACACTTCCAGGATCTCACGGCTGTCACCCGGATATACACTGTTCATAGACGGATTCTTCTCAAAGATCTCATCCAGGCACTCATGGCCGATATTCCGGACTCTCCCCTGCAGCCTCACTGTCTCCCAGCGCTCATTCAGTCCGGTAACAGCTACCTGCCCTGTTCTCATCAGTTCCTGGTAGAAATCCTTCCCCCTGGCTGTCAGAAAATACAGCTTTTCATTTTTAGTAAGCATCGTATCAATGATACGGATTCTCGGTGTCCCGTCCCCGGCAACCGTTGCCATCGATGTATCACGGATCTCCCTGAGCAGGTCAAAGTAATGCTAAGTATCCATCTGCAGCTCCTTTCCGGTGTCCTTTGTCCTTACATCATCAATATACCCGGCGTATCCGTTCATGTGAAATGAATATATGTTATAATATATGCGTAATTGTTATAAATATGGCTGTGAAGAGGTTTGGCATGAACATTACCCAGCTTGAATGCTTTGTGAATATCGCAAGTACGATGAATTTTATGAAGACCGCTGAACTGATGTCCCTGACCCAGCCCGCGGTTTCCCGGCAGCTGCAGGCACTGGAGCAGGAACTTGGAGTCCGCCTTCTTGAGAGGACGACACGATCTGTCAGCCTGACACCGGTCGGAGCCAGATTCCTTCCGGAAGCAAAAGACATCCTCAAGACTTATTATCATTCCCGCAGCTGGCTCTCATCCTACAGTATGCAGGAGCAGAGTTATCTCCGGATCGGTTACCCGGATCCTCACGGTATCAACCTGATCAGCCAGACGCTTGCTGCCCTGAGAGCGGACCATCCCGATCTCAGTCCCCGTTTTACTCTGGATCAGACAGACGCGAACCTTGCCCGGCTCGAAAGGGGGCAGCTGGATCTCATAGTAGGGATGAAGGATTACACATATCAGAATAAAGATGTGGTATTTATGGAACTGTTAAAAGAGACTTTCACCTGTGTTGTTCGGTATGACCATCCGCTTGCAGAGATCGGGAAGGAACGGGAGATCATCACCGATGACTTCTGGCCTTATTCACAGATTCTGGCAATCCCGCCTTACCTGCTGGTGAACAATCACATGAACCGCCATCCGATCCTTCCGGTCAATGACCATGTGATCAACTATAACTGCAGCAACAACACGGAAGCTTACGGACTGATCCTTGCAGGATTCGGATTCTGCATGGTCCCCAGTCATCTCGTGATGCCCCATCCCAGGCTGGCCTTCCTGAAATGGAAAACATCCCCGCAGGCGCCAATGGGCATCTATTACCGCAAAGGATCTCTGAAAGAGAATCCAGTCATGCTGGAATACGCAAAACATGCCAGGGACCTGTATCATTCTGCTGATACGTCCACTGGCATGTAATTACTGACAATTAATCAGAACCCAAGTTCCGAGAGCCACTCGTTTACTGTGTTTTTTACGTCATCCTGTTCATTCTGCGCATCGCTGCCCTTTATCGCAAGACCTTCGCCAACTGTGCTGTCAGGACAGGTTGAAGACAGTTTGCTGTCTTTCAAACTGTGGTCTCCAGCCTGCAAACTGCTTCAGCTGTTCATCCGTACGGTGATAATAACGTACACCCTTGTCAAGTTTTGCAATCTCTTTCAGTTCTTCATCTGTGAGGGTGAAGTCAAGGATATTCAGGTTATCTTTGATATGATCCACGTTTCTGCTGCCGGGGATCACAGCAAAGTTCACCTGTGTATGCCAGCGAAGGATAACCTGCGCAGGTGTTTTTCCATATTTCTGCCCCAGCTGTACAAATACCGGTTCATTGATCAGGGACTTGTCACCATGGCCAAGCGGATACCAGCTCATCAGTTTGATGTCATACTTATCCAGCGTCTTTCTGAGCTCCGGCTGTGTGAAATACGGGTGCGCCTCAACCTGGATAAACTGAGGTACGATCTCCCACTTCTTCTCCAGTTCTTCAATGTACTCTCCCTCAAAATTGGAGATGCCTATGCTCTTCGCCTTGCCTTCTTTATATGCTTTTTCAAGCTGACGGTATCCGGCAAGCCAGTTCCCGGCGGGCTAGTGAATGTACAGGAGGTCTACATAATCTACGCCCAGGCGCTCCAGCGTTTCATCTACCGCATTCTCATTTTCATATTCACTTGGCCAGAGCTTCGTAGAGAGGAAGACATCCTCACGCTTCACGCCACTGTCCTTAATCCCGCGGCCGACTGCCCGTTCATTAACATAGGCATTCGCCGTATCCACCAGAGAATACCCCATCTTCAGAGCTTCCCGTACGCTGTTCTCTGCATCTGCAGGAGAAAGCATGAAGGTTCCGATCCCGATCACCGGGCATTTCAAACCGTTATTCAATGTGATGTATTCCATGTGTAACCTCCTTATACCAGGCTGTTTGCTGACAGCCAACGCTTAAGTGCTTCCAATGAATTTGCTGCCTGGCTGCCCGTGACAGGCAGGCCTTTCTTAACATCCGCTCCCGGGCATGTCTTCTTAATGTCCCTCTCGCTTCCACCCATTCCGCTGCCTTCGTTCGTGCAGAGAGGAAGGATCGTCTTACCTGCAAAGTCATAGTTCTCCAGGAACGTAAACACCGCCATCGGCATTGTCCCCCAGTAGTTCGGATAGGCAAGAATGATGGTATCGTATTCATCGATGCTCTCCGGCATTGAAACCAGCTCAGGTCTTGCCTTTGCCCTCAGGTCCTTCTTCGCCTCGTCAATACAGGTCATATACACCGGAGAGTATGGGTTCTTCATCTCGATCTTAAAGGTGTCAGCACCCGTCATCTCCTTCATGAGATTTACGGCAATCTCTGTATTTCCAACCTTTACATAGCGCATCGCACCGCCAAAATAGTTCTCATCTGCCCTCGAAAAATAAGCAATCAGTGTCTTTCCCATTGTAATTTCCTCCAGTGATTCTGTTTTTCAATATGTTGATGCTCTGGAGCTGGTCATTTTCCATACCCCTGATTCTTTCTGCAGTGTGAAATCTCCCTGCAGACGCCAGCTGTTCTTTCTACCGCCATACACCGCGGCAACTACACGGCTTCTGCCAATCATAGTCGCTTTGTCCCCATTAATCTTTACATCGATGCTGTCATGATCAGCCGAATAGTAGTTGAAAGTACCATTCTCCAACCCTCTCAGAAATGCTTCAGCAGACTGCTTTACTCCGGTCATGTGAAGCAGATAGTAGTCTTCTGACATTACTCTTCGGAGTCCATCTGCATTCTTAGCGATCATACAGTTCCAGTATTCCCGGTAAAGATCCCGGATTCTCTCACACTCATCCATCTCTACTCCTTCTGCTCCTCCGGATCCTGATAGCGTATCACCCTGGCCGGAACACCTCCGACGATCGCATAGTCAGGAACATCCTTTGTAACAACGGCTCCAGCAGCAACTACTGCGTACTCTCCGATCGTCACACCCGGACAGATCGTGACATTCATACCAAGCCATGCGTTCTTCTTAACCAGCACTTTTCCATAGGTATATCTGGTATGCCGCTCATTCATATCGTGATTGATCGATGCGATTCGAAGTCCGGGTGCTGTCATGACGCCGTCTTCAAATTCAATTCCACCGGAAGCGGAGAGAATTGCAGAGTGATTGATAAACACTCCTTTACCGAACTTCACCCGGTTACCGAAGTCACAGATAAAAGGAGTCAGTATACGGACATCATCAAGTTTTCTGCCAAACAGTTCTTCCAGATAAGTGACATAAGAAGGATCATCAGGCATCGCAGCATTCGCTTTGGCACAGAGTGTACGCGCACGCATCATCTCATCGACCGCTTCTTTGAAATAAGGCTCCCGGTTGTCCGTTGGTCCGCCCTGATCCATCAGTTCATATACATAGCCTTTCTCGTAATCCATTCCGAACCTCCTTATACCAGACCGTTTGCCGACAACCAACGCTTCAATGCTTCTGATCAATTTGCTGCTGCCTGTCTGGATTTTGTATATTTAAATTATAGAAAACCCGTCTTGCATAGTCCAATCGAAATGCCCTATAATCGATTTAATTATTAAATAGCGAGGTGTGTTATGACAACAAAGCAAATCGACTACTGCATCGAGCTGGCTCATACCCTGAACTTCAGCAAGGCAGCGGATAACCTGTTTACAAGCCAGCCCACTTTTTCATACCAGATCCGTCTTCTGGAGGAAGAGATTGGCTTTACTATCTTTGAGCGCAGCGGAAAAGGTGCTGCGCTGACGCCGGCAGGTGAACAGTTTGTTTCTTTTCTGGCCGGAATGCGGGAAGACCTGAAGAGAGCCATTGAGCAGGGGCAAAACTTCAGTGCAAGATACAAAGATAATATCTCCGTCAGCATGATGGTCCGTCAGGCAGTTTATTTTCTGCCGGAAGCCATGCGCCTGTTCGGAATGACAAATCCTGACGTTCAGATCACGCCGGTTTTTCAATATGAGAATGGTTTTGAGAGTTTCCTGAGAAATGAAGTTGATATCCTGTTTGCTCTGAAGGAGCAGACAAAGCAGATCGCAGGTGTGAAAGTTCATGACCTGTTTGAGAGCCGGATTTATCTGATCACCGATAAAAATGACAAACTCGCCGCAAAAAACAGCGTCCGTGAAGAAGATCTCTATGGCCGGACACTGATGGTGGGCGGCGGGTCACCTGCTGCCCTGAAAGTCATCCAGCACCGGATGATCAGTTCCGGGAAGATCCAGTATTTTAACAGCCCTGATCATGACACGACTCTCACCAACGTAGCTGCCGGAAGAGGTATCTGTCTTGCTCCCGGTTTCCTGAATGACCACAGCGGCCAGTTCGCGTGGATACCGTTTGAATGTGAAGAGACATTCTCCTGTGTTCTGTGCACTCATAAGGCAGACAGCAGAACAAGTCTGTCATCCTTTATCGAAATTATGAAAAAACTGTATCGGGACGCCGTAGCCTTTCCACTGTAAAACGATCCTGTTTTCAGACCTGTGATACAGTCATAAAACAGAGGGAGCCATCACAGCTCCCTCTGTTTTATCTCAACTGTAGAGAATATTCATCATGCAAGAGCTGCTCCCAGTTCTTTGCATGCTGCAACTGCGTCATCATCCGGCGCGTCATTTGCCGTAACACTGTCTGCTGCCAGAGTGATCCCTGCATTACTGCAGCGCTCTTCCCAGTCACGCATCCACTGGCAGTCTCCCCAGCCGTAAGAGCCAAACAGTCCGACTTTCTTTCCTGTAAGGGATCCTTCCACAGCTGTAAACATCGGCTCGAATTCATCCTCCTCCAGCACTTCATCCCCCATAGCCGGGCAGCCAAAAGCAATTCCCTCATAATCAGCTACCATATCCGCGCTGAAAGAACCTGCCTCGATCAGAGAGACATCAGCCCCCTTTTCCCTGGCTCCGTCCGCAACAGCTTCAGCCATTGCCTGCGTGTTTCCCGTACCGCTCCAAAAAACCACTGCTACTTTGCTCATTCGATCAAGTACTCCTTTCGCATATGTGTTTCATCTATCTACAGCCCGGAGTCTTTTCCGTCCGGCTGTTTCCACAGCCAGGCTCTCCAGGGTTCTGCCATTTCTCATTTCCCTTCGGTAGGCACGGGTACATTTTCTATACTTCTCAAAAGTTCTCTCCGCTTCTTCCTGGTTGCTGTACGCTTTCCAGCATCCCGTGCACTTTACTCCATCACGCTGGCTGTTCATAAAGCTTTTTACATCAGAAGGAGGGTATCCCAGAAACAGTCCGATCTCATGAGGAAATGATTCATCCTCTTTCAGATGCCGGACCAGGCACGAGATACACAGATCCATTCTGCCGCAGGGATAGCCCATCTCTTTCAGCATACAGGCTGTTTCCGGCTGGTTCAGATCCTCCTCCAGCCTTTCCGGGCGGAAAAGATACAGAAGAATGCTGTCACTTTTTTTCTTCAGCGGAATCGCTCTGATTCCTTTCCTGTTCAATATCCGGTTAACCCTGCGAAGCGACCGGATCACATCCTCTCCTTCAGCTTTCACCGGAAACAGGTTCGCCGTTTTGAGCCCTGCCAGCGTTGGCGCACCGTGTTCAATCAGTGAATATTCAATCTGCATAGACCGCTCCTTCCAGAAACCTCTGCAAAAAATCAGGTGAAATACTGCGAATGAAAACAGCATTCATAAATCCGGTGGTTAGATTTATCTAACCATATCCCCAAAAATCTGCCTGCAGCAGGGAATTTTCAGCCTGCAGCAGACATGATAACAAAATAATAAATAATGTTAGTTATTACTAATCTAGGTACGGTTAATATAACATCGCTCGTATCATATGTCAACCGATTTTACACACAAACAGCATAGCCGCCGGAAGTATTCCATGAAGAGTTTTTAGCAATATGTGAGTAGCCGCAGGACCTGCCTTTGACTAATATATTTGTATAGGATGAATAAACATGAGAACCCTCCGGAGGAAAATATAATGAATAAACTCGGTTTTGGACTTATGCGGCTGCCTGTGATCGACAAAAATGACGCTGCCAGTGTGGATGTCGAAAAAGTCAAACAGATGGTGGATGCTTTCATCGAAGCAGGTTTTACCTATTTCGACACAGCCATTATGTACTGCGGATCTGCCAGCCAGCGGATTGCAAAAGAAGTCCTCGTAGATCGTCACCCCCGTGACAGTTTCACGCTCGCCACAAAACTTCACTGCGCTTTCTTCGATTCCTTTGAAGACAGGGACAGGGTCTTCTATGATCAGCTGGAGCAGACAGGGGCGGGGTACTTTGATTATTACCTGCTTCATGGGGTCGAAAACGAGAATTATTCCAAGTTTGAGAAGCTTGACTGTTTCAACTGGCTGCTTGATAAAAAGGCACAGGGGCTTGTAAAACATGCAGGTTTTTCTTTCCACGGTACCCCGCAGCTGCTGGATCAGATTCTGACCAGGCATCCGGAAATGGAATTCGTTCAGATGCAGCTCAATTATCTGGATTGGGAAAGTGAGTGGGTACAAGCCCGCGATGTACACGATATGGCTGTCAGACATGGCAAGCCCATTATCGTAATGGAACCGGTTAAAGGCGGAACACTGGCTAATGTGCCTAAAGAAGCGGAGACTCTTTTAAAGGCCGCAAATCCGGAGATGTCCGTACCCTCCTGGGCTATCCGTTTCGCCGCTTCTCAGGAGAATGTGATGATGGTTCTCTCCGGAATGAGCAGCATAGAGCAGGTAAGAGACAATACCGGTTTCATGAGAGACTTCAGGCCGCTGACTGAAAAAGAGATATCTATAACGCGCAAAGCGGCAGAGATCATCAATGCCCAGATCGCTGTTCCATGCACAGGATGCTCTTACTGTACCGACGGATGTCCCATGCAGATTCCGATCCCGAAGTATTTTTCTCTATATAACGAAGATATGCGGGAAGATCTTGAAGAGAAAGGCTGGACAGTTAATTACTACCATTATGAGGCGCTCTCCGGAAGTTTCGGCAAAGCATCAGACTGTATTGCCTGCGGTCAGTGCGAGGGAGTGTGTCCTCAGCATCTCCCGATCATAGATCTGATGAAGCAGGTGTCTGCACACTTCGATCACTGATCTGCAGCCACTCCAAAACCGCAGAAAATTTTTCTTCTGTGCAAAACACCCATCACACAGTCGTCCTTATGAATATCATGAACTACTGTATGATGGGTGATATCCTGCTTACAGAACTTCAACCAGTTCTATCCTGAAATTAAGTTCCTTACCTGCCATCTCATGGTTCGCGTCAAACGTGACGGTCTTTTCATCTTTTGCAACTACTTTTACAGGAAATGGCTGTCCGTTCATGTTCTGCAGATATACCTGCTGTCCGACAGATACCTGCTCCGCTCCCGGCATCTGTGCGATCTCAACCTGGAAAACAGCCCTGGGATCCGGTTCACCGTAAGCTTCTGACGGCATAAGATGCACATCAACCACCTCGCCCACTTCCATGTTCGCCACAGCTGCGTCAAAGCCTTTGATCATCATGCCGGCACCGCATACAAATTCCAGCGGTTCCCCTCTGTCATAGGATGAATCAAACTGTGTTCCGTCATTGAAGGTCCCTCGGTAATGGGTACGGCAGGTCTTCCCAACATTCTTCCCCTGAATATCAGACTTACTGTCATGACAGTTCCCACAGGAGTGTCCTTCCTCATGGTCTCCGCAGGAGTGGCCTTCTCCATGATCTCCGCAGGAGTGGCCTTCTCCATGGTGGTCGCAGTTAGCGCCTGTATTGACCAGTTCACCTCTGAGGTATGCTTCTACCGCTTCATCAGTATTTCCTGATGCACCTGCGCAAAGTTCAATCCCACGCTCCTGAAGTGCAGCCTGTGCTCCGCCGCCGATCCCGCCGCAGATCAGTACATCTATACTGTTCTCACCAAGCAGTCCGGCAAGGGCGCCGTGCCCGCTCCCGTTTGATCCTATTATCTCACTGTTTATGACCTTCCCGTCTTCCACCTCGTATACTTTGAATTCTTCCGTGTGCCCGAAGTGCTGGAAAACCTCTCCATTCTCATATGTTACTGCTATTCTTTTCATGATCACTCCTTATTAGCAATTGCAGGATATACAGGTAGATGATACTCCCGCAGCATTACTCTGTCTATCGTAAAATGACTTCTATCCCATCAGGGACGTCATGGCTTTTTCCAGTTCTTCCTGAGCCCAGAGCCACATCCAGGATCATCATGAGCACAAATCCGAGACTGAATGCAACGGTTCCCCAGTTGGAATGTTTTCCTTCTGACATCTCCGGAATCAGTTCCTCCACGACCACATAGAACATTGCCCCTGCCGCAAACGCAAGCAGGTAAGGAAGAAGGGATGATATCAATCCTGATGCGAGGATTGTTAATATGGCTGCAGCAGGCTCAACCACCCCCGACAACACCCCATACAGGAATGTCTGTTTCTTAGGCATCCCCTCAGCCATGAGCGGCATGGACACGATTGCACCTTCCGGAAAATTCTGTATGGCGATTCCTATCGCCAGAGCCAGGGCTCCTGCACCGCTTATGAACTCATTTCCCGAGATTATGTTCGCATAAACGACTCCTACCGCCATCCCTTCCGGGATGTTATGAAGCGTGACAGCAAGGATCAGTTTCGTGGTTCTTTTCAGGCTGGTTTTGGGGCCTTCCTCTTCCTGATCCATATGCATATGCGGTGTCACCTCATCAAGCAGGAGCAGAAAACCCATACCGATCAGGAATCCTGCTGCTGCGGGAATGAAAGAAAGATGTCCCATATGCGCAGCCCCTTCCAGGGCAGGCTGCAGCAGGCTCCAGAAAGATGCGGCAACCATGACTCCTGCTGCAAAACCAGTCAGAATGCGCTGAAGATTATCTGAGATCGAATCCTTAAGAAAAAATACCATCGCCGCGCCAAGAGATGTTCCCAAAAAAGGAAGCAGTATTCCGACAATAATCTGTATATTCATATCTTGCTCAACTCCTCTGGACTATTCTGCAGACCTCTTACGCCTGCAGGCTTACAGGACGGCTTACCGGATTATCCTGTAATAATCCTTCTTGTGCTCAATCGGAGCCGGGAAATCGCCTGCCGGATAACCCAGGATAACATTTCCGACACCCACATAATCTCCTTCATAACCCGCTTCCTTCAGCAGCTGCTTTCCAAGCTCATCCTCCAGCATGCCGTCCGCACGGTTGATCCATCTTGCTCCGAGGCCCAGCGCATAAGCAGCGTTCAGCATATTGCCGATCGCAAGGGATCCATCCTTAACCGCATCTGCCGTTTCAGTTGAAGCTGCAACAACAATAACTGTCGGTGCTCCGTAGAAGACATCCCAGCCTTCCGGGGCTCCGGCTATTTTGGCATTGAGCACACAAAGTTTGTCGATCCATTCCCTGTTCTGCACTGCGATAAAGATCGCAGACTGGCGGTTTCCTCCCGACGGTGCGTTCATCCCTGCCTCCAGGACCTCCATCAGTTCTGCGTCAGAGATCTGCTCTTTCTTATACTCTTTTACGCTTCTCCTGTTTTTGATATCCGCAACTGTCTCCTTCATAACTGGTCTCCTTTCACTTCAGATATTATGATCGGTTTCAATAAATGCAATCGTTTCTGCAGGGATTATAATTGTTCTGAGATGATTATAGCAAGATATATATCTGGCAGACTTATATGTCATTTGGTAAACTATATCTCAGTCACTTGACGCGCGGACACATCCGGCATAACTGTACATACTTTCAGGAAGGGCGCAGCAATGAAACCTGAACTGTTTATCAAATCAGAATGTATCAACGCAGAAGGCCCGGTCTGGGATGATGAAACGGGTACTTTGTATTTTATTGACGTTGAAGCCGGCAGGATATTTTCTTATAAGGATGGAAAACTGCTCTCCTGGGAAGCCGGAGAACAGATAGGATGCGCTGTTCTGAAAAAAGGAGGCGGCATGATCGCAGCCCTGAAAAGCGGCCTTTATGAATGATCCGGAGTCGGACCTTCCCGGAAACCGTTTCAATGACGGCAAAGTGGATCCTGCAGGCAGACTGCTGGCCGGCACTATGGCTCTCTCTTCCAAAGAGGGGGACGGACCCACCGGCGCTCTCTACTGTCTTGATGCAGACGGGACGGTCACAAAAAGAATCGGCAATGTATACCTTTCCAACGGCATGGCATGGAGCGCAGACGGCGGAACTTTTTATTATATTGACACTACCGCGCGGACTGTGACCCGTTACCGCTATGATATGCCGTCCGGGCTGATCAGCGACCCGGAGGTTATTATCCGGATACCGGATGAAGAAGGATACCCTGACGGTATGACGATTGATGAGGAAGGGATGCTCTGGATCGCCCTCTGGGAAGGTTCTGCCATCAGCAGATGGAATCCGGATACCGGAAAACTTCTTGCAAAATATGAAATGCCGGTACAGAATGTCTCATCCTGCTGCTTCGGCGGTGCAGACATGGATACACTCTTTATCACCACCGCTTCCCAGGGTACGGACATGACCAGATACCCTCTCGCGGGCAATGTCTTCTGCATGAAGCCCGGCGTGAAAGGCGCTCTTTCGCATAAATACATCAGGAACACCTGACCAGTGACTGTTCCCAGAGCGAATGCAGTTCCTCATCCCCGATCAGTTCTACCAGTTTCTCAAGGCTCTCCGCTGCCTTTTTCCCGAAACTGTCAACAGCGGTAAATGTCCACTCCGTTTCTGTCACAAACCGGTAAGAATCCGGGCCATAGTTCGGATCGGCATCGAACTTTTCGGCCAGGGCGATCGCTTTGGCAAGCGTGGCTCTGGCAATATCCGGACTGTCTGTCCGCAGCTGGACACCGGCAAGGCAGACATGGAAAATGCTGCTGATCTTGTCGACATAGCTGGAACCTTTCTGTCTTCTCAGTCCCACAAGGCAGTCCATCCCCCACTGAAGCACATCTTTCGCAGACATAAAGTCTCCACGCAGATAGAAAGCGTGGGCAAACCCCATGGTCGTGTTGAACAGCATTTCTATCTGTATGAGCAGGGAATGGGAAAGACAGGGCAGAGCCGCTTTGTGATCACGGCACTTGACGGACAGTATAAGTCCCAGCTGATGATTGAAGATCCCGAAAGGATTGTGTGTTCGCAGAATCCCGATCGCTTTGTCGATCTCTCCCAGTTCCTCATAGACGGTGGCCATGTTCTGGTAGACAATGATCTTGTCTCCCATGGGATCCGTATTCTGGTCAAAGAGAAGAAGGGATGTCTCCATCAGTTCGAGCGCTCTCATAAGCAAACCGCGGTCATGGTCTTCCATGCCGATATTCCTGTACATAAAAGCGGCAGCCGAGACGACCTGCAGGTTGTGCGGATATTTCTTCAGAGCCTTTTCGGCCTCCGCAAGCCCGGCCCTGTCTTTGTTGCTGTTCATTTCCCACAGTCTGGATATGGATGTCTCCAGGCGATTGTCCCGCATTTCATAGCCCAGCAGGACATCAACCGACGTATCAAAAAAATCTGCCATCTCCAGAATCATCCCGAGCTCCGGGATCGACAGGTCCGCCTCCCATTTATAGACAGCACCAGTCGATACCCCGAGTACTTCCGCCAGCTGCTCCTGCGTCAGAGAGCGCTGTTTTCTGAAAGCGCGGATATTTTTCCCAAGCCTGATCTCCATGTTGTTCTCCTCAAAATCATTTTCAGGAACCCTTGGCGTTCTGCCCTCTCTCCAGCCATCATTCCGTCCTGAACTATCACTTTATATTCCGGCACACACAGGCCGTACAAATGAAAAGGTATCATTCTTACAACAGTTTTTACGATATATCCTTGTCCGATCATACGGTCTGCAATCTTCTTCATTTCGCCCTGACTGTTGCAGCTGATCACTTGTTTTTTACTCATCTTTCTGCTCCTTTCCCGTTTTCATACATTCTTTTTTCTCTTAAGAGTATTTTTACAGAAAAGCAGCAGACTTTGAAGAACCTGCACGTACTGGTAGAATATTATTTTTTCTACTGTGAGTATGAATTAACAATAAGCCAAGACGCCGTTGAAATCAATCCTCGAAAATTTTTCTAGCATGATCTCAAATCATTCAGAAATGAAAATCCTGTACCACTGTGGGTACAGGATGATTTATTGGGAGGGAGTTCTTCGGGTTTTTACCCGTTGAAGACTGTATAATCTTCAAATACTTCTTACCATAAACAATTCCATCGGTTGTTCATAACCTGGAACATCTATCATGAAACCTCCACAATCCCTATATCCCAGTTTGCGATAGAAATGCTGCGCATCTTCATCAACCTGTGTCGAGGTTAATACCATCTCATATCCTTTCGATTTCATATCTTTTTCCCAGTGTTCCATTAAAGAACGCCCAAAGCCTTGCCTCTGGTATTGACCTTCAATAAAAAGCATTGTGCAGAAAGGTGTGTTATCCCAAAACAAATTGTAGCGCAGCAATCCAACAGGCTTATCGTTAACAAAGATAATATATCCTTGGTTGTCTCGTACCTTTTTATTAAATTCCCCTTCTGGCAGATGTTTATCAAGGCTATACCAGAAAAGTTTATCCTCTTGCCTTACAAATCTAATGCCCATTTTGTTTCTCTCCACAAATCCGAATTTGTAGTTCTGCTTTCACTGGTTTACAAGTACATAGCTCTTCTCAATCAAGCCGACTATTTCGTCATCCGAGAGTCTTTCGTCAAGAAAAAGCGTATACCAGTGCTGCTTGTTCATATGATAGGCGGGAAAAGCGTTCTTACCATCTACTCTATCGGACACTATTTGGGGTTCATCTTTCAGGTTGATAACTTCAACTACTCCGCCTTCATCCAAGCCAAATTTGGATTTTGGTAATCTTCCAATCACTGCAAACCACGGCTTTTTGCCGGGCACGCGCAGTGCTGCGCATTCCGGAAGGCTGCTCCATAGGAATTCCGGCTCGGCATTGTAGCTGTCTTTGATAAACTGCAGAATCCTTTTCGACTGTTCCCATTTAAAATGCTCTGTGTAATAACACTTCGAAGCAATATCTGTGAGGATAGCTTCGCAGGCTTTATGTATTTCTCCGACAAAAGCCCCTGTGGAATTATAGACATGAGCAGGCATATATTCCTCGCCGGTATCAGATTCATATACTCTGAAATCCGCCCTGCCGTCTGCATCGATTTCTATTTTTGCCGAATACTGTCCGTTCAATATCGAAAAATCTTTAGAAAAACGGTTCTCCGTCAAAGCAAAACCGTATTTGATAAGTTTTTCAGTATCAAGCGTTTTATTCTTATAAATGGACTGTATATCTATCACTACAACTTCATCCTCTCATCTGTAATCGCAGTATTCCCAATGGTCGTTGACGATCCCTATTCCCTGAAGATAGGAATAAACGGTTGTCGGGCCAACGAACTTGAAGCCTCGTTTCTTCAGATCAGCACTGATCCTCTCTGATAGTTCATCTTTAGCAGGCATATCTTTGCCATCAAGCAAATGATGATCGATCACCTGTCCGTTCGTAAAACTCCAGATGTATTGATCAAAGCTGCCGAATTCTTCCTGCACTTTTAAGAATGCTCTTGCGTTTGAGATTGCCGCTTTCAGTTTCTGGCGATTGCGGATGATCCCCGCATCCTGCATCAGTTCTTCCAATTTGGCATCATCATATTCCGCCACGATCTTCGGATCAAAGCCGTCAAACGCTTTCCTGAAATTGTCTTCTTTGTTGAGAACCAGATTCCAGCTTACACCTGCCTGCATCCCTTCGAGAACAAGCATTGCATATAATTCCTGGTCCCGGTGCTCTGGTTTGCACCAGCGGGTATCGTGATACAGCAGGAACTTTTCAGAGACGTGATATTCTTTTGTACCAAAGCTGAAATTGCATCTTTTCTTTTCCATAGCACTCCTCACAAACTCCGACTTGGATGTCTCAAATCAAATAGATGTTCCCGAACTACTCCCCAATTTTTCACATGCAGATCAACATCGATATAACCGTTGATTTTTTCTCTACGTAAAAGAACTACGGTCTCGACGTGGCACGAGGAAACGATTTTGCTGTCACATAGTACATGCCCGTTTGCGGAAACATATCAACTACCCTCTGTCTGTTCGTCCGATCGG
>CADCII010000050.1 GCA_902801515.1 uncultured Lachnospiraceae bacterium
TGGCGTACAAAACTGGCGTTTCGTTTACAAATATGCAGTTTTCAATTTACAAACAAGTATCTCGTCTTACAAACTGGCGTCTCGGATTACAACTCAGCCTTTCATATGAGTGTTTTTCATTTCATTGTCCATCACCTTACCACTCTTATAGCAAATTGTCAAATATAATTGACATTTTGCTACAAAATAAAAGACCGGCCTGCCGCGGATTACATGAATTATCATGATTATCATGATGCAGCAGGACCGGTCTCCGGTTCAGATCACAATATCCTCCAGTTTCCTCTTAGGTACATAATGAACATCCTGTTCATCCCTGTAATACTTTGTGCTCTGCCCATTTTCAATCTCAGTAAGCACGATCTTCTCATCCGGCCTGCCGATCGCCACGATCAGCATGGGGACGATCGTCTCCGGGAGATCCATGGCCTGCGCAACCCTCTCAGGACTGAAATTACCGATCATGATACCGCCAAGGTCTTTTTCCGCCGCAGCCAGAAGCATCGTCTGGGCAACGGCACCGACATCGCGCAGATACCGGTTCAGATTGTCATCCCACTCCGTATTCTGGCAGATGACGATAAAAGCCGTCGGACATTTGCCCGGATGGGGAAGCTTCATATCGGGCAGAGCCCTCGCCCAGCCGGTCAGCGCCTGCAGGCGGTCTACCTTCTCCTTCTCATAAACCAGAAGATACCGGAAAGGCTGCCCGTTTACGCTGGATGGAGCAAACCGCGCACAGTCCACCAGTTCCAGCAGCTCCTCTCTCGAGACTTTGCGGCTCTCATCATAGCCCCTGTAGCTTCTGCTCTTAATAACAAGATCTTTAATCATATGGTCTCCCGTCTTTTGTTGCACAAGTGCCTGTCACTCGTGCAACTTTGAACAGGTGCCTGTCACTTGTTCATGGACGAGTGACAGGCACTTGTTCAATATCGTTCAGATTCTTACGTTTTCTCTTGAGATGGACTTCAGGTCCGGGGTGCCGCACATCTTCATGGTGTCTGCCAGTTCCTGTCCCAGTTTTTCTGTGTAGGCGGCTATTCCTTCCTGCGCGCCGCCGTAAACTGCTGTGACGTAGGGACGGGCGATGATGACGCCGTCAGCGCCGAGCGCCAGTGCTTTGAAGATATCTACGCCGTCGCGGATTCCGCCGTCTACCAGTACCATCATGTCTTTTCCGACTGCCTCTGCGATCTCAGGAAGTACTTCGGCGGTTGACGGACACTGATCCAGCACACGCCCGCCGTGGTTGGATACAACGATTCCGGACGCGCCTGCTTCTTTTGCCTTCAGAGCGCCGCGTACAGTCATGATTCCTTTTACTATGAATGGCTTGCCGGCTTCTTTGATGATCTGCGCAAGCTCTTCAACCGTCTTGCTGCCTGCCGGCGGTGTCAGGTTCTGGAGAAATGGAAGTCCTGCCGCGTCTACGTCCATTGCCACTGCGATGGAGCCGGACTCCTTCACAAGCCTGAACTTTTCCTGCAGGGTGTTGATGTCCCACGGTTTTACTGTAGGCACTCCTCTGCCGCCTTCTGACGCAATTGCTTTGGAGGCTGCTTCCATGACTGTGGGGTTTGTTCCGTCTCCTGTCAGTGCAAGAATACCAGCCTGAGCGCATCCGGATACCAGGATCTGATTATAGGAAACATCATTCAGCATGTCTCCGTAATGCAGATTGACTGCACCGACCGGTCCGGCAAAGACCGGATATTTCATCTGATATCCAAAAAAACCAAATGAGGTGTCGGGCGTGCAGTTCTCGGTCAGGGTATCCATATTGACCCGGATCTTCTTCCACTCGTCAAAATTGCGGATCGCGGTATCGCCGAATCCCTTGGATCCCGGGCCGGGAAGTGTATTCCGGCAGGCTTTGCCGTTGCACACGGGACATACCTTGCAGTACGGTCCCATCTTACCGGCTGCATTCTTCAGTACTTCCTGATAGGTCATAGTGATCTCCCTTCTGAATCTCATTTATCCTCTATAATGCCGGTGTTAAAAGCACCTTTTATATGTGGCAGGCGAGCCTGCAAGTCACAGAGTTTTTGATCCTTATATCATAATAATCACACCTGCATAAATACGCAACTATGAGAATGCATATACATTCTGTGTGCACCGTTCAGATTTCCTCAAGAACCTGTGGTATGTAATCTGACAGGTCTCCTGCGATAACGCTTCTGGTCCCGAGATCTGCAGCCGCCGCATCTCCCGCTGCTCCATGCAGAAGAACGCCGGTTTTCGCAGCTTCCATGGGAAGCATCCCCTGTGCCAGGAGACTTCCGATGATGCCAGTCAGTGTATCTCCGGAGCCGCCGGTCGCCATGCCCTCGTTGCCTGTGAGGTTCAGGTAGGTTTCCTCATTGTCCGCGACAACAGTACGTGCTCCTTTCAGCACAGTGACAAAGCCGCTTCTGCAGGCGTACTCAAAAGCAGTCGAAACCGGGGATGATACGATTGTCGAGACCGATACCTGCTCTTCCTCTATACCGGCGTTCAGAAGACGTGACATCTCTCCGGGATGCGGAGTGATGATGGCAGGCGCGCCGCTCTCCGGCTTTAACTCCGGATGGGATGCCATCAGGTTCAGGGCGTCTGCGTCTATGACCAGCGGGCCTGTCCAGTCACGAAGTACCTGCGTGAGAAGCCCAAGGCTCTCTTCACTCTGTCCAAGTCCCGGACCGATCGCCACAGCATCTGCCCAGTCAAGCCACCTGGCCAGCTCATCCGTCCACGGAGTAAAGATTGCTTCAGGTACCGATGTCTGCAGGATCACCCGGTTCTCCTCATGTGAATATACACACACCAGACCGCACCCTGTACGATAGGCTGCTTCTGCAGCCAGGCAGGCAGCCCCGGCCATATTTCTGGTTCCGGCAATGAGAAGCAGCCTGCCGTAGGTTCCTTTATTGGCGGTCCTTCTCCTTGCAGGAAGCAGTCCGCCAAGGTCTGTTATCTCAAGGGCGGTCACCGGCTCATCTTTCAGTCCTGCCGCCGTGATTCCGATATCAGCCACGATCACTTCTCCGCAGTACTCCGCACCGGGATACAGGACCAGACCGAGTTTCGCAAAGGCCATGGTCACGGTTATGTCTGCCTTAACCGCGCATCCAAGGACATGTCCGTCATCCGCACTGATGCCGGATGGAATATCAACAGCAAGGACCGGCGTATCCGAACGGTTCACCGCATGGATCAGATCTGCATAGCGGCCGATCACTTCCCTGCACAGTCCGATGCCAAACAGCGCGTCAACGATGAGGCCATACCCCTTCACACCGGATTCATCCGGAAGGACTGTTCCCCCGTGTCTGGAGAAAATCTCAGCCTGCAGCGCTGTCTCCTGCGTCATATGGTCATGCTTTCCCACGAAGAGTACTTCCGCCCTTCTGCCGGCCATATTCAGCAGACGGGCAACGGCGAAACCGTCTCCTCCGTTATTGCCGCTTCCGCAGATCACCAGGATATCCGACACATCCGGATACCTGTTTAAAATAACATCCCGGACGGCAAGGGCCGCACGCTCCATCAGTACTACGGACGGAACGCCGTAGTGTTCGATCTCTGTTCTGTCGCATGTTTTCATCTGTTCACTGGTAAGAAGATATCTCATATCATCCTCCGACTGTCTCCCTGATCTTCGGAACGGTTTTTCCGTCCTGCAGCTCTCCGGGAAACTTCTGTTCATTTACAGGGAACTGCTTCCTTACAACAACATCATCATAACACATCCGGAAGGTATCCGCGCTATCTCGAACAGTAAAAAACCAGAGGTCCCAAGGGCCCCCGGCTTTTCATAATCAGTCATATCTTTTATGCCATCATCTGTAACATCAGCTGCAGGCTGCGGTAGCCGCCTTTGCCGCAATCGGAGTCATGATGAACGCGACAATGTAAAGGATAATATACAGCGGAATGAACGTACCGAAGAATGCCGGCCAGAGCATCTTCAGCTGATGAGCCATCGCCAGGTTAAAAATAGTAAGCGGAAGTCCGATGCCGACATTGAAGATCAGGCAGACGGGGATGCCGCCAACCAGGCTTTCTCCCAGTGTGTGGGGTTTGATGCCGAACAGTCCTGCAAACTTTGCAGAAATCAGCGGGATCGGAAGGATTATATTGATCAGAAAAGCAAGACAGAACGCGATCACGATATTGGAAAGCAGGTTCGGCACAAGCACCAGTGGCTGATGCGACAGCAAAGCTGCCGAGATTGCCATAATGATCGCCATCGGCAGATCAAGAACGATATTAAAAATGATTACCCATTTTGCACTTGGTTTTTGCATATAAATATCCCTTCTGTCAGGTGGCGGGATGACAAACTGTGACCCCATGTTTTTCTTATCTCAGGCTACTTAGAATCAGTACTGATAAGGAAATGCAAACTCCTGAAATTCAGCTAAAATGAATGCCGGCGTTACTGCCGGCATTCAGTCTTTCATTTTTCAGTTGTCAGGATTACAGCTTAACATTGTAGAAGCTGTCTTTTCCGCGATACTGAGCAACATCGCCAAGTTCCTCTTCGATTCTGATGAGCTGGTTGTACTTCGCGATACGGTCTGTACGGCTCAGGGAACCGGTCTTGATCTGTCCTGCGTTGGTGGCAACTACCAGGTCAGCGATCGTGGAGTCTTCAGACTCACCGGAACGATGGGAAACAACTGCGGTGTACTTCGCTTCCTTCGCCATCTCGATAGCGTCGAAAGTCTCGGTCAGGGTTCCGATCTGATTCAGCTTGATCAGAACTGCGTTGCCGACTCCAAGGTCGATGCCCTTCTTGATGAAGGTGGTATTGGTAACGAACAGGTCATCACCAACCAGCTGGATCTTGTCGCCAAGGCGCTCGGTCAGTTTCTTCCATCCATCCCAGTCATTCTCAGACAGACCGTCTTCGATGGAGATGATCGGATACTTCTCGACCCAGCCTGCATACAGCTCGATCATTTCGTCAGATGTCTTCTCGCCTTCGCCGGAACGAGCCAGATCATAGACGCCCTTCTCTGCGTTGTAGAACTCGGAAGAAGCCGGGTCCATAGCAATGCCCATGTCAACACCAGGCTCATAGCCGGCTGCCTTCATAGCTTCAACGATCATTTCAAGCGGCTCTTCGTTGCCGTTCTTGCAGGAAGGAGCATATCCGCCCTCGTCACCGACAGAGGTAGCGTATCCGCGCTTAGCGCAGATCTTCTTCAGTGCGTGGAAGGTCTCAGCGCCCATACGAACTGCTTCAGCTTCGCTCTTAGCGCCGATCGGCATGATCATGAACTCCTGCATGTCAACAGAACCGTCAGCATGCTTTCCGCCATTGAGGACGTTCATCATCGGAGTCGGGAGAACCTTCGCATTCGGGCCGCCAAGGTACTTGTACAGCGGAAGTCCGCAGGAATCAGCTGCAGCGCGTGCAACAGCCAGGGATACTGCCAGAGTAGCGTTTGCGCCGAGGACCTTCTTGAACTCAGTGCCGTCAAGCTCGATCATAACCTTGTCGATCTTGGACTGATCAAAAACATTCATGCCGATGATCTTCGGAGCGATCTTCTCATTTACATTGGCAACAGCCTTCAGAACGCCCTTGCCGCCGTAACGCTTCTTGTCGCCGTCGCGAAGCTCAACTGCTTCTCTCTCACCGGTGGAAGCGCCTGACGGAACGATTGCACGTCCGAAAGCACCTGACTGAGTGTAGATCTCGCACTCAACAGTAGGATTTCCGCGGGAATCAAGAACCTCACGGCCAACTACTTTTTCAATAGCATCAGCAAATACATTCATAATGGAATCCTTTCCCCGTTCCTCAGAACGGATAAAAACTGGGATGAGCCGGCCTCATCCGGTTACCCCGCAACATTAAGCGGATACGTTTTCGGTGTCCGCATGTGTCAATATTATAAAGCCTTTGGGCAGGAAATGCCACCCTTTTTCTGAGATTTAGGGTGCTGCTTCCCAACTGACTCCGTCTGCTTTCATCCGGAAGGAAGGTTCTGACCGGACAGACGCATAAGAATCGGTTCCCGAAACGCCGTCATACGCCGAACAGCTGCGCAGTTTTCTCCATCCTGTCAGCGACCGCTACCCCGAACGGACATCTGGACTCGCACCCTCTGCAGCCTACACATTCCGACGCGGTATGCTCCAGTGCTTTGTAGTGTTCCAGTACACTCTCCGGAACGGCCGGCTGCGCAGCGGCAAGGTCATAGAATTTGTTGACCATGGCGATGTCTATGTCCATGGGACATGGCCTGCAGTGTCCGCAGTATGTACACTGTCCGGAATATGAATGAAGAGGCGCTCCGGCAATGACCGATGCGTAGTCCTTCGCATCATCAGAAGCTTCCTCATAGGATACCGCTTCATCCACCTGCTCCTTCGTGTCATATCCGCACAGAATCGATGTGACGCCCGGCCTGGTCAGTGCGTAATGGATCAGCTGTACGGGAGTAAATGCGACACCGAACGGTGACTGCTCCTTATTCAGCAGACGTCCTCCGAAGAAACCCTTCATGACCGTAAGGCCGATCTGATGCTCCTCACACAGGCGGTAGAACTGTGCCCGCTCCGGGTCGATGCCGGAGTAATCACTGTTCTCATATCCCTCAAACATGGAATCCAGGTTCTCCGTCGCCGGCCTCATATCAAAAGCCGGATTGATGCTGAACAGGATCATCTCGATAAAGCCGCTCTCCACAGCCATCTTCCCGATCCTCGGATTGTGCGTGCTCAGGCCGATATGCCGGATGATCCCTTTCTCATGCAGATCACGGACATATTCTATATATTCCCCGTTCATCGCAGTATTCCAGTCTTCCACTGAATCAATGTAGTGGATCATCCCAAGATCAACATAATCGCTCCTGAGTCTTTTGAGCAGGTCCTCGAAGGCCGGGCGGACATGCTTCATATCCCGCGTTCTTACATACTGTCCATTCTGATAAGTCGAACCGATATGTCCCTGCACAAACCAGGAATCGCGGCACCCTTCCATCGCCTTCCCGATAATATCTCTCGATTTGGGGTCCGGCATCCAGCAGTCCACGATGTTGATCCCCTTCTCATGGGCGTATCTGAGAAGTTCCACGGAATGCTCTTCTTCATGTCTCTCAAGCCATTCCCCGCCGAAGCCTACCTCGCTTACCTTTATTCCTGTCTTCCCGAGCTCTCTGTATCTCATCTGTTATCCTCCTGTGTGAAATGAACTTCCGTGGGTTTATTTCTCCATCTGGTTCCCTGTCTGAAGTTCAGAATTCTTCCGGATAAACTCCCTTATCTTTCAGGTCCTGCATGGCATCTACAACGCCCTGCTTGTCTTCAGCATAGGTCACGCCGTGCCACACGTCATGTGTAGTCAGAACCCTGACCTTCACCTTTCCTTCCTTCATAAGATCGTTGACGACAAACGGAAGAAAGTACTCACACTTGAGCGGATTCACCGGAAGATTCTCATCCAGGAATGCCGGGAAGCGGGCCTTAAGTTCATCCATAAAGGAGCCCGGGAATCCCCACATATTCATGGATACAACACTGTCCGGGCTGACATTCTGCCAGGTCGCCCCGTCATCCTCCGAGAATGCGGCGCCTTCTTCCGTTTTTATGATCTTTGTCCTCTCCACGATTGTTTCCAGATATCCGCCGGCATCTGTCGTGCATACCCCGCGGGCTACGGATCCGTTCTCTGTAAGCGTATTCTTCAGAAGATATCCGACCATCGTATAGGTTGATTCCTGCTCTTTCATAAGGCTGTCATAGATCAGGCGGAACGCCTCGGCGCCATAGTAGTCGTCTGCATTGATGACAGCGAAAGGACCGTCTGTGACACTCTGCGCACACAGGACTGCGTGGCCGGTGCCCCATGGTTTTACCCTTCCTTCCGGCACGCTGTATCCTTCCGGAATCGCCTCCAGATCCTGGAATACATAGTGTACCTTCATAGTGCGGCTCACCCTGTCACCGATCGCGTCCCTGAAGAGCTGTTCATTTTCCCTCTTGATGATAAATACGACTTCATCAAATCCGGCGCGGTGAGCGTCATAGACCGAGAAGTCCATGATAATATGTCCCTGCTCATCCACAGGATCGATCTGCTTCAGTCCGCCGTAGCGGCTGCCCATCCCTGCTGCCATGATAACGAGTACCGGTTTCTTCATAATCGCTCTCCTTCATTTTTCTGTTTGCCTGCAGGCAGTATGCTCTGCCTACTCCCACACCAGTTCCTCATATTGTCTGCAGTAGAGTTGATAGTAGTATCCCCTCTCCCTCATCAATTCCTCATGTGTTCCCTTCCCGATGATCCGTCCGTCCCGGACTACCAGGATCACATCCGCATCTACGATCGTGGACAGACGGTGCGCGATCACAAATGAAGTCCGCCCGCGGATCAGGATCGCAATGGCGTTCTGAATCTTTTTCTCGGTCACCGTATCTATGGAAGAAGTCGCCTCATCCAGCACCAGGATCTTCGGATCCGCCAGGATTGCCCTTGCAAATGAAAAGAGCTGCTTCTCTCCGGTGGAAAGGAGTTCTCCGCCTTCTCCGACATCCGAGTCAAGCCCTTTGTCCATCTTCGCCAGTACGTCCTGCGCGGAGACTATGCGAAGAGCCTCCATTATCTCCTCATCGGTCGCGTCGGGTTTGCCGTAACGCAGGTTATCCCGCACAGTTCCGGAGAACAGGTGCGGTGACTGCAGAACATAGCCAATGTTGCTGTGCAGCCACAGCTGGGAGCGCTCCCTGGCATCCCTTCCATCAATCAGGACCTGCCCCTTCGTCGGTTCATAGAACCGGCAGACCAGATTCACCAGCGTGGACTTGCCGGCGCCGGTCTCTCCCACGATCGCAATATTTGTTCCCTTAGGCACTTTCAGGTTGAAATGTTCCAGTACATATTCTTCCCCGTCCGGATACCGGAAAGATACATCCCTGAATTCCACATCTCCGCGTAGGGCTTCCCAGTTCTCCCTCTTCGGATGGAACGTATCTCCGTAACGCTCCACCACCTGCGGCGTATCGGCCACATCAGACTGTTCCGCCAGAAGGCGGGTCAGCCGCTCTATATTGACCTGGATAGCGGAAAACGCTGATATTGTCTCGATAATATTCTGAATCGGTTCCAGCATCTCCAGCGCATAGGACATAAAGACGGACAGTGTCCCGATCCGCATGAGGCCTTCATGCGTAAGCATTCCGCCCTGCCCAAGGATAAGTGCCAGTACGATTGACGACATCATCGTGATCGAGGACAGGAACAGTGCGGAGAAATGCGCCTCCCGGACCGACGCCCTATTCATATTAAGCGCTTCCTGATTGAAGTCGTCAATCATCTTCTGCTCCACACCCAGAATCTTAATGGTGCGCGCACCGGTGATGCCTTCGTTGTAATTGCCGGTGATCCGGGAATTGATCTCTCGGATAATTCGATTATACTTCAAAAGCTTTCTCTGGAAAAAGACCATCGCCACGATTGCAACCGGCACCAGCAGCAGGATATATCCTGTCAGATGAATATCGATAATAATCATAACAACCAGGATGCCGATCAGGTAGGATCCGCTCCAGATGAAGTTCATCATTCTCCAGGATACCAGTTCCCCGATCAGTCCGGTGTCCGACATGACCCGGGAATGGATGTAGCCGACGGAATTCTGGTTGTAGTAGGAAAATGACAGCGTCTGCAGGTGGTTGAATGCTGCATTTCGAAGATCTTTGTTGACGGTCACTTCCATCCTTCCGCAGTCAGACGCGCTCTTAAAGTTGACCGCAGCCTGCACCAGCACCAGGCATACATACAGCGCGATAAATACACCTAGTCCGCCCAGTGTCCGGTCTGCAATAAAATGATCCAGTGCGTACCGGTTGAACAGCGGATATAGCGCATCGATCGCACTCGACAGGCCGCCGAGCAGGATCATGAAGGTTATCCTCCACCTGTACGGTTTCAGGAATGGAAACAGGCGGGGAACGCCAAAAAACGGCAGTGAGATCTGTTTTTCTTCTTCTGCGTTCATACGTTCCTCCTTTCTCCTGATAAGTCCTTCCGACCATTCCACAATGCTGCCGTAATGTGCAAAACTTTATGACTCGTTCAGTGCATCCGCTCCTGCTGACTGCAGTTCGAAGATCCTCCTGTAGAGCCCTCCCTGCGAGAGCAGTTCCTCGTGAGTTCCCTGTTCCCGTATCCTGCCTTTATCCAGCACGATGATCTTATCCGCATTCATCAGGGTTGTGATCCGGTGCGCGATCAGAATCACTGTTGAAGAGCCTGTCATCTTCTTTACCGATCTGCGGATATGGCTGTCAGTCTCAGCATCTACCGCAGACAGCGAATCGTCAAATACCATTACCGGCGGCCTGCGGATCAGCATCTGTGCGATCGCGGTCCTCTGCTTCTGCCCACCAGAGAGTGTCACGCCGCGCTCTCCGACAAAAGTATCATATCCGGCTGTGAAACTGTTGATCGCGTCATCGATACTCGCTGCCTTCGCAGCTCTCCGGATATCCTTCTTCTTGGGCCTGTCCACCGCAATCCCGATATTCTCTGACAGGGTCCTGGAAAACAGAAACGGTTCCTGGAGCACCATGCCTACATTCTTCCTCAGGTGTTCTAAGCGGATATCTGCTATGTCCACGCCCCCGATGGTAATCCTGCCGCACTCCTCAGGCAGTATATAGAGCCTCTCCAGCAGATACATCAGGGTTGATTTCCCTGATCCGGTACCGCCCAGGATGCCGATCGTACTGCCGGCAGGGATCGTAAAGCTGATATCGTGAAGTGCTTCACCCGGAGCATTCTCATATGTGTAGGACACATGGTCAAATACGATGTCCCGATCCATGGGCGGCTCCAGCGCATCTGCCTTATCCATCTCCGGTTCAGAGTTCATGATATACCGCAGACGTTCGATCGAGATTCCTGCCTTGCTCAGTTCTGAAATGACCCTGCCAAGCTGGCGCACCGGCCAGATCAGCATCATATTGTAAGAGATCATCGCGATGAACCCGCCTGCGGTCAGCGTCCCATGTATACAGGCGACAGATCCCAGAACCACAACGGACAGCACCTGGAATCCGGTCAGGATGTCCGCCGTGGACCAGTACATGGCGAGCAGACGCATGAGATAGATCCAGAAACCGGTATAGTATTCATTTTGCTTCTCAAAACGCTCTCTCTCATAGATCTCTCGCCCGAATGCACGAACAACACGCACGCCGGTAAGGTTCTCCTGTGCTATCGCCGAGAGGGCTCCTTCCGCGACATCCACTTTCTCAAAAGCCGGGCCGATCTTTGTATGGAAAATGAGTGAGTATGCGACGATCACCGGGATGAACACCGCAGACCCCAGCATTACCTTCCAGTGAATCCCTGCCATGAATCCGAGCGCCAGCAGGATCAGTATGACCGTACGAACCAGCTGTACCAACTGCTCTGAGATAAAGCGTTTGATCGTCTGCACATCGGAGGTACAGCGCTGTATGATATCTCCCGTACTGTTCTCACTGTGCCATACATAGGGAAGTCTCATAATATGCCGGAACAGTTCACAGCGCATGCGCTCGACAAAAGTCTCGGCTCCCCTGGCGTTGCATCCCCGGAACAGGAACCTGGCCAGGGCGGCAAGCGCGCCGACCAGTGCTACCATCAGCGCCAGGGACAGCAGATGCTGCCTCAGGACTTCGATCCCTCCGGCTTTCTCCACCAGCCGCATTCCAAATGCGGGAAGTTTTGGATCGGCGCTCCCGATAACGCTGTCCACAGTGAAAGAAATGATCTTCGGATTGATCATATCCAGCAGCGATACCAGGGCAGCAAACAGAAGGCTCAAAGCGAAATATCGCTTCGCGCCCTTCAGAAAGTACAGAATTAAACTTGTCTTTGTCCGGTATGTCTGCATATCGTGGGATAATTCTCCGATCAGTTCCGGGTCTGCTCTAATCCGGAAATACGGGATATACACCTCCTGGTTCCTGACTGAAAATACTTATGTCATTATACCCTTATATGATCCGTATGTCATCCGGGAACTGGCTGCCGGACAGGACAGAATTGATTGCCTGCGAAGGTCATATCGGATACAATCTCAGTGAAAAAATCTCCACTGTTTAGATACGTCAACGGTGTACCTGAACAGCGTCAAAGGAGCGTACTATGAAACATCAGCAGCACAGCGCCTCCTGCCAGGAGGCTTATCTGACCGCCATAGGGCTGGACCCCGCGCGGGTCATTTATTTTGATATAGAAACCACCGGTTTTCGCGCATCCACATCCCAGCTGTACATGATCGGCTGGGCTGTAAAACTGCGCCCGGAAGAGACAGGGGATTCCTGTGCAGCGGACTGCCCGGATTCCAAACCTCAGGCGTCCGGAACAGACAGCTGGATGGTTACACAGCTGCTTGCTGAGACAGTCTCCGAAGAGGCGCTTCTTCTGCACCAGTTCCAGGACGTACTGAAAGACTATGACACGATCATCGAATTCAACGGTGACCGCTTTGATCTTCCCTATCTTCGTGAAAAATATGAATCTTACGGAATGGGAAATCCATTTGACGGAATGAGAACCGTCGATCTGTACCAGGAACTCCGGCCCTTCAAGTCCCTGCTCAGTATGTCCAGGCTGAATCAGAAGTCCGTCGAGCAGTTTCTGCATATCACCAGGGATGATCCATACAATGGCGGTGAGCTGATCGATGTATACCGAAGTGTACGCAGTCATACATCGTCTGATATCGATAAAGCGATACGTTCTCTATTCCTGCACAATTATGAAGATGTTCTGGGAATGCTTGCCATGACTCCTGTCATTGCATATCCGATGATCAGTCACAGCAGCGCCCCGGTCACCTGCCGTATCGTTGGCGGCGACGTAGGTTATGTCCCGAAAAACTGCTGTCTCGAAGCATCCTTTCCGCTCTGTGTACCGGTCCCTGCAGATATCGACAGGGATGCCGGACCTTACCGGATCCGAACACTTGGCGACACAGTCTTTATCACGATCCCGCTGAATCGCAGGATCATGTATCATTTCTTCCCAGATTACAAGGATTACTATTACCTTCCGGAAGAAGACACCGCCATGCATAAGTCAGTTGCGTGCTTTGTCGATCCTTCCCACCGTCAGAAAGCTACTGCACAGAACTGCTACGTAAAAAAAGAAGGAATCTTCCTCCCTCAGACGGAAGAAAGATTCCTGCCTTCTTTCAAGTCTTCCTATAAAGACCGCATATCCTGGTTTGAATATCAGGCTGACCTGACGCAGGATGAGAAAGCATTCTCATCCTATATACACTCTCTCATTTCCGG
>CADCII010000051.1 GCA_902801515.1 uncultured Lachnospiraceae bacterium
GATGCGGACAATGTGGCACCATTTGAATTCATACCATGGATCCTCAGCCGCTGTGCCGATGTCGATGAGGCAAGGACACTTATTTCCCGGATGAATCCGATAAATATAAGTTTTAGCCCGCAGCTTCCGTTGACGCCGTTGCATTGGATGATCGCGGATCAAAAAAGAACGATTGTAGTTGAACCTCTAAAGGACGGCATCAGAGTATACGATGATCCAGTGGGGGTCATGACTAACAACCCAACCTTTGACCAGCAGATGTTTTATCTCAGCAATTATATGTATTTGTCAAATAAACCTGTGACAAATACCTTTGCCAAGGGTCTGGAGATTACGGAATACAGCCGTGGAATGGGCGCGATGGGAATGCCCGGAGATCTTTCTTCTGCATCAAGGTTTGTGAAGGCGGCATTTACTCGTATGAATTCAGTTTCCGGCAATTCGGAGGAGGAAAGTGTAAGCCAGTTTTTCCACATTCTAGGGTCCGTAGAGCAGCAAAGAGGCTGTGTTTGTCTGGGCGAAGGAAAATATGAGATAACCGTATATTCTTCCTGCTGTAACATGGATCGGGGAATTTACTATTACAGAACATATGAAAATTCTCAGATTACAGCCGTAGATATGCACAAAGAAGCAACAGACGGAAAAGCATTGATTCGGTATCCGATGATCAAAGAACAGCAGATACGATATGAAAACTGAAATAGAGACGGTAGTTTTGCCGGTAAGAAATACATAACGGGAGGCTGTAAAAACCTTATTTAAAGGGATTACTGCGACACGGGGCTATCATGTTCCGGGTTTGCAGAAATCCCTTTTTCTGTTTGCGGTAACCTATTTATGTGCTGTGGATTGTTCCGGTTATCTGTGGATGATCTGTGGTTTTTTAATGCTTTGTTGCGGCATAGAATTCATCCAGCAGATATGACCGAAGCTTCTCATACAGATCCGTATCTTTACCGCCGACACACTTTCCATCGATCTGATCTGCTCTCAGGCACAGATTGCTGGAGCTGGTAACGATCACCTCGTCTGCGGCGAACAGTTCAGTCAGTGAGAACGCTTCCTCCCGGAAGGGAATATCAAGTGCTGTACAGGCTCTCAATAAATGTGCTCTGGCGATACCTGGCAGGATCAGGTTATCTGTCGGTGCCGTGTACAGCACTCCGTCCCGGAGAATATGCACGTTGCTGTGGGCACATTCTGTTACCCTGCCGCCCGGACGATAGAGTACAGCCTCTTTGCAGCCTGCCGATTCTGCTTTCTGCGCAGCCATCACGGATGGAATAAGGTTAAGCGTTTTGATGTTACAGTGGAAAAAGCGTGTATCCTCAGTCGTGATCAACTGGATCGGAACATGTCCGTCAGAAATCTCTGCCGGTGTCAGGGTGATCCACAGATTGGCGGGACTGTCTATGAAGGCATGTTTGCGAGGCCCTGTCCCGCGGGTGACCTGGTAATACACAAAGAGATTTCCCGTATCCATCTCATGTACCAGGCTGTTCAATGTATTCTTCAATTCTTCCTTGCTGACAGGTATCCTGATCTGCAGAGCCTCTGCACTGCGGAAAAATCTGTCCACATGCTCATCCAGCGCGAAAATGTGATAATTCCGGCATGGACCTGCATCATAAACGCCGTCTCCGAACCAGGAAACGCGGTCATTCATAGGGACGGTCATATCCTCAAGAGGACCATATACTCCATTATAATATCCAAGTCGTTCCATCAATTTGACCTCCGCGTTTTCTTTTTACAATAGCGCATACTTAATTATATTGCAAACCGTTATGTATCTGTAAAATATACGCTGATTTTGATAAAATGTATCCGGTGATGGATGAATCAGAGATAAAAAAGACACCCTCCGAAGAGGGTGCCAAAAGGAAGAAAATGAAAATCATTTGATATAGGCTGAATTCACATAACCGGAGATACCGTACTTCGGTGCGTAGATCCAGGTATATGCAGCTTTTCCGCCGCCGAAGGTGGTTCCCATTACGGTACCGCCGGTAATCTGGACCTTGTCTCCGTTCTTGAGACCGGTGTGGTTGATCTCATTATTATAGTCTGCAGCCGGGGCAGTGCGGATTGCCAAATAGCCGCCGGTCAGGCCGGCTACGGTCTTCCATGCGCCGCCTTCATTTGCGCCGCCAGCTACACCTTCAAGTTCTTCCGGGTTAATCTTATTCATATCTGTCATTATATTATCCTCCTTGGATTGGTTGTATTTGTTTTTGTGACTTAACCTTACCAGATGAACTGTCACAGAAGTGTCACACCGTATAGTATATATTACCATTAATTGAAAATTTAAACGAGAGTAGAACCCCCTTTTTGGAAGGTAATTAAAAAATGATGAATATCAGGACCGCAGCAGTCTCAGACGCAGCAGAATTGCTGGATATCTATGCATATTATGTTGAAAATACGGCGATAACATTTGAATATGAAGTCCCTTCAACGGATGAGTTCAGGAGGCGTATCGAACATACGCTGGAGAGATATCCGTATCTTGCTGCTGTTGAAAACGGAAGGATTACTGGTTATGCATACGCCGGTACGTTTAAGCCAAGAGCCGCCTATGCATGGTGTGTGGAGACTTCGCTCTATGTCGCAAAGGATGCGCGCGGAAGAGGGATCGGCTCTGCACTGCTTAATGAGCTCGAAGGTATCCTGAAGCGCCAGAACATACTGAATGTGAATGCGTGTATCACAGTTCCGCGCGAGAGAGAGGATGAGTACCTTACCAGTGCCAGCGAACGGTTCCACGAGAAGAAGGGATATACGAAAGTGGGAACGTTCCATGACTGCGGATATAAGTTCGGACGCTGGTATAACATGATCTGGATGGAAAAGATGCTCGGGGATCACGGCAGTTTTGTACCGGCAGTGATCCCGTTCCCCGATCTGGGGAATACAGGGGTATGGAGAAACTGAAGATTACGAAATATTTCCCAAAAAAGGGTTTACTTTTTCCGAAAATGAGATAACTTAAGATAGAGATGTTGTTATCAGCATGAAAGGAGCAAACAATTATGAATTTATCACCTCTTCAGAAGGCAAGATACGAGTACAGCCCGAAACTTCCGGGTATGCTCAGACATGGTATTGCGGATATCTGCGTCAAGGAAGGCGAGGCGACTCAGAGCGTAGCGGATCAGGATAAGATCAAAGCCCTGTTCCCCAACACGTATGGAAAGAATGAGATCACCTTCCAGAAGGGGCAGAATACATCAGCAGATAAGAAGCAGGTCGTAGGTGTTATCCTGTCCGGCGGACAGGCACCCGGCGGACACAATGTAGTCTGCGGTCTGTATGATGCGCTGAAGGCAACCAATAAGGACAATGTACTGTATGGATTCAAGGGCGGTCCGAGCGGACTCCTTGAGGACGACTACATTATCATGGAAGATGAGTACATCGATCAGTTCAGGAATACCGGCGGTTTTGATATCATCGGCTCCGGCAGAACCAAACTGGAGACTGAGGAGCAGTTCGCAGTCGCGGCTGAGGTCTGCAAGAAGCATGGCATCACTGCTATCGTTATTATCGGCGGCGACGACTCCAACACCAACGCAGCAGTTCTTGCTGAGTACATGGCTGCTCACAACACCGGCGTTCAGGTTATCGGCTGCCCGAAGACCATCGACGGCGACCTGAAGAATGAAGACATCGAGGCTTCCTTCGGATTTGATACTGCGACCAAGACATACAGTGAGCTGATCGGCAATATCGAGAGAGACTGCAACTCCGCAAAGAAATATTGGCATTTCATCAAGGTCATGGGCCGCAGCGCTTCTCATGTTGCTCTTGAGTGCGCACTTGAGACTCAGCCGAATATCTGCCTGATTTCTGAAGAAGTTGCTGAGAAGAAGATGTCACTGTCCCAGATCGCTGACCAGATTGCTGATTCTGTCGCGAAGAGAGCAGAAAAAGGTATGAACTTCGGCGTTGTCATCATCCCTGAGGGCGTTGTCGAATTCGTTCCGGAGTTCTCTGTCCTGATCGCCGAGATCAATGAGCTTCTTGCAGGAAGCAAGGCGGCAGAATTCAATGCGCTTCCGGATTGGGACGCAAAGTATGCGTTCATCGAAAAAGGCCTGACGAAGGAATCCATGGAAGTCTTCGCGATCCTTCCGCAGACCATCCAGCAGCAGCTGTTCCTCGACAGAGACCCGCACGGCAATGTCCAGGTTTCCCTGATCGAGTCCGAGAAGCTGTTCTCCGCTCTGGTAGGCGCCAAGCTTGCAGAGAGAAAGGCAGCAGGAACCTACAGCGGCAAGTATGCGACTCTTCATCATTTCTTTGGTTATGAAGGAAGATGCGCATTCCCGTCCAACTTCGATGCAGACTACTGCTACTCTCTTGGATACAACGCATTCATGCTGATCCAGTATGGGTACACCGGATATCTTTCCAAGGTTTCCAATCTGTCCAAGCCGGCTGATGAGTGGGTTGCAGGCGGAATGCCGATCACCAAGATGATGAACATGGAGAGAAGACACGGCGAGGATAAGCCGGTCATCCGCAAGGCTCTGGTAGAACTTGACGGTGCTCCGTTCAAGTATTTCGAGGCACACAGGGCAGAATGGGCAGAGAATACCTGCTATACCTTCCCGGGTGCGATCCAGTATTTCGGACCGTCTTCTGTATGCGATATCACCACCAGGACTCTGGCTCTGGAAAAGGGCATGTGATTATTACAGCCTGAGATAAAAAGGCCGTCGGCTCATGGATTTGAGCCGGCGGCTTCATTCATTTTATCGATATCTTCAGGATCCTCTCTATTATTCTGAATTAATAATCCGGAATTCTCTGGTATATCTGATTCGGTTTTTCAGGGATGTTCTGTGATTACTCCCAGAACTCCTTCTTGCCGGTTGCCTGGCTGAGAACCTTGCGGAATTCCATCATGGAAGTGTAGTTCGGCAGCGCAAAGACAGATCTTCCTTCTTCCTTCAGAAGCGGGAGCAGTTCGTTGTAATCGCGCACGATCTGCTGCATGCTGCTGTCAGCGCCTGCCCGTGTCAGCCGCTCAGAGAGCTCATCCGCGCACTCGCCGCATACAAAGAGTTTCTTCATGTGAGGATCCGCACAGAGCTTCTCATAATCCGTATCGTTGATCCAGGAGATGTCATGTCCGTCTCCGGTCTGATTGTTCAGGCACAGAACCGCAGTATAATCTTCATCCAGACTTGTCAGGTAGGAGAATGCCTGGTTGCAGCCAGCCGGATTTTTGACCAGGATCATCTGCAGGCGAAGTCCGTCCAGATCAAAGGTCTCCAGCCTTCCGAAAGACGACCGGACAGTGGAAAGAGAATCCAGGGCTTTCTGAGGGGAGATTTTCACGGCACAGGCGGCCGCGACAGCCGCTGCTGCATTATATACGTTGTAGACAGCGGGAAGTGCGATCGACACTTCCTGTTCCTTTTTACCGACCCGGATATTGACCGTGCTTCCGGAGGCGTCCACCCGGTTGATGGATGTAACGCAGACATCCGGGACTGGACGGGCATATCCGCAGGACGGGCAGCGGTATCCGCCCAGGTGTGCGTAGATATGATAGTCATATTCGTATGCGCCGCCGCATTTCGGGCAGGTACCGGCATCGGACAGATCGATATCGCCGCGTACGCCGACGCCCTCATCCAGACCATACCAGATGATCTTGTTCGGGACATTCAGTGCCAGTGAAGCGCTGAGGGGTTCATCTGCGTTGAGGACCAGAGTCGTGTCCGGTACTTTTTCGATACCGGTGCGGATCTCTTTCAGGGTGTTCTGCACGCCGCCGTAACGGTCCACCTGATCGCTGAACAGGTTGGTGACAACGACTGCCTTCGGATGAATCAGGGGAACGACCTGCTTGAGCGCAGCCTCGTCACATTCCAGAACGGCATAGTGTGTTTTCGGCTTTCCGGTCCAGGTGGAATTACAGATCAGGTCTGCCGCGATTCCCTTCAGAAGATTGGCTCCGGACTTGTTGAGCAGGCATTCACGGCCGGCGGATTCGATCGCGTGCTGGATCATATTGCAGGTGGTTGTCTTGCCGTTCGTACCGGTTACCACGATAATCTCCATGCCTGAAGAGACGACTTCCGGGATTTCTGGCGAGATCTTCATGGCTATCTCGCCGGGGATGGCAGTGCCGCCGCGCCCTGTTTTGCGAAGGACGGTGCGGATCATTTTACAGGATGCAATAGAAACTGCCGACAGCAGCGGATTTGACTTAGACATATGTATCACTCCTCTTTCGATACGGACTGTAGCAGTCCGTGACTGTCCCTACCATAAATATTTCCGTGTCTGATGTCAAGATTTTGTGTATGAGGGCAGGATGTGTTATTCTGTCTCTGTACAACCGCAGCAAAGAGGTGATTATATGATCCTGTGCTGCAATAGAAAAACTGACATACGAATGGGAGCTGATCATATGGCGTGGGAACTTGAAAGTCTGTCCTGGATACAGGACCACAGAATCGAGATATTGAATCCGGTAATGAAGTTTTTTTCATTTCTTGGCAATAAAGGGTGGTTCTGGATCGTTCTTGCACTTGTGCTGCTGGCGATGAACCGGACCAGAAGGACAGGAATCGAGATGGCGGCGGCAATGCTCCTGATGTTTATTGTCGGCAACCTGCTCCTGAAACATGTATTTGACAGGGTCAGACCCTATGAAGTACATCAGGCGCTGGTCACGCTCGGTGCCAGACCGCATGACGCGTCTTTCCCGTCGGGACATTCGATGCAGGCGTTTGCAGCTTCGACGGCGATCTTTCTGAATAATAAAAAATGGGGAGCAGCATCCCTGGTCGTTGCATCCCTGATCGCACTGTCCAGGCTGTATAACGGTATGCATTATCCGACAGATGTGATCGCAGGCGTGATCCTGGGCATCGCAGCAGGATGCATATCGCATATTCTTGTCAGCCGGTATATGGACAGAAGGAAGAGCAGTAATACAGATACACAGTAGTATTGGATGTCATTTTCATCCTATAGTATAATCAGACTGCGGTGAAACCGGACAGGCTTTCGGGCGGAACGGATAAGCCGGGGTGAGATACATGCTGCAAGATTAGAAGAGGAGCAAAAATATGGAATTTACAGAGGTAGTAAAAGGCAGATATTCCTGCAAAAAGTACAGTGATCGTCCCGTGGAGAAGGAGAAACTTGACGCGATTCTGGAGGCAGGCCGCGTTGCTCCTACAGCAAAGAATCTGCAGGAGCAGAGGGTTTATGTAGTGCAGTCTGAGCAGATGCTTGCGAAGATCGATGAGGTGACACCCTGCAGATACGGTGCGCCGACCGTACTGGTTGTGGCGTTCGACAAGAATAATGTGTTCACTTATCCGGGAGAAAAGAGAGATTCCGGAATCGAGGACGCTACCATAGTCGCGACTCATATGATCCTGGCTGCGTACAATGAGGGTGTTGACAGCTGCTGGATTAATTTCCTGGATCCGGAGAAGATGGCGAAGGTTCTCGGACTTCCTGAAAATGAAGAGGTGCTGATGGCTATGGACCTTGGCTATGCTGCTGAAGGAGCCGGAGCGCTGCCGAATCATTTCAGCAGAAAAGAGATTGGCGAGACGGTCAGTTATCTGTAATCTCATGTAAGACAGCCCCCGGAATCTTTTTTCAGAAAGGATTCCGGGGTTTTATACCTGCAGATATAGGTTAAGAGATAATTCCGGATACCATTCAGAGTCAGGACAGATCAGAACCGGACAGTCTGGAAGGGTTTCGGGAGAACATGACAGGAGTGATGTTATGCTGTACAGCTGCAATTCATGCGGAGCCTCCATGGTCTATGACCCGGAGAGAAGAGCGCTGGTCTGCCCGCAGTGCGGATCGGAGCGGGACAGTATGCCGGAAGGGACTTCATCAATGAAGATGGAATGTCCCAACTGCGGTGCTGCCTTTGAAGGGGCGGAGAGAAAACTGGTCTATCAGTGTCCTTACTGCTCTTCCTGGGTGAGTGTGGACGCCAATCTTGCCGCCGGCAACGCTCCGGTGAAGATCACTCCGTTTACTTTTGGGAAAAAGGCAGCCAGAGAGAAGATAAAGGACGCATTTGACCGGATACCGTTCCTGCCGGATTCATTTCTGAGGGATCAGGAAGGAAATGATATCGACGCGCTGTATGCACCGTTCTGGCTCTATACGATGGAGGGGACCGGCAGGTATGACTATACAGGAGAGATTCAGAATACCAGCCATATGGGCCTGACAACTGTGACAGAGCACAAGGTTTACGATATCCACAGGGTCATCAATTACTGTTACCGCGCCATACCTGTAGACGCGATGGATAAGCTGGATGACAGGACCATAGACGCGGCTCTTCCATATGATCGGTCCCTGGCAAAGGATATGGATCCAATCTATCTTGCCGGGACGGAATCTTTCCTTCCGGACAGGGAGAAAGATGAGGAAGGATATATCTCCAGGGCAAAGAAATGGGCGCTTGAATCTGTTGACGACAGAGAAGATTCGCTTACTTCAAAGTACAAGAGCCTGAAGATAAAAAGTCATGAACGCACCATGGAGAATAATCCGGAGAAGACAGAAGGCGTTCTGCTCCCAGTCTATCGCTATGAGTACAAAGGCTTCGGGACACACCGCATCTATATGAACGGAACAAGCGGGAGAATGTCCGGCAACGCTCCCTGTGACAAGAAGAAAGTAATCTTCCATTATCTGGTGGAAGCCGCCTGCACTGTTATCTCAGCTGCAGCCATTGTGGGAATGCTGGGGGTGCTGCTATGAAGAGAATGCGGGATATGAATACGGCTGACCGGAATATGACCAGAACCCTGGTACTTGTAATTCTCGGTACAGTTGCGCTGGTGGCGTTGTGGGCTGCCGTCATCGGAATGAAGGTCGGATTCGGCGTGCTGAAAGGAAGGACCAATCCTCAGCAGAATAAAACCGCGAGAGTCTATGACTATGCGGACATGCTTACAGATGAGCAGGAAGACGCCCTGGAGAAGAAGATAGCAGCAGCCGAGAAAGGGATCAGTGCGGACATCGTCATCGTCATCATGAATGAGTCCATAGAGGCTAAATATCCGGATCTGGTCTACATGAGAAGTGACGAGTCTGATGCTTACAAAGGGATCAAACGCTATACAGAATCATTCTGGCTCGACAAAGGATTCGGGTGGAATGAGGCCGGCAATACCGGAAACGGGATCATCATGGTGGACAATATCTACCGTGAGAGCAACGGATGGGTCTATAACTGGGTCGCAGGATCCGGAGATCTGCGGTTCTCGGTCGGTGATGATAACTGCCAGGAACTGTCCCAGAGCTTCACTGACCGTCTGCCTTACGGCGACATGCCCAGATACAGCCAGACTTATGCGGACGCGCTGATGGCATTTGTGGATGACTGCAGCACGTTCGGACAGAAGATTCGGGGAATGCTCGGATGGAGACTCTTTACTCCGGATGTGATGTTTGCCACGATCGGCTCCAGCATTCTGGCAACCATCATCGTCTTCGTCATACTGTGCGTGATCTTTGGACGTATGATATGGCATCTGCATTACAACGGCAGACAGAAAAAAGGCGATTCTCCCAAAAAAAGGAGAAAAGAAGGCTTTTTTGCCGGACTCAGCGGAACTGTCTGGCTGGTCATCTTCCTTATCACTGCTTCTGTCAATGCCTTACTGGGATTTGTGGTGATGATCATCCTGATCGTGGTGTATCTCCTGCAGGGCAATGGAAAGTCCAAGTCCGGTAAAAAGAAGAAAGCGGATGATGCGAAAGAAGAACCCTTTGCGCGCAGGATCGTCCTTGCGCCGGATCTGTACACCATCACAGAGCAGAAAGACAGACTTGTAAGGCGCTATACCACATCCTACACGGCCAGCAGTGGCGGTGGAGGAGGCGGCGGCTTTTCCGGCGGCGGTGGCGGCGGAGGAGGCGGTGGCGGCTTCTCCGGTGGCGGCAGCCACAGGTAAGACATCATAAAAACAGGCAGGGCTCATGTATCCTGCCTGTTTTTGTGATAACAGGCACCTTTCTATGCTCGTCGCCTACCTTCACTTTGCTGCGAAATATCTGACGCCGCTCCCGCTCCTATAGATGCGTGGTCGCTTCGCGGCGTCACATTTCTTGCAAAGACCAGTCGGCTCCTAATGCATGTAAAGGTGCCTGTTATCATAATAAGGCAGGATGTATGAGCCCTGCCTGTTTTTTTACAGTTCCTGGGCTTCGTACAGTTTCGCGTATTCTCCGCCCAGTTCAAGAAGCTGTGCGTGGGTGCCTTCTTCCATGACACGCCCGTTCTCGATTACGATGATGCGGTCTGCGTTCCTGACGGTTGACAGACGGTGCGCGATCACAAAGGATGTGCGGTTTTCCATCAGCGAATCGAAGCTGTGCTGGATCCGCTCTTCTGTGACCGTATCCAGTGCGCTGGTCGCTTCGTCGAGGATCAGGACTGCAGGGTTCTTGAGGAAGATCCTGGCGATGGAGATTCTCTGGCGCTGTCCGCCGGAGAGTCTGGTCCCGCGTTCGCCCACATATGTATCAAAACCATCCGGCATCTGCATGATGTCTTCATAGATTTCTGCTTCCCGCGCAGCCATGATGACTTCCTCATCTGTCGCGTCAGGTCTTCCGTAGCGGATGTTCTCGCGAACCGTATCGGCAAAGATAAAGACTTCCTGCTGTACGATTCCGACGCTGCTGCGGAGTGAATTCTTGGTCACATCTCTGATATCGGTCCCGTCTATCCGGATCGATCCTTCTGTCACATCATAGAAACGCGGGATCAGCTGGCACAGGGTGGTCTTGCCGCCGCCGGATTCGCCGACGACTGCGATCATCTCTCCGCTCTTTACATGAAGGTCAACGTGGTGCAGAACTTCGGAATGTCCTTCGTATGAAAAACTGATATCGTCTATATCCACTGTTCCTGCTGTGACATGCAGTTCCTTTGCTCCGGGTTTTTCTACTACTGTGGGCTCGAGCGCCATCAATTCGCAGAACCTGCGTAGGCCGGCCATTCCGCTTGCGAAGATCTCGGCAAACTGTGCCATCTTGCGGATCGGAGTAACGAAAGAGCTTACATACAGGGTAAATGTGATCAGGTCGATATAGTTCAATTTCTCTTTCATGAGCAGATATCCGCCGACTGCGATCACGACCGGCGGAAGGATTCCCATGAAAAGTTCCTGCGACGCTCCGAAGACACCCATTGCCTGATAGAATTCTTTTTTGGCGGTGCGGTATTCCGAGTTTGCGCTGGAGAATCTCCTGTTGTCTTCTTTTTCATTTGCGAAGGCCTTGGATGTCTTCATCCCGGAGAGGCTGGATTCGATGTCTGTGTTGATATCGGCCAGCTTGATCTTGACGTTGGCGGAGGCCTGTGACATCCTTCTCCGCTGAAGCATGGTCAGGATCAGGAAGATGGGGATGAGGATGGCGACAACCAGGGCGAGGCGCCACTGGATCGTGAACATCAGGATCAGCGCTCCGGTGACTGTAAGCAGTGAAATGAGCAGGTCCTCCGGTCCGTGATGGGCAAGTTCCGTGATTTCGAACAGATCGCCGGTCAGACGGCTCATGAGATTGCCGGTGCGTACTTTGTCGTAGAATTCGAAGTCCAGTGTCTGCAGATGACGGAACAGATCCGCACGGATATCTGTCTCCACCCGGACGCCGAACGTATGGCCCCAGTAGGTCATGATATAATAGCAGACAGAGCGCAGTACATAAGCAAGACCGACTACCAGCATGACTGAGAAAAATGCCCGGTAAGCCTGATTCGGGAGCAGGGTATACATCACGTGTCTTGAGACCAGCGGAAACGCCAGCTCTATAACTGCAGCAAGGACTGCGCAGCTCATGTCCAGTATAAAAAGCCCCATGTGGGGTTTGAAGTATCGAAGCAGTGTTTTCAGCATGATCCTGTATCCTCCCGCAGGCCAGGCCTGAATTGCCTGTGGCCAAGTACAGCCGGGGTGCCCGGCTTCGTTGAAAGTATCATAAAGCCTGCGAATATGCAACTGTCCGCGCCGGGCAGTTATTTTGATAAAAAGGGCTCCTCTGTGCTATAGTATACGGCAGCAGTTCCCGTTATGATGAAGGGGAGAAAGTAAAGAGATAAGGTGGTGCGCTTCATGCTGAAAAAAAGAATTGTCATGTCCATCTTCGGCCTGCTGATCTGTGCCTTTTCCGTAGGGCTTTTCCGGATGGCCCGTTTCGGCGTGGATCCGTTTCAGGCGCTTATGAACGGTCTGAACTCAGTGGTTCCGCTGGATTTCGGAACTACTTACCTGATCGCGAACGGAATCCTCTTCCTGTTCATGCTGACAGCTGACCGGCACTATATCGGGATCGTAACCTTTCTGAATATGTTTTTCTTCGGATACCTGGTAGACTTTTCACACAGAATGCTGATGCATATGTTCGGAGAGCCCGGGATCCCGGGAAGGATCCTCTTTCTGGTGTCCGGGATCGTGGTGATGTGCTTTGGGTCGGCATTTTATTATACGGCAGATCTTGGAGTATCAGTCTATGACGCAGTGTCGCTGATCATCGCCAATACCTGGCACATCTGGCAGTTTAAGTTTGTCCGTGTGACGGCAGACCTGATCTGCGTAGCCTGCGGTATCGCGCTGTATATTCTCGGAGGCGGATCGTGGACACGGATCGGCGTGATCGCCGGTATCGGAACGGTCATCACAGCATTTTTCATGGGGCCGCTGATCGATTTCTTCCGTGTGAAGGTTACAGATCCAATGGTGGAGCCTGCAGGTTTGAAGTGAGGCAATAAAGGCCGCGAAAACGGCCGCCCGGTCGGGCGCAGGTACGCCGGAAAAACAGGAGCGTTCTATGACTACGCAGCAGGCACAGTTTATCAGACGGATACAGGAACTGGAGGAAACGTCTTACCGGAATAACCAGTTTCTGTTCACTGATTTTTTAAATGAAGCAGAATATGCGGATGTCCTGTCCCTGGGA
>CADCII010000052.1 GCA_902801515.1 uncultured Lachnospiraceae bacterium
TGCTACCATGGATACCCATGATGAAGGCTATATGCAGACTCAGGAAGGGAAGAATCTTCCTGTCATGCACTGTATCAAAGGGACGGATGGCTGGAAGATACGTCCGGATATCGCAGAACTTCTGACCGGCGCAAAGATCTATGAGAAGCCGACCTTTGGAAGCACCGTGCTGGCAGCTGACTTAAAAGATCTTTCAGAAAAGGAAGAGATCGAACTGGAACTGGTCGGCCTGTGTACGGATATCTGTGTTGTATCCAACGCGCTTTTGCTGAAGGCCTCCATGCCGGAGGTAAAGATCTCCGTGGATGCTGCCTGCTGTGCCGGTGTTACACCGCAGAAACATCTTGCGGCTCTGGAAACTATGCGTTCCTGCCAGATCGATGTTAAGAATGGGTGAATAAAGGAGATATAAAGATGGATATCAAAGAAGCAATCAAGGCAAGACACAGCGTCCGCCAGTACAGGGAAACACCTGTTGCAGAGGATGTAAGGAAGGAACTGGAGGATCTGATCCTTGCATGCAATGCAGAGAGCGGACTGCACCTGCAGCTGATCTGTGATGAGCCGGAGTGTTTCAACAATCTGCTGGCGCATTACGGCAAATTCAGGAATGTCAGGAATTACGTTGCTCTTGTCGGGGATAAAGACCAGGAAGATCTGGAAGAAAAATGCGGATACTATGGTCAGAAGATCGTTCTCACTGCGCAGCAGATGGGACTGAATACCTGCTGGGTTGCAGGTACTTTCAGCAGAGGTAAATGCAAGGCAGTGATCGATCCCGGTGAGAAGATCGTATGCGTGATCTCGATTGGATATGGAGAAAGTGAAGGGAAGAAACACAAGAGCAAGCCTCTCAGTAAACTGTGTGAAGTACCTGAAGAAGAGATGCCTGTCTGGTTTAAAAACGGAGTGATAGCCGCCATGATGGCTCCGACCGCGATGAACCAGCAGAAATTCAGGATCTCACTGGAAGGAGATACTGCGGTGATCACTGCCGGCAAAGGCCCGATGGTAAAGATAGACCTGGGAATCGTCAGATACAATTTTGAGGCAGCGTCGGGACATAAGGGCAGGTGAAAAAATAGTCAGACTTGAAACAGCCGGATAGAGGAGAGAAGGCTCCTTTATCCGGCTGTTTCATTTATCGATTATACCATAACGAGCCTGCGCACCGACTAAGTGTCCATATTTTTAGATATATTATTGCATAATGTAAGTTCCAACTTACGATACGAAACCCACCCTATTGCATTCCCATTTTTCCAAAAATATAATTAAGCCATGGAGTCGACGCCATAGAAGATGATTGGGAGCAGCATATGCAGATTGAAGGATTGGACGAGATCGATAACAGGATACTTGAAGTCATCAGGGATAACGCCAGGCTGACTTACAAGGAGATCGGTGAGCGTACCGGGATCTCCCGTGTTTCTGCGAAAACACGGATGGAAGCTTTGCAGGAGAAGGGCATTATCCGAGGCTTTCAGACGCTGATTGATCCGACCAAAGTGCCTGGTGGAACTAAGTTCTTCCTGGATATCGAGTGTGTGCCGGATTACTACGAAGAGATGGTGGAATATCTGGCGTCCAGCAGGATGATCCGCCAGATCTACGGAGTGTCCGGAGAATGCAGGATCCATGCAGTCGGCTTTGCCCCCAATATCAGCAACCTTGAATATTTTACGAATACCATCTATCGGAGCCAGCGAGGAGTGCGCAGGATGGGATGCCATACCGTGCTGTCTACCATGATGGATGTGGATGGGGGCGTCGAATATGTACGATATCAGGAACATGAACATATGGAAGAAGGGACCGCAGACAAAGACAAAGAGCAGTGAAACTCCGGATATTGAGATATCCGAATTAAACCTGTCCGTGCGCTCATTTCACGCCCTGAAGAGGGCGGGATATGACACAGTCGGCCAGATAATTGAGCTGCTTAAGGAAGACGAGAACGGCCTTCGCAGAATACGGAACCTGGGAAGCAGAAGCGAAGCGGAGATCCTGGAGTGTATCGAGCGTTTCAGAGAGGATTATGCTCAGAATGGAGGATACACTTCCGCTGAGGAAGCGAAGAAAAAGGTGATCATCAAACCGGCGAAATTCTGGTTTGATACGAAGGTTGAGTCCTTCCACCTGTCAGACAGGACACTTGCAAGTCTGAAGCAAAGCGGAATCCATCAGGTGAAAGATCTGTATAAGACAGACTCGAAACAGGAACCCGGATGGTTTGCAGTAAGGGAGCTGTTCGACAAGATTCTAAGGGAACTAAACTGCACATAATCAAAAAGCAGACAGGCAGGGTAACAGTATGGACAGAATGACACTTCTTCCGGAGGAATACGAACAGATCCTCCGGATCAAAAGAGATCTTCATATGCATCCGGAACTTGCGAAGGCGGAATACAGGACCAGTGGTGTGATCCGGGAATTCCTGGAACAGCTCCCCTGTGTGGACATTCTTCAGACCGGAACTCCGACAGGCGTGCTTGCAAGGATATCCGGAGACGGGGGCGGAACGGAGATTGCCCTGAGAGCGGATATTGACGCTCTTGCACAAAATGAAATATATGAGAGTCCCTGGAAATCCCTGAACGAGGGTGTGATGCATGCGTGTGGGCATGATTTCCATACGGCATCACTCCTGGGAGCAGCTCTGATCCTCGCGAGGATTAAGGCACAGGGACAGCTTGCAAACACTGTGGATCTGATATTCCAGCCCGCAGAAGAAGGAACGACCGGCGCACGGTCACTGATTGACGCGGGACTGTTTGAACGCATTCATCCCCGTGCGATATTCGGTATCCATAACAGGCCGTCGGTTGAATCCGGGAAGATCGTTCTTCATGAAGGTGCGCTCATGGCTGCCAAGCGGAACATGACCATCAGGATCAAAGGCCGTGGCGGACACGGATCCATGCCTCATCTCAATGTCGACCCGATCGTCTGTGCAGCAGCGGTTGTCCAGTCTCTGCAGACGATTGTCAGCAGGAATACGGATCCGATGGAATCATTGGTTCTGTCGGTCAGCCGTATCGAAGGAGGAAGTCCTGTAAACCGTGTTGCTGATCAGGTGGAAATGAATGGGACTGTACGGGCTCTCTCGGATGAGGCGCTTGACCGCGGTATCGCCAGGACGGAAGCCATCGTCAGCCATACAGCCTCGGCATATGAATGCGAATGGGAGGTTGTCTGGGAGGAGCGGATACCGGCAGTCAGGAATCTTCCGGCGATGGCAGAAGCTGCAAAGATGGCAGCGGATGCGGCAGCTGGCGGCTGCGTGACAGATGCACCGCCGTCCCTTGCAAGCGAAGATTTCGCGCTGTATGGAACACAGGTTCCTTCCTGGTTTTTCTGGGTCGGAAGCGGAACAAAAGGAGAACCTGTGGAAGATCTTCACCGGCCGATGTTTCATACAGACGACCGGGCGATGCAGCAGGCGGCACAGCTCTACGCAGCGGCAGCGATGCTCACGCCGCAGGAGCTTCATTTACAGTAATGCAACAGTAGTGCCAGGATATTCATTTGCAGTAACACAATAGTACCTGGATATGATTGACAGATAAGAGGGCATGATGAGTAAAAAACATAAGATGCTGTGCATGGCAGCAGTTCTGATAATGACAGTATGCATTCTTCCGGGACTGAACCGGGGACCGGAAGCTGATGAGATCTCTGATTTTGATAACTATGTCACGTCGATCGATGAACTGACTGTTCCGGAAGGGACCCGGATCACAGCGCTCGGAGAAGCGACCCACGGGAACAGAGAATTCCAGCAGTTGAAACGGGAAGTGTTTGAGATCCTCGTCAAGAAATATGATGTCCGGGCACTTGTCATAGAAGGGGATTTCGGCGGCTGTACCATCATTAATGAATATATTCAGGGCGGTGACGGTGATGACAGGGAGATGACCAAACTTCTCGGATACAGGCTGTACCGGACGGATGACATGCAGGAACTGATCCGGTGGATGCACGATTACAATGAGTCGGTTTCCGAGGAAGGGAAAGTTCATCTGTATGGCATGGATATTCAGAACTGTACGTCCAATATCCAGGTTCTGAAGGAATTCTATGAGATGGTGGATCCGGGACAGGCTGAAGAAGTATCCGGCCGGCTTGATGATCTGTTCGGCATGGAAGAAGATGCATATGACAAGGCCCGCACGGATGAGATCATAGCTTATATGGATACTCTGTCCGGGGACCTTGAGGACCATGCGGATGCTTATCTCGAAGCATCGGATAAAGACAGATACTTCAGGGCATGCCTGGCAGCAGAAGCGCTCAACCGCTATATCAATTACAGGGAAAAGGAAGACTTCAGCCACAAGTATCGTGATGGCTCCATGAAGGAATTGGTTGACAGGATCCTTGAGTTTGAAGAACAGGAACACGGCAGTGAACTGATGCTTGCAAGCCACAACGGGCATATGACGAAGAACCAGTCAAGCAGATTTACATTTCTCGGGAAATTCCTGCATGATGAACTGAAAGATGCTTATTTTGCAATCGGAACAGATTTTTATATTACGTCCTGTAATCTGCCCGGGAATAATGGCAGGATCGTCAAGGAATTCTGCTCCGACGATCCGCTTGCCTGTAACATGAAGGACTCCTCACTGGACAAAGGACTGCTCATTTTCTCCAATGTCGATAAAGAGAGCAGTCTGTATCCGTATATCAGCGAGAGTATCCCGACCGGCAGCCTGGGAGAAGCATATACGCCGTTAATGCTGCTGATGAAAAATCAGTATCAGATTTATTTTGCACCTGAAGATATGTATGACGCCATGATTCTCTATTATAAGACTACGCCGACTCAGATATGGGAGGATTAAAGGAAGGCAGGCGATTTTTATTTTAGGGCATAGTCGTGTTAAAATGAATATTATCCATGAACTGTGAAATGAAACAGACTGAAGGGAGAGTATGGCGTGAATCATGCAACTATCACATTGATTATAATTGGCATCATGTGTGTCATGTATATCGTGGACCGGTTTCCTGTTGCACTCGTAACATTGCTGGGAATGCTGGCGATGATCTATTGCGGGGTCCTGCCGTTTCAGGTTGCGTTCTCGAATTTCGGCAGTACGCCGGTTCTTCTGACAGCCGGTATGGTCATCATCATTGACTCGATCATAGACAGTGGTGTGATCGTACGTTTTGAGCATGTGCTGCAGAAACTCAGCAGGGGCGGGGAGAAACTGTTTGGAACGGCAGTCCTTGTGTCTGCCGGGATCATTTCCATGTTTACAAACAATTCAGCTCTGGTTGTGATGTTCATGCCGTTCATCGCTTCCCTGTCGCGTTCTACAAAAGGGAAGATCACCAAGAAGCATATCTACCTGCCTTTGGCAGTCGGCGGCCTGATCGGCGGGACCGGAACGCTTGCCGGAAGTACAGCGCCGCTTCTTGCCAATGAGGTACTGGAGATCACGGGACAGAAGCGGTTTGAGTTCTTCACAACAGCGCCGATAGCGCTGAGTGTGCTGTTTGTTGTAGCAGTGTGTTACTATCTGTTTCTCTATGACTTGTCCGTGAAATGGTTTGACTTTGATGAGGTCGAGACGACTGGTAAGATCATTGAAGGACCGGATCTCAACATGAAAAATGCAGTCATCTCACTGTGTGTGTTTGCGGTGGCTGTTGTGTGCTTTATCCTGCGTCCGTTTGGATGGGACCTTGGTCTGGTCGCCATCACCGGCGCTGCGATCCTTGTCCTGCTCAAATGTGTTGACGGTAAGAAAGAAATGCAGCATATGATGTGGTCTGCGCTTCTCACACTTGGCTCAGCGCTCGCTGTTGCAGACGGCTTTGTACGGTCAGGAGCAGGCGACGTTGTCATTGCGTGGCTGATGAGGGTCTTTGGAGATGTCGTGACCAATGGAAAATTCATGGTTGCGCTCTTCCTTCTGGCCGGATGGCTGCTGTCCATGTTCATGTCGAATGGATCGCTGGTATCCATGCTTGCCTCCGTCGGCGTTCCGCTGGCTGTTTCCTATGGCGTGAATCCGACTCCGGTCGCAATTGCGTGCGTGATGGGTGCCAACCTTGCCATGGCGACGCCTGTCGCGACGACCACCATTACCATGGTCCAGGTAGCAGGATACCGGTTCAAGGATTATTTCCGCTTTGGCGGGCTTGTCGGAGCTATTGGCGTGGCGACTGCCTGGGTATCGATTGTTCTGATCTACGGATTGTGATGCAGCGCAGCATCTGACAGGAGAAGAATACGAGGAGGGATGAGATGAACACTGCAAAGAAGAGCAGGCACAAGCTGTTCCTGCCCGGGCAGCGTATCGTCAGGACAGTCGGTGCAGTCATGCTTTGCATGATTGTCTATGAATTGCGCGGACGCCGCGGCATGCCTATCTTCGCGCTGATTGCGGCAGTCATGTGCATCCAGCCTTATACGAAGAGCATGATGGCGATCGCACGGCGCCGTGTAATCGGCACTCTGATTGGCGCAGGCTGGGGTGTGTGTACCCTGTTACTGGAACAGTCCATCCGCCAGATCCCGGATCCGGATGATATGATCCATTACCTGATCGCAGCTCTCGGGTGCGGCATCGTCATTTATTTTACAGTCTGGCTGAACCTGGCCGAGATGGCACAGTTTGCGGGGATCGTTTATCTCATTGTCGTCATTACACAGACCGGAAGCGGGAATGTATTTCTCTATGCATACCACAGGATCGTGGATACGATGATCGGTCTCATAATCGGTGAACTGGTCAACCGGGTGCATCTTCCGAGAAAACACAATACCGATATCCTGTTTGCGTCCGGAGTAACCAATACAATATTCGAGGAAGGTCACAAGATATCAGGTTATTCGCTGATCGAACTGAACCGTCTGATCGAAGACGGATGTAAGTTTACGGTGGACACACTCGAAGCGCCGGCTTCCGTGCGCGAGCTGTTGCGGGACGTGGACTTTCGTCTTCCCATCATCGGTATGGACGGAGCAATTCTATACGACATGAAAGAGAGGACTTACCTGGAAGCGGTTATGATGGATTCGGATCTTACGCTGAAGATCCACGATCTGCTGGAAGCAGATAAGGTCGAATTCTTTATGACGACACTGGAACACCATGTCCTGATCTATCGCTACGGAGAACTGAACAATGACGAGATCCGCGACCTCTTCAACAGGAAGAGAGTCTCTCCTGACCGCAATTTTGCACCGCGCCTGACAGATGTGTCCTACATGAACAAGACAATCTATTTCTTTGTTCTGGAGAAGGCTGAGAAAGTTGACAGGGCGATGAAAGAGATTACACATGCACCATGGGCGGACCGGATCCGGATCCATGTGGATGAGCGGCATGTCCCCGAAGGTTATCGCTGCATCCGAATCTTCCCGGCAGAAGCAACGAAGGAGCGTATGCTCGCCAAACTGCAGGAGATGGTCGGTGCGAAAGAAACAGTGACTTTCGGAAGCTACCAGGGCAGGTATGATGTGTATATAGAAGACGCCAATAAAGACTTGATGGTCAAGGAACTGAAGCGCAGGTTTGAACCCATCAGTCTGAAGGGATGGAGATATATAATCAGCTAAAGTTCAGGAAATGAAAAGTAAACGCCGGGTTGACCAAATCCCTTTTCGAGTTTGATACACTTCAGTAAACAAACTTGAAAGGGGATTTTCCTATGAAATGAAAACTGGCCGAACCTTTTATGACGCAGAAGACTATGAGGATTATAAGGAGGTAAGAATATGACAGGAGCTATCTTAGGCGATATGATTGGAGCACCGTATGAATTTGACAGAGGCAATAAGACGAAGGATTTTCCGCTGTTTTCAAGAGACAGTGAGTTCACAGATGATTCCGTAATGACCATCGCCGTAGCGCAGGCGCTGATGGATTCTCCCGGGAAGGACGACGAAGAGATTAAGGAGACTCTGGTGTCATCCATGCAGATGTGGGGCAGGCGGTATCCGGATGCGGGATACGGCGGCATGTTCTACACGTGGCTGAGGGAGAGACATCCGAAGCCTTACGGCAGTTTCGGCAACGGTTCAGCCATGCGGGTGTCTTCCGCAGGGTGGCTGTTTGATTCACTGGAAGAGACCCGCCACATGGCACGGCTGACAGCAGAGGTCACGCACAATCATCCGGAGGGCATCAAGGGGGCAGAGGCAGCGGCAAGCGCCATTTACCTTGCCAGAACCGGAAGAGGCAAGGATGAGATTAAGGCATACATCGAGAGTGAGTTCGGGTATGACCTTTCCCGTACATGTGATGAGATTCGCCCTGGCTACCATCATGTCGAGTCCTGTCAGCAGACAGTGCCGGAAGCCATCACAGCATTCCTGGAGGGCGTGGACTTTGAGGATGTAATCCGCACAGCAGTCTCACTGGGCGGAGACTGCGACACCCTGACCTGCATCGCAGGCGGAATCGCTGAGGCATTCTACGGCGTACCTGACGATATGGCGGCAGAGTGCAGGAAGAGACTTCCCTTTGATATGCGCTCAGTGCTTGACCGGTTTGAGAAGAGCCGGCAGCAGAAGAGATAAGAGGCAGGACTGAAAGAAAGGGGTACAGACAAAAGAAGACGCCCTCCCGGCCGGGAGGGCGTCTCAAGGAAGAAAAACCAATTATTGGGTAGTAGTCGAATTCTTTACTTTGTTATACATCTGGAATGCGGCAATGATGGATGCAACTACGAAGCATACGATCATATAAGGTCTGGTAGCCGCTGCTGTAAAAGAGATGCCTCTTATATAGCTTGAGAGCAGAGCCGCGATCGGATAACCGATCCAGGTAAGTACGAAATAGAACGCTGCTGCAAGTGCCGGGTTTGTTTTAATCTTATTCATCATTTTCTTTTTCTCCTCTTATCAATCCGCTCCGAGCGGGGGCGTTTTCCTTTTTTGTTTATTGTTTATCTATGATTATTCGTTTTATGTTTTTCTCTTAAGTTGTTTTGCCTTAGTGTATTGCCATGATTGAAGCCGAAAGAATGAGGCAAACTGCTCCAATGAGTGTCGGGTCTGTAACTAACTTCTTGATATTGTTCTTCATGATTGATTCTCCTTTTCTTTTTTTCTCCCTTGAGGTTTTTTGTTTATCTGATGTGAGTATAGCAAGGCATTTGTCACAGAAGTGTCATAGGGCGGAAAGGGTATTTCAAAATGATGGCATGGATTGGAAAGATGACGTTGTTTTGGACAGCAGAGCCATAAAACTAGCCTTACTTTCCAAAGCAAGTCAGGACCTCAGGATCAGTCTGGGTGCGAAGGCGCTGAAAGCACCGCCACTACCCAAAAAGGACGCCCTCCCGGTTGGGAGAGCGTCTCAAAGTTATTCATGGTTTTCTTAGATTACTGTGCCGTTGCTGCGATGCGTTCCTGCTTTCTGATCTCTTTGAAGAGATGGGCGATTACTACAGAGACGACTGCGATGGTGCTGCATCCAATCCACATTTCTACGTTTGCGAATGAGAAGGCTACGTGCGTGTAAGCGCAGAGGATGTAATAAACTCCGATGCATGCTGCCAGGATTGCTGCGATCTGGATTGCTGCCATTGCGAACAGGTTTGTTTTGTTGTTTTTCATAATTGATTCTCCTTTTCTTTTTCTTCCTTGAGGTTTTTTGTTTTTCTGATGTAAATATAGCAGGGTATTTGTCACAGATATGTCATAGAGCCTGACAGGCGGTGACAGACGGTGACTGAGATAGAGCTCATGTGGTAATATTGTGCTGAATCAATATATTCTCATTTTGCATGTGGAGGGATTATTATGGCTATTAATTTTAACTCGAATTCTGCATGGAATCTAAAACCGATAAATGTTAATACTGTTCGAGATGAGGTTAATGGATTGCTGATCAATGGTGAAGAAGTTGAGATGGCTTTTCAGACTGTACGCGACCAGTTAGTGTTTACAAATAAAAGAATCATCGCTATAGACGTTCAGGGTATTACCGGAAAGAAAAAGTCATTTAGTACGATGCCGTATTCTAAAGTTCAGTTCTTTTCCATTCAGACTCCTGGCTTGTTAGAGTTGATCCCGGATTCGGAGTTGTTTATCATGTTTTCTAACGGCTTCACAGCTAAATTTGAGTTCAAAGGTGGAGTTGATATTGGCAAGATAGGAAGAATGATTTCAAACTATGTTCTTTGATGAGACGGGTAGAACAATATGAAAATTATGGTCAGTGCCTGCCTGGCTGGAGAGAACTGTAAATACAATGGTGGGAATAACCGAAATGAAAGTGTCTTGAAGCTGGTGGACGGAAATGAGGTAATAACCGTATGTCCGGAGCAGATGGGTGGTCTGCCCACACCAAGAGTCCCATCTGAGATCTGTGATGGTTTGGTGATGATCAGAGACGGACAAAATGTTGATCGGGAATTTCGGATAGGAGCGGAAAAATGCCTGGATATTGCCATGCGTGAAAAACCGGACTTGATTGTTCTGCAATCAAGAAGTCCGAGCTGTGGAGTGAAGCAGCGTTATGATGGTACATTTACCGGAAATCTGATAAATGATTCAGGGGTTACTGCAAAACTGCTGATGGAATATGGTTACAGGGTAGTTGATGTTGAAGATCTGGATTTGTAAATGGTAATATCCGATTCTGTTAGATCGTATGTGGGGTGCCCGGATGTTTGAGGAGATCCTGTCGCAGAAGAAAAAAGACTTGTTTCGAAAGAGTCTCTCAGAGGAGCAGAAGATTGATCTGTTTAAGGAGATCATCGATAAGTCATCGAGTATAGTGTTCCTTGGCGGAGCCGGTGTTTCTACGGAGAGTGGGATTCCGGACTTCAGAAGCAAGGATGGGCTGTACCGGAAGACGGATAAGAAGTTTTCCAGGTACCGCCCGGAATATCTGCTCAGTGATCAGTGTCTTCACAGGAAGCCGGAGGTGTTCTTCGATTACTTCCGCAAGAACCTTGATGTCAGGGATGTGCAGCCGAATGCGGCTCACCTGAAACTGGCGCAGATGGAGAAGGACGGAAAGTTGGACGGTGTTATCACCCAGAATATTGACGGTCTTCATCAGAAGGCCGGAAGTAAAAATGTGCAGGAGATCCACGGGAGTGCGCTCCGCTGTTACTGTGTTTCCTGCCGGAGGAAGTATGGTCCGGACTTCATATTTGAGAACACTGATCCTGTTCCGAAATGTCCGGAGTGCGGAAGGATGATCAGGCCTGATGTTACTCTGTACGGGGAGACACTTCCGCAGCCGGCGTACAGTAATGCAATTTCGCTGATTCAGTTTGCTGACTGTCTGATCATAGGCGGTACGTCTCTGGAGGTGGGATCTGCAGCAGGACTGGCGCATTCATATCATGGAAAACATCTGGTCATCATCAACAAGGGAAAGACGAAGATGGAAGGGAAGGCGGATCTTGTTTTTCATGACAGCATCGGGAAGGTATTGGGAATGATATGAAACTGAAGGGACATCTGCTTTCCATTCTCTGTGTCATTGCATGGGGAACTTCATTTCTGGTAAGCAAGGGCCTGATGGAAAAGATAACGCCGGTACAGCTGATGATGCTGCGCTTCGTGATCGCCTGGCTCGCAATCTGGGCCATTTATCCGAAATGGTATTTTAACTGGAGAGAAGAGGGACAGTTTATCGTCCTCTCTCTGGTTGGCAATACTTTCTATTATCTGGCTGAGAACACAGCTTTGCGGCTGACCCTTGCCAGCAATGTCAGTATTCTGGTTTCAGCAGCTCCGATCGCTTCTGCATTGATGCTCCGTCTGTTTGAGCGTGATGAGAGACTTACGCGGCATCAGATCGCCGGTATTGGGATTGCTTTCTTTGGCGTACTGTTTGTTGTTTTCAACGGCGTGTTTGTGCTGAAACTGAATCCGCTCGGAGATCTGCTGTCGCTGGCTGCAGCATTTTGCTGGGCTCTGTACGGATTTCTCGCAAAGCGGGTCATGGACAGGTATGACACGTTTCTCAGTACCCGCAAACTGATGTTTTACGGGATGATCACAACAGCGCCTCTTCTCCTTCTGGAAGGCGGCGATCTGAAGGGCATCCGGCTGATGGGATTCCGCGATATATGCGGCCTGTTTTATCTCGGCTTAATCTGCAGCGCTGTCTGCTATATGATGTGGAATGAAGCGATCGCGGATATCGGTGCTATGACGGCGAATCTTTATGTATATGCCGTTCCGGTTGTAACCATGATCGCAAGCGCCGTCTTCCTCAGTGAGGCGATCACATGGGGTGGTGCAGTCGGAGTAGTGCTGGTGGTCGGCGGCATGCTGCTGAGCAACGTCAACAGGCGCATTTCTGAATAAGATAACGAGGAAGGATCCATGACCTGGGTCCTTCTTTTTGCATTTCACCTTCCAATATCTGCCACTTATCGCAAATCGCGAGACAGTATAGAAAGGTTGTTGTATCATGACACCATCAAAGACACGGAGGCGAGGGAATGAAGGTAAGCGTTGAGATAACACCGGGTGTGAAAGAACCTTACGCAGTGATCTATACCGCTCAGGTAACGGAAGAGATCCAGCGGACGATCGATCTGCTTGGAACAGGAGATACGCCGGTTACTGCATATCATGAAGAGAAGCTGATCATCCTTCAGCCTGAAGATATCTTCATGGTGAGGGTGGAAGACGGGGACACGATCCTGTACGGGGCAAAACAGAAGTTCCGTTCCAGGAAGCGGCTGTATGAACTGTCCATTCAGCTGGGAAAACAATTCATGCAGATATCAAAAAGCACGCTGGTGAATCTGTCGTATCTGGACAGCATAGAGCCGGGTTTTGGCGGAACGATGCTCTTAAAGCTAAAAAACGGCTGCAAAGATTATGTGTCCCGGAAATACCTGCCGGCGTTTAAGAACTATCTTGGATTATAAGGAGGAAGAGGCGATGTGGCAAAGAGTTCAGCTATCAGCATTGGGATGTCATTAACCATCTTTTGTCTGATTGGAATGATTGGCGATATCATGAGCGGGGGCAGTTTTAACCTGGATCATTATCGGTTTACTAAGATGGTGATCGGAAGCATGATCGTAGGACTGGGATTTGGGCTGCCTACGTTCATTTACAGAAAGGACAGCCTGCCGATGCCTGTCAGGGTAATCATCCACATGGGAACCGGCTGCATTATCTATACAATAGTTGCCTATGCCGTTGGCTGGATGGGTGGTTCTGGCAATATTCTAAAGGTAATGGTTGCAGCAGTAGTTCAGTTAACTGTAGCTTTCATCATCTGGTATCTGTTCATGCGCTATTACCGCAGGGAAGCAAAGCGGATGAATGACAGGATACAGGAAATGAAATAAAATATATGACCTAAAAGACGCCCTCCCGGCCGGGAGGGCGTCTCTGCGTTAGTTCTATCTATGTTTATTTCAGATTACTGAGCCGCAACTGCGATCCGTTCCTGCTTTCTGATCTCTTTATAGAGATGAGCGATCACTACGGAGACGACTGCGATTGTGGTGCATCCGATCCACATTTCAATGTTTGCGAATGAGAAAGCTACGTTTGTATAAGCGCAGAGGGTGTAATAAACTCCGATGCATGCTGACAGGATTACTGCGATCTTCAGGGCTACCATTGCGAACAGTTTTGCGTTAGTGTTTTTCATAATTGATTCTCCTTTTCTTTATCTTCCTTGAGGTTCTTTTGTCTTTCTGATGTAAATATAGCAGGGCATTTGTCACAGATATGTCATAGAGCGGAAGGCAGTCAATCGGAAGGCAGTCAATATTCAACGACAGGCGCCATTTTGAGTGGTATAATTAGACAGACTTAGATTTATTTCTGAGCAGATGCGTTGTAGTTTATAATGTCAGTACTTTTGCATATACGATATGGATTAGAGAGGATTCATGGATATAAAGCACTACTACATAGAAAGCGGACAGGGAGAGCCGATGATTCTCCTTCACGGCAACGGAGAGAACTGCGATTATTTTAAGGGTCAGATGAAAGCTTTCTCCGAACGGTATCATGTGTATGCAATCGATACCAGAGGACATGGAAAAACACCCAGAGGAGATAAGCCTTTTACGATAAGGCAGTTTGCGGATGACCTGCTGTGTTTCATGGATGATCATCAGATTGAGAAGGCACATTTTCTCGGATTTTCTGACGGCGGGAATATCGCCCTGGTTTTTGCGATCCGGTATCCGGACCGTGTAAACCGTCTGATCCTGAACGGAGCGAACCTGAATCCGGCTGGGGTCAAGCGGTCTGTTCAGATTCCCATCGAGGTCGGTTACCGGATGGCTAAACACTTTGCCAAAAAGAGTGACTCCGCGAGACTGAATGCAGAGATGCTTGGACTGATGGTCAATGATCCGAATATCCATCCGGATGAACTCAAAACGATTCGTGCAAGGACTCTGGTCATTGCCGGCACCAAGGATATGATCCGGGAACCGCACACCCGCATGATTTCCAGGTGCATCCCGGACAGCAGACTTGTATTCATAGAGGGTGATCATTTCATAGCAAATAAGAAACCGGAGGAATTCAACCGTGCGGTTCTTGATTTCCTGGAAGAACCATGACGGTATCCTGACATTCTGTGATAACCTTGACGGCAGCAGAGGAGACATAGATGAAACTGATTAAATTAACCTGCGCAAACTGCGGGGCAGAACTGGAACTGGACGCTGACAGGAAACAGGCTTTCTGCACATATTGCGGGGCGAAGCAGCTTATTGATGACGAAAGCATACGTATCATTGATGAGGCAAGGCTGAAGGAGGCTGAAGTCCGTCTTAAGGAACTGGAATATGAGCACGAGCGGGAGATTCGTGAAGAGACGATCAGAAGAGAGCAGAAAAAGTCTTTCCAGATATCCATTGCTGCTTTTCTCGTCATTCTGTTCATTACATTCATGATCGAGCCGTTGAGGTCTGTGTCTATAGTGGTGCTTGTCGTCGGCTGTATCTTACTGTCCTCTATGAGAACACAGGACAAAAACAGCGGCACTTCCGGAAGAGGATATCTGTGTTCTTCCAGGAGCAGACTCACGGCGCTGTTATTGTGCTTCTTTCTGGGGATACTCGGCGTTCACCGTTTTTATGTTGGCAAGGTTGGAACAGGGATCCTGTTCATATTCACATTTGGCGGGTTCGGGATCGGCTGGCTGATCGACCTGATCAGAATTGCGTGCGGAGTATTCAGGGACAGCCAGGGTTATTACCTTAAAGAATGGTAAGGAGAGAATATGGAGTTCAAGACGATGTACTATGTAGTGGAGCAGATCGACGGTGACTATGCACATCTGAGACGTACCAACGAGGAGATGGAGGATACGGAACTGGTAGCAAGAGCATTGCTGCCGGATGCGATCTGCGAAGGCAGTAAGCTGAAATATGAGATGCTGCAGTATGAGATCATAGGTTGAGCAAAAATATTGCCGCCTCCATGGCGGGGATGGAACGGCGGCAAAGTATTTACTGCTGCGGATCTTCAGCTTTCTCAATTGCGGATCTTCTCGGAATGATTACAGCAGCGAGTATGTAGGCCAGAATGCCTGAACCACAGGCCATAGCGAAAAGAGCAAATCCGACTCTTACCAGTGTGGAATCAACACCACAGTATTCCGCGATTCCTCCGCAAACACCGCAGAGCATCCTGTCATTTTCACTTCTGTATAATTTCTTCATGATTAATGTCCTTTCTGTATTTATGTATTTGATTTATGTATTAGTGTTTACTGGATTGTGTTTCCTGATGGTGCATACTATAAACCGTTAAGATAAATACAAAAGGTGAATCAGATTAAAATCACATTAAAGCCGCAGCTTTTGCTGCGGCTCTATTAATTGGCTCTGTTTATTTATATAAAACTGTATTCAGTTTGCCGGTTTGACAGCGATCACATTGCCATTAGCGTCATAAACCGTAACGGTGTTTGTCGCACTGTCAAGTACATATGTATTACCACTTGCATCTGACCAGGTGACTTTTGATGAGATCTCAGGTGTTGGCTGAGCCGGGCGGAGCTTGATCGTGTTCACGAATTTTGTTCCGTTTGCGTCGTACCACGTTACTGTCTGCTCTCCGATATATTCTTCTGGGTCAACGTATGTGGTGATATATACAACCGTCACACCGTCTTCTACGACAACCTGCTGCTCGGTTGTGCTGGCTGCCAATGCAGGAGTTGCCGGGACGGCCATGGTGAGGACAATTGCGCTGGTTAATGCTGCTGCGATCATAGAAATTCTTCTTTTCATTTTCTTTACTCCTTTTGCTTTTGAATTATAATTTTTTGTTTTATCTTTTCGACAAGCAGATAGTATCAAAGCGTTTGTCACAGAAGTATCACACAAGGTTTTTCCTTATATTTTCTACATTTTTCTTTACAGAAGAACTTCAATAGCATATTATAAAAAATCATTGATTCCTATATGATTCAGTTTTGAAGGAGGCATTCACAATGCAGAGCAAAAAGAAATCAGACGACGCAGTTGCCGCTGAGATCGAAGTTAAGAAGACAGCAAGGAAGGCTGGCCGTAAGGTGAAAGAGACAGTCAGCGATGCTGCTGCGAAGGCAGCTACGAGCGATGCAGCTGTTGCTGCTGAGATCGAAGTTAAGAAGACGGCTAGAAAAGCCGGAAGAAAAGCTAAAGAAGTCGTAGAGAACGTTGCAGCTGGAACAAAGAAGGCAGTTCGCCGTGCGTCTCTGGATATCATCATCCAGTCCCCGATGGGCGGAGCTATCTCCACAGACGATATCGCTAAAAAGATCCCGAAGGGAGCAAATGCGGTTTACGTACGTGTTGATGAAAATAAGTTGTACTGGGTAAAGGGTAAAGAGACCGGAGATGTAGATATCTGGTAATCTTTATAAGCCAAAAAAGACAGGAAAGTGTACGACAAGATCTGGCAGCAGATCGGTCGGACACTTTCTTTTTTTGTTGGAACTAATATATGTTGGAGCTGGATATTATAACCGGCTGATCATCCGCAGAAGTGTCAGATAAAATCTGCGGATATCATGAGTGTAGCGTAGTCCTCCCTGCAGAGCCATATGGTCTCCTTTATAGGCGGGGAATACATTCCAGATACCGGGCGTGATACTGTTTTTATCGAAGGGTTTTGATTCAGAACCGATGGGAGCTTTGGCGGATACTGTGTTTACCAGACCGTCGTTCTCACGCCAGGTATCATCGATCTCAAATCCGCCGCGATCGATCTCAAATCCGCCGCGGGTTTTCCCGGAGTAGGAGCCGATCTGGCATGAACGCATCACAAAGAGCGGCTCCATCTTTTGCCTGGGCAGATAAGTGCCGTCCTCCTGACGTGTTGTATAACTGCAAGGGACAGCGAAATAATATACAGACGGATCCGTAAGGATACGGCGGTTTAGGGAAAGCGCGTTGTCTATCTGCATATCATAATCTGCATAGTCTCTCTCATCGCGTCCGTCCTTTTTTGGCTTCGTCCCCATGCACTTCCGGTGGGAGATACCGAAGCCGCATAGCAATTGAATCCTTTCTCTCTGAGAAAGACCATCAGATCACCGCCGCGCATTCCCCAGTAGGGCATCCGCTTATACGATTTGTCATAACTGCCCCAGCCGGAAAGACCGTGGACAAAAATAAAAGACAGATTCTGTTTCATTTGCAAATTCCTGTTACAATGTTCTCAGATACATCAGATACATGTATGAACTACCCACAACCGACTATCGTCGGATGGAGTTTCTATGCTGGCACATTCCCGTGCCAGTCCCTGTGAGGGCCGCTTACGCGATCTTCACAGCATATGGCGTGTCCACGACGCCTCTATCCCATCCGCTTCCGTTTGGGATTACCTTTCTCAGGATGTTTGCCGCACCATTGATGTCCGCATTGCTCTTCGTTCCGTCCCAGTGCAGGTACAGGCCCCTCCTGATCC
>CADCII010000053.1 GCA_902801515.1 uncultured Lachnospiraceae bacterium
CTCGGATGGCAGGATAAACAAGACAGTCCCAATAGACAAGGGATAACCATTCAGCATTTTTTGAACCATAAATGTTACAAAAATGCTTGACCATTACATTGTCTATGCTGATGCCGAAATCAGCACGATGTCGGATCTTATGCTTGTCACCGACAGCATCAATACCGGCCAGTCCCACAACAACGCCGTCAACTTCAGCGAGGATCTCTATCTCACTTCTGCTCTCCGTTTTTGCTTTCAGGAACCGGCTCTCATCCTCTGCTGTCATCGTGTTCTCATCCGGATACGTAAGCAGATAGTCTGTCTGCTCATGTGTGAGGATGAAATTTGCCAGAGCCGCTGCGCTGTCAGCCTCTTTGGCATTCCGCAGGCAGCATGCCCTTCCGTCTTTTAACTGAATCGTTTTGTAGTATTGCATCTTAAACCGCCTTCCTCATAACAGCTCATAAAGATTCAACAAACTTTTTTATCAAGGCGTTGACGATTTCCGGCTTGTCTGTATTTGAATTATGTCCGGCATCTTTAATCCATTTAATCGGTATACCGGATTTTTCATGCCACGCCTTGTTGTACCGGATGGTTGAACCTGCACGATCCTTTCCTCCGCATATCAGCATCGCCGGACACGGGATTTTATAAGGCAGGTCTACTGCCATTGCCTCCGCAAGCATCCGAAATCCATGACCTGCCAGCTTTGCATACCGGTCCTGGTCGCCATCGTAGACCATCATAATGTCCCGCATCAGGCTTCTTCCGTATTCGGAAGTGGCTACGCCATTAGTGCCGGACTTCAGCAGGGCCTTCCATGGGTAATGTCGGTAAACCGGTTCCATTCGTTTCAGAAGCCATATTTCAGCCGCTGTCACATAACTGCGCTGCAGCGGAGCAGAGTCAATAGAAATGAATCCACTCAACTTATCCGGGAACTGCTGGGCATATGCCTGCCCGACATAGCCGCCCATAGACTGGCCGACAATGACAGGGTTTTCAAACCCCTCTGCAGCCAATATCTCATCAAGCCATCTTGCTTTATCCATCAGGGTAAATGTCAGGTCAAACGGCCAGGAAGACGCATGCCCAGGAGCATCCCATACGAAGACAGGAAATCTTCCTTCAAAATATTCGATCTGCTTATCAAACAGCCTGTGATCTGCAGTCAGGCCCGGAAGAAATGCCAGCTGAGGTCTTTCACGATCTGCTTTTTCATTGATCCAGTAATGGATTTTCCCACATGGGGTCTGATAGGTTTTCTCAGTCATATTCCTTCTCCCTCATTTATTCCCGGCAGATCAATCTGCCCTCATCCCCAATACAGCACAAACAGCTGATACACAAATGCGATCACGACGGACAACAACAGCTCCATCACAAACTCTTTCGGCTTCCTGACCAGGATGATGACTCCGATCAGCCACGTTATCACCTCAGGCAGATGGGTTACATAGATTCCCTGTGTGATCAAAAACGCCTGTGAGAACAAAACTCCCAGGATACAGGCAGATATTAGAACTGCTGCCATTCCGTTTCCTTTCGCATACCAGCAGATAAATGCGGGCAGCGGCGAAACAAAGGAAAGGGCAACCCATACCAACATATATGTCCTGGGAAGGAAACCCAAAACATAATTGCAGTACAGGTAGTATCCCGCCACCATGCATATAAAAAACAGGAAGGAATTGATGGCAGCCCTGATCGGTGTACTTGCATATACGGAGATCATTGTCCCCAGCAGGATCCATATCGCAAACCTTCCGAAATAGTTTCCAATGTCAAGCCTCTGAAATATGACCGGCAGCTCATTTACGGCACCTGCGTCAAGCCATTTCTGCATCACGCCAATCGTAATGCCCGCTATGGCACACAGGGCACTGCTCATGATCTGAGTGTGCATGGGAACTCTTTTCTCCGGCTTTCGGATCTTGATCAAAAAGGATTCATTACTTTCCATATGTCATTCTCTTTCCTGCATTACCATATGAACGGTATGACTTTTCGTTTTACCTTCTGCTTATATTCCACATAGCCCGGAAGTCCTTCTCCCAGTATCTTTTCCTCATTCTCGATGCGCTTAGCAATAATCGGAATATACGCAAGCATAATCACAAATGAAATGACCGACCCGAGTACCAGCGGCATTGCCAGAAAGAGCAGAAGAGTACTCATATACATCGGATGGCGTACAACTCCGTAAAGCCCTGTATCGATCACCTTCTGATCCTTTTGTACCTCCACCGTCCTCGAAAGATATGTGTTTTCCCGTAATACTTCTGCGTACAATACATATGCGGCGAGAAAGATGGCCGCTGCTGCATAGGAGACACATACGGGAAGTTTGACCCAGCCAAAACGGAAATTAAGTCCTGCCGCAGCAAACGCTGCAAGGAACATGATCCCGCTTAGCAGGATCACTGTTTTCTGCTCTTTCTCTTCTTCCCTGGCATTCAGTCTCTTTCGCAGAAGCACAGGGTTCTTTTTCATCATAACGAGTCCGGCGATAAACATCGGGATAAACAGGCTTCCCATCAAAAGCCAGCCCTGGGGATATGCAAATGACCCTGCAGGGAGAAAGATAAGGACTCCTACCAAAACCGCACCGCATATGAATTTCATGATTGCCTGACCAAACAGCTTTGTATCCATTTGCCTGCCCCATCCTTCACCGCCACTGCTTCATTGTCACCTCATCCTCACGGATTTCCCTGCTTCAATCAGAAAATCTGTCCCGGAAGCTTCCGCATTTCTTTGGGAGGAAAATCCTTGTCGAATGCCTCTACATCGGAATCGTCCACGTAATAGCCCTGCGGCGTCTGGTATACACCGGTGATGCCTTCCAGGTATCCCGGGATCAGTTCCCTGCAGAGGAAGAAGGAATCGTCCGCGTCGTCAGGCAGGTCGTGATAGCGGATACCAAACCTGCGGGCATAGTCAAACCCGCTTTTGCCGTAAAATTCTATATTCCCTTCAAACAGGACTGCGCCATGGCCAAGCTCAGCAGCTTTCTCCAGAGAATAGTCCAGCAGGGCTTTTCCGTATCCCTGACGTTTCAGCTCCGGAGTGATGCAGATCGGGCCCATAGTCAGCACCGGAATCACTCTGCCGTCATCAGCCTCGATCACAGTCTTCATGAACATATTCTGTCCGATCAACACATCGTCCTTTTTCATTACAAAATCCAGTTCCTTCACAAATGCTGGATCGTCCCGGAGCACATGGATCACATAGTGCTCGCTACAGCCAGGGCGGTAGACGTTCCAGAACGACTCCCTGACAAGGTTTTCAACCGCACTGTAATCGCTCTTCCTTTCCATACGGATTGTATAATCATTATTGTTCATTGTTTTTTTCTATCCTTTCCAATTTCTCTGCGTACAGATTCAACAGTGTGACGCTGATCAATATCCCGCCGAGAATATCCGTAAACCAATGTACACCGGAAATCAGTCTTCCAATCACCGTGACTCCGATGACCACGGCACAAATAATCTGCAGCACTGTGCGGAGGGATATGCTCTTCACATATTTGCCAAGCAGCTGTATGGCGCTGCCCATAATTATACATACCAGCATGGTATGCGAGGAGGGAAAGGATGCCTCCGGATGGGCACTCCCCGGCATGATGATCGGCCTGTAATTCACGATCACAAGCTCGAACAGAGCATACAGTCCGATCACGATGAGGTACAGTCCGCCAAGTGCAAGAATTTCTCTGTCAACCTTCCAAAGACTTCTCCGCCTGATCCACTGGACCAGCCCGGCCGCAGCAAACAAGAATGCCGTGAAAATGGCCGCAATCCCAAGCCAGTCAGTAATCTCATACCAGATCATATGGACGCCGAGCGTTTCAAAGACAAACCGATTCAGACTTGACAGCCCAATCCTCGTCCCCTCCGGGCCGATCTCCTGCACATCAACGAATCGGACCAGAATGATCAGCATTGCAAAGAGCAAACCGCTGACGTAGGCTGTAATAATCTTTCTTTTTCGTTTCATAAGCATAATCCTTTCAGAAATTATTTGCCTGCAGGCAGGTTCATTCTATGATTCTGTGGAAAATACCTCAAGAAACGCTCTTTCACATGGCTGATACGTTCCGTGTCATTTGCTTTTCAACAGCAAAAATCCTTTGACAATCAGGATGCACAGGCAGAAAAATGCGGCGTAGGGCTGCCTTGCCAGAACAAATACCATCGTACTGAGAATCGACATCGCCACTCCGGTTGCCAGATGGTGCCTGATCCACTCCTGCTTGTCCAGGCTGCTGAACGCGGCTGTGAAGGCTCCATTGATTACGGTCATACAAAGCGTCACGATAAACACGACCTGTATCCACTTGCTGATCCCTATCAAAGAAAACAGGGAGGCCGCAGTCCCAGCATCTGTGCCATGGTTCCCATAGATGGGAAGGAACAGCAGCAGGACGGCCAGGCAGTCCAGGATGCCACATAGGAGGGCAATTTGTTTCTTCTCGGAATCCTTCTTGTCCTGCTCGACAAGCGTGACAATCTCTTCCATGCCAATCAGTTCATCAATTGTAACGTGAAAAAACTTCGCAATCGCTTTCAGGGAATCAATGCTGGGATATCCCCTGCCGGACTCCCATTTGGAGATCGCAGTCCGGGAGACAAAAAGCTTCTCTGCCAGTTCCTCCTGTGTGAGGTTCCCATCTGCCCTGAGCTTTTTCAGCTTTTCATGGAACTCCATCTATATCCTCCGTGCTATTCACTCCCGTTTCTTAAAAAATCTATTTGCCCCTTTGCCTCCCGTGCAGATACCGTGATTGTATATGATCCTGTCCGAGGGATCTCCACATAAGAATCAACCTTCTTTTCTGATCATTTTGAACATCCCCGGTCCGTCCCAGTCACAGGGGCGTTCTTCAAAGCCTTTACCGAGATAAAACTGCACGGCTTCTTTGGTGCTGATCAGTTCGAGGCTTACGGTCCAGCCTGGAGTTATGATATCCTGGACAAATGTCTCCACAGCGTCCATCAGTAAAGATCCTGTACCTTTGCCATGATAGCCGGGGATCACAGCGAAATCTTTCAGGTAGAAGGACATGCCGCCATCACCGATCAGCCTTACCATGCCGACAGGCAAACTGTCATCGTAAGCGGTAAACGTCGCCAAAGTATGTTCAAGGGCTGTGCGTATTTGCTCAATGCCGGGCGGTTCCCAGCCAACGGAAGTATAAAGTCTCAGGAACAGCTCCGGTGTTAGGGTGTTTTGCTTTATGGTCATATCTGCCTCCGCTTGTTATCATCAGCAATTCCTGATCCAGTCGTCAAGAAATTGCATCTGCTCAGCTGTGTGGAACCAGTGTTCGCCGCCTTCCATCACAGTTAGAACGGCATTGTGTCTTTCGGCAAAGGCACGCATTGTCTTTAAGCTCGTCAGGCTGTCCCTGCTTCCGTAAAGGATATTGGTAGGGACGCTCCATCGGATCGGGTGATCCCGCACATAGCAAAGATAATTCCAGGACAGATCCTCGCCGAAATCGGTGCGAATTACGCCCTTAGATTTCAGTTCTGCCTCGGTCACATTTGTCCACTGCATCATATCGCAGATCAGCTTCTCCATATCGACGATGGGAGAAATGAAAAAAGCCTTGTGGATCATGCTGTCGATCCGTGCGTTCATGCTGAAAAAGGCTCCGATACTGTTGGCAATCAGAATAATGTTTTCATACTCGGTTTTCAGCTTTTCTACTGCTGAAAGGATCTCCGCGCCGGTTTCCCACGGTGTAAAAGCCTGATAGTCCAGGCCGAAAATCTCACAGTCCGGAAACAGAGGCCTATAGTGTTCACACTCCGCTGTACAGCCGTCTTTTCCGTGAATGTACACTACCAAATCTTTCATAAGTCATCTCTTCCTATTCGGATGTAGTATAACGTGTCCTCATTTTTAAGTGACCTCATAAGCCGTATATTCATGGTCAAACTGATACCCCAGTTTCTCCGCCAGGCGGACGGAAACCATATTCTGCGCGTCCCAGCTCGGGTACAGGCCTTCCTCCAGACACCTCAGAATCAGCGCAGAGCAGGCGATCAGCGCCAAATGCTTTCTCCTTTCCTCCTCCACGGTATCGACCTCGATCTCGATCCCCTCTCTGTAGCGGGTATAAGAAGAAGCGCCTGACACAATTTTCCCTTTCTTGACTACCACAATGCCCCGACCATCTCGTAAGTACGCTTCTTTACTCTCAAAGGAAGACACAAAATCCGCTGTTGCGGGATTTTCCAGGCACTTATCGTAAAGCTCTGCGTCAATTTCCTTCAGCTCGTACCCATCCGGAAGAAGCAGGAGGTTCTTCTTCACAGAATTCACATCAAATCGCGTATCCTTTCGGATCGCATACCGTGTCACTTTCTTAGCGTCCGGATATGTGGCCTCAATCAGGTCTGCCCACTGTCGGTCCCGGGACGTCAGGATCGCGAAGCCCTCCGGCTTGCTCTTTACCAGTTCCAGGTCAGGTTTTCCGGCAAAGAAACCAAAGCAGCCCACAAACGCGAATGCGGATGCAGGTTCGCTCAGATCCGTAACAAAGATCCTTCCCATGACTTTCTGGAGGCAGGAGGTAATAAGCGTTTCCTGCCACCCCTTGAACAGTCCCTGGACTTTTGATGTGTCCTCCAACTCATAAATCATACATCTTCCCTTGCTTTCTTAAATATCCTTCAAACTCCGCCGTCCGGGACCAGTATTTGATGCCCCAGTTTTCGAAGTTCCACTCGTCCATGTAATTGTTGCATTCGTAGTCCACGTACCAGATCAGGCCGTCCCGAACAACAAAGTTTGTGGGGAAGTAATCTATGTTCAACCCATGCGCTTTGGCCTGCGCCGCCATTTCCCTGACCTGCGGCAGATATGGTTCCACCGTAATACCATCCCGTACATAGTCAAAAACAGCGTTCCCTGCAATGTATTCCTTCACGATCCGCTCTGATTCGATATCCACAGCAAGCATAGCGGGAATACGTATGCCGGCATCTGTGAGCCGCTGATAATCGTTGCATTCCGCCTCAATCTTGTTCCCAAACGTATAATAGTCACACGGCTCGTGGTGTATTTGCTTAAGTACGACCTGCTTGCCGTCACATTCCGCGAGATATGAATACCCGCCCTTGCCATGACCGAGCAGGCGGATCAGGTGGTATGTCTTCCCGCAGACCGTCAGGCAATCATTCCTTGTAAGCATCAGGATTCCCCTCCTTCAGTCCCATGAAATAGCGCCAGAAAAGGGCACCTCAACTGTAATAGTGCCAGAACCAGCTTTGCGTCATGATCCCTATTATTTGTTTTTGACGAAATGGAAATCACAACGGACGGCACCCTTTCCCAGTGTTCCTGCCCGCTCGAAGCGGATCTTGGGCAGCAATCCGCTAAACGCAATATCATCATTTTCGCAAAATACTGCGCAAAGCTCATGACAGCCTTCAGCATCACAAATATCCTTGTAAATGCACCGCGTCATATCGAAGTGGATTTCTTTCCCATCACAACGGATCCATTGTGTTTCCCACCCTTCCGGCGGAAACTTCTTTTTCATAACCGTTTTTACAAACAGGCGGTACATCAGGTAGGCGCAGGGGAGTTTTGCCGTCTTCGCCTGCTCTGCTTTTTTGATATTCGCTGCTCGTACAGTTTCCTTCCGAACAAATGATAATGCCTCTTCTTTGGAGCAGCCATATTCCTGCAGGGCCTGATAATAAGCCATGGTGGGATAAAGGTTCATAATCAAATGAAACTGTATCTCTCTATTTCCATGGAAATTGGCTTTTCCGGTCAGGTCATCAAATCGTGCCGTAGCCAGGCTGTAAATCGTTCTCCCTTTTTCTGAGCCAAACTGACGGATGCAGCCCTCTTCCAGGAAGAATAGTTTTGTATCCTTGAGATTCATGGTGCTTCTCCCTCATGAACTTTGATAAAGTACCGGCTGAATGCCTCCACCTGCTTCAGAGCCTCATCTGTCTTCTCCGGCTCACGGTCGCATAAATGGATCAAAGAAGAAATCGGTGCAGTATAAGCAAATGCCAACATTTCCGGATCATCCGATTTTAAAAGCTCTTTCTCGATCATTCCGGCAAATACATGGGTAAACATTTGTGTAAGACCGGTGAGAAAATGTTTTGTGGCAAGTTCTTTCGCCCGTTCATCACGGAACTGTTCTATCATAAGAACCTTTCGAATCATAATAATCTTTTCGTCATGAACCGTGAAATCAACCATCTGCATTGTCATCGCTAAAAATTCTTCCAGCGAGTCCGGCACAGGCGGAAGATGCTCCGGCGAGCCAAACCGCTGGTCATAATAAGCTACCATTTTATCCAGCAGAGCGTTCCAGATATCTTCCTTGCTCGCGAAGTGCTTGTATACCCCGGATTTGACCATTCCCAGTGATGCGCTCAGTTCCCGGATATTTGTGCCTGCATAGCCATTTCTGGAGAACATCTCCAGAGATGCCATCAAAATGCTTTCCTTTGTATTTCTTGCCATAAGTACCTCCGCACACAAAAGTGATCCTTCGTTCACCAGATTCATTATAGTGAACGAAAGATCACTTTGTCAAGCCATTTAGAAACTTCTCTGTAAAGAGAGCTGCCTGTCCCCTGTTTTCCGGAATGCGATCCTTCCTAAAAGATGTGTATGCGTAATGATTTATCCCGGCTGAAGCTCCCCAGTCTCTGGGATCATACAGGACTTCTTATGCACTTCTCATAAGGGCGTCCATCAGTTCCTGCGATGCATCGACCACAATAATGTCGTCCATCTTTACCTGAAAAATCACGGCCAGAACAACCAGATTGTCGATCGTCGGCATCGCAGTTCCTCTCTGCCACTTGTAAATCGCCTGCGGCGTAGCAAAACCGAAGATGTCCTGCAGATCCCTCACGGACAGTCCTGCCGCCTTCCTCAGCCTTACAATATTCTGTCCCGTTGCCACCAGATTGATGGTCGGGAAATTCATAGTCATCCTTTCCTCCTGTTCCGGCACCCGGCCGGATCAGGATCTCAGTCGGATGCCTTAAAGTTGTAAATCGGTCTCATGACATCGATGATGTCCACAGAATCGCGGATTACATCGATGATATCTTCGAGGGACTTATACGCCATCGGTGCCTCGTCCAATGTTGATGCGTTTACGGATGTGGTATAAACACCCTTCATGGTTTCCTCATATTCCTCCAGTGACAGCTGTTCCTTTGCTGCCTTACGGGACATGATTCTGCCGGCCCCGTGTGGAGCAGAATAGTTCCATTCAGCATTGCCCTTGCCTACGGCCAGGACGCTCCCGTCCCTCATGTTGATCGGAATCAGAACCTCCTCCCCGGCATGAGCTGCAATGGCACCCTTCCGGAGGATCATCTCATCCGTATCAATGTAGTTGTGAATGGTATGGAAACCATCCACACCGGTGATCCCGGTTCTCTCAAGCAGGATCTCAGCCATCTTTTCACGGCTTCTGCGTGCAAAATCCTGACAAATCTCCACATCATGCAGGTAATCTGCCAGATAGTCTCCATACAGGAAACATAAATCATCCGGCATGGTGGATTCCTTCTTCTTCCAGGAGATCGCAGCCAGGGCAGCCTGTATTTCACTGCGTCTTCCCTGCTCCTTATACGTACGGATGATCTCATCCCTTTCCCGGAAATATGTTTCTTTTCCGCTGTCAAGTTCGATCGCCAGCCGCTGATACAGTTCCGCCACCTGCTTTCCCAGGTTGCGGCTGCCACTGTGAATTACCAAATACTTCGTTCCGTCTGCAGCTTCGTCAATCTCAATAAAATGGTTTCCGCCGCCCAACGTTCCCAGGCTGCGTTCCAAACGCTTCGTATCCTTGAGGCTCCGATAGCAGCGTAATCCCTGCAGATCAAAACGTTCCTGCCGTCCCTCCCAGACGTTCATGCCGGAAGGAATATAGTGGGCAGCCTCATCGACCTTCTCAAAGTCAATATCTGTCTTCCCCAGATTGACGGTGAACATTCCACAGCCGATATCCACACCGACGATATTTGGGACTGCCTTATCGACAACTGTCATGGTCGTTCCGATTGTGCAGCCCTTTCCTGCATGAACATCCGGCATGATGCGGATCTTGCTTCCCTCGGTAAACTCATAGTCACACATGCGTCGGATCTGCTCGATTGCTTCCTCTTCGATCACATTCGCATAGCAAATCGCAGTATTGATCTTTCCCTTTATCTCTAACATCTGTCTCACTTCCTTTAATGTCTTTTTACGTACACCTGGAGAGATTCGAACTCACATTTCTTCCGAAACCGGATTTTGAGGCCGGCGCGTCTGCCATTCCGCCACTTGCACACGAATACTCCGTATGGGACTCGAACCCATGACACACGGCTTATAAGGCCGCCGCTCTCACCAACTGAGCTAACGGAGCATATATGAGCCATGCCGACATACTCACGAACTACGTTCGTTCGTTGTCGCGGCATTCGCCGTATGCATCCAGTCTGCCATACGGACAGCCAAGAGCAAGCTCTTGCTGTCCGTATGCCATCCTGTATGCGCATGGCTCATTGCTAACGCGCAAAAAACCGCCTGCCTCATACAAGACAAGCGGTGAAAATACTCCTGTTACGGGATTGGCTGCCCACTATTCCCAGGGCAATTCCTCTATCCGAATACAGCTGATCTTCATCTGTTGCATCCTGCATGAGAGCATAAAAGATAAGCTCCGCTCGTCTTTGCGCGGCGCTATATAGCTTTCACTTTCAAGATGTAACAAATTGATCGCTGCAAACATTGTTTTTCCTTTCCGGACATACCCTGTCCTGATTTTCCTACTGCGTCAACCATACCATAAAATATCGGAGTTGTCATTATACCTGTGATATAAATCTCCCAATAAGAGCAACGGATTTCACAAGTCTATGTCTGCCTTCACCATCTTTTTTGCCGGCGAACCTGGTTTTCCAGTGTCCTGAAGAACCTGTTTCTTTTCTTCCAGGCGCTTTAGAACGGAGGACCTGTCTTTCCTGAAATGTTCCGGATGCAGAATCTTTTCCACCCGGTCGGAGACAGCCGGATCATCGAATACGACTCCATCCAGCCATTCTTCTGCTTCCTTCCAGCTGTCCATATACAACATCTGACAGCCTTCTCCGAGGAAGCGAAGATTGTCATTCGTGCTTTCCAGTTCATCAAAGTAATATCCGGCGGCATCCATTGCGTCGATAATCTTCGACTTCATCTGTTTTGTCACGTTTTCGTACACCTCCTCAACTTACACTTTACTGCGTTCCTGAAGATCCGGCGAATCCTGGATCACCGCTGTCTGTCCTCTTTGAGCTGCAAGATCATTCTGATATTCCTTCAGTCTCTTCAGGACAGATTCCCTGCCTTTTAACGGCAGTATCCCTTTCCGCCGTTTCTTTGGCTTCCGCTGATGGGCAGGTGCCTTCGGCGACATGTTGTTCATTCTGCCGTCGATCATGGAGTAATTCTGCTCCTCCGCCATCTCAGCTGATCGAAGATACTCACCGTTTTCAAAGCTTTTCTGCCAATTCTCCAGTGGAGGCGTCGCGGAAGATCTCACAGGCTCTGCTCTGGCAGCATTCTGTCTTTCCATATACTCCCGGAGCTGCCGGATCACTTCCTCCGAAAAGCCGACCGCAGTATCCTGTGCCGCCTGCTTTCCATTATTGTCCAGAACAGCAAAGGCCGCTTTCCTGCCAAACTGCTGGCTCTCCATCAGGAAGAAATGCTGCCCGTCGATCCAGATCTCATCTGCTGCCAACCAGTTTCCGGGGCGTCCTTCAATCTGGTAATCCGTGGTATCAATGGACAGAAGAGCAGTGGACGCTGTTGTGTGAAAGAAGCCGGTCAGAACGACCAGCTTCTCCAAATCCACATAGTATGCCGTGGTGATTCCGTCTTTCGTGACGACAAGCACGTCACTCACTTCCAGCTTCTCTCCGGAAGGGACTGCAGGCAGCCCGCTTTCAAGCTGCCTGCGAAGTTCCACCGGGTCAAGATCCCATGAAAAAGAGGATACACAGATTTGAGTATATTGTTCGGATGTCACCCGCACATGGTATTTCTGCAGGAAGCCCCAGGAACGATGGCGCAGGGCTTCATTCTGCTCAGGACCCTGTTTCAGGCGGTATACTGCAAATTGTCTCGTCCCTCCACTCATGCGCCGCCACCTTCTGCATAATCATGGTCAGCATCCTTCTCACCTTCAATTCCATCTTCATTCTCGTCCTCTTCCTCCAGCTCCTTCCGGTAAGAATCAAGATCCAGTCCGGCGAATTCCTTGTCAGATATTCGTTTCAGCTTCTCTGCGGCACTGATTACAATCGCTTCCATATCAGGATCCTCTTTGATCTCCGGAAGCACCTCTTCCAGCCTGTGGATTGTATTTCTGCGGGTATCCGGTTCCAGGATCGCCAGAACCAGAAGTTCCTCTTCATCAAATGCTATTCTCTTCATATTGCCTGTTCTCCCTTCCCTCTTTTTGCTATCATCGACTTCTTCGGTTTCTCCGGCTGACTCTTGTCCGATGCCTTTACCGCTTTCTGCTTCTCACCAAGTTTTGCGAGCACCGATTCTTTCCTGCCGGAAGGCTGTGCCTTGCTCATTGGACGGTTCCACATAGTAAACCGCCTTATAAGTGCCTGCCTTTCCGGTGGAGAAATCTGCCTTGTCCGCATCCTTCGCTTCGTAAAACTT
>CADCII010000054.1 GCA_902801515.1 uncultured Lachnospiraceae bacterium
TGCTGGAAATGGATGCGGATCTGAATGCTCTGCAATCCAACTGAATGCCAGCTACCGAGTGGTCAAAACTGATTTTGCGAAACAATCTTGACGCAACCTGCTTTTTTAATATTGATTCTATAAAAAAGAACAATTGTTTTTCAATCAAAAGGAGGGACTGTAATGGCTTTTAAAGTAATGGGTATTGCGGCAGGACGTAAGAACAGTAATTCGGAATTCCTGCTGAAGGAAGCTCTGATGGCATGTGAAGCAGCAGGAGCGGATGTCACGATGATCAACCTTCGCGACTACAACATTCTGGACTGCACCGGATGTACCGCATGTACCAAGGCCATGTCTGAAGGCAAATTTGCAGGCTGTGTCCTGGATAAGAAAGATGATAAGAAGAAGATCATGGATGTCATGCTGGCGCAGGATGCCGTCATTTATTCTGTCCCGACCTATGATCTTATGCCCTCTGCCAACTATCTCAGATTCGCTCAGAGAAGTCTGGCTTATGAGACTGCATTCCTGGAGACGATCGGAGTGATCGAGCATAAGGAGAGGATTGCCGGACTGATCTCTGTAGGCGGATCTACCCGTTCCTGGCAGTCCATGGCACTGGAAGGACTGCAGGCAACCATGTTCACAACGGATATGAAGGTCGTGGATATGATTCTGGCAACCAGAGCTCCGGGTGCTGCACAGTCCCTGTTGAATGATGAGCTGATCGCAAGGGCGAAGAAGATGGGCGAGAATATCATGGCATGTCTGGCGCTTCCGGAAGGGCAGCGCAAGTGGATGGGCGAAGAGGATATGGGCTGGTGCCCGAACTGCCATTCCAACGCTCTGGTGCTCGGCGAACGTCAGTGGGACGGCCTGTATTATCCGATCGAGTGCCAGGTGTGCGGCGCAGGCGGAACTTTAGAGAAGACAGAAGACGGAAAATGGAAATTCGTGATTCAGGAAGATGGCCTGCTGAAAGACCGTACCACCGTACCGGGAAGAGCGAAGCATCTGGAAGAGATCGGCGAGACGCAGGGAACGTTCTATGCAAATCCGGAGAACCTCAAGAAGGTTGCAGAGCTTAAGACCAGATATACTGAGAAGAAATTCAAGACAATCGAGTGATCCGGGCAGCATTCAGATAACTGACGGATGATAATACCGGGTCTGACCGGCCGGATATCGGGCTTTGTCAGATCCAGTATTTAAATGTTGAGAACAGTCCGTTCTTCATATTGCTGTTCATCAGGGCTTCCACATCTTCGCGGCTGACAGTGGTATCATTGGCAAGCCACCATCTGACCAGAGTCATCAGGTTGGAGGCAAATAATTCCGCATACAGATCGTGGTACGGAGTGATCGGCTGGTCCTTGGCAGAATTGCGGCGGATCGTCCCGAGGATATTCCGGCGGATGATATCCTCCATCTCCCGATAGATTGGACGGTCGATGGAAGCCTCCCAGAGGATCCGGTAGATCTGCCGGTGGTCATAGACATAGTCGATGCTTCTGCGGAAATTATCGATATACTGCTGGTTCGCGATCGTACTCGGAGTTGCAAGGATAAAATCCGTTGTGGCCATCGCTTCGGAAAACTCACTCAGCACCCGGTCCAGATAGTTGTTCAGAAGCTCGTATTTATCAGCGTAGTATTTATAGAAGGTGGAGCGGTTGATCAGAGCCTTGCGGCACAGCATATCGACTGTGATCTTTCTGAATTCATTTTCTTTAAGACACTCCAGAAGCGCCTCGTCGATATGCCGGAGTGTTTTGATAATGCGCGGATCTGTTTTGCTCATGGAAATGATTCTCCCCGGGGTGTGGACTCTGGACAGATTTACGTTTAGTATTACATCATGCTGAGGACAGGAAGTCGAAGGAGTATACAGATTATCGATTCAAACATGTAATCAGGAAACTTACACAAAAAAGGAGTTGAGTAAATGCCAATCGGAATTACAACAGATGTATGTGCAACATTTGCCGGTGCGGTGATCGGACTGATCATTGGCAAGAAACTTCCGGAGTATCTCAAGACAGCCCTGAATAATATACTGGGTATTGCAGCCATCACCATGGGCGTGGTGCTGATCATGCGCCAGCATACACTCTCCGCTGTCGTACTGTCGGTAATCCTTGGATGTATCGTGGGTGAGCTGATCCATCTGGAGACGCTGGTCAATAAGGGCGTGACGGGTATTGTCGGAAAACTGATGAGCGGAACGAACGCCGACGAAGCCTTCCTGATCCAGGTCAGTGTGGTCGTCATCCTGTTCTGCTTTGGCGGGACCGGCTGGTATGGCGCACTCAATGAAGGTCTGACCGGTGACGGCAGTATCCTGATCACGAAATCTATTCTGGACTGTGTGACAGCGCTGATCTTCGGCTCTCTGCTGGGGAAGATCGTCCCGCTGCTCTGCGTACCGCAGGCGATCGTCTACACCTGCCTGTTCCTGGTATCCGGTCTGGTACAGCCCTTTATCACACCCGAGATGATCCAGGACTTTTCCGCTGCGGGCGGCATCATCACACTCTGCGCGGGATTCAGGCTGACGGGCATGAAACGGGATATCAAGGTACTGAATCTGTTGCCGTCGCTGATCATCGTATTCTTCGTGTCGGCGGCGTGGACCGCGCTTATCGGATAATCGCAGCCGTAAAAGGATATATGCAAAGAGCCGGGGAGAATTTCCCGGTTCTTAGTTTTCTCAGGTATGCTATCGGTGCATCTGCGGCTGGTCTCCGGAGGCTGTATGAATTGATGCAGCTGCAGGACGGTGATTTTCTTGCTTACCGTCTTTGTAAGGATTCAATGTCATTTCCATGAAGAATGACTTCCGTACTATCTATGGAGAAGACGTAGTGAAGACCGGGGAATTCCACTGGGCTGAGGAACTGGCGGATGACAGAGGCGACGGTGCGGCTGCTGAGGCGGCAGAGGACGCAGAAGGCAGTGAAACCGCAGAGGAGACTGCGGGTGAAGATGTCCAGTATGTCATGTACCTCGGGACAAATGATAAGGATACCAACGAGCCTGTGTTTACCCAGGAGGAATCCATGGACACAGTCCGCAACATCCTGATCGATCATTTCGGCGGCTATACCATCCAGGAAGCAAACGGCGGCTGGGTCAATGAAAACGGGGAAGAGAGCAGAGAATACACTCTGGTGATCTACCTGAGTGATACCACACTGGATGAGGTACACGCTGCGGCAGATGATCTGCTGAAGACCTTCAACCAGAGTTCGGTCCTGATCCAGACCAATCCGACACAGACAGAATTCTATGCAGGATAACTAATCATTATACTTATAAGGAGACATCAATGAACGAATTCACATTGCTTCCGGGAGAGTCAGTCATAAAAAGATGTGATGAAGTTTCTCTCAAGGGGATGAATCTTCCGGTTGGGAAAAAAGATATCCTCATCCTGACGAACCAGTATCTTGTATGCATACAGAGGTCAATTCTGGGCAAGGTCAAAAATGTGGAGCGGTATCCGCTGAGCGATATTGTGATGACCAACGGAGCGCCGCAGGTCAAACTCGGCAAACTTAACATGAATTCTACAGTGGATATCTATCTCAAAACAGGGCAGCTGCGTATCCAGATGGTGTGGGATTCCGATGCAAAGGAATGGGTTGACGCCATCACAGAGGTTATAACCGGAGTGAAGGTGGAGCGGAAGGGTTTCATGGACGATCCCTTCCTTACAGAGGGTTTCCTGAAAATGGCAGATAATGTAGACAAAGCGATGGGCAAGTTCCGCAAAGCCTTCGGCATCAAATCGACTGCGCAGGCATCCGGTAAATGTCCGGGCTGCGGTGCTCCTATATCCGGAACAGAAGGTGAGACCGTACAGTGCCCGTATTGCGGGACTTATTACACTTTCTGACACCAGACCATAACAGATCCCTGTCCGTTCTCGTGGGCACAGCATGCGCTGCTGCCAGGAAAACAGGCAGGGATCATTTCTTTCATTATCAGATTAAAAAGATGAACAGGGTCACTGTTTCATAAAATAGGCGACCACGATGGTCCCCGGCCCGGCGTGTGTTCCGATCGTGGAGCCGAGCTGAGACATCGGAAGATCTTTGAGAACGCCTTCCCAGATCGCACGGCTGTCCTCGATATAGTGGTCAAGCTTCTTGTGGTCAAGTCCCGAATAGGCAACCGCGGCGGGGAGCCTGCCCTCGATACCGGTCTTGCTGATCTCGGTGTTCAGCAGGTTGTTTCCCATCTTAGAGCCTCTGGCCTTCCCGAGGACTTTGAGCTTTCCGTTCTCGACTGTCAGGACCGGTTTAATGGAAAGCAGCGTACCGAAAGCGGCAGCGGCCGGACCCATACGCCCGCCCTTTTTTACATATTCCAGCGTATCCAGCAGAGCCAGGATACGGACCTGATTGCGTCGTACTTCCAGCCTGTGTACCATATCATCCAGGCTGCGGCCTTTGTCCCTCAGCATGAGGGCATAACGCACCAGGATCTGTTCTCCGATGGAACCGTTCCGGCTGTCCACCACGCGGATCTCGTCGTAATCCTGAGCAGCGATTACTGCGTTCTGGTAAGTGCCGGAGAGTTTGGAACTCATAAGGATCACAACAGCACTGTCCCCGGCTTCATGGATCTTCTCAAATTCCTGTTCAAAAGTATAGCTGTTGATCTGGCTGGTATGCGGCAGATCGGAGGATTCAATCAGCATCTCATAGAAACGGTCAGGTGACAGGTCATACCGGTCACGGTAACTCTGATCGCCGATGGTGATCTCCATGGGCAGCAGGGTTATACCCAGCCTCGAAGCTTCTTCCAGGTCAAAATCGGATGCAGTGTCTGTAAGAATTCGTATCATTTCATATAACCTCCTGTAAATTCAAGTCTGCCGCCGGCAGACTTGACGCCGGGATGCACGGCATGAGTATGCATCGCGCACAGAATAGCCGCATTTTGAGAATATGTCAACAAGTAAACGACTTGTTCAACTCAGTCTGATAGTCACCCGCCTCTGCAAGTGGCTATCAGACTGAGTTAAAGCCTCCGGCGGATCGCAGCCGCGCTCAGAGGAAGGTGCTTCGCACCGAGCGCGTTCTCCGCTCTGCTACGGTCGGTGCTAAACGCGTGCCACTGGCACGCAGCACCGCGGCAAGAACGCTGGGGGCGTTCTTGAAATGAAGAAATTTATATTTTACGGGGGACGGTTATAGGGTAAGATACAATAAGGCAGTCTGTCAGTGGATGGCGATGCCGGAGAAAAGTCATAGTCTGCGATTCCGGAATGCATGAAATGGGTGGAACAATGAGCGGAAAGAACAGTAAAAGAAAAATGAACAGACGGCAGGTTGTGATGATTGAATGGGCTGTGCTGATCGCAGCTGCAGTCCTTATTGCCGTGCTGGGTATATGGTTTCTTGCATCGCGGCTGAATGCACGAAAGGCAGCAGGTTCTGCCCAGCAGTCTTCCGGTACACAAAAGACGCAGGAAGCCGCTGCGGACGCTGCAGAAGATAAGGCGGCGGGGGATGATGCCGATGGCTCTGCCCAGCCGGACTCAGAACCTGCCACAGAGGTGCTCACAGAAACTGAAGCAGCTGTCTCAGGCCCAAAGAACAGCTGGCTTTTCAGCTTTGCCGGTGACTGCACGATCGGAAGCCTGCTGGAGTGGCAGGGAAGCCTGGCACAGGATTTCCAGTCGGTGGTCGGAGATAACTATGCCTATCCGCTGTCGGGCGTAAAGGAGATCTTTGAGGCAGACGACCTGACCTCGGTGAACCTGGAGGGCACATTTACCAACTCGACAAATGCAGTGGTGAAGCCCTATCGTTTCAAGGCTGATCCTGCCTATGTGCAGGTCCTGAAAGAAGGCAGTGTGGAAGCTGTATCCACTGCCAACAACCATTCCGGGGATTTCCAGGATGAGGGCAGGGCAGATACCATCGCCGCTCTTGATTCTGTCGGGATTCTTCACACCGGGGCAGGTGATCCCCTGATCCACGAGATGGAGGGCGGACTGAAGATCGGCATGGTTTCGTACAACACAGTCGATAACTATGAAGGAGAATATGCCTGGAGGTCTTCCGTGCAGACGGATATCAATACCTGCAGGGAAGCCGGATGCGATCTGATCATAGGCTTCATGCACTGGGGATCAGTAGAATATCTCACAGAGCCGGAGGCGTGGGAAGTGCAGTTTGCCCATGACATGGTGGACTGGGGCTGTGATCTGATCGTTGGCGGACATGCTCATATCCTGCAGCGCATGGAATATTACAACGATGTGCCGATCTTCTATTCCATGGGCAACTTCTGCTACGGCGGCAATACCAACCCGGATGACAAAGACTCCGTGATCATCCAGGCAGAGTTTGCAAGGGACCGCAGCGGCGAAGTTACCTTAAGCCGCCTGCATGTGATTCCCTGCCTGATATCGACCAGAACCGATCTGAACGATTACTGCCCGACGCCCTGCCAGGAGGGTTCGGAGGATTATCAACGGATCGTGAGCCGGCTGGAAATGCCTTCGGCCGACGCACAGATGTGATGAAAATACGGAATGCATCTTTGCTGTAGGCTTGGTCCGGTCAGGAGATCGGATTGCCGTGAAGGGCCTGCTTTCGGAACTGCCCCGGAGTTACGCCTGTCAGAGCAAGAAAACGGGAGGAGAAGTTGGCATCTCCCTGGAAGCCCACTTCAAAACCGATCTCGGAGACCGGAAGTGATGTTGTCTCCAGAAGCTCCTTGGCTCTGGTGATCCGTGTCAGCAGAAGGAAATTATAAGGCGTCGTTCCCATGTATCTTCGGAACAGACGCAGAAAATAAGAACGGGATACATGTGTGACTGCAAGCAGTGTCTCAATGTGAAGATCCTGTGCATAGTGTTCCCGGATATAATCCGCCGCCTTCTCTATCATGTCCTGATGGGTCTGGCGGCGGTCCTGTATTTCATGAAGAGATACGGATGCCATATTCTGCAGAATCCGGTGGACGTCCAGGCTTGCTGACAGAACAGCAGAGGTGGTCTCCTGAGGAAGCCGCTGCATGAGATGAGTAAAGCGGTCCCGTATCGTATCAGGTACGGCAACGGGGGAAGCCTTCCCGTCGGGATTGATCACTGAGAATAAAGAGGATACTCCACAGCCGTCTGCATGGATCCAGTAATGATGCCAGTGATCACAGCCGTTGGCTGTCCCATAACGCTGCGGCTTTCGGCAGTCCAGGATCAGGGCTGTTCCAGGCGTCAGCCGGACTGTGCTGTCGTCCTGGGTCAGAAACCCTTCACCTGAGAATGTGTACAGGATCAGATAGCTGTCTTTGTCCGTACGTTCTGTCACAAAACGATCTCCTGCATAAAACAGACCTGCTTCTGTCACATAATAAGGCTGAGCCAGTGCAACCGTACCGGGAGTGGTACGCAGCCACTGGCTTTTTTCTGTGATATCAAGTGTATAGGTCAGCATAGGAATCTCCCCGTCTGAAACTGTAGACTTTTTCAAAAGAATTGTAGACGATAAAGCAGTAGAAGTAAAGAAATATGGGATATTCTTGAGATAGAGAAAGAGAGCATTATTTCGGAATCAGATGAAGGAATTCCTGGTAGATAAAGCGGATCGAAGGACCGGCAGACAGGAGCAAAGGAGAGAAGAATATGCAGCAATATTATCTTGCCATAGATATCGGAGCTTCCAGCGGACGCCATATCCTGGGGCATCTGCAGGATGAGAAGATGGTTCTGGAAGAGATCGGACGGTTTGACAACCGCCAGGTCATGAAGAATGGCCATATATGCTGGGATATGGATCACATCTGGGAAGGAATCCTGGAAGGACTGAAAAACTGCGGCAAATCCGGAAAGATACCGGTCACCATCGGGATCGATACCTGGGGAGTGGACTATGTACTGCTGGATCGAGACGGACAGATGCTGTCTGATGCCGTTGCATACAGGGACAGCCGAACAGACGGGATCGCTCAGGAAGTGGAAAATCTCATTTCCTCAGAAGAACTTTACGAAAGGACCGGGATCCAGAAGATCAACTTCAATACGATCTACCAGCTGATGGCACTGAAGAAGGAACACCCCGAGGTGCTGGAAGAGGCACAGAGCCTGCTGATGATCCCGGATTATCTGAACTATCTGCTCACTGGCGTGATGAAACAGGAGTACACCAATGCCACGACCACCGGCCTTGTGGGCGCAAGGGAAAAGACCTGGGACATGGACCTGATCCGTACACTGGGCCTTCCGGAGAGACTGTTTACAGAGCTGTCTATGCCGGGCACCGTCGTCGGACTGTTGAAACCGGAGATCTGTTCACAGGTCGGATTCAATTCCACCGTGATCCTGCCGGCCACCCACGATACCGGCTCTGCTTTCCTGGCAGTTCCGGCCAAGGACGATAAGGCGGTCTACCTGTCCAGCGGCACTTGGTCACTGCTGGGTGTGGAAAATGAAGATCCGGTAACTTCGGAGGCGTCGAGGGAGCAGAACTTTTCCAACGAGGGCGGTGCCTGGTACCGCTTCCGCTATCTGAAGAACATCATGGGACTTTGGATGATTCAGTCCATCCGCAGAGAACTGAACGGCGTGGAATATGTGGAAGGACACAGAAGCCGCCATGCAGATGGAAGGAAATGGAGCTTCCCGGACCTGATCGAGGAGGCGAAGAAGGCAGAGGGCTTCTCATCCGTGGTGGATGCGAATGATAAGAGTTTCCTGGTGCCGGACAGTATGATTGATGCGATCCGGGCTTACTGTGAGAAGACCGGACAGGCATCCCCTCAGTCAGTGGGCGAGATCATGCAGTGTGTGTATGGCAGCCTGGCGATCTGCTACAGGGATTCGATACACGCGCTGGAAAAACTGACAGGAAAGACGTTCACCAGCCTGAACATCGTCGGCGGCGGATGCCAGGACAACTATCTGAATAAGGTGACAGCGAAGATGACAGGACTTCCTGTCTATGCCGGGCCGGTGGAAGGAACGGCTATAGGGAATCTGCTGGTCCAGATGATCGCAGGCGGAGAACTGAAGGATCTGCAGAAGGCACGGGAAGTGATCCGCACAAGTTTTGATGTCAGGGAGATCACCCCGTAAAAGGATAACAGCAGATATTACTCATTTATATCAAGGAACAGACATACAGATATCAGGAGGAACCAACATGCTAGTAAACACAAAGGCAAGAATCGGAGTATTCTCAATCGCACTGGGTGCTTATCTGCCCCAGTTCCCGTCCCTCGTTCCCGAGTTCGAAGGACAGTATGAATCATTCAAGAAGACTCTTCCGGACACGGTCGAGCTCATCGACGGCGGGATCGTCACAACCAAGGAACTGGCCATGAAGGCCGGCGACAAGTTCCGCGCGGCGGACGTGGACCTGGTGATCCTCCAGCTTCTGACCTACGCCACCTCCTACAATATGCTTCCGGCAGTCCGCGACCTGGATGTTCCGGTCGTTCTGGTCAATGTCCAGAAGAAGAAGGCTCCGGATTACGCGAATACGGATACCGCGACCTGGCTGGGTGAGCTGTATGCCTGCGGCGCAGTCGGCGAGATGGTGGCAGACCTCGAGAGAGCCGGCAAGCGTCACGCAGTGATTACGGGCGTTGTTGAAGGCGGAGATGAGGAGGTTGCCTCAGAACTGGAAGCCTGGTGCAGAGCCGCCCAGGTGCGCCGCCGCTTCCGCGATACGAACCTGGCACAGATCGGACGTCCCTATCCGGGCATGATGGATCTCTATATTGACGAGACTAACCTTTACCACAGGATGTTCCTCTACACCAAGCAGTTTGACTGGGAGAAAATGTGGGCGATCGCAGATCACATCGACGATGAGGAAGCGATCCGGGCAAAGGCACAGGATATCCTGGATACCTTCGAGATCGAAGGCGGCGGAACCATCGAGAAAGTCTGGGATATGGCGAGATATGTGGTTGCCTTTGAAGAGTGGGTCAAGGAGGAGGATATCGCACTGATTGCCTCCCACTATGACGGATTTGCCCAGGGAGTCGCCGGCAAGCTGGACAGCATGCTGATCCCCGCGTTCTCCATGCTGATCAAGCAGGGAGTTGCCTGCGCGGTCGAGGGAGACATCAAGGTTGCCATGGCCATGAGCATCCTGAAAACCATCTCCGGTACAGGCCAGTTGTCTGAGATGTACAGCATCGACTTCAACGAAGACATATGCATCATCGGACACAGCGGCTCAGGAGACGCGGATATCTCCCAGGCACACAAGCCGACGATGAAGATCGTCCCGGTCTTCCACGGCAAGACAGGCGGCGGCTATCTGACACAGTTCTATCCGCCGACAGGCCCGGTCACCTACCTGGGCATCACCCAGGACCGTGACGGCAATTTCAAGTTTGTGGTGGCGGAAGGAGTCAATGAAGAAGGCCCGATCTTCACATTTGGCGATACCAACATGCGCACAAGGTTCACCTGCGGTGCAAGAGACTTCGTCAACCGCTGGAGCGAAGCCGGCCCGACCCATCATATGGCAGCGGCAGCCGGCAGGCATATCGACACCATCCTGAAGGTGGCAAAGATCATGAATGTGCCGGTAGATGTGATCACGAGATAATTCACCAGGATAAAACGAGACAGTATGTCAATCAGGTGTTAAACAGATAATGGCCGGAAGGAAGGCCGGAAAGAAGAGGATCGAACTATGAGAGTACTGGATGCAGAATTTGTAAAAGGTTTCATGAGAATGGCAGATGACGGATGGAATCAGGGCTGGCATGAGAGAAACGGCGGCAACCTGTCCTACCGCATAAAACCGGAGGAAGTGGAAGAAGTCAGGGAAGAACTGGTTCCCGGTGAGTGGAAGCCGATCGGCACAGTAGTTCCCAAACTCGCGAACGAGTATTTTCTGGTAACCGGTTCCGGCAAATATTTCCGCAACGTCACGATTAAGCCCGAGGATTCTTTCTGCATCATCGAGCTGGATGACAAGGGTGAAAACTATCGCATCTGTTGGGGGCTTGTGAACGGCGGACGCCCGACCTCAGAGCTTCCTTCCCACCTCATGAACCATGAAGTGAAGGTCATTGCCACAAACGGCGCGCACCGCGTGATCTATCACGCGCATCCGGCAAACACCATCGCTCTGACCTTCGTACTGCCGCTGACAGACGAGGCATTCACCCGCGAGCTGTGGGAGATGGCCACCGAGTGCCCGGTAGTGTTCCCTGAAGGAATCGGTGTCGTTCCGTGGATGGTCCCGGGCGGAAGAGACATCGCAGTCGCGACTTCCGAGCTGATGAAGAAATACAACGTTGCCATCTGGGCACATCACGGCATGTTCTGCTCCGGCGAAGACTTCGACCTGACCTTCGGCCTGATGCATACTGTAGAAAAGTCCGCTGAGATCCTGGTGAAGGTGCTCTCCATGACCCCGAACAAGCGCCAGACCATCCAGCCGGATGAGTTCAGACACCTGGCAGTAGACTTCAACGTGACACTTCCGGAGAAGTTCCTGTTTGAGAAATGAACTCCGGAAAGGTGAACAGTGAGTCCCCGATCCGACTTCGGAAACGGGGCTCGTCTGTATAACGGATATTTATTTGAATAACAAATAAATAGATTAGCATGATTTATAAAAATAATTAGAGGAATATCCTCCCATAAGGTATAATCAGAACCGGGTCGGAAGCGTGTGCTCCGCCCCGGTTACTTTATTATTGTGGGAGGAAAAGATTATGAAAAACAATGGCAAAACAGGGATTATTATTGCCGGACTGATCATCGGAGCGATTGCTTCGCTCCTGGTGTATTTCGGTAATCCGGCAAACATGGGATTCTGTATCGCATGCTTTATCCGTGATACTGCAGGCGGACTGGGACTGCATCAGGCGCCGCCGGTTCAGTACATCCGTCCGGAGATCATCGGTATAATCCTGGGAAGCTTCGCAATCGCACTTGTGAAGGGTGAGTTCTCACCGAAGGGCGGAAGCGCTCCTCTGACCAGATTCGCGATCGGATTCTGCATCATGATCGGCTGCCTGATGTTCCTTGGCTGCCCGTTCCGTATGATCATCCGTCTGGGCGGCGGTGATCTGAATGCGCTTCTTGGCCTTGCCGGATTCGCGCTTGGCATCCTGGCCGGTGTGGCGTTCCTGAACATGGGTTATTCTCTGAAGCGTACATACAAGCTGGCGCCGACTGAGGGCGGGATCCTTCCGGCAGCGGCTGTTGTCCTGCTGGTCCTGCTGATTGCTGCACCTGCGTTTATTCATTTTACAGAGCCTGAGGGAGGCCCCGGAGCAAAACATGCGGCGATCGCGATCAGCCTTGTGGCCGGAGCTATCGTAGGCTGCCTGGCACAGAGGACCAGACTGTGCATGGCCGGCGGACTTCGTGATGTGGTCCTGTTTCAGGATTTCAGACTGATCTCCGGATTTATCGCCATCTTTGCTGCATGCCTGGTGACAAACCTGATCCTCGGTGCAGTGACCGGCGGAACTTATTTCCATGCACCATGCAGGCTTTGCGGGACAGGCGATCGCTCACACGGACGGTCTGTGGAACCTGCTCGGCATGTTTGTAGTCGGACTGGGAGCAATCCTTCTGGGCGGATGCCCGCTGCGTCAGCTGGTTATGGCCGGCGAAGGCAACACGGACAGTGCAGTGACAGTTCTGGGACTGCTGGTCGGCGCTGCATTCTGCCATAATTTCGGCCTTGCGTCCAGCGGCGAAGGACCGACTGCAAACGGAAAGATTGCTGTAATTCTGTGCATCGTTGTTCTGGCGGTGATTGGTGTGGTAAACTCAGTGAAGAAGGAGGCTTAAGATGGAGAGAGTAGATGCAAGAGGCCTGTCCTGCCCGGAACCGGTCATTCTGACCAGAAAGGCACTTCTTGGCGGCGCAAAGGAATATGAGGTCCTTGTGGACAATGTGACATCCAGGGAGAATGTAACCCGCTTTGCGGAGCATGCCGGATATACAGTCACCGTCACAGAGGCAGGAGGGGAATACACTCTGTCTTTGAAGAAATAAACATGAATTGCGTTATTACGTTTTTTAATCATTTCGGAGCGGTCCGCTATAAGAGACAAGCGGAGCGCTCCGGCTGGAAAGTTCAGCTCTCTCCGGTGCCGCGTTCGCTCAGCTCGAGCTGCGGCACCTGTGTGTTTTGCGACAGCGGAACGGACGATCCCCTGAAGTTCACCACTGACGAGATGGAACAGATTGCCGTGGAGGAAGAAACAGGGTACCGGACGGTCTGGAGAGCGGAAGAGAGCTGAAAGGTGAGGGATATATGGAGACAGAAGTCAGACTTACAAAGCTTGCAAGCTGCGCCGGGTGCGGTGCCAAGGTCGGGGCTGGTACATTGTGTCAGCTGCTGGAAGGATTTCAGACCCACACGGATCCGAATCTGATCGTGGGTTATGACCGCAGTGATGATGCGAGTGTGTATGTGGTCAGTGAGCATCAGGCGATCGTGCAGACGACGGATTTCTTTCCGCCGATTGTGGACGATCCATTCCTGTTTGGCCAGATTGCAGCTGCCAACGCAATCAGCGATGTGTATGCCATGGGTGGTGAGCCGAAACTGGCGCTGAATCTGATGTGCGTGGCGGACAGTATGGACGATGTCACGGTCCGGGAGATCCTGAGGGGAGGATATTCCAAGGCCTATGAAGCCGGAGTGATCATCTCCGGCGGACATACGATTCACGGTGCAGAGCCCATCTACGGGCTTGCCGTGACCGGTTTTGTCGATCCCACAAAGGTTTTGACCAATGCGGGAGCGAGGCCGGGAGACGTTCTGATCCTTACCAAGAAGCTGGGCGTCGGAATCCTCACAACAGCCGGCAAAGCTGATATCGGCCTTGTCAGTGAGGATTTGATGCAGCGCCTGCAACTTCAGATGGCAACCCTCAACAAGGCAGCGAGGGATGTCATGGTGAAGTATCCGGTACACGGCTGCACGGATGTGACCGGATTCAGCCTGATGGGACACAGCTATGAGATGGCGCAGGGCAGCGGATGCACCCTGCACATCCAGACAGATCGCGTGCCCTTCCACCCAGAGGCAACCGAGATGGCGGAAATGGGCTTCATTCCGGCAGGCGCTTACCGCAATCGCGAGTACGCCGGAAGAAATGTGTGCGTCGCTGGTAATGTTACCCGGGCGATGCAGGATATTCTCTATGATCCCCAGACCAGCGGCGGACTGCTGATCAGTGTCCCGAGAGAGGCTGGAGAGCGGATGCTGGAAGAGATGCATAATGAAGTCCCGGATGCAGCCATGATCGGTTATGTGACCGAGAAGGAAGACGCGGACATTGTGCTGGAGTAGACAGAAGGGATAAGTTTCTGAAGACCGGTCATGGTACCGGTCTTCAATTGACTTTGACATTTATTATATAATGGTGTCACGCCTGCTTCCTGTGATGTATCCGGCAGCATGGCGATAACAGAAGCAGAGTGGGAGAGAAAAGATATGGACAGAATCTATATGGATTACGCCTGTACCTCATACCCCAAACCGGATGAGGTCATCCGGGCGATGACTGATTACATGACCCGGATCGGGAGCAATGTATCGAGAAGTTCTTACGGAACTGCCTATGAGGCAGAGGAGATTGTTTACGATACCAGGGCCATGCTGTGCGATCTTTTTCATGGACCGGATGTTAAAAATGTAATCTTTACCAAAAATATCACAGAGAGCCTGAATGTTCTGCTGAAGGGGCTGCTGAAACCGGGAGACCATGTCCTGGTCTCTGCCATGGAGCACAATGCAGTGATGCGCCCGCTGAATCAGATCGCAAGGGAACTTTTCCCTGAAGCAGAGCAGGTGTCCGGGGACGGATCAGAATCCGAGCCGGAGGGACTTTCTGAAAACGCTGAGAGCGGCCTGGAGAAGGCAATCACTTACACCCGGATTCCCTGTGATACCGAAGGTTTTCTTCAGACTCAGGAGATGGAGAAGTTGCTGTGTCCTCAGACCAGAGCGGTGGTCATGATGACTGCCAGCAATGTCAGCGGCACACTGATGCCGTTGGATGCGGTTGGAGCCTTTTGCAGGAAACATGGGCTGATCTTCATCGTGGACAGTGCGCAGACGGCAGGCGCATTTGACATCGATATGGAGAAGTCCGGGATCAGTGCGCTGGCATTCACCGGGCACAAGGGACTTCTGGGGCCGCAGGGGACAGGGGGCTTTATCATCACCGATGAACTGGCCGGGCAGATGGAACCGCTGATCTCGGGGGGGACCGGAAGTTTCAGCCACACTGAAGAGGTGCCGGAGATCCTTCCGGACCGGTTTGAAGCCGGAACGCTGAATCTGCCGGGGATCGCCGGCCTTGGCGCTGCGCTGAAGTTCCTCAGGGAGAAAGGGACTGACAGGATCCTTGCCCATGAGAGACAGATGACGCAGCTGTTCCTTGATCAGATTGCATCGCTCGAAGAGAGCGGGTGCCTGAAGATCGCAGGACCGCGCACTGCTGCAGAGCGCTCTGCGGTCGTATCGGTCTGTCCGCAGCATATGGATCCTTCACAGTTGGCATTCCGCCTGGAGAAGGAATACGGGATCCTGACAAGGGTCGGGCTTCACTGTGCACCATCTGCCCATAAGAGCCTCGGTACATTTCCATCCGGAACCGTACGGTTTTCATTTGGCTGGGCAACGACAGAAGAAGAGATCCACGCAGCGGCACAGGCTCTCGATAAGCTGTGCAGGAAGTAAAGATATGGATGTTACAGGATAAGAGGCAGATGACCGGATCAGGCCCTCTGCCTTAGTTCTTTCGCCAGGATGATGATGAACAGAACTGTGCTGAGCATCCAGGTTACCGGATACAGCCAGTAGGACAGTTCGACATGATGCCAGATCTGTCCTATGGTCAGCACGCTTGCCACACGCACTGCGCACCAGCAGACCATCATGATCACGGTCGGTACGATCGGCTTGTCGATACCCCGAAGCACTGCGGAGGAGATGTGTGAGAAGCCCAGGACGCAGTAGAACAGGCAGCAGACCCGGGCACGTCCCACGCCGTAGGCTATGACAGATGGGTCACTGCTGAACGTTCCTACCAGCTGCGGGGCCAGAAGGAACATTACTATGCCGATGGCCTCAATCATCAGCACGACACAGGCGATGGAGAAGAACTTCGCCCGGCGCCGTAGTTCTGGCTGACGAAGGTCGTCACTGCCGTTGAAAACGAAGTGACCGGCAGGAAACAGAAGCCTTCTACTTTGGTATAGGCACCGATGCCTGCCATGGCGAGGGCACCGAAGGAATTGATGTAGGACTGGATCAGAAGATTGCCTATATCGATGACGGTCGCCTGGAATGCTGTAGGCAGTCCCTGATGAATGATCTGCCGGACGCATCTTCTGTCAAAATGAATCTTCCGAAGATCGACCCGGTAGCTGTCCTCCGCCCTCAGCAGGCGCTGCAGACAGAGCAGCATGCTCAGGCATTCTGAGAGGATCGTGGCCAGTGCCGCGCCTTCCACGCCCATTCTGAAAACCGCGATGAAGACAACGTCGAGGACGATGTTGGTCAGGGAACTGATGACCAGGTAGTAGAGCGGATGACGGCTGTCCCCTGCGGCCTGCAGGATCGCAACCATCATATTGTACATGACCAGGAAGAAGGAGCCTGCAAAATAGATCGTCAGGTAGGTCTTTGCTTCCACGTACACGCTCTGCGGCGTCTGCATGATACGCAGCAGTATGGGAGATATGATCACGCCGAGGACTGTCATCAAGGCTCCGCAGACCAGTCCCACGCCCATCGCCGTATGGACCGCGTGAAAGGTCCGGTCTTCATTTCTTGCCCCGATGAAGCGTGCAACGATCACGCCGGCTCCGTTGGAGAATCCCCAGAAGAAACCGACCAGAAGAAAAGTCAGAGCTCCGGTGGAACTGACTGCGGCCAGGGCGTCCGGCCCCAGATAGTTGCCGACGATCAGTGAGTCCACCGTATTGTACATCTGCTGAAATAGTGCGCCGATAAAAACAGGGATCGCGAAGAAGATGATATCTTTCTTGTAATCCCCCTCTGTCATCAATACTGTTCCGCCTGAATGTGCCATTCCCAGGAAGTCACCTCTTTTACTCGTAATCAAAACAGCCGTTCATTCTATATTCAGAAGATACTTCATTCGTGAGAGGCGGCGAAGAGCCTCAGCAAGTGTCTCTTTACTTCTTGCAAAATGAAGCCGGATCAGGTGATTGACAGGCTCTCTGAAGAAACTCGAACCCGGAACTGCGGCAACGCCAATCTCGCGGATCATCCACTCGCAGAATTCCAGATCTGTCATCCCCCTGAACCGGGGCAGTTCCAGGAATTCGGAGATATCGACCATCACAAAATAAGAGCCGGCAGGGACATTGTGTTTCAGACCGGCTTCATCCAGCCCCCGGCAGAAGAAGTCGCGCTTTTTTGTATACAGGTTCTTCAGATCTTCGTAGTAGGAATCCGGAAGTTCAAGACCTGCGACTGCGGCTTCCTGAAGAGGCGCGGCTGCGCCGACTGTAAGAAAGTCGTGCACTTTGCGGGCGCCGTCGATGACATCTGCAGGTCCGATCAGGTAACCCAGACGCCATCCGGTGACAGAGTAGGTCTTGGACAGGGAACTGCAGGTGATCGTGTGGTCGAACATACTCGGAAGGGATGCCATGTGGACATGGACTGCGGGCTCATAGACGATGTACTCATAGACCTCGTCCGTCACTACCCAGGCATCATACTTCACAGCGAGGGCACCGATCTGCGTCAGTTCTTCGCGGGTGAAAACTTTGCCGCAGGGATTGTTGGGATTGCAGATGACGATCGCTTTCGCACCGTCCCTGAAACCCTGCTCAATCAGACTGATGTCATACGTGTATTCTGGCGGGACAAGAGGAATATAGACCGGCTCTGCTCCTGACAGGATGGCGTCAGCTCCGTAGTTTTCATAGAACGGAGAGAAGACAAGCACTTTGTCGCCGGGATTGCAGATCGTCATCATGGCACTCATCATGGCTTCCGTCCCGCCGCAGGTCACAACGATCTGCGTCTGCGGATCGATCTCAAGCCCCATTCGCCTGCCCTGTGTCCGGGCAAGGGCTTCTCTGAAGTTCTGCGCACCGAAGGTGACAGCATACTGGTGAGGTCCCTTGAGAGCTGCTTTCGAAAGAGCGTCCATCATCTCCGCCGGCGGATCGAAGTCCGGGAATCCCTGGGACAGATTGATGGCTCCATACCGGTTTGCGATACGAGTCATCCGGCGGATGACGGAATCCGTAAAGGTCTGTACACGGTGGCTTAACTGCGGCATTGTAGTTACCTCCATAGGGATACTGCCTGGTCAATTACCGGCAGGAGTGTCAGTCATACCCAGCAGCTTCAGGGCATTTTCTCCAAGAATGGCATTCTTCTCTTCCTCTGTAAATGGAAGGGATCGGAACGCATCCACATAGGCTTTCTGATCCGCCCACGGACAGTCGGTAGCGAACAGAATCCTGTCTGTCCCGTGCTTTTGGCACAGGGAGAGAAATGAGTCAGCCGTCATATTGTAAAAGTCATCATCTTCCGGATTCCTCCCTGCAGCGGGCTCGCTTTCCGGAATCCACTGGCTGACAGAAGGGAAACCCTCCTCTTTCTTGTCAATCCTGCCCATCGCAAATGCTGTATCCAGCCATACAGGCGCGCCTGCGATATATTTTCCGACATCCTTCCAGTTCTTCCATCCGCCCATGTGAGCCAGAACCAGTTTCTCCGGGTGAACCTCCTCAATGACACGAAGGATCATGGGAATATCGGAATAATTATGTCCGGGGATCCCAATGTCCAGCCCGGAATGGACGAGAACGATAAGTCCGTATTCACTTGCCGTGTCTATGATCCGCATCATGACCGGATCATCCAGATCGGTCCGCTGATAAGCCGGATGGAGCTTGATACCTTTAACTCCTTCCCGGGCGAGCTTGTGCAGTTTTTCCCTGAACGCAGTGTAACCCGGATGCATGCCGCCAAAGGACAGGATTCCCTTATCCAGCATCTGCTCCCGGCTTCGCAGCAGGCTGTCGTTGACTTTGTCCGTCTGCTCTGGCGTTGTGAGGACCGGGAGATTGATGCTCAGATCAACTCCCGCCCGGGACATGGATTGTGAGAGTCCGTGCGAAGTGCCGTCTGTGGACGGCCGGATCTGTGATACAGATGACAGGGCCATGATCGTCTTGTCAGCGATCCTGTCGGGGAATATGTGTGTATGGAAATCTATGATCATTGGTGTTTATTTCCTTTCTCAAAAAGCCAGAGAACAGTATAGCACAAAGTGATAAAATATGGAGGATGGCAGAAAAGGGATTGCCGAAGTGCAAAATAGATGTTTAAATAAATAAGCGGGCGTTGACAGCCCTTGTCTGAGAATGGAGGAACCGTTCGGAACTATGAGTAAACTTGCTGTGATCTTTCCGGGGATCGGCTATCACACGGATAAGCCTCTTTTGTATTTTGGAAAGAAGCTTGCCCGGACATACGGATACGAGATCCTGGAGGTCCCATATACACATTTCAAAAAAGGGATCAAAGGGAATTCGGAAAAGATGAGGGAGGCATTTTTCTCTGCGCTGGAACAGACACAGGAGATACTGTCTGATGTGCGCTGGGAAGAGGCAGAGGATATCCTGTTCATTTCCAAAAGCATCGGGACAGTCGTAGCCGCGGCATTCGCCAAGAAGAAGGGACTTAAGGTCCGCCATATCTACTACACGCCGCTGGCAGAGACGTTCGATGCGGCGCAGAGCGGAAACGGGATCGCGTTTCACGGAACTGCCGACCCCTGGGCTTCGGACAGGGATATTGAGGATGGATGCAGACAGAAGGAGATACCTCTGACAGTGATAGCTGATGCGAATCACTCACTGGAGACCGGAGATGTAAGGACTGACCTGGAGAACCTTCTGCAGGTCATGGATGTAACTGAAAAATGGATTGCCGGCGGATGCGCCTGAAGGAAGAGGAGGCCTGGATATGAAAGCATTGGGACTGGATATCGGAACAACAACGATCAGCGCAGCAGTTCTTGACCGTGAAGACGGAGCGGTATGTGACGCGAAGACTATTGCGAATCAGTGCTTTATTGACCGTGGAAATGAATGGGAGCGGATCCAGGATGTGGACCGGATCATGGAAAAGGCTCTTGCAGTTGCAAATGAGATGGTAGATACCTATGAGGACATCGAGACCATAGGGCTTACCGGTCAGATGCACGGCATTCTTTATTTTGATGAAGACGGTAACAGTGTCAGTCCGCTCTACACCTGGCAGGACGGCAGAGGGAATCTTAAAGAGGACGGCGGACGCAGCGTGGTTGAGGAGATCCGCGATGTCTGCGGAATCTGGGCGGCCAGCGGCTATGGGCTGGTAACACATATTTACAACCGCAGGCACGGTCTGGTTCCGGAGAATGCGGTCGGCTTCTGCACGATCAGCGACTATCTCGGAATGAAACTGACAGGAAGAAAGAAACCGCTGATGCATGCCGGTATCGCAGAGAGCACAGGACTGTTCGACGGGCAGAAGGCCTGCTACCTGACAGATGCGCTGGAAAAGATGGGAATGGGCGAAGACCTGGGCATGCTTCCGGAAGTACGGGAAGATTTCGCGAAGCTTGGTGAATTCCGGGGAAGACCGGTCACAGCCGCGCTCGGAGATAATCAGGCCAGCTTCCTTGGATCTGCCGGATTCACGCCGAATGCAGTTCTTGTAAACATGGGAACCGGCGGACAGATCTCCATACTGTCCGATCAATACTTTACCGCGCCCGGTATCGAGGCAAGACCTTTTGTACATGGGAGATACCTGCTGGCCGGCTCTGCTCTGTGCGGAGGAAGGGCATACGCGATCCTGGAGAAGTTCTTCCGCGCCTTCGCGTCCGAGATCGGAGCAGGTGACGAGCCGCTGTACGATGTTCTGGGAAGGCTTGCCGATAAAGGTGCGTCTTTGGAAGACCCGATGGTGGCAGTCACCACATTCAGTGGAACCAGAGTCGACCCGTCTTTGCGAGGGAGTATCAGCAATATCAGCGAGGATAATTTCACGCCGGCGTCCCTGACCTGCGCCATCATGAACGGTATGGCCGAAGAACTGTACCGGATGTATGAGACCATTCATGAAGGGACCGGCATCACGGCAGATCATCTGATCGCATCCGGAAACGGACTGCGAATGAACCCGAGACTGCAGCAGATCTTCAGCAGAAGGTTCAACGCAGACCTGACAATGAGCAGATATAAGGAAGAGGCGGCGTGCGGCGCTGCTGTCAGCAGTTATACGGAGATTCCTGAGTGAAACCGGCAGTGTCTGCATCTGGCAGAATGAGCACAGACCGGAAAAGATAAAGAAGAATAAAGGAAAGTACAGGAGTAAGGAGCAGTGCAGATGCACTGCTCCTTATTGCACAGCCTGGCTTAAATTATTCAAAAACAAGGTTTAAAAACAGAAAAATCAACAAAAAAATATTAAAAAACAATAAAATTTATGCCTAAAAGGTTGCCGAGGCAACAGGGTTTATACTAGAATTATGTTCTGGGCAACATGCGTACTTGAAATATTGTCATGTTACTGTAGAGACAGCATCTCATGGGAAAGGGTGGTGGAACATGAGCATACTGCAGAATCTTCTTGAAAACTGCATCAGGGATATCGATCAGGTTTTGTCTTATCTCGGGATTACCGGAGAGGAGGCAGAAACACTCAGGAAAGTCGCGCAGAGATATCCTGTCAGTATTCCTCCGTATTATCTGAACCTTATAGATCCTTCCGACCCGGACGATCCGATCCGCAAACTGAGTGTTCCTTCAGCGGTCGAGGCCAATGCAGACGGACATGAGGACACGAGCGGCGAGTCGCACAATACTGTACTGACCGGCGTGCAGCACAAGTACGCTCAGACAGCGCTTGTCCTGACGACAAGCCAGTGTTCCATGTACTGCCGTCACTGCTTCCGCAAGAGGATGGTCGGTTATACACATGAAGAAGTAACGCAGCAGATCCTGGGGATGGCGGAGTATGTTAAGGCTCGTCCTGAGATAAACAATATTCTCCTGTCGGGCGGGGATGCATTTATCAACGAAAATGACGTTATCCGGGAATACCTGGATCATCTGGTCGATATTCCGCAGCTGGATTTCATCCGCTTCGGAACGCGCACGCCCGTTGTCCTTCCGATGCGGATCTATGACGATCCCGAACTTCTTGATATTCTCAGAGAGTACAGCAAACGCAAACAGATCTACATTGTCACACATTTCGATCATCCGCATGAGATCACAGAAGAATCGAAGAGGGCAGTGCGGGCACTGATCGAGGCAGGCTGCCCGGTCCGCAACCAGGTAGTTCTCCTGAAGGGGGTAAATGACGACCCGAAGGTTCTTGCGGAACTTCTCAATTCTCTTACAGCAATCGGAGTCCTGCCCTATTATGTATTCCAGTGCAGACCCGCGAAGGGCGTCCTGACACAGTTCCAGGTTCCGCTGGAGAGAGGATATGAGATCGTGGCAAAAGCCAGGACGCTGTGCAACGGACAATCTAAAGCTTTCCGCTATGCGATGTCCCATGTGACAGGAAAGATTGAGATCCTCGGCAAGCTTGGGGACGAGATGCTGTTTAAGTATCATCAGTCCAAGTATCCGGAGAATGATGAGCGGCTCTTTGCCATGAAGCTTCGTCCGGACCAGTGCTGGCTGGAAGACATACCCGGCTGGGAGGGTCACAGCTGACACCACAACTGAAGAAAATATGATATGCTTCCTGCAGAGGCGGTTCGTGGTGCTGCGATTACTGCTTCTGCAGGATTTTTGTCTAACCGGGAAACTCACTGCATGGTTCCACACACGAAAAGTGCGCACGGCGCATTCGTTATTCTTAGTTGTATGAAGCGTATAAATTTTAAGGATGTAAATAAACTTATCTCGGTGGTCACATCGCTGGATGAGAGTCTCGGCCGTATGAGTGAGGAGGCTTCTTCCCGGGAGGAGGAGATCCGCAATGCCGCGGCCGACCTGCTGACGCTGGAGGCGCTTGATTCGCTGGAGCAGATCCCGGTGGAGGAACTTCGCAATTCTAAGTCGGGGATTCGGGTGAATGCGCTGAAGGATGCCGGCTACCTGAATCTCAAAGATCTGGCGCTGGCGGAAGATGAAGCACTTCGTCTGGTGAGCGGGATCGGAGAGAAACAGACTGCCTCGATCCGGGCGATACTTGCAGTTTTCGGGAAGCAGATTGCTGAGAAGAAGACGGTCCGCCTGTCGATGGACGATGATTCGGAGAGGAACCTGCGCCTGATCCGTGCGGTCGCTGTCTGCAGGCTTGGAAATGAACTGCAGGCGGATGCAGCGCCGGTACGGGAGCAGTTTCATACCTGCGCTGAAGAGATCCTGTCCCGGATAACGGTGCGGGGGAATATACGGTGGCTGTTTACCGGCAGGAAGAAGAAGGAGATGGTTACTGAGGCGATCAGTGACCTGACTCGCTTTGCCGCTTCACCACTGTATGAGCGGGCGGGCAGGCTGGCGGGACGCTGGCGCGATCTTCCGGGTATAAGCAGTGATGAGGCAAAGAGAGACTTTGAACAGCACGGTGCGGAATATTATGTACTTCTTGAAAAAGTATGCGGAAAAGCCTCTTCGCTGTCTGCGTCTGTCAGCAATATACCATCGGAGCTTGCCGCCAGGATCAACTCTTTTGAGCCGGATCTGAGCTGTTTTACAGGAAGCCTCCGCGGCTATCAGGAATTCGGCGTTAAGTATATCCTCCACCAGAAGCGGGTGCTCCTGGGAGACGATATGGGGCTGGGCAAGACAATCCAGGCGATCGCCGCGATGTCACACCTGTACGCAGGTGAAAAGGGAGGTCATTTTCTGGTTGTCTGCCCTGCAGGCGTTCTTGTCAACTGGTGCAGGGAGATCAGAAAGTTCAGCACGCTGCCTGCATGGCTGCTCCACGGGGAGGAACTGGAGAGCGGATTCTCACAGTGGAAAGAGTCCGGCGGCGTGGCGGTTACAAACTATGAGAGCATGGTGAAGATCATCAAAAAGGTCAATAATCACATCCGGCTCTTAATGATGGTGATCGATGAGGCGCACTATATCAAGAATCCGGAGGCAATGAGGACCCGGTATGTGTATATGCTGGAGGACGAATCGGAGAATATTCTCCTGATGACCGGTACTCCGCTTGAGAACAGAGTCAGTGAGATGTGTTCGCTGATCGGTTTTATCCGTCCTGATCTGCTGAAGCAGGTGAAGGAGGCAGCGGCGCTGAGCAGGACAGAGGAATTCAGGGAGATGATATCTCCGGTTTACCTGAGACGCCAGAGAGAAGAGGTACTGCAGGAACTTCCGCCGGTCGAGGTGAAGGAAGAGTGGTGCCGTATGACGGAGGAAGACCGAAGGGAATATGTGGCGCAGATCATGGCGAGGAATTTTACTGCTTCAAGACGTGTCGGTTTTCTTCAGAAGGATCTGAGCTCCTCTTCCAAGGCAGAGAGGCTGAAGGAGCTGTGCGCGGAAGCGGAGAGTGCCGGAAGAAAGACGATCATCTATTCTTATTTCCGGGATACGATTACGAAAGTGGAGGAATTGCTGAAAGACCGCTGCGCAGGGGTTATCACCGGCAGCACTCCGGTATCCGAGAGGCAGGAGATCGTAGACCGGTTTGCGGATGCTCCGCCGGGGAGTATCCTGATCTGCCAGGTCCAGGCGGGTGGGACAGGACTCAACATACAGGCGGCGAGTATCGTTATATTCTGTGAGCCGCAGATCAAACCGTCCCTCATCCATCAGGCGATAGCAAGAGCCTGGCGGATGGGGCAGGTGCGCAATGTGATGGTTCACCATCTTCTGTGCGAAGATTCGGTGGATGATGCTGTAATACAGTGGCTTGAAGACAAGCAGCTGGAATTCGACCTCTATGCGGACGAATCCGCCATCGGACGTGCGGCGGATGAAGTGCTCGACAGTGAATGGATACATGACTTCATGGAGAGAGAGCACAGCAGATATCTCCCCGCGGCTGTACCGCAGCAGGCGGCAGACAAAACCGGTTCTGAAATATAGATTTCAGAGCCGGTGACAGTCAGTTTATCTGTGCAGAGCAGACGCGATGGATCGAAAGAAGTTTACTCAGCGCTGCAGAGCAGATAGTTTGTCATATCATATTCATTTTCAAACATAAGATCCGGAGTAACGTCTGTGACAGGTTCATTTCTCCGGTTGATCCATACAGAGTGCCAGCCGCAGTGGCTGGCTCCTGCTATGTCCCCCTCGTAAGAGTCTCCGATCATCCACAGATCTTCCGGAGCCAGTGCCATCCGTAGCTGTGCGATCCGGAAGATAGCAGGATCCGGCTTGGTAGTGCCCACTTCCCCGGATACGATCACCCGCTCTTTTGGGATCCACCGGTCCAGACGGAGCATGTCATATTTAGCCCACTGGTGGGAGGTTTCTCCGTTTGTCAGCACCCCAAGAGGGCAGCCTGAAGAACTGAGATGATCCATCAGCCTGACGAGAGGTTCGGACAGAGTGATATGATTCTGAAGATCGGTATACAGATCTGTCGCAGTTACGCCAACAGCTTCGGGATCAGAGACCCCGAAGCTGCGAAAGCACTCTACAAAGCGCCAGATATTGGATTCCTGTGCAGTAATCTCCCCTCTCTCTACGAGGGGAAGGTTTTCTTCTGACAGCTGGTAAAAGAGACGGATAAAACCGTTTCTGTCCCTGTCTGAAAGGGCATTGCCGGTTGCCTCATTTACAGCTTTCCAGAGCAGGTCCTCACGACAGTAGAGCGTGTCGTCGATGTCAAAGACATATCCTGTCATCAATTCTCTCCGCTCCACAGAATCTTCCAGATTACAGCAGCGATGATGCCGCCGATCATGGGTCCAACGATGAATACCCAGACAACACTCAGGTTTGCGCCGCCGAGGATAAGAGCCGGGCCGAATGAACGTGCCGGGTTGACGCTGGTGCCTGTGAAATAAATGCCGATCAGGTGAACCAGTGTAAGGGCTCCGCCGATGACCAGGCCTGCAACGTGGCTGTTCTCAGCCTTGGAGGTTGCGCCGAGTACTGCAAGTACGAAGATGCAGGTCAGGATGACTTCTACGATGATGGACTGCATGGCATTGCCGTTATACAGACCGTTGCATCCAAGACCGTGCTCTGTGCCGATCAGTCCGCGCAGAACTGCTGCACCGCAGATCGCTCCGAGGAACTGTGCTGCCACATATCCGATGAAATCTGTGACGGTCATGCCGCCGTTGATCAGGACGCCTACAGAGACGGCCGGATTGATATGGCAGCCGGACACATTTCCGATGGAATAAGCCATGGCGACACCGATGGAATAAGCCATGGCGACAATAACCAGACCGAACGCAAGAGCAGTCAGGATATAAGCTCCGTTTGCCTCCGCTCCGTTGCATCCAGTTACAGCTGCGACTCCGCAGGCAACAAAGACAAGTACAAATGTTCCGATGAACTCTGCAAGATACTTTTTGATTCCTTCTGACATAGTGACTCCTTTCCAAAACCTATATTAATTAATAATACTCCCGGCAGGCAAAAGTGCCTGTCGGGAGTATTATACTATACTTCTTAGAGATTTCCCAACATTTTCAGAGTTTCGCTGTGCGGATATGGGCAGCTTGATTCATGGGATGTGTGCATAATTATAAATTCATGATTATTGGATCACTCCCGGAATTTCACGATCGTGACTCCGGCGTCTCCTTCGCCGAATTCACCCAGGCGGAAAGAAGCGACTTTCTTCTGTTTGCGCAGGTAATCGTGCACGCCCTTTCGCAGAGCGCCGGTCCCTTTGCCGTGAACGATGCGGACGCTGGGAAGGTGGGCCATGTAGGCGTCGTCCAGATATTTATCAAGCTCAGAGACCGCTTCATCCACTGTTTTGCCGAGCAGGTTGATCTCCATGGAAACTGCAGCTGACTTGGACATCCTGACTTTACCGGACCCGGTTCGTGACAGGTTGGGTGCTTTGATGGTCACTTCATCGATCAGCTCAAGGTCACTGACATTGACCTTGGAATTCAGGATGCCCATCCTGACCTGCAGAGAACCCTTCTGATCCGGCAGGGTCATGACAGTACCCTTCAGATTCATTGACTTGACGAAGACACTGTCGCCGACGCGAAGTTTCTTCGGATCGAGAACCTTATGCTCCTGGCCGATCGTGGAGACCTCTTTGTCACCCTTTCCTTTTTTACTGTTTTTATCCAGAGCATTCATCCGCTCGCGCAGCTGCGTACGCTCGCGCTCCATCTGCCGGGCGGCGTTAGCGTCGCTGCCGTATTTATTGTAATTACGGATGGTCTCATCTGCGTAAGCTTTCGTATCTCTGAGGATCTGGGCGGCTTCTTCGCGGGCTTTCGCCAGGATTTTCTCTCTTGAGTCTTCCAGATTGCGGCTTCGCCGCTCAAGAGACGCTCTGAGGGAACGGATCTCATCCCGGTCACGGGTCATTTCATTCTCAGCCTTCTCCATGGAGATCCTGCGGTCTTCCAGGTCGGAGATCACATCTTCAAAGTCTTCTTCCGCATCGGAAAGATGCAGTTTTGCACTCTCTATCACATCGTCCGGAAGACCGAGTTTCCTTGAGATCGCAAATGCGTTTGACTTTCCGGGAACGCCGATCAGCAGGCGGTAGGTGGGACGGAGAGTAGCGACATCAAATTCGCAGCATCCGTTCTCCACGCCAGGAGTTGAGAGGGCGTAGATCTTCAGCTCGGAATAGTGGGTCGTTGCCACAGTCCTGATCCCGCGCTCATGCAGAGAGGAGAGCAGTGCGATGGCAAGGGCGGCGCCCTCCTCAGGGTCGGTGCCGGCGCCAAGCTCGTCGAAGAGGACGAGGGATTTCTCATCGGCCTTATCCCAGAAGGATACGATGTTGGTCATATGGCTGGAAAATGTACTCAGGCTCTGCTCTATCGACTGCTCATCTCCGATATCCGCGTAGACTTCCGTGAACAGGGAAGGCCAGCCTGTCCCATGAGGGTCAGCAGTCCCACAGTCTTCAGGCTGACGGTCTTACCGCCGGTGTTCGGACCGGAGATGATCAGCAGGTCATACGTGTCTCCCAGACCGATATCCACCGGAACGACCGTCCTGCGGTCAATCAGCGGATGCCTTGCTCTGCGAAGATCAATGATCCCGTCCTCATTGAAATCCGGCATAGTGGCATTCATTTTTCTGGCAAGCTGTGCGCGGGCAAAGATAAAGTCCAGCGCAGTCAGTACTTCTACATTGGTGATCAGATTCTCGCTGTACTTCGCTGCCTCTTCACTGAGGGAAGCAAGGATCTTCTGAATCTCCGCCTTTTCGTCAGCCTCCAGCTGACGGATGTCGTTGTTCAGCTTCACGATCGCCATGGGCTCGACAAACAGAGTGGAGCCGGAGGCGGACTGGTCATGGATCATACCCGGCACCTGGGAGCGATGCTCAGCGCGGACCGGAATACAGTAACGGCCGTCACGCTGGGTGATCAGGGCGTCCTGAAGATACTGCCTGGCAGATCCGTTGACGATCTCCGCAAGCTGGGAATGGATCCTCTCCTGGGACAGATGGATTTGCCGTCGGATCCTGCGAAGCTCGGGGGAAGCGTCGTCCGCAATCTCTTCTTCGGAGAGGATGCAGCGGCGGATCTCACGGCACAGGGATACAAGAGGATCGATGCCGCGGAACATATCCGTCAGCGAATCCTCCGAGAAATTTTCTTCTTCGACGTCGGCCGGTACAGCCTGGGCAGTCTGATTCCTGGTCCAGTGAGGAGTAATCTCATCTTCCCTGCGGCGGTTTTTTCCGGAGCCGGAACGGGAACTGTTCCCGGAGCCGGAGGAAGAGGCTGCTGAAGCCTGCGTACGACTGGCCGGGGCGCTTTTCTGCGCAGCTTCCGTCTTTTCATACTGGTGCGCTCTCTGCGCAGCTTCCAGAAGCTTCGCGATATCCAGAAGTTCCGTGATGCCTAAGCTGCTTCCGATCTCCAGCCTGCGCACATCAGGGCGGATATCCCTGACGCCTGAGAAGGACAGATTCCCCTTCGCATAGATACGGCGAAGCGCATCAGAAGTTTCTCTTTGTGTCCGCAGGATCTCAGGAAGATTGTCTGAAGGCAGCAGGGCACGGCACAGCGCCTTGCCGGGCTGTGAAGTCGCGCATTCTGTAAGCTGAAGAATTATCTTCGGGTATTCAAGCACCCGCAATGCTTTTTCATTCATATTGGTCTGATTCCTTAATTTGTCTGCCTTGTTTCAGGATCCGGAGCTGTTTTCTGTCCGGATTGTTTCTCTTATCTTACAGGAAGAGAAGGTTCTTTACAACTTGACAAACATCTGCTTTGTGCATCTTCGCCAAGAGTAAATGGAAAATATCTCCGTTTTTTCCCCTTGCACTTCCCTCATATCGGGATTATCATTGGTTGGTACCACATCTTGTGGGCTTATCTTTGATTATTTCCAGATGTTGAGTGCAGCTGATCGGCGGGACTTGGCTGTTTCGGACTGTAAGAGGACCGGGGCTGGCCGGAGGGGAGCATATGAGTATAGAGATTAAGGCAAATGTCATTAAGAGGAACGGCCAGGAAGTGCCGTTTGAGATCGATAAGATCGTCAATGCGATCCGCAAGGCGAATGCTGAAGTCGACAGGCTTCATCAGTTAAATGAATACCAGATCGTTGCGATTTCTGACAAGATCGCTCTCGAGATCGGAGCTATGCCTCACGCAGCAGGCGTTGAAGAGATCCAGGACATGGTAGAGAGGGGCATCATGGAGATGCGCGGTTATGAAGTCGCGCAGAAGTATGTCCGCTACCGTTATAAGAGAGAGATCGCGCGCAAGTCCAACACGACGGACAATGGGATCCTTGCTCTGATCAACCAGGTTAATGAGGAGGTCAATCAGGAGAATTCCAACAAGAATCCTGCTATCAATTCCACGCAGCGCGACTATATGGCCGGCGAGGTCTCCAAGGATCTCACCCGCAGAGTGCTGCTTCCCGAGGATATTGTGCGCGCCCACGAAGAAGGAGTCATTCATTTCCATGACTCAGATTACTTCGCGCAGAAAGAGCATAACTGTGACCTGGTCAACCTGGAGGATATGCTGCAGAACGGTACAGTCATCTCAGAGACCATGATCACCAAGCCGCACAGCTTCCTGACAGCGTGCAATATCGCGACGCAGATCATCGCGCAGGTCGCGTCCAACCAGTATGGCGGCCAGACATTTACGCTGGCGCATCTGTCTCCGTTTGTAAATGAGAGCCGCATCCGTCTTCGCAGTCAGGTGGCGGAGAATCTGAAAGATGCCGGACTTGAGGCGACACAGGAGCAGATCAACTGCATCGCTGAGGAGCGCCTGAAGAAGGAGATCACCTCCGGCGTTCAGACGATCCAGTATCAGCTGATCACGCTGATGACCTGCAACGGACAGGCGCCGTTTGTCTCCATGACCATGTATCTGGATGAGGTTCCCGAAGGACCGCAGAGAAGAGACCTTGCGATGGTCATCGAGGAAGTCCTGAACCAGAGGATCAAGGGGACACAGAATGAGAAGGGCGTCTGGATCACGCCGGCTTTCCCGAAGCTTCTGTACGTGCTGGATGAGGATAATATCAGAGAGGACTCACCGTACTTCTATCTGACGGAACTCGCCGCAAAGTGCACTGCCAAACGCATGGTGCCGGATTATATCTCCGCCAAAAAGATGAGAGAGCTGAAGGGTGACGTCTATCCCTGCATGGGATGCCGTTCTTTCCTGACTCCGGACCGCAGCTGGTCGAAGGGCAATCTGGCAAATGCCGGGAATTATAAAGAGGGAGAGCACCGCTACTACGGCCGTTTCAATCAGGGCGTCGTGACGATCAACCTGGTCGACGCTGCTCTGTCTTCCGGCAAGGATATGGACAAGTTCTGGGAGATCCTGGAGGAGAGACTGGAACTGTGCCACAGAGCACTGCGCTGCAGACATGAACGCCTGAAGGGAACCAGCTCCAATGTCGCGCCGATCCTCTGGCAGTATGGTGCGCTCGCGAGGCTGAAGAGCGGCGAGAAGATCGACCGTCTTCTGTATGACGGATATTCCACCATTTCTCTGGGCTACGCAGGCCTGTATGAAATGTGCTACTACATGACCGGAAAGTCACACACAGATCCGGAAGCAAAGCCGTTTGCGCTTGCAGTCATGCAGAAATTAAATGACAAGTGCGCCGAGTGGAAGAAGGCTGAGAATATCGACTATTCCGTCTACGGAACTCCGCTGGAGTCCACTACCTACAAATTCGCGAAGTGCCTGCAGAGGCGTTTCGGCGAGATCGAGGGTGTAACGGACCACAACTACATCACGAACAGCTACCATGTGAACGTTCGTGAGAACATTGACGCTTTTAAAAAGCTGAAGTTTGAAGCTGAGTTCCAGGCACTGAGCCCGGGCGGGGCGATCTCTTATATCGAGGTGCCGGATATGCAGCAGAATATTCCTGCAGTCCTTACAGTGATCCGCTACATCTATGACAACATCATGTATGCGGAACTCAATACCAAGAGTGATTACTGCATGTGCTGCGGATACAATGGCGAGATCGCGATCATCGAAGATGAAAATGGAAAACTCGTGTGGGAATGCCCGAACTGCGGCAATAAGGACCAGACGAAGATGAGCGTCGCGAGACGTACCTGCGGATACATCGGTACTCAGTTCTGGAACCAGGGACGTACCCAGGAGATCCGGGACCGCGTCATGCATCTGTGATATGACACAGGCATCTGATTATCAGATGCAGCGATTAAGGCAACAAGGGGATTTATTATAGACGGAGGGCTGCTGCGTGATGCGGCAGCCCTCTTTGCAGAACCGGGAAGGAACGGAAATGAATTATTCAGTGATCAAGGAATATGATATCGCGAATGGACCCGGATGCAGGACCACTCTGTTTGTGTCCGGCTGCCGGAACCACTGCGAGGGCTGTTTTCAGCCTGAGACATGGAGTTTTTCCTACGGACAGATCTATGGTTCCCAGACACAGCAGTATCTTCTGGATTCTCTTGAGCCGGATTATGTATCCGGACTGACGCTGCTCGGCGGAGATCCTTTTGAGGAGGAGAACCAGGAAGTTCTGATCTCTCTTCTGGAACAGGTCCGCGAACGCTACGGCAGAAGTAAGAATATCTGGGCATACACCGGCTATATATACGACCGGGACCTGGTTCCGGGCGGCAGTAAATACACGGATGTCACAGACCGGATGCTGGCGTGCCTTGATGTCCTGGTGGACGGACCTTTCATCCTGGCGCAGAAGAATATCATGCTCCAGTTCAGGGGATCGTCCAATCAGAGGCTTCTGGATATGCCTCATACCCTGGAGAGCGGGACGCCGGTGATTATAGAGTCTGTCTGAGATATAACAGTTGCAATTCTGCGGAAGATGTAGCAGAATAGGCGGGATAGTTAAAAATGACCTGATGTTTATTTCCGGGAGAGATCAAGTGAGTTTACAGAAACAGGCGAGTCCGCAGAAAGAAAATAAAATGGGAGTGATGCCGGTAAAGCGGCTGATCATTTCCATGTCGCTTCCTATGATGGCCTCAATGCTTGTGCAGGCGTTGTACAACATTGTAGACAGTATCTTTGTATCGCAGATCAATGAACAGGCACTGACTGCGGTAACACTGGCATTCCCCATACAGACGCTGATGGTTGCGGTGGGTTCCGGTACCGGCGTCGGTATCAACGCCCTTCTGTCGAAGTCTCTGGGAGAGAAGAAGATTGACCGGTCGGACGCGGCAGCCAACACCGGACTTCTCCTGATCTTTTTCTCCTACCTTGTATTCCTGCTGATAGGAATCTTTGGCATGGAGCTGTTTTTCAACACCCAGACGTCTGACCCGCAGATCGTGGAATACGGTATCTCTTATCTCCGGATCGTCTGCTGCCTGTCCTTCGGGATGCTGTTCCAGATGACATTTGAGAGGCTTCTCCAGTCGACCGGGATGACGGTCTATTCCATGGTATCCCAGATGACCGGCGCGATCTTCAACATCATCTTTGACCCGATCCTGATCTTCGGATATTTCGGATTCCCGAAACTCGGCGTTGCCGGTGCGGCTTACGCGACGGTTATCGGGCAGATGATCGGTGCCACGATCGGCCTGGTCCTGAACCTGAAGAAAAATAAAGAGATCCATTTCAGTTTCGCGAAGATCCTGCATCCGGATATAGAGACGGTCAAACGGATTTATTTTGTCGGCGTTCCGTCCATCCTGATGATCTCGATCGGATCGGTTATGAGTTATCTGATGAACCGTATACTGACCGGTTTTTCTTCTACTGCGACAGCGGTGTACGGAGTTTATTTCAAACTGCAGAGTTTCTTCTTCATGCCGGTTTTTGGTCTGAATAACGGTCTGATCCCGGTACTTGCCTACAACTATGGAGCAAGGAAGAAGGACAGGATCAAGGAAGCGCTGACGTTTTCATTTAAGCTGGTATTTGTCATAATGTTCATCGGCATGCTGATCTTCCTGCTGTTCCCGGAGGCTCTGCTGTCTCTGTTTAACGCGTCAGGCAACATGAGGGAAATGGGCGTGATCGCGCTGCGTACAGTCGCGCCACATTTTCCGATCGCTGCAATAGGAATTACGTTGGGATCGGTCTTCCAGGCATTTTCCAGAAGTTATTATTCCATGATCATCTCCCTGGCACGCCAGCTGATCGTGCTGATCCCGGCCGCGTGGCTGCTTGCCCATGTGACGGGCAATGTCAATATGGTGTGGTGGAGTTTCCTGATCGCCGAGGTCGTGTCCTGTGCACTTTCAATCGTTTTCTTCCGGAAAGTATACCGTGAAGTAATAGAACCGCTATGAATCTGAGATTTTTCGCGAACAGCATACTACTCGGGGCAGGTCTTGCCATGGATGCGTTTTCGGTATCCTGCGCCAACGGTCTGAAGGAGCCGGACATGAAAGTGGGGCGGATGAGCCTGATCGCAGGCATGTACGCCTGGTTTCAGTTTATGATGCCCATGATCGGATGGTTCTGTGTCCGGAAGGTTGCGGAGTATTTTGTGATGTTCCAGAGGTTCATTCCATGGATCGCACTGATCCTCCTTCTTTGTATCGGCGGCAAGATGCTTCTGGAAGGGATCTGCGGCGGCGACGCTGAAGACAGTGGCACACTTCTTCTTGGCGCGCTGGTTCTCCAGGCAATTGCGACATCTATCGACGCGCTGTCAGTCGGATTCACAATCGAGAAATATGATGTGGTCATGGCTCTGACGGCATGTCTTCTGATCGCCGTGGTCACATATGTCATATGCATGGGCGGTCTTGTGATCGGTAAGAAGGTCGGTACAAAACTGACGGGAAAGGCTTCCATCCTCGGAGGCGTTATTCTGATCGCGATCGGAATCGAGATCTTTGTGGGCGGAATATGATGATGCCCGAGGAGCGCGGGAGTTGCGAAGCAACGAAGCGATCCGTACATCATAGAATAATAACAGATATGTGCCGGGCAGGAAATTCTTCCTGTCCGGTCATTTTTCGTATATACTGTGATGTAAGGATAAAAGCCCTGAACCCATAAACAGAAAAAGGAGGACTTTCGATAATGTTTGACAGACCCCACAGCAGAAAAGTGAAGATAGCAGAAGGAACCGTTGAAGTAAAAAAGGGAAAGAAGATAGAAGGTGCTCCGATGGCAGGAGGCGGCGGTGCCCCGATCGCGGGAAATGAGAAGGACACCGGTGACGAAGAGGAGAAGAAGGACTGAACCTGCGGCAGAAGAGCAGATCAAAGGAGAAGGGACATGAGAATTCTGAGAAGGATTGCACAGACGGCAGTAATCGCCGCGGCAATGTGCGCAATGCTGTGCCAGGGCGTCCAGGCCAAAGGCGTTGATACCAACTATACTCAGGTCAACGGCGAGGTTGCGAAAGGCGCAAGAAATAAATACACAAAGCTCAGAGGCAAAGGCAAGGATTCCGTCACGATGATGGTCTATATGCTCGGGACGGATCTGGAGAGCCAGAGCGGCATGGCAACGGCAGACCTGAATGAGATGCTGTACGCGGGCATGAATAACAGGAAGGTCAATGTGCTCGTTCAGACCGGCGGCTGCAAGAGATGGAGAAACTCCGTCATCTCAGCCGGAAAGACGCAGCGCTGGTCCATCAGCGACAAAGGGATCGGTCTTCTGGAAGAAGAGAAGACGAAGACCAGCATGACCGATGAGGATGAGCTGTCTGATTTCATCCGGTTCTGTGTGAAGAAGGCTCCGGCGGACCGCTATATACTTGTCTTCTGGGATCATGGCGGAGGATCTGTCAGCGGTTATGGCTATGATGAGACCCGTCCCAATGACTCCATGAATATCGGAGAGATCGCCAAAGGCCTGAAGGATGGCGGTGTGAAGTTTGACATTGTCGGATTTGACTGCTGTCTGATGGGCACCCTGGAGACTGCGATCGCAGTGGAACCTTATGCTGACTACATGATCGCCAGTGAGGAGACTGAGCCGGGAACCGGCTGGTACTATACCAACTGGCTGAAGCTTCTGAATGAGAATTCCTCCACTAACTCGCTGAACCTCGGGCGCCAGATCTGCGATGACTTTACGGCAAAGAACGCGATGTATGCTTCCAGCACAGGTACGACCCTGTCGGTAGTAGACCTTGCGGAACTGGGCGGAACGGTTGAGGGAAAGCTTGGAGCATTCGGATCAGACCTGACCACGCAGCTTACCAGCAACAACTATCAGTCGGTAGCAACCGCCAGAAACGGCAGCCGTGAGTTTTCTCCCTCTGCCCGTCTGGATCAGGTCGACCTGGTCGACTTCTGCACAAACCTGAACACGAAGGAAAGCAAGAGCCTGGCTTCAGCAATCAGGTCTGCAGTCAAGTACAACCGCGTCAACGGAATCAGCAATGCATACGGCCTGAGCATTTATTTCCCCAATTCCAGTCTGAAATCAGTGAACTCCATGATCCAGATCTGTGAGGATATCGGAGTGGATTCAGAGTGGACAGAAGGAATCCGCACCTACGCGACACTGGAACAGTCAGGACAGATCGTTGCCAATAACGGATACAGTTACGGCAGCGGTTCCGGAAGCCTGCTGGATATCCTCCTCGGCTCCGGAAGTTCAGGGAACGGTTCCTACAACTACACTTCCGGCTCCGGATCGTCTGGAGGCGGCGGAAGCTTCCTGAACTCGCTCTTCCAGGATGCCTCTTCCGGATCCTACAGCAGCAGTTCTGACACAGGAAGTCTGCTGGAGACTCTGCTTGGAGGTTCGACGACCACCACACAGCCCCAGAGTTCAGGCTCCGGTCTGCTTGAAGCGCTGTTCGGAAGCTCGGGGAACTCTTCCCAGGGTTATAATTCTTACAACTCCTATGGTTCCATGAGTGAGCAGGACATCTACAACATGCTCATGCAGGCGTACAGCCAGGGCAGCGGTTCTGGATACAGCAACGCCTACAGCAACAATTACAGCGGCTATGGAAACGGCTCATCATCCAGCCTTCTGGATCTGCTCACCGGCGGATATGCGTCCACCAGCGGATCCGGATCCTACTATGGCGTAAATGACTATTCTTCCATTTACGGCAATTCCGGATATAACACCTCTTCCGGATCTGACATTCTCGGCCTGGCTGCCCAGATGCTGTTCGGGCGCGCCATCGTCGGATCCCAGACCCTGGAGCTTACCGAGAAAGATGGCCAGAAAGTACTGGAAATGGATGAGGATATGTGGGATCAGATCACGGACGTGGAGCTGAACGTGTTCGTCGATGACGGCGAGGGTTACATTGATCTTGGCCTCGACAATGTGATGGATTACAACGAGGACGGAGATCTGATCGACACATGGAACGGGACATGGCTGACGCTGGACGACCATCCGGTGGCGCACGACGAAGTTCACACCTGTTCTGATCAACGGAGAGCGTATGAACCTTGTAATCGAGTTCAATGAGGAGACAGGAGAAGACACTGTTCTCGGAGCTCAGGATGTGACCTCGACCGGCGTCCAGGCGAAGGGCTACCGCGAACTGGAGGAAGGCGACATCATCCAGCCGGTCTGCGACTACTTCGCGTACGACGGCACATTTGCATCTGCCTATGAACTGGGAGATCCGTTCATCGTACCGGAAGACGGGCAGCTGACAGTTGTCAATAAGACCGTTACCGGCGGAGACCGCATGCTCTTCACAGCACGCCTGACAGACTACTATCAGGCCAACTACTGGCTCCCGATGACTGAGTGGACGCCGGAGATGGGGCTGGCAGTGGAAACAGAGGCTGAAACTGAGATCGATGCAGTTCAGACAGAGGCTGAGATACTTGCTGCCGCGGAAGAAGCAACAGAAGCGGAATGACAGAAAAAGAGGCAAGTTCTGATTGCCTAACTGTCACCTTATAATATAGGATGGATGCAAGCTCTGACGGCAAGGTTATCTCCGAGCCGGAATAGCGCAGACAGAAGACAGACACAGGGCCCCTGCGCGAAGAGCGCAGGGGCTTTTTTGTGCGATACGGCAGGAAAGCAGGCGCCATGCATGCACGGGTGCACATTCTCCCGCCAGGCTGGTGGACGTTATGAATAATGCAGAACGGATCAGACGACTGAAAAAGGATTCGATGATGGGCGGGGAAGATCTGCGTGCCCTGCTGACTTCACTGACACCGGAAGAGGAACAGCTTCTGTACGATGCAGCCTGTGAGGTACGCCGCTCCGTATATGGTACAGATGTCTATCTGCGCGGACTGATTGAGTTCAGCAGTTATTGCAGGAATAACTGCCTGTACTGCGGGCTTCGTCGGGGCAATGAGAAATGTCAGCGTTACCGGCTGAGCAGAGAGGAGATCCTGGAGTGCGCGGACAAAGGGTATGAGCTTGGATTCAGGACGATCGTCCTGCAGAGCGGTGAAGATCCATGGTATACGGATGCGTGGATCTGCAGTGTTGTGTCGCAGATAAAAGAAAGACACCCGGATACAGCAGTGACGCTGTCGATTGGAGAGAAAGGCAGAGAGAGCTATCAGGCGTATTATGATGCGGGAGCAGACCGTTATCTGCTGCGCCATGAGACGATCAACGCCGAGCATTACAAGCTTCTTCACCCGGAGGAGATGTCACGCGAGAACAGGATCAGATGTTTGTATGATCTGAAAGAGATCGGATACCAGGTCGGCTGCGGGATTATGGTTGGTTCCCCGTATCAGACGGTGCAGCACATTGTTCAGGATCTTCTGTTCATGAAAGAGTTCAGACCTCAGATGATTGGAATCGGTCCGTTCATACCGCATAAGGACACTCCGTTCGGAAACAGGAACAGAGGAACGCTTCAGGATACGCTCCATCTGCTTGCAATCACCAGGCTTCTGCTGCCGGATGTACTTCTGCCTGCGACGACAGCCCTGGGGACGATCGATCCCGGAGGAAGGGAGAAAGGGATCCTTGCCGGAGCTAATGTGGTCATGCCCAATCTGTCTCCTGCAGCTGTGCGGGAGAAATATATGCTGTATGATGGCAAGATATGTACGGGCGATGAGGCAGCTGAGTGCAGAAGATGTCTGGAGCGCAGAATCAGCAGTGTGGGATTTCAGGTCGTCGTCAGCAGAGGCGACTGGGCGGGAAAAGAAACCATTTGATTGAAATTGCAGATTGCAGAGAGGAGAGCAGATGACGGAGACAAGAGTAGCGTTGCTGGCAGTCATAGTTGAGAACCCGGAGATTACCGAGAAGATGAACGCTATTTTGCATGAGTATTCGGAACATATCATCGGACGGATGGGAATACCTTACCGCAGGCGCGGCATTAATGTGATCAGCATCGCCATGGATGCTCCTCCGGATACGATCAGTGCACTGGCAGGAAAGCTCGGCAGGCTGGAGGGCCTGACTGTGAAGGCAGCATATTCAAGTCATACATTCCAGGCGCCCTGAAATAAGCAAGGAGTGCTGACAACTGATCCACATACGATCCACATACCAATTGCTGACAAAAGGAGAAACATGATGGCTGCAGACCTGAATCAGACACCATCCGCAAACCGCGTACATATCGGTTTTTTCGGAAAAAGAAATGCCGGAAAATCAAGCCTGGTCAACGCTGTGACAGGGCAGTCTCTTTCTATAGTGTCAGAGACCAAGGGAACGACAACGGATCCGGTGCACAAAGCCATGGAGATGCTCCCGCTTGGACCTGTCGTGATCATCGACACGCCGGGGATCGATGATGAGGGGGAACTGGGTTCCCTGAGAGTACACAGGTCTTACCAGGTCCTGAACAAAACCGATATAGCGATTTTGACGGTGGATGCCCGCGAGGGGCTGAGCCGGGAGGACGGGGCTCTGATCGGGCGAATCCTGCAAAAGCAGATTCCCTGCATTCTGGCCTGGACGAAGTGCGACCTCATCGACAACGAACGGCTGTCTGCGCTGCAGAAGTCTGCAGACATGGATGAAGAAGCACCTGATAAACTGCCGGAAGCGGTTCCGCAGATCTTTGTGAGCGCCAGGAGTGGCCTTCACATCAGGGAACTCAAGGAACTGATCGCAAAGCAGGCTTCCCATCTGGAAAATGAAAAACAGCTTATCGCGGACATGCTTTCCGAGAATGATATCGTGGTCCTGGTGACACCGATCGATGAATCTGCCCCGAAGGGACGCCTGATCCTTCCGCAGGTTCAGGTGCTGCGCGATATACTGGACGCGAATGCCGCGGGGCTGGTCGTTCAGCCACAGCAGCTTGCTGCGGCACTGGCCTCTCTCGGGAAGCCTCCGTTTGCCGTTGTGACAGATTCCCAGGCATTTTCGCAGGTGATGCAGATCGTTCCGGAGAGTGTCCCGCTGACTTCGTTTTCGATCCTCATGGCACGTTACAAAGGGATCCTGTCCTGCGCGGCGCAAGGCGCCGGCGCACTCAGAGGACTTCATGAGGGAGACCGGATCCTGATCTCTGAGGGATGTACGCACCACAGGCAGTGCGAAGACATCGGAACAGTAAAGCTGCCCGGCTGGATCCGCAGATACACCGGGAAGGATTTCACGTTTTCTTTCACATCCGGGACAGAATTCCCGGAGGATCTGTCGGAATATGCCTTGGTTGTGCACTGCGGCGGATGCATGCTGAACGAACGGGAGATGCGTTACCGCATGAAGTGCGCACAGGACCAGGGCGTTCCGTTTACGAATTATGGCACACTGATCGCGCATATGAACGGGATCCTGGTGCGCTCTTTGTCACTGTTCCCGGATCTGGCCGGCCAGCTCGCGTAAATACCGGGAAGGAAAGGATGGGGAAACACGCTGAAAAACATTCATCATAAACTGAAACCCTGGTATATTGTCGCCGCAATCTTCTTCCTGTGGTGGCTGGCGACCAGGCTGGAGGTGTGGAACAGCTATCTGCTGCCATCTCCGGCAAAAGTCTTCTCGACCTTCCTTGCCATGGTAAAAAAAGGAGAGATTGCGACAGCCATCATGGTCAGCCTCAGGAGAGTACTGACAGGGTTTACGATCTCCTTCACGCTGGCATTTCTGTGTGCGGTCATCAGCGCGTACGCACCCGGTGTGGCGGAGTATTTCCGCTTTATCGGAAACTTCTTCCGGAACGCCCCGCCGATCGCGATGATCTCTCTGCTGATCCTCTGGTTCGGCCTTGGGGAGACACCGAAGCTGATTATCATCCTGCTGGCTTCCTTCTTTCCGATGACCATGAACATCGCTACAGGATTTCTCCAGTGTGACGAGAAGCTTCTTGAAGTAGGAAAGTCTCTGCACTTTTCAAAGCTTCAGCAGTTTTTCAGGATCACACTCCCTGCTTCGAGACTGAATATTCTCACCGGTATACGGATAGGGCTTGGCTACTCCTGGAGGGCGCTGATAGGCGCAGAGATGTTTGCCGCTGCCGCAGGCCTCGGATACATGATCGTTTTTGCGCAGCAGATGTCACGTTCCGACAAGGTTCTGATCGGCATTCTGATGATCGGCATGATCGGAGCCCTGACAGATGCAGCTCTTCGGTTTCTGATCTCCATGGCGGAAAAAAGCATCCAGCCGGATACGGTACAGATTGCAGAGCCGGATGCAGGAAATTCGGATGCAAAAAAAGTCCTGCGGGAGGCAGAAAAGCCTGACAGGGATGCAGACGACGGAGATGGTCAGGAGACAGGGACACACAAGGGGGAATCCCTGTACAGATCCTGGTATGAGATTCCTTCCGGATCCGACAGCGATGTCTGGGAAGCCGTCGGAGAATCCGGTGACGGACAGATCTGCCTGCAGCATGTATCCAAACAGTTTACGACGGATAAAGGAGTCCTGCAGATTCTGGAGGATGTGTCGATCCGCATTCCTGCGGACCGGATCACTGTGGTGCTCGGCAAGAGTGGGTGCGGCAAGACGACGCTGCTTCGTATGATCTCCGGGCTGGATACGGATTATGAGGGAACGATCCGCATCCCGGACGGGATGAAGAGTGCCTTTGTATTTCAGGAGAGCCGGCTGATGCCGTGGCTGCGCGTACGCGACAATATCACATTCGGCATGAAGAAGAACGGGATCAGTGAGAAAAAGGTGCAGGGGCTTTTGGATCTGACAGGCCTGAGCGAATTCGAGCATGCCAGACCGGCTCAGCTTTCCGGGGGCATGCAGCAGCGGACCGCGATTGCCAGAGCGCTTGCGGTGGAACCGGATTTCCTGCTGATGGACGAGCCCTTTGCGGCACTTGATTATTTTACACGGGAGGGGATGCAGAAATCCCTGCTCTCCATCCAGAAACAGACAGGATGTGGAATCCTGTTCATCACACACAGTGTCGATGAGGCGCTGGCCATTGCAGACCAGATCCTGATACTGGGCGGAGGTAAGATTTATAAGAGATACCAGTTGACAGCAGGCACAGTTCAGAGCCATCCGGACGGCGGGACCGCTTCCGGTTGTACCGGGGCAGGAGAGAAACCTGCCATGGATCTGTCCGAACTGAAAGCGGATATCCTTATGAATATATAAAACATTTCATTTCGAAGGAGGTACAACAAAATGAAAGCGAAAAAAGCACTTGCAACTCTGATGACGATCTCCATGCTTGCTTTTTCCCTGACAGGATGGGCTGAGGAAGTACCTGAAACGATCACGGTAACATTCGTTTCATCACCGCTGAATGTCCCGTCGATCGTGGAAAAGAATCATGAGATCTTTGCAGACACCTTCAGCGAGATCGGTGTGAAGGCAGTGGAGTATTCCGACCTGACATCCGGGGCGGACCAGACACAGGCACTGGCCACCGGTGATATCCAGTTCCTGTACTGCGTCGGCGCCACATCAGTTCTGCTTGCGGCGGCAAATGACGCGGATATCCGGATCATCTCCATGTACAGCCGTTCGCCGAAATCCTTCTGCCTGTTCTCGGCAGATGATGCGATCAACAGCCCGGAGGACCTGAAGGGGAAGACGGTTGCAGGACCGGTCGGAACGATCCTGCATGAACTGCTGGCGGCTTATCTGGCAAGCGGCAACCTGACGATCGAGGATGTCAACTTTGTCAATTCGTCCATCCCGGACGCACTCGCGGCACTGTCCGGCGGCAGCGCCGACTGCGCACTCCTGGCAGGTGCAGCAGCCTACAATGCGGCAAATAACGGAACGCATCTCGTGACAAACGGGGAGGGGCTTGTGGAAGCCACTATCACCTGCGCAACGACACAGGCATTCTATGATGAGCACCAGGATGTGGTGGAGCAGTTCCTCAAGGGTCAGAAGGCAGTCCTGGATTACATCGACGAGAACACGGACGAAGCAATCGAAGAGACAGCGGAATTCCTGGATCTGACACCAGAAGCAGTTGAGGATATGTATGCCAATTATGACTTTGACATGACCATCCGCGATACCGATATCGAATCCATGGAGAATACCGTGCAGTTTATGCTGGATTCCGGTATGATAGACAACCCGGTGGATGTCGAATCGATCGTGATCCGCTGAGAAATAACCCGAGGTCTTCCGGACCTCGGGTTTTCTGCTTCTCCATCATAATTGCGAGTGTACATTGAAAAAAGTGCTTGCATTTTATGGTCGCCTGTGGCATAGTATTCGAGTACGCAAAACGTACGAATCGAATATGGAGACGTAGCTCAGCTGGGAGAGCAACTGCTTGACGTGTAGTAGGTCACAGGTTCAAGTCCTGCCGTCTCCATACAGGAAGGAGTCGCGAAAGCGGCTCCTTTTTTTCCATGCTTCCGGAGAAATAAAGCTGTCATAGATAATAAAGAGTGCCGGCAGATCACAGGATTTACATCCATTCACTCACCACATCGTCAATCCGGGAGAAATCAATTACCAGTTCATCGCCGTAGATCGAAACCGGGATATGATCCCGGAAGGTGTAGTATGCATAATCGTCCTGGTTCTCAAACACGTAAGTCATCACAGACTTTTTTATGGGATCGATGACCCAGTACTCCCGCACGCCGGCATTGCGGTACTTATTTAGTTTGATGAACAGATCGCGGGTTTTGCTCGATGGAGACAGAACTTCCGCAATAAAGTCCGGCGCGCCTTCGATGCGGCGGGGAGTATACTTGCTCTTGTCACACAGGATGATCACATCCGGCTGCACCATCGTCCGGTCATCCAGATCCAGGCGGACATCAATGGGAGACATGAAAGGCATACAGGAGCCTTTCTTTGCCTGAATGGCCGTAAGAAGTATAGAATAGAGATGGCCGGCAATGATCTGATGGAATCCCGTGGGAGACGCCATGTCATAGATTACGCCATCGATCAGTTCGACTCTGCGCTCTTCGGGAAGGGCATAGTAATCGTCCAGGGTATAGTGCCCCTGCTTCGGATCTCCCGGACCGGCAACGGCTGCAGCAGCGCCGTAAGCTGCCTGAGACTCACAAACCATGAGATCCTCCTGGCCTGCTTCCCCTGCCGAATAGAAAGAGCGCTGTGGGGATGCGGACGAGCCAGGCAGCGACGCCTTATCACTCCGTGCATTCAGGAGTGCATTCTCCAGAGCCAGACGAGTCGCCAGCCGCGGTGCCTTTGTAGTACCGGCAAACACTTTCTGAACGGTTCCCAGCGGTATACCGGACGCACGCGCGATCATCTCGTTTGTAAGTCCCAGTTCACGTTTCATTTCTTTCAATTCCGTAATCGTCATAAGATACCTCTGAAAATGAATGCGATAATCCGGTACTTCATGATCATACCGCAAATAAACCATTAACACAACATAATATTTCCATATTTCCATATTATTTCCATCTATACGCCGCCGGCGGATGCTGCGGGCTGAGTTGTAATCCGAGACGCCAGTTTGTAAGACGAGATACTTGTTTGTAAATTGAAAACTGCATATTTGTAAACGAAACGCCAGTTTTGTACGCCA
>CADCII010000055.1 GCA_902801515.1 uncultured Lachnospiraceae bacterium
GATCCGCAGTGCAGGGACAGACCTGTACATCTCATTTGACAATACAAGAGTAGGCACGCTTATGGGAGAGGCGCTGGCGGAAGCGCTTCCTGAAGGCGGACAGATCTTCCAGATCCAGGGGTCGGCCAGCGACAACAATGTCAGCATGATAAGAGAAGGGTTCGAAGAGGCTCTTCAGGGGACGGGCATTGAGATCGTCTATTCGACTTTCTGCGACAACTGGCTTGCGGAACTTGCATTTGACGCGGTAAATGAAGGCCTCGAACAAAACGGCGGAACCATAGACGGCGTCATGTGCGGCAACGATGATCTGGCAGGCCAGGCGATCCGTGCCCTGACAGAACATAAACTTGCGGGAGAGATCCCGGTAGTCGCGCAGGATGCCGAACTGTCCGCGTGTCAGAGGATCGTTGAAGGTACGCAGACCATGACGGTCTACAAATCTGTCGACAAGGAAGCTCAGACAGCCGCCAAGTTTGCGGTTGCCCTGGCAAATGGAGAGGATATAACCGACACTTCTTCTGATCTGCATACAGAGGAAACCATCAGCGACGGTCAGTATGACATCCCCTACTATCCGCTGGAGCCGGCTGCGGTCACCCGGGAAAACATGGATGCTGTCAGTACCTCTGACTGAAAAACAGCTTGCATTCAGAGGCGTCATGGTGTAAAGTAGCCGCGATTTTTGTTGAACAGAGCACACAGGAGCCAGTAATGAACGAAATAGATGAAAAGTTTATGATCGCGGATATCTTCGGAGAGGATGTATTCTCTGACAGGGTCATGAGAGCCCGGCTCCCGAAGAATGTATATAAAGAACTGCACCGGACGATGGATGAGGGGAGTGACCTGAATCCGCTGGTTGCCGATGAGATCGCGGAAGCCATGAAACAGTGGGCGCTTGAAAAAGGCGCGACCCACTACACACACTGGTTCCAGCCTCTGACCGGCAACACTGCTGAGAAGCATGATTCCTTTATCTCAGCTCCGAGAGAAGACGGAAGCGTTCTGATGGAACTGTCCGGCAGGAATCTGATCAAGGGAGAATCTGACGCGTCTTCATTTCCCTCAGGCGGCCTGAGAGCGACCTTCGAGGCGAGGGGATACACAGCATGGGACATGTCTTCACCGGCATTTGTCCGCAGAGACGCGGCAGGCGCCATTCTCTGCATTCCGACTGCTTTCTGTTCCTACAATGGAGAGGCTCTGGATTTCAAGACCCCGCTTCTGCGTTCCGTGGACGCGATCAATGAGCAGTCGCTCAGGCTGCTGCGTCTGTTCGGCAATACGACCTCGAAGCGGGTAACGCCCTGCGTCGGTCCGGAGCAGGAGTATTTCCTGGTAGATAAGCAGACCTTCAGCAGAAGAAAAGACCTGGTCTACACAGGGCGGACGCTGTTCGGCGCCATGCCCCCGAAAGGACAGGAACTGGACGATCACTATTACGGATCCCTGCGCACCAGAGTCGGGTCCTTCATGAAGGATGTCAACAAAGAACTCTGGAAACTGGGTGTGCCGGCAAAGACACAGCACAACGAAGTCGCTCCCGCGCAGCATGAGCTTGCGGTGATCTATGAGAACGCTTCACTTGCTGTTGATAACAATCACGTCGTGATGCAGACTCTCAAGAGGGTGGCGTCCTGGCACAACATGCGCTGCATTCTCCACGAGAAGCCGTTTGCAGGCGTAAATGGGTCCGGCAAGCATAATAACTGGTCCCTTCAGACAGACGACGGTATCAATCTGCTCGATCCCGGCAAGACGCCTCACCAGAATGTACAGTTCCTTCTGGTGCTGGCCTGCATACTGAGGGCGGTTGACAAGCACGCCGAGCTGCTGCGGGAATCTGCTGCAGATCCGGGAAATGACCACCGTCTCGGAGCGGATGAAGCCCCGCCGGCGATCATCTCGGTATTTCTGGGAGACCAGCTGGAGGATGTGGTGGCACAGCTGATCGAGACCGGAACAGCGACCTCCTCGATCCGCGGAGGCAAGATGTCAACAGGCGTCAGCACGCTGCCGGATTTCTCCAAGGATGCGACCGACAGAAACAGGACCAGCCCGTTTGCATTTACAGGCAACAAATTCGAGTTCCGTATGGTGGGATCGAGAGACTCCATCGCCGGGCCGAATATCGTTCTGGATGCGATCGTCGCGGAAGCATTTTCAGACGCCTGCGATATTCTCGAGAAGGCAGAAGACTTTGATGCGGAAGTCCGCGCGCTGACAAAAAGATATCTGACCGATCATCAGAAGATCATATTCAACGGAAACGGCTATTCTGCTCAGTGGCGGGAGGAGGCAAAGAGAAGGGGACTTCCGAACCTTCCCTCCATGGTGGAAGCGATCCCGGCTCTGCTGTCGGAGTCTTCCGTAGCGATGTTCGAAAAGTTCGGCGTATTCTCAGAATCCGAGCTCAGAAGCCGCGTTGAGATCAAGTACGAATACTACGCGAAGACGATCCATATCGAAGCCTTGACCATGATCGATATGGCGTCAAAGTCGATCATCCCTGCGATCATCAAATGGACCGGTAGCCTGGCCGGGACTATCGGCGCCCTGGAACAGATCAAGGCTCCGTCAAAAGTCCAGAGAGAACTGCTGGAAGAATCATCCACACTTCTGGAAAAGACACAGGAAGCCCTGGAGCGGCTGATCCATATCACCGCTGCCGCAGAAGAGGCGCCTGAAGGACGCGAGAGGGCGGAATTCTATCACGAACAGGTAATGCCGGCCATGGAAGAACTCCGTGCTCCGGTGGACCGCCTGGAGATGATCGTGGATAAGGATATGTGGCCCATGCCATCGTACGGCGATCTGCTGTTTGAGGTATGATTTAAAAACAAGTGCCTATGAACAAGTGCCTGTCACTCGTGCAAATTTGCACGAGTGACAGGCACTTGTTCAATGTCTCCTTCGCACATATACTGCTGTGGCTGCAGCGTGCTGAGAGACTGTTATTTAGCAACGTATCATTATCAATTGTTGCCACTCATTTTTGGGGAAACAGGAATAATCACAAAAGAAAATAGTGCATAAAGCACGAAAATATTAACGAAACATCATTATAATTGACGAATGGCATTTATTTGAATAGAAAATAGAGCAACAATTGAATATTAATAAGCAAGAATTCCGAAGCCTTTATGTTAAACAAGTGCTAAATTGAAAATATGAAAAATCTGTGTTTTCTGTAACTTGCATTGCTTGCAGCATTTCATCAGAAAAAAGCAAATCTGCACCACTGAATCACGAAGGAGGAAGAACGAAATGAAGAAGATTCTTGCTGCTACTTTGGCTCTTGCCATGACAGCCGCTCCGTTGCTTTGCGTTCCGGCGTATGCGGATGAGGCACCCGAACCGATCACACTGACAGTGTTCCGCGGCGACCCCGGTGACCAGCCGGCGGAAGACAACAGGGCGTACAAGAAGATCGAAGAAGAGTTCGGCATTAAGTTTGAGTTTGAATTCCTTGCAGGCGATCTGGATGAGAAACTCGGCATGATGATTGCCGGCGAAGACTATCCGGATCTGTTTGACGGCGGCAACAGCGCAGACCTGCTGATCCAGAACGGTGCGCTGATCAACCTGCTTGACTATGTTTCTCCCGAGACAACCCCGAATCTGTGGGCACACATTGAGCCTCAGAAGGCACGCCTGATCTCCCAGGATGAGGACGGCAACGATGTACTGTACATCATCCCGAACTACGGCCTGGCAGATGGTGAGCAGATCGTCAATGAAGTTAACGGACCGGCATTCTTCATCCAGAAGCAGGTTCTTGAGTGGGCTGGCTATCCGCAGATCCATACTTTGAATGAGTATTTCGATCTGATCGAGTCCTTCATTGCTGAGAACCCGACCGATGAGAACGGCACCCCGTACACCGGATTTGACATCCTCTGCGAGGACTGGAGACATTTCTGCCTGATCAACCCGGTACAGCACCTGATGGGACGCCCGAACGACGGCGAAGTCCTGGTCGACGTGAGCACGGATGATTTCCATACCGAGACCTTCATCGACAAGCCGTACGCAAAGCCGTACTACAAGAAACTGAACGAGGAATTCCAGAAGGGTCTGATCTCCAAGGATACCTTCGTTATGAACTATGACCAGTACATCGCGGCTCTGTCCAGCGGCACAGTGCTCGGCATGTTCGACCAGACCTGGGACTTCAACGATGCGACTTACGCACTGAAGACCGCAGGCATGTACAAGAACACATATGTAGCACTCGGACTGGTTTATGATCCTGAGTATGTGGACGGCAAGGAGATCGAAGAGCACTATGTCAACGGTTCCCTTCCGAACGTAAACCGCGGTTTCGGTATCTCCGTCAACTGTGAGTGCCCGGAGAGAATCGTGCAGATGTGGGAAGAGATGATGACCGACGAATGGCAGCTGTTCTTCAACTGGGGCGTCGAGGGAGAAGATTACTCCATCGAGGACGGACGTCTGACCATGACCCAGGAACAGTATGAGAACACACTGGACAACAGCTGGAGAATCCAGAATCAGGCACGTGCATTCTTTGAGAGCAGCCCGAAGAAACAGGGATGGATCATGGAAGGCGATCTGGCAGGCAACTGCTGGGAGCCGGGCAATCAGCCTGAGGTTGTCTTCGGACAGATGAATGAATATGACAAGGCATTCCTGGAAGCATACGGTTATCAGAAATTCGCAGACTTCGTCAATCCGCCGATCGAGCTGGCTCCGTATGGAGAGGCATGGCAGATCGACTACACGCCGGTAGACGTGGAGCATCAGGACTTCCTGGACATCCAGGACAAGTATCTGCCTGAGCTGATCATGTGCGCACCGGAAGAGTTCGACGGCCTGTGGGATGAGTTCGTGGAAGAGATCACCCCGTCAGCAACCGCATTCAGTGAGTTCATGCAGGAAGCAGTCCTGGAAGAGGCTCACAAGGTACTTGACAACGAGTAAACCCGGCAAACGGACTTTGAGATATCAGGTCTATACGCAAATGAATGCAGGGGAGAGAGTGTTCCTCTCTCCCCTGCTTGCAATATAAGACCTGCGCGTTTGAGCCGTCTGCACAGAAGCGCAGACGTGAAGGCACGAACCGTATACTGCGAGGGGGGATAGCATGAGTGGTCAAAGCACAGGTTCCGTAAAGAAACCGAAGAAAAACTTCTTTCGGACACTCTCGAGACAATGGCAGCTGGTAGTCATGTCAATTCCGATGCTGATCTATATTCTGATCTTCAACTACAGTCCCATGTGGGGCTGGATCACAGCATTCCAGGATTACAAACCGAAGAAAGGCATTACCGGAAGCGCATTTGTAGGATTGAAGAACTTTAAGTGGCTGTTCGGCCGCGATGATTTCATCAACAGTATCCGCAATACGTTGGGAATGAGCATCATCAACCTGGTGCTTGGAACGGTGGCGGCGGTGGTGCTGGCAGTCCTGCTGAACGAAGTCGCGCGTACAATGTTCAAGCGGACCGTCCAGACCGTCACATACCTGCCCCATTTCCTCAGTATGGTTATCGTCGTCGGCATGGCGCAGAACATATTTGCCAGTAACGGCCCGATCAACCAGCTTCTGATGAACATCGGCCTGATCAAACAGCCCCTGTTCTTCCTGGGAGAAGGAAAGTTCTTCTGGTGGCTGGTGGGAATCATCAATGTCTGGAAGGAAGTCGGATGGAATACCATCATATACATAGCCGCCATGACATCCATTGATCCGAGCCTGTATGAGGCCGCATCCATCGACGGAGCCGGGAGATGGGCGAAGATACGCTACATCACACTTCCCGGAATCAAGTCAACCTTCGTGATCCTGCTGATCATGAATATCGGACACCTGATGGAAGCCGGATTTGAGATCCAGTACCTGCTGGGGTCCAGCCTGGTTATGGACTGGTCTCAGACGATCGATATCTTTGTGCTTAAATACGGTATTTCGAAACAGCAGTACGGCGTCGCTACCGCCGCCGGTATGTTCAAGAGTATCGTTGCGATCATCCTCCTGTTTGCAGCAAACACCATCGCAAAACGGATGGATGAAGCCACACTGATCTAGGGAGGTGCGTCATGAATAAGATTCCGAAATCAAACAGGATCCGGCATGACAGGGTATTCCCGACGATCAATGCGATCATCCTGATCCTGGTAATGTTCGTTACATTGTATCCGGTCATCAATACCGTCGCCTATTCATTTAACGACGGAACCGACGCTCTCAGGGGAAACATCGGTCTGTGGCCGAGAGTGTTCAGCCTGGAGAGCTATAAGACGATCCTCTCAGACGCAGCTGTGTATCAGGCTGCATGGATCTCCGCATCCAAGACAGTGATCATCACACTGCTGAACCTCTTCTGGACCAGCATGCTTGCGTATGCGCTGTCCCGGAGAGAGTACGTTCTGCGCAAACCGATCACGATCCTTATGGTCCTGACCATGTACGTGAACGCAGGCCTTATCCCGAATTACCTGCTGATTTCCAAAACACTGCACCTGAACAACAGTTACCTGGTGTACATCATCCCGACGATGTTTTCCTGCTTCAATATGATCGTCATCCGCACCTATATCGCCAGCCTGCCTGAGGCACTGGTGGAATCGGCCAAGATCGACGGCGCCGGTGACATCCGGGTCTTCTGGAGAATCATATTCCCGCTGTGCAAACCCGTTCTTGCCACGGTTGCCCTGTTTGTGGCGGTCGGAAGCTGGAACAGCTGGTTTGATACGTATCTGTACAACGGCGGCAAGAAGGAACTGTACAGCCTGCAGTACCTGTTGAAAATGAAACTGGCAACGACACAGGCTAGTTCCAATGCAGCCAAGGCAACGGCGGATGCACTGTCAGCAGCAGCAGGGCAGACCACGCCGGTCACGATCCGCTGCGCTATCACGGTCATAGCCACGGTTCCGATCCTGGTGGTCTATCCGTTCCTGCAGAAATACTTTGTAACAGGTATCGCGCTGGGAAGTGTGAAAGAATAATAATATCCTGAAAAATGAGTGATGAGCGTGTGGGGGAGACACTGAGAAATCAGTGTCTCCTTCGCATCGCCCTCCGATTCGTGCATATTTACCAAATTTGGGTTGCCTTTTTCGTAAAAAAAGATTACACTTATGAGTAGATATGGTAAAAATTTACATGTTTATGCCATTTTTTAACTTGTTCATCATGCAGGAAGACGATTAAACAAGGACATCTGATCTTTTTGGCCGGAAAGGAGCACTCCTATGATTTCAAATCAGGTACTGCAGTCTACACTGGAAGGGCTCAAAACTATCAGCAGAGTTGATATGTGTGTTATGGATACGGAAGGGATCGTTCTGGCGACCACTTTCGAACACACCGAGAACTTTCGTGATTCCATCATAAGCTTCAGCAATTCACCTGCTGAGAGTCAGGTTATCTCTGGTTATCAGTTCTTCAAGATTCTGGATGACGCGCAGCTGGAGTATATTCTGATTGCGAGCGGCAGTTCAGACGATGTATACATGGTCGGCAAGATGGCCGCTTTCCAGGTGCAGACTCTGATCACTGCTTACAAGGAGCGGTTTGATAAGGACAATTTCATCAAGAACCTGCTTCTTGATAACCTTCTTCTGGTTGACATCTATAACCGCGCAAAGAAACTGCATATCGAGTCGGAATCACGCAGGGTGGTCTTCATACTTGAACTGGCAGGGGAGAGAGAGAACAGTTCACTGGAACTGGTCCGCGGGCTCATCACATCAAGGTCCGGCGATTTTGTGACAGCGATCGACGAGAAGAGCGTCATTATCGTGAGAGAACTTCTTCCGGGTGAAGGCAGCCAGGAGATGGAAGAGACAGCAACAGCGATCCTGAACGTACTGCCGCAGGACCGCAGGGGCGAAGCGATAGTGGCTTACGGTACTGTAGTTGCGGAACTGAAGGAAGTATCCCGCTCCTACAAGGAAGCACGCATGGCCCTCAATGTCGGCAAGATATTCTTCGCAGGCAGCCAGGTGATCGCGTACAGCTCACTGGGAATCGGACGACTCATTTACCAGCTCCCGATCCCGCTGTGCAAGATGTTCATCCGCGAGGTATTTGAAGGAAAGAGCCCGGATGACTTTGACGAGGAGACGCTGACGACGATCAATAAATTCTTTGAGAACAGCCTGAACGTGTCCGAGACCAGCCGCCAGCTCTATATCCACAGGAATACGCTGGTATATCGTCTCGACAAACTGCAGAAGCAGACCGGACTGGACCTCAGAGTGTTTGAGGACGCGATCACACTGAAGATCGCGCTGATGGTCGTTAAATACATGAATTATATGGAGAGTCAGGATTACTGACATTCAGGAGACGGAAGGTGACGGACGAAACAAAAGTATTCAGCGAAAAACTGCAGGAACTGATACAGTACTCCAGGGATAACGGGGACAGGCTGTCAGCCGGGAAGATACAGGATGCCTTTGAGGGACTGTCTCTGGACGATGAAAAACTGCAGATGGTCTATGCGTATCTGGACCAGATGGGCGTTCAGGTCTACGATCCACTGATGGAGGATGTAAGCCACGACGGAAGCCACAGACCTGCGCTGGAAGCATATCTGGAGGAACTGGAAACGATCACTGACCTGCCGCATGATGTGGAACTGAAGATGTTCCATATGGCGGCGGACGGAGACCAGGAAGCCAGAGGTACACTGGTCTCGCGGTACCTTGGAACGGCATGTGATCTTGCCGGAGAGTTTGAGGGGAAGGGCAGCAGGATCGAGCCCGAGGACCTCATCCAGGAAGCGAATCTCGGACTTCTGATGGCGGTAAATGAACTTGAGAAGGAAGAGTCTCTTGCGGCATACCGTGTTAAGCTCCTGAACAGGGTAACAACCTGGCTTGAAGAACGGGTTCAGGAGATGGAAGAGGAACTTCGCTCAGAGTCCAAAGTGGTCAGCCGCATGAACCGTCTTGCGCAGTCAGTCCATGAACTGGAAGAACAGCTGGAGCACAAGCCTTCCATCGAAGAGCTGTCTGCGTATCTTGATCTCACGACGGAAGAGATCCGCGATCTGCTCAAAGTCGGAGGAGAGAACCTGACGATCGAAGACATCTGACAAGGATCAATCAGCGTTTTCTTCCGCAGGATCATTCTCCGGATCTTTTTTCTCCGGCAGTACGATCCGGACCTTCTCGATCCGGTTCTGGTTGACCTTGTCCGCAATCAGAATCAGGCCGTTCTCATCCGTGATGCGCTCGCCCTTTTTGGCAAGGTGCTCCAGGTGCTCGATCAGATAGCCACCGATGGAGTCATAGTCCTCGGAATCCAGCTCGAGGCCGGTGGCGTCATTCAGGTCGTCCAGCTTCACGCTTCCGGCAACCAGATACTGACGGTCGGACAGTTTGCGGATCAGGTCTTTCTCATCCTGGTCATACTCGTCGCGTATCTCGCCGACCAGCTCCTCGATCAGGTCTTCAAATGTGATCATGCCGGTGGCGGATCCGTATTCGTCAAGGACGATCGTAACAGTGGAAGCATGGTCGCGCATCTCCACCATCAGCTCCGAGATCTTCTTGGTCTCAAATGTGTAATACGGTTCGTACATCAGATCCCTGGGAGAGAACTGTTCTCTGTCTTCTACAAAGCAGAAATCCTTGATATTCAGGATGCCCACAATGTGGTCACGTTCATTTTCATAGACAGGAAGCCTGGTGAAATGTTCGCTGCGGTAGATCTCTGCCACGGTTTCATAACTGTCATCAACACTGATCGATATGATGTCGGCACGGGGTACGCAGATGTCCTTCGCCCGCTGGTCTCCGAAGTCATAGACATTGTTGATCATCTCACGCTCTACGCCGCTCGTCTCACCGTCCTCATGGCTGACGTCGACCATGGTGCGGATCTCATCCTCGGTGATCGTGGAATCGCCGCCGGTCTTGTCGATATGAAGAAGCTTCATAAATGCATCCGCCAGGATGTTGACCAGGAAGATCAGCGGAGTCATGACCACCATCAGGATATGGATGATGCCGGCGTATCGAAGAGACAGTTTCTCGGAATTCACATTTGCCGCATTCTTGGGGGTGATCTCTCCAAAGATCAGGACCACGAGAGTCAGAAGACCGGTAGTGTATCCGACTGCCTTCGATCCGAACAGGCTGATCGCCAGAGTCGTAGCCAGCGAGGATGCGGATATATTGACAATGTTGTTGCCGATCAGGATGCAGCTGAGCATCTTGTCCTGCGCATCCAGGATCGTAAGCACCTTCCTGGCTTTTTTATTTCCGTCATCCGCAAGACTGCGGATCCGTATACGGTTGACGGTCGTCAGCGCTGTCTCCGCCGAAGAGAAGAATGCGGACAGCACAAGCAGGACCGCCAGACATATGATCTGAATTACTGTGCCTGAAGACACGTAAAACCTCACTCCTTTCAAAAATAAACACATATAAATATTTCATCAAAGATACAGTATTTTTGCATCTTTTGCAATATTTGTGATATACTGGCACAGGAAGCGCGGCAAAACGCTTTCGGGTCTGATTTTTCATAGCTGTCCGTTATTGTTTATAACGAATATCTTGCAGAATCTGCAGAAGAAACCCTCTATTATTAATTGATATTAATTTAGAACTATAAACATCTATTATTTATTTTACAGGTATATTTTATGACAAGAAAAGAATACGAAGGCATGTCCGCCGCCCAGCTGAAAGATCTGGCGAAAGAAAGAGGCATCAAGGGTCTGTCTGCGATGCGCAAGGCAGATGTGATCAATGCGCTTGCGGAACTTGATTCTGCCTCTGCTGCGAAAGAAGAAAAGAGTGCTGCGAAGAGTCCTTCGAAGCAGGCAGGAAAGGGCACCGGGAAGAGCGCGGAAAAGAGTGCCGGGAAGAGTGCGGAAAAGAGTACAGATAAGAACTCCCGGAAGAAATCAGAGAAGAATGCAGAAAAGGGTACCGGCAGAAGCGGAGAAAAGAACTCTGACGAAAAGGTGAAAAAGCCGGCCAGGAAACAGCCCTCGGGTGCGGGGACTCCAAGACAGGAGGCAAGACCTGCCCAGACTGAAGCGAAGGCAGAAGACCGCGTCAGGACTTCTCCCGGAAATGAAACCCACGCTCAGACTGCCCCCAGGACTGCTCCCGGAAATGAAACTCACGCTCAGGCTGCCCCCAGACCTGCCGCACATCAGGAAACCGCGCAGGATCCTACTGCCGCGGCAGCTCAGCGAAGGAGGCTTCCGTCTGACCAGAATAAGGCGCAGCCTCAGGGCAGGAGACCGGAAGGCGGACAGAGAACCGTGGTAAGACCGGCAACTCCCATGACCCGCGGAGAACTGCGTCAGTCCAATCCCCAGCCCAGGCCTGGTGAGAGAGCAGAGAGCCTGCAGGACCGTGTCGAAGGCGACCGTCCGCCGATGGAACTCAAGCAGCTCGACTCCGGCAATACCGTGAGCGGCGTCCTGGAAGTAATGGCTGACGGATACGGATTCATCAGGTCAAACAATTACCTGCCGGGCGAGGATGACATCTATGTGTCGCCGTCCCAGATCAGACGTTTCAATCTGAAGACAGGCGATATTATCTGCGGTAATACAAGAGTACACGCGCAGCAGGAGAAGTTCTCCGCGCTGCTGTTCGTAAAGACGATCAACGGGTATGTTCCCAGCGAAGCGGCAAAGCGTTTTAACTTTGATGAGATGACTCCTGTCTTTCCAAATGAAAGACTCAGGATGGAGAGAACCGGCCGCGAGATCGCAATGCGGATCGTAGACATCCTGTCCCCCATCGGAAAGGGACAGAGAGGACTGATCGTGTCCCCGCCCAAGGCAGGAAAGACGACACTCCTTAAAGACATTGCAAGGTCGATCCAGAGAAATAACCCCGAGATGCATATCATCATCATGCTGATCGATGAAAGACCGGAGGAAGTTACCGATATCCGGGAAGCCATCGTCGGAGAGAATGTAGAAGTTCTGGACTCCACATTTGACGAGACCCCGGAGCATCACAAAAGAGTCGCCGAGATGGGCATAGAGCGTGCAAGAAGACTGGTCGAGCACAAGAGAGACGTAGTAATCCTCCTGGACTCCATCACCAGGCTTGCCCGGGCCTACAACCTGATCGTGCCGCCTTCAGGAAGAACCCTGTCCGGCGGTCTGGATCCGGCAGCCCTCCACCCGCCCAAGAGATTCTTCGGCGCCGCCAGAAACATGAGAGAAGGCGGAAGCCTGACGATCCTCGCAACAGCGCTGGTCGACACCGGCTCCAAGATGGACGATGTAGTCTATGAAGAATTCAAGGGCACCGGCAACATGGAACTGATCCTGGACCG
>CADCII010000056.1 GCA_902801515.1 uncultured Lachnospiraceae bacterium
GGCTCTCCTTCTGTCATTTTTGCCTTATGACAGTATAACGAGCAGTCCAGAGACAGGCAAGCAGAGCTAAAACATGTCAATTAAAGAGGTCATCAACAACAAAAGAAGCTGAAAGCCCTATAAATACTGGACTTTCAGCTTCTTTAATTTTCAAGTCTTATTCTTTCACTTCACTATATGCTGCTTCTCCGGTAACCGGATGCATCTTTGAATAATCAAACACATAGGTTTTCTCCCCCTCAGGCCAGGGGAATACCTCGCGTGCAGTCATACGCCTGCTCTGATGGGTGTGAAGCATCTGATCGAAATGAATCCACAGACTCAGCTGCTCATCTGCCCCGTACTCCAGGCCAAACGCTTCTAAGATGTCATACTTCTTCTTTACCGGGATGCCTACTCCGGCCAGATGATGCCGGTCCAGATAATCTGCCATGGCTTCATACATCGCAAACGGAGAATCAAAAAACTGCTCCAGATACTCTAAGCTGCGGCGGAACATCCGGGAGTTATAGAACAGCTCGACTGCGTCACACACCCTGTGCAGCTTCGCGATCTCCTCATAGCTGATCCACTTTGTGGCAAAGATCTCATAGGGCTGCCTCGAACTGTAGACCAGCCCGTACTCATCCCTCCACTCATACATGTCAGTCCCTTTCAGAACCTTTAAAAACCCAAGCTGCAGCTGATCTGCATACAGAGGATAGATGTCATTAAAAGACTTCTGAAAATGAATATAGTCTTCGTATGGAAGCCCCGCGATCAGATCCGTATGCAGATTGATATTATTTGCTTTTCGCAGCTGCTGCACATTATTGAAGATCCGGCTGTTATCCGCAGTTCTGTGAATCGCTTCCATCGTGGGTTCATGGGTGCTCTGGATCCCGATCTCCAGCTGGACAAGTCCCGGGCGAAGGGAGGATAAGAGCTGCAGTTCCTCTTCCGTCAGCAGGTCTGCTCCGATCTCAAAATGAAAATTGGTTACTTCGTTGTCATGTTCTTTTATATAAGTCCATATCTCCAGAGCCCTTTTCGAAGAACTGTTAAAGGTGCGGTCGATGAACTTGACCTGCTTTACTTTCTGATCCAGAAAGTACTGTAATTCTGTCCGCACATGATCCATACTGCGATAGCGTACCTTTTTCTCTATGGAAGACAGACAATAACTGCAGCGGAAAGGACATCCCCTGCTGGATTCATAATAGATAATGCGATTTTCAAAAGGCTCCAGCCCATTGTACAGAAAAGGAATCTGATCCATATCCAGAACAGAATCCGGTCCTGGTGCATGGATTACAATCTCCGGATCCTTATATGCAACGCCTTCCATTTTCTCCATAGGTATCCCGGCCCGATCCTTGATACAGGCGGCGATTGTTCGGAAGTTCCGCTCTCCCTCTCCCAGCATGACAAGTTCACACCATGCAAGATAGGTTTCCGGATCATTGGAAGCCTCCGGTCCCCCTGCCATCAGGCGGATCGAAGGTGCAATCCTGTGAATGTCTTCCATGAGCTGCTTCATGAATTCCACATTCCAGATATACACAGAGAATCCAATCACTTCCGGCCTTCTCATAAGGATGCCCCTCAGGACATCCTCATACCTGTCATTGATGGTGAACTCCACAAGCGATACATTATCACTAACCGCATTGGCATAAGCCGCCAGGGAGTACACTGCCGGATTGGAATGTATGTATTTTGCATTCAATGCAATCAGTAAGATCTGTTCTTTTGACATTCTGTCAATCTCCGGATGGGATTCTCTTTTGTGTATCCCTCTTCTCACCGTTCTCGCCGTTCTGCTGCCTTAGTACTTTAGACATATACAGCACCAGGTCATCATTATTGCTGCACTGTTCATACGGAGGGCACACGCTGTTTCCGTACCAGACTCCGCTGCCGTCCGGAATATATCCCCTTTTGGCATACATGCGCTGCGCGCTGCCATAACCCGAATGAAGACCAACCCCAAGACAGACCCTGTCCGCATACTGTCCGGCAATAAGTTCAGCCTGATCCATAAGGGCAGTTCCGATCCCTTTGCAGCGATATTTTTCCAGCACCCCAAAGTCAACAATTTCAGGGATATCTCTATTGCCAAACGGACCTTCTATAGATTTCTTATAGACATTAATATACCCGGCAGCACATCCTTTATACTCTGCAACCAGGGAAATGCATAATCCCTGTTTTTGATGTTCAAGCCGGGTTAAATATTTATCTATTGACTGATGCCATCCCTGAGCGATCTCTTCTTCAGTAATGGTCTGTGCATCTTCCGTTTTCATATCACGAATCAGAAGACTGTCAGTTCTTACATATATCATCAAATCCACCTGTCCAATAAATCCAATAGATATGTCTCTTTCTCTGTACTTCCATTATACTACGAGATATCCTTCGGACACTACCGGACATTTTTAAAGTTTTTTCTAATTGTTCAGGCATTTTTCCAGGGCATTCCCAGGAAGTATGTTTTCCAAAAATGATTTAGCCTGTGCATATTTGTTCACAGCCCAGGCTGCGACATCTATCATTTTGGGATTCACAGAAATCTTACGGCCCTTGAGCGTAAAGCCTGCTGTAACGTTCTCCAGTTCTTCAGTTGTCATTTTTTTAAATTCTGTATTCATTCTTTTGTTCTCCTTCTTATCAAATGTTTTTTTAATGTATATTTTCTTTATTTACAAATTCAGCAAGTTGTCTTGTGATTTCCAGACATCCTCATATACGGGCTCCTGAATATGTATCCATGTAGATAAGTATGAAAAGAATGTGACCAAAAAAATGAGAAGGAGTAACAGACTCAGTATCTATGCAGGTTCCCTTGGCAGCGCGATCTCATATTCCCGTGCAAATTGCGCGTCCTTCGATTATTCCTCCTTCATCACGCTGTTCCATAGCGTCTCCCTGTACAATGGTGTATCCACTTGGCGACTATCAACACTTCAAATATGGTACAAAAGATGGAATAATTCATAATCACGAGATACAATAAGTCATACTGACAGTGCAACTTATAGACTCTGGAGGGCTACGGATGCTCAGGAATAACATAGAAATCGATGATAAACCGAAATAAAAGTAACGAACAGAGCAGTCTGTGATCTGTGTGGAAGGAGGGAAAGCCATGTCCGATGACCAGTTATACAGGCAATATCTTGCCGGCGATGCCGCTGCTGGCGATGAGCTGATGCTGCGCTACGCTGACGTGCTTACTGCCTATCTGGATGGCTTCCTTCACAACGCGAACGATGCGGAGGACCTTATGCTGGATTGCTTTACTGTCATTCTGGTGAACAAGCCCGCCATCGGTGAGGGACTCTTTCGGGCCTACCTGTTCAAGATGGCCCGGAACAAGGCAAACCGCCTATGGAAGCTTCGGTTTCGGCAGCCGGAATTCAGCCTGGACGAGAATCTGCCGATGCAGGGAGGCTCCCCGGAGGATACCCTCTGGCAGAGTGAACGCAGCGCCATCCTGCAGCGGTGCCTGAACCGCATCGCGCCGCAGTACCGGGAGGCGCTCTGGCTGTTCTACTATATGAACCTGAGCTATGAACAGGCAGCCAGCGTCATGGTTTGCACAAGGAAGAAGATTGATAACCTGCTGAGTAATGGAAGGAACCGACTTCGGCTGGAGTTGGAAAAAGAGGGAATCTCCCATGCGGACATCTGAGGAGCGTGTGCAGGAGCTGCACTATCGTATGAAGGTCACAGAAAAAGCAAAGAGCCGCCAAATACCGAAGTAGCTTGTGGACGGCATCGTGTTTTTGGAATGATGAAATACTGCTTCATCCCTATTACTGGTTTGACTTCCTGCGCAGGAAAGTCGATCTGTCCTGAATCAAATCCCATAAGCCCTCAAAGCGCCTGTCATCGGGCGCTTTTTTAATTTTGCCGGCCTCGTCCTGACCTGTTCGGAAAATTTCACTTTTTTAAATAACAGGTTAGGAGTTTTCCAAATTTCTGACACATATATAGTGAAGACACTTTTCAGGAGGGAGGGTTGCCGGATGAGGACGAACGGGGAACGGATACAAGCCCTGCATGCGCGGATGGCCTCCCTGCAGCGAGCGCGTGAGCGGCGGAAAACAAGCATGATCGGCACGGTCAGCTTCGTCCTGACGGTGTGCCTGCTGTTTATGGTATTCGGTGGCGGGGGGATACATCCCGGCGGAGCGGCTGGATTGTACAGCGGCGCGATCATGCTGTTTGAAGGGGCCGGGCCGTATGTCCTGATCGCCGTTGCTGCTTTAATGGCGGGCGTTATTGTGACTGTCGTGCTCATCCGAAGTCGGAAGAAAGAAACCGGCCCGACGGGTGAAAACCGGGAGAATACAGAGACAGAAGAACGCGGTTTACACCGGGAGCAGGAGTTCATACAAGGGAGGAAATCATGATGCGTAGGATAAAAAGAAAAGGAGCGCAGCTTTGCTCGATCCTGATGGCGCTGGTACTCATGCTGAGCCTGATGCCGACGCAGTTGGCATTTGCGTCGGATACAGACAGTGAGACGATGCTTGAAGTCCTTCAACCCATGGAGGAACACGAGGACGAGCCTGCGCCTGCCAGGGAGGCGGGAGGAACTTCCGAAAATGTACCCAAGCGGGAAAAGAAGGCCAATGATGAGCCTGTGAAGTCAGATGACGAAGAGGAAAAGCCCGCATCTGCTGAAAAGGCCTCCGATATTAGCAACGAAAATGCGACTGCGGCTGACACGGACGCGGAGGACCCGGCGGCTTCCTCCGGCGATGATGCTGCGCAGGATGAAGATGGCACGGACGCCGACCCGCTGACAGAAACAGCGGAGCCTTCCGATTCCGGCGAGAATGATGTCCAAGCCGGCGAAGATGAGAAAACTGCCCTACCCACGGAGCCTACAGAAACGCCTAAGAAAGAAGTCGTTTTGGAGGAAACCATGGAGGAGGAACCCGCGCTTTCTGCTGCGCCTGCCCGTGGTTCAAGAGCGTTGTCTTTGCAGGAAGCGAAAGCGGGATTGGGGGTAGGATCGACATGTCCGTATTGCGGTGAAGGAACGTTGTCTATAGATACTACTGTAGAATCTTATCATTACTTAAAATGCAGTAATGCTGGTTGCAAGCATTATGGGGGAGGCAATTCAATCATTGTTATATCTGAACGCCATTGGGGCGGCAATGCAACTTGTACGAATAAAGCTGTCTGCGAGGGCTGTGGAAGGGAATACGGCAATCTGAACCAGAACAACCACGATTGGGGAGAATGGAAGTCCAACCAGGAAGCGGATGGAAACACCCGGACTCATACCCGTACCTGTAAGCGAGACGGCTGCGGCGCAACGGAAACCAAGCCGCATGATAAGGATGGCGTGGCCATCTCTGACTCCAGTGGACACAGCTGGAAATGTAACACTTGCGGCGCCGCGTGGGGCGTCAGCGATCATAACTATCAATGGACATATATGGATGAAGATCACCATAAGGGCACCTGCGAATGCAGGTGGAAGATCATGGAGAATCACACCGGAGGCGCGGCTACCTGCGTGAGCGGGCCAATTTGCGAGAAGTGTGGCGAGGAATACGACACGCCCCTGAGCCATGACTGGGGTGCTTGGACCCCAGACGCAGATGGTGTCCACCATACCCGCACCTGTAAGCACGAAGGCTGCGGCGCGACGGAAAACGCTTCCCACAGCTACACCTGGACGTATGTTGACGACGACACCTGCAAGGGCGTCTGCGAATGCGGCGCGGAGACCACGGAAGCCCATTATGACCGATGGGCTTCCACTTGCGGGCATCATCCCCATTGCGAAAAGTGCGATCATGATTATGGTGTCATCCCTGAGCATGAGATGTGGTATGAGGATTACAACGAAAGCGGGCATAAGCCGAACTGTTATCACTGCGACACCTATTTCTTCCTGGAACCGCACACCTATGGCGAATGGAAGGACAACGGAGACGGCACGCACACTGGAAAATGCGTTTGCGGCAGGACGCAGACCGTGGAGCACAGCGGTGGTACAGCCACCTGCACCAGCAGGTCGATTTGCGAAAAGTGCGGCGTGGAATACTACAAACCCCTGGGCCACGACTTGAAAGCCACGGCTCGGGTGGAACCCACCTGCGCCGTGGCCGGTACGCAGGCCTTCTGGACATGTCAGCGGGACGGCTGCGGCAAGCTGTTCAGCGACGCCGAGGGAAAGAACGAGATCGAAGCACCTGTGGCTATTCCTGCGTTGGGACATACCGAAGTTATCGATCCTGCCGTCCCCGCCACATGCACCAAGACCGGCCTGACCGAAGGAAAACACTGCTCTGTCTGCAAGAAAGTGCTTGTTGCACAGGAAGTCGTTCCCGCAAAGAGACATATACCTGGTACGGCAGTGCGGGAAAATGAGCACCCCGCTACATGTACATCCGCAGGCGTCTATGACGAGGTAGTATACTGCTCCGTCTGCAAAGCGGAGCTCAGTCGAAAAACCCATACGACGCTTGCCTACGGCCACGACTATCATGAGACCAGCCGAACCATCACCATCATCTCTTCCACCTGCAACCGCTGCGGTCACATTACATGGTGGTACAATCCAAGCAGCAGGAACCTGCCGGACGGACTTGTCCGCGATGGAAATGATGTATACGTCGATTATACAGCTGGCGTTTCCAGAATAGATAGCGTGTGGACACTGACCGTGATTCCCAATCTGGAAAACAGAGAGGACCTGACGGATGGCGTCAGCCTGTATCTTGAGCCGGAGTATGTGAAACAATGGCTGCGGGACGGAATCAGCACGGTCATTTTCCAGAGGGACGATGTGAAACTGGTAATCGGCCTGAAGGAGATCACGCCCGACTGGTTCTCCGTGAACGAAGATTCCGATGAAGACGGTGCTCCTCTGGAAGACCGTATCGACTTCTATGTTTTCACCCTGTGCCCGACCGAAAATGGTATTCAGGTTGATGTGGATATCCTGATCGATGAAGAGAAAACATCCGCCGACGCTTTCATTGGCCTTATCCTGGAGAAAGAAGTCAAGAATCCGGACACTGGGAAAATGGATATCCGAGAGCATAAGATCGCGGAAAAGGGTGTGTACGATTTTGAATGAGCATCTGCATTGAAATCCTGCACAGATTCTGAAACCACAGTGCAAATAAAAAATGACCGGGACCCTGTTAGAGCAGGGGATGAGAGAATCGAATCCTTGAGGACATTAGAGATTCCCTGTAATTATGCGGGTTTGGGGGATTTCCAGCTGGCATTTTCCGGCTTCCGGATGGCATTTTCCGGTTCCTGATTATCTTCCAGATGTCGCGATCCTCGGATAACACTGGATCTGCCGATGGGGTTCCATCGGCGAATGAATCACTGTCTACGCTTCATCACCACGAAAGGCAAGCCCTGCATAACGTCATTTTTTCAGGCATTTTTACTCCACATACGATATTTTAACCACAATACATCGCCAGATACATATTATACTGCTGCTCATAATCTTCCTTCGTATCTCTGATGATGCGCTGATTCTCATGCATGTTCATGTTCCTGCCTGCTGTGTCAAGAACACATCCTGAAATACTTGAACAGTGATCTGAAACGCGCTCGAGGTTTGTCAGCAGATCCGACCAGACAAATCCCGCCGCCACAGAACATTCTCTGTTCTGAAGACGGATAAAATGGCGGGTCCGCAGGTCTTCCTTCAGCTTATCAATCACCTGCTCAAGAGGTTCCGTCTTCCGCGCTGCATAGTAATCGTCTTTTGAAAATGCCTGATAGGACAGGTCCAGTATCTCTGTTACTGCCTCGCGGATCACGCTGTATTCATGCGCTGCATTCTCCGAAAATACTACATTCTTACTTTTCATTTCTTCTGAAGATTCCAGAATGCTCACCGCATGATCGGCAATTCGTTCATAGTCCCCGATCAATTTCATATACTCAGTAGCCCTGGCACTTTCCTCCTCGCTAAGACGTCGGGGTGTCAGTTTCAAAAGATATGTACCTATGACATCTTCGAGATGATCGGTTACTCCTTCTGCCCTGCGTATATTCTCCGCTCTTTCTTCATCATAATGGATCACATTTTCGAGACTGTCTTTTAAGGCCGCAACAGCTGTCCTGGCCATGAAGTCAAGCACCTGACTGCACCTGCCCATGGCAAGGGCCGGGCTTGTAAGCAGACGCTCGTCAAGTTCCTGTGCTTTTTCAGGCACTTTTGCATCCGGAAGAATCCTGCAGACGATACGTTCAAGCACCTGACTGAACGGAAGCATCAGCAAAGTACAAAGAATATTGAATACCGAATGGAAAACCGCGATTCCCATCAGACTGGCAGACTGCGCAAGGAATGCCGGAGCCCATATCATCTTGACCAGGCAGAAAACCGTCAGCCATACGGAAGCTCCTATAAGATTGAAGGCAAAATGAACAAGCGCTGCTCTTTTCGCATTTCTGGTTGTACCGATCGAAGAAAGTATTGCCGTTATGCAGGTACCGATATTCTGTCCCATGATGATCGGGACAGCTGCACCGTAAGAAACTGCGCCTGTTGATGCAAGCGACTGTAATATGCCCACTGACGCAGAGCTGGACTGTATAATGGCCGTCAGGACCGCACCGGCGATTACTCCGAGAACAGGATTCGTAAAGGCAAGAAACAGCTGCTGGAAGGAAGGAACGTCTCTCAATACAGAGACAGCATCTGACATGGCGTCCATTCCGTACATAAGTGTAGCAAAACCGAGTAGTATCAGCCCTGTATCCTTTCGCTTACTGTCTTTGGATGTCATATAGCAGACGATTCCCATCAGTGCAAGGATCGGTGTAAATGACGATGGCTTTAACAGTTTAACGAAAACATTGCTGCTCTCGATGCCGGCAAGGCTTAAGATCCACGCCGTTACAGTCGTTCCGATATTTGCTCCCATGATGACATTGATGGACTGCTTCAGGGTCATCATCCCTGAATTGACGAAGCCGACCACCATGACCGTGGTCGCCGACGAGCTCTGTATGATGGCCGTGACCCCAAGTCCTGTCAGAAGACCGGCAAACCGATTGGTCGTCATGCGCCCAAGAAGTGATTTTAACTTGTTGCCCGCGCGGCGTTCCAGCGCCTGCCCCATCAGTGTCATGCCGAACAGAAACAGGCTTAAGCCGCCGATCAGGTTCAATACATCAAACAAATCCATAAAAAACTCTCCATTCTGTTTTTTCTCAGTCACAGAATAGAGAGTTAATATCAAATCTGTTATCTCGCTTATGTAAAAAGCATGTAATGTCCTACGGCTTATTCGGTATCGACACGACAAACTCCGCACCTTTGCCGGGACTGCTGCTGAGTCTGATCGTTCCATGATGGATCAGGACTGCATGTTTCACAATGGAAAGACCAAGGCCTGTACCGCCTGCCTCTTTGCTCCTGCTTTTGTCCACGCGATAAAAGCGTTCAAAGATACGATCCTGCTCCTCAGCAGGAATACCGATCCCCGTGTCCCTCACGGTAAGCACAGTATGCTGTGCGTTCTGCAATACGGATACACTGACGCTGCCTCCCCGGTAATTGTACTTAATGGCATTGTCGCACAGGTTATACGCTATACTGTACAGCAGCTGCGGGATCGCTGTTACAGGAGCCGTTTCACCGCTGACGGTAAAGTTGATATCCATGGCAGAAGCTGCAGCCTCCAGTGTGTCAACCGCATTTTCCGTAATACGATAAAAATCACAGTCCTCCCATTTCATTTCTGTCCCGCCATTGTCCAGCTTCGTCAGGTCAATAATATCCTCAACCAGTCTTGTCATGCGCAGGGATTCCGCGTGAATCTTTTTTGCAAAAGGCTTTATGTCTTCTTCTTTGACCAGACCATTTTCAAAGAGCTCCGCATATCCGGAGATCGCATGAAGCGGCGTTTTTAATTCATGGGAGACATTGGCACTGAATTCCTGCCTGATCAGCGCCGCCTTTTCAATTTCCTCCTGGTCTCTCTTTAACTGCGCCTGCTGCGCGGCAATATGACGGAGCAGAGGCTGTATCTCCTCATAGTTTTGCTTTCCATAGTATTGTGCAGGATGTGTGAGGTCGAGCTCATTAATCGGCTTAACGATCTTTGCGGCGATCCGTGACGCCAGCACATAGGAAAGAATCAGCGCGGCAAGGATCACAAAGCAGATCGGCTGACCAAAGCCTATAAGAAGACCCCACACGGAGAGCTGCGCAACGGACATGCGGAGTACGGAACCATCCGGGAGCCGTTTAGCCGCATAATACTGCTGGTCTGCAAGAGTATAGGAGTGTCTGGCGGATTCTCCGTATCCCTCCTTCAGCGCCTGCCTGATCTCCGGACGCTCCATATGATTCTGCATGGTTGCGGTATCCGCCTCATCATCAAATAAAACCTCTCCCTCCGGGCTGACCCAGGTGATCCGGTAATTGCCGTCATTCAGTCCGTCAAAATAATCTGCTCCCGAGAGCGCGACACCCTGTGCTGCCAGCTCCGTCTCCACGCGGAGCTGATTCTTCTGTATGGAGGAAAAGTACGCATACAAGGACCCCATGATCAACAGTAAAGAGGCCAGAAAAACCAAGAGCGCCACGTTCCAGATTGCCTTGAAGATCTTACTGCTCATTTTCTGCCTCCAGCTTATATCCAACTCCCCGGATGGTCTGGATATAGTCTCCTGCCTTTTCAAGTTTGGTCCTGAGCGTGCCGATATGGACATCTACCGTTCTGGTCTCACCGGAAAAATCAATGCCCCAGACGCTCTGCAGGATAATGTCTCTTGTGAAGACCCTCCCGGGACTCTCCATCAGAAGTTTCAGCAGCTCATATTCTTTCAATGTCAGCAGGACAGGCTTTCCGTCTACGGTTACAGTATGTCTGTTCTCATCCATCGAGATCATCCCGCAGGATAAAACCAGCTTCTGATGACTGCCTGCGCGGCGAAGAACCGCCTTTATTCGCGAAACCATCTCCATCATTCCAAATGGCTTCGTGAGATAATCGTCCGCGCCGGAATCCAGGCCGATCACTATGTCATACTCGCGGTCTTTTGCAGTTGCGATAATGACAGGGATATCCGATGTGACAGGGGACGACCTCAGTTTTCGAAGGATCGTCAGGCCGTCTTCTCCGGGTAGCATGACATCCAGTAAGATCACTTCCGGTCTTTGCTCTTTCATGGCAGCCCAAAAACCGGTATCATTCTCAAAACCCACTGCCTCGAATCCTGATGCGATTAGTGTGTATACCATAAGATCCCGGATCGCGCTGTCATCTTCAACACAATAAATCATGTGGAAACCTCCTTTAACATCCTTAATATAAACACAAATTGTAAGTCCTGTAATCGGTGAACTGTAAAATCTCGGTAAAGTCAAAAACCATGCATCGGTATCTGCAAAATGTTCCGGACGATATCTCCTTTCCGGTTTCGGTGATTCCATCGCTGTTATTCAGAAATATAAAAATCCCGGAAGCCTTTGTTTATAAGGCTTCCGGGATACTGTTTAAGCAGGGGATATATCCTTTTTCGCATAATAACAAAAATACGATTCCTTTATTAATGTATGTTTGATCCGCAGGATACCAACACAGCATTCTATTAATCTTTCAGATTCAAATGCAGCGGCTTTACCTTCTCGAGCACACCGGTCAGTGATTTCTTCCTTTTCTTATCCGTATGG
>CADCII010000057.1 GCA_902801515.1 uncultured Lachnospiraceae bacterium
ACTGCGATCTTGCAGCCCGTGCGGAAAGCCGGATCCCATCCAAGAACAACCCTGCCGGCGATCGGCGGCTGCATCAGCAGCTGGCGCAGGTTTTTGCCGAACACATCGATTGCGCCGTCTTCCGCCTTCTCTGTCAGTGAATTGCGAAGTTCTCTCTCGATCGCAGGGGCGATCAGCCTGCGGTATGCATCTGCGCAAGTGTCTTTCAGCGCATCCGTCGTATTGGCGCTGTCCGGTTTGTCCGGCAGGATGATCTTCTTCTCGATTGCGCCGATCATCTCATCTTCGTCCACGCGGACCGAGATTCCGAGAACCTTCTCTTTCTCTCCTCTGTTCAGCGCAAGGATACGATGTCCGGGAATCGTCGAAGCCGCTTCTTCATAATGGAAATACTGGGCGTACACAGACTCCGGCTGTTCCATATCCTTCTTCACTTCAGATACGATCACTCCGCTGCCAAAAGTCTTCTCCCTGATCATCGCACGGATATCGGCACTGTCAGAGATACTCTCGGCAATGATATCCTCTGCCCCCTGCAGGGCAGTTTCAGCGTCCTTCACATCCTTCTCAGGGTCCACAAAGTCCGCGGCACGCTCAAGAGCAGGCACCTTCATTTCCTGCGCAAGGATCTCCTGCGCAAGAGGTTCCAGTCCTCTCTCTTTTGCGATCGTTGCTCTTGTGCGGCGTTTCGGGCGGTAAGGCAGGTACAGATCTTCCAGCGCAGACTGTGTCGCGGCCTCTTCGATCTGCTTCCTGAGCTCATCCGTCAGTTTGCCCTGCTCCTCAATCGAAGCAAGGATCACTGCACGCCTCTCCTCCAGCGCCCTGAGATAGCGAAGGCGCTCATCTAGGCTGCGGAGCTGCTCGTCGTCCAGCGTTCCGTGAGCCTCTTTGCGGTATCTGGCAATAAACGGGATCGTATTTCCCTCGTCGATCAGTTTAATGACAGCCTCCACCTGCCAGGTCTGGATGCTGAGTTCGGAGGCGATTGTCTGTACGATATTCATGTAATATTCTTTCCTTTCAAGTACGGTTCAGGCCCATAGTCCGCAGGCATTACTGTCTGCGGAAAATGAGAGCCGTTTCTCATTATAGCAGAAAAATCCTGTCATCCAAATACAAACTCCGGGAAGACTTCTGCAGTGCATCTGAGTCAAACCACCGCAGAGCATAAGCATGTTACATATTTGCTTTTTAGGCATGTATGATTGTCGACCGCCATTGAACTCTGTGCTACACTAGAGGGGCATCAAACAAGGAACCCGCCGACAGCAGAAAGAAAAGGAGTTAGAATTATGGCAAACAAATATGCAGGAACTCAGACCGAAAAGAACCTTGAAACAGCATTTGCCGGTGAATCCCAGGCAAGAAATAAATACACTTACTTTGCATCCAAAGCCAAAAAAGAAGGCTTCGAGCAGATCGCGGCACTCTTCCTGAAGACCGCTGAAAATGAGAAAGAACATGCCAAACTCTGGTTCAAAGAACTCGATGGAATCGGCTCCACAGCTGAGAACCTTGCAGCGGCAGCCGCAGGCGAAAACTATGAATGGACCGATATGTACGACGGATTCGCAAAGACCGCCGACGAAGAAGGTTTCCATGAACTTGCTGAAAAATTCCGCGGCGTTGCAGCCATCGAGAAGCAGCATGAAGAGCGCTATCGTGCACTCCTTAAAAATGTCGAGATGCAGGAAGTCTTCGCTAAGAGCGAAGTCAAAGTATGGGAGTGCAGAAACTGCGGCCACATCGTAGTCGGAACGCAGGCTCCGGAAGTCTGTCCGGTATGCGCGCATCCGAGAGCATATTTCGAAGTGCACGCAGAAAACTACTGATTCTGCAACTTTCACTAAATACAGCAACCGCAGGATGCCACACACGGTATCCTGCGGTTGTCTTATCTTCGGTTCTTTTCTTTGTTTGCGGGTCTACAGCTTCATTCTTATCTTTCCCGACCCGCGGCTCACTTTACTGCATGATTCTGTCTTCCGTTACCAGTATCTGCGGCCGGATATCCTGCTCATCTGAAGGTATCCTGTCGAATACCTGGAAATCGAAAGCCACCGCCACTGTCGGATGATCCGTATGCTCTGCCAGATAGCGGTCATAGAACCCACCTCCGTAACCGATCCGGCGACGGTCTGTATCAAAGGCAACTCCCGGCATAATGATCAGAGCATCTTCTTCGCAGTCCAGACACTCACATCTCTCCGGATCAGGCTCCATGATATGCATGGTCCCTTCGCTGAGAACCTCAAAGGTGTCGATCCGGAAGAACCTCATCTCTTTAAGGACTGTTGATGATCCTTTCGCAGTCTCCGGCCTGATGATCTTCGGAACAGCGACTGTCTTCCCGGCCTCCCAGCATCTTCTGATGAAGTCTCTCATCTTCACTTCGCCGGGCATGTCCATATAGGCAAAGACAGTCTCCGCCTCCTGCCAGCAGGGCAGCTCCAGCAGACGCCCTGTTATCTGCTTACTCCATTGTGTAAGCCGGGCGCCTGTGTATTCTTTTTTTCTCTCTGCCACCAGACGGCGGATTTCTTTCTTCTCCATTACTCCTATGATCATTCCACTATTCGTTCAGGATCAGAATCACTTTCCGGATGTCCACCCTCTTCACACATCTGACCTTGAATACTGGTTCTTCATAATATTGCTGGCTTCATCCAGCACTTGCTTCAGAACGGTCTGGGATTCCCTGCGGAGGATCTGCGCAACCTTTCTGTTTGCTTCCAGCATGATCTCCTCTGCAGATTCCAGGCATCCTGACGCTTGCGCCTCTGCATTCTCCAGGCTGCTTCCTGCATTCAGTCCCGCTGTCTTCCGGTCTGCTTCGCTGATCACGGCCCGGACCTCTGACTGTACTGCAAATGTATATCGCTCGATGTGGAACTGGCTTTTTTTGAACGAGGCGTCCGCCAGGGCGGCGATCAGCCGGCTGGTCCGGTTCCGGTCGTGGAGGAAAGATATTCTTCCGTGTGCGGAACATTCGGATAGAACGGCACGATCGCGTTGAACGCGTTGGATCCGAATGCCAGCCACTGGAGAGACCTGCATGCATCTGGAAGATCCGGGCGTATCTGGACCATTCCCAGGAAATCCGTCCGGTTGATCCCTATGCTCCGGTACGCTCCACTCATGGACTTATCGCCGTATGCAAGATATGGATCGTAGGGTGTTCCCTGATAGTGTGAGGACAGGACATACTTGACGTCTTCTACCGTAATCTTCCTCTCCGGAACCATGCACCAGGGCAGGTCGTCGCTCACAGGAGTATATTCAGCGTCCGGCCCGTCCCATACGCAGGTGTGCGGATTGAAATAGCGCAGCATATACCACGCACGGGGAGTGTTGTACACGTGGTCCGCGTCATCGTGGCTTCCGAACGCATCTCTGGGATTCAGTTCTCCGCCCAGAGACAGATCAAGATGATTCTCTGTGATAAATTCTCCAAGGTCTTCAGAGCACAGGTATTCTTTTCCTTCCCCCCACGCGTCTTCCATGTCAAATGAATCCAGTCCCCGCTGATTCGGCATCACGACATAGCACTCATCAGGGACCCGGCGTGCCATCCAGTGGTGTCCGCCGATAGTCTCCATCCACCAGATCTCATCTTTGTCTGAAAACGCAATACCGTTCATTTCATTGGTTCCGTACTGCTCCAGAAGGGAGCCCAGGCGCAGCACGCCCTCCCTTGCGCTGGATATATAAGGCAGTACCAGGACCACCAGGTCTTCCTCTCCGATCCCGCCGGGCGTCTCCTGCCCGCCGTCTGAATCAGAATCCGATGCCGGCACATACTTCACCAGCGGGTCTGCGCCAAGAACCCTTTCGTTGGAGGTGATCGTCTCCGTCGCGGTCATACCGACATTTTTCTCATTTACGCCGCAGGCAGCCCAGATACCCTCGCCCTCGACCGCATTCGGGACCGCTGAATACCTCATGGGATTATCCGGAAGCTCTACGGTGCAGTGCGTCAGTACCGTCGTATAGGTCCGGGGCTGGTCCTCCGGTTTCACAATAACGTATTTCTTGGGCGTGTAGTGCCCGGCTCCGGAATCGTCATTGCGCGCGATCATCGTGGAACCGTCATAGGAAGCTTTCTTTCCTACCAGTATCGTTGTACATGCCATATGCTGCTTTCCCCCTGTCTGGTATTTTGATTTGAAATGAAAGATTATACAAAAGGCGGATCCACTCTGCAGATCTTCAGCATCTTTCCCATCTCCACCCGCAATACAAACGGGAACTGGTTATATGCCACACACAGAGGATAATCCTCCCTCGGGAAGATATGCGCCTGCGCCGGATCAAAGAACTGCTCACCGCCATGGTCCTTCAGATAATCGATCCTCCCGTCAATATCAAAGGGCTTCTCTTCCAGAAGTGCCTTGATATACTCCGCCGCCAGCAGGTCCTCCGGGACCGGAGTGATCCCCGCCTTCCCCATTGCGATCAGGGAGACTGTCTCCGGGTCCTTCGCGCGGATGTATGAAGCGATCGCCTGTGCATTTACCAGGCTTCCCGTAATGATCTCCGATGCGTTCGCACGGGCTGCATTAACGATCCCCTGCGTTCCGGCGCTGGTGGAATGGATCATCGTTTTCCCCCGGAAATTATAGTTGGATGCATCCCAGGGTGAATTGCCCAGATCGCAGCCATCCACTTTCGAGCCGCCCCTCTCCCCGAGCAGCACCCAGTCCGGATGATCCGCTTTCAGCGCAAACGCATCCTGCATACTCCCGATGGGATAGCAGACCTTCGCCCCGCCGTCAAAGCAGTAACACTCGGTGGTAAAAGCGCGGAATACATCGATCACGACACTCAGTCCTTCCGCCTTTTTCGCGCCTTCGATCAGTTCCAGAATCTGTATCTTCATAGATCTGCCCTCATGATCTCTCTGCCATCCATGTCTTTTACCGTAAATGTGCCGTCCTCCAGGACAGCGTAGCTCTGTACGCTTCCGCCCTTCGGGATCGACACGGAACCCGGATTGAGCATCCATTTATCGCCGCACAATTCTGCCCTGGGGACATGCGTATGCCCATAGAGCAGGATGTCTCCCGGCATCATGGGCGGCAGGTTCTCCTCATTGTAGATTTGTCCGTGGGTACAGAACATCATATGCTCTCCCACCGGCATCAGGCAGTAATCCGCAAGCACCGGGAAGTCCAGGACCATCTGGTCCACTTCCGCCTCGCAGTTTCCCCGCACACTTACGACCCTGTCTTTCAGCGGATTGAGCAAGCTGATGACCTGTTTGGGAGCATATTCCTCCGGCAGGTCATTTCGCGGGCCGTGGTAAAGAATATCTCCAAGCAGAAGCATCCTGGGCGCACCTTCCCTGTCCAGAGCCTCCAGAAGTTTCCTGCAGTAATAAGCAGATCCGTGTATGTCTGATGCGATAAGTATCTTCATTCTGAATCCCTTTTATTATCAGAAAATGCAGCCTGACTGAAGAATGATGTTGGAGTACGGCGTCGTCTCCCCGCTGCGGATGACGGCTTTGCAGTCCTTTGTCAGTTTCTTCAGTTCTGCATGGCAGACGAATTCTGTCTCCGGGCAGGATCCCGTCTGCGGGTCTTCAAACAGCGCCAGGATCGCCTTGAGCTGATCCGGATTCTGTTCTTTGATCTCATCTGCAAGAATGATCTTCTCGACCTTCATATCTTTGACAACTTCCTTCAGTACTTCCATAAAGGACGGCTGTCCGAATCTCAGGGCAAGGTCAATCCGCTTTGTCTCATCTGGGATCGGAAGACCGCAGTCTCCGACACAGATGCGGTCTGTATGCCCCATGTCAGAAAGAACTTTTGATATATCACTGTTCAGGATCCCGTTTCTTTTCATCGCACTGCTCCTCTCTGTCTCTGCTGTACGGTTTCAGGCAGATCATCCAGTCTGCCGGTACTTATCAAGTTTAAACGGTAGGCCGACCGCGGTCAATCATCAGTCTGCCGGCAGAACCGTACTTTTCTCCGCGGATGACACTCTTTCATCAGGGAGACTGTACCCGACACTGAAAATTGTAGTATCATGCAGAGAGGATCATTAATTCCGTCAACAATGAACAACACCCGGAGGTATGCGGTATGGAATACAGAAAGTATGGAGATCATTATCTTGTCAGGATCGACAGGGGTGAAGAAGTGATGGGGTCACTGACGACCCTGTGTAAAGAGGAACATATCCTGCTGGGTTCTGTCAGCGGCCTGGGTGCCGCAGATTATGCCAAAGTCGGGATCTACCGGGTCTCGGATCACCAGTTTGAAGGAAAAGAATACTTCGGCGAACAGGAAGTATCCTCTATCGTCGGAAGCATCACAGAAAAAGATGGAGAGCCTTATCTGCATCTCCATATCAATCTGTGCGACGATAATATGAATATTCACGGCGGACACCTTACAGCCTGCAGGATCTCCGGCACCTGCGAACTGACCGTCACTGTGCTGGACGGCCATGTGGGAAGAAAGTATGACGAAATCACCGGACTGAACATCTACGACTTCGCCTGAATGCAGAAAAAAGTCCTTCCGCAGCAGATCACGCCGCGGAAGGACCTCCGTTCTTCTTATTATCGCTATTGTCTTTCTCTTTGTTCTTTTCTTTTCTCAGATGCTCATATTCCCTGAGTTTGCGCACCTGAGCAGCACTCAGGTCTCTTGGCACCGTAATCTGGATGATCACATACAGGTCTCCTCTGATCTTCGGGTCTGAGGCACTCTTTTTCCCTTTTCCGGCGAGACGGAACTTCCTGCCGCACTGACATCCGGGCGGAATTTTCAACATCACGCTGCCATCCGGCGTTGCGACCTTAACTTCGCCGCCAAATACGGCTGTTGTAAACGGAATGTGCAGGTCCTTCTGGAGATCGAGCCGCTCGGGCTCTCTGTAGCCGCCTGTCCGAAACTGCGGACCACCCCGGAAGCCTTCTCCGGAACCGGTAAAGTGTCTTCCGCCATTCTGTGCCCCTGAAAAATGAACTCCATCTTCTCCGAACAGGTCCTTAAAGATATCCTGCATGTCCGGGTTATTGCCGCTGAAATGAAATGTGCGGTATGTCCCGTTTCCATCTGTCCATGTCCTGCTGCCGGATCCGCCTCCGGAGAATGCCTGGCCGAAGGGGTCCCCGTAAGCGCCCTGACCGAAGGGATTCCCGTAAGCGCCTGTTCCGGACGGTCCGCCGCCGGATGCACCCGCATTTTCATCAAATGCAGCCATGCCGAACTGATCGTACAGTTTCCGCTTTTCCGGATCGCTCAGGATATCGTAAGCTTCATTTATCTCTTTAAACTTCTGTTCCGCAGTTTTACTGCCCGGATTGCTGTCCGGATGGTACTTCCTGGCCAGTTTTCTGTATGCTTTTTTCAGGTCCTTGTCCGTCGCGTCTCTTCCGCAGCCAAGAACCTCATAGAAATCTCTTTTTCCGCTCATACTCCCTCACCTCCGATCCGTAATATATCTCCTGAAAACAGCCCGGGATCTCTCCCGGGCTGTTGATTTTTCTTCCGTTTTGCTCCGCCTGGCATAAAGCCGCTCCGGAAGGGGCCAGATCAACCCTCGATCTGGACGAAATGTCTCTTCTCTTCGACCGGCTTTGCCTCTTCCTTCGGAATGCTCAGCTTCAGGATTCCATCCTCGAACGATGCGCGGATATCTTCCTCTGTCAGATGCTCTCCGACATAGAAGCTTCTGCTCTGGCTTCCGGTATAGCGCTCTCTGCGGATATACTTGCCGTCCTCGTTCTTCTCATCATTCTCGACGTTCTTCTGTGCGGAGATGGTCAGATAGCCATCCTTCAGTTCGCAGGTGACGTCATCTTTCTTGAATCCCGGAAGATCAATGTCAACCTCATAGCCCTTCTCGGTTTCCTTTACATCGGTCTTCATAATAGCTGCGGCCCTGTGGCCATACAGTTTCTTCTCAGGTTTCTGAGCATCTCTCCTGAACTCCGGCCAGAAGAAATCATCATCAAACCAGCTGTCAAACAGATTGTCATTAAAAAGTCTCGGTACCATCATCATAATTCATATCCTCCTTCTGGATGTTATTTGTAAATTATTCGAGAAGCGAGCCGGATCATCATTCCCTGTGTTCCTGTGCTCTTATCTTCTATCTGCCTGTGTTATAACTCTTGTTACTAGCACTGTCAAGTGGCGAGTGCTAATTTTCAGAATGTTTCACAAATGCTTCACAATTTTCATTTCCATCTGACAGCCCTGCTGCGGTTGTCAGTGAAAATGAACTCTGCTATATTTTCTCCATCTATAACTATATTTCCGGAAGGCAGGCAGAGGTATGCATCAGATCAATTACAAGATAACGGTCCAGTACGAAGGAACCCGCTATAAAGGATGGCAGAAGCAGCCGCGTATCGACAACACGATCCAGGGCAAGCTGGAGACGCTTCTCTCCCGGCTCCTGGATACGGATATCGAAGTCTTCGGCGCAGGCAGGACCGACGCGGGAGTACATGCGCTTGGACAGGTCGCGAATTTCTGGGTATCGGAGGAACGGCTGAATGCCTTCACGGAAAAATTTCCGTCCCTGAAAGCTTCCTGGAGCAGTACCGCTGCCAGAGCCCAGGCCTTGGCCTCTGCGGGTAAGAATGAAACATCAGGCAGCAGGCGCTCCGCTCTGGTCCTGAGCCAGGACACCATGCTTCTGGAAGCGCTCAACCACTACCTGCCGGATGATATTGCCATTCCGAAGATCGTCCGTGCTTCTGACCGTTTTCACGCCCGCTATCTCACCAGTTCCAAATGGTATCAGTACCGCATCCGTATCGCTCCGTACCCGGACGTTGTAAACCGCCGCTTTCTCTGGCAGTACGGCGAGGATCTCGATACAGACGCCATGGTCCGTGCCTCCCGTGCCCTTATCGGCACTCACGACTTCTCCAGTTTCTGCGGGCTGAAAATGAAAAAGAGCGCTGTCCGCACCATAACAAAGATCAACATCTCCCGTCCTGATGCAGACACGATCGTTCTTGATTATTGCGGGGACGGGTTCCTGAACCATATGGTCCGTCTTCTTACTGGCGAACTTGTCGAGGTCGGCTCCGGAAGAGCACCGGAAAGCTCCATACAGACGATCCTCGAGGCGCAGAAAAAAGGAGCTGCATGTCATACAGCTCCTGCTTCGGGTTTAACATTAATGGAAGTAAACTACTGATCTGTCTTATAATCTGCCCTCTGATCCGTCCTAAGTTCAGTTTCCGTTTTTCTCATGTCTGGTGCTCAGCACGAGCAGCCAGATGGCCGATCCGATCAGTACGGCAAGGGCAAGAAATGACAGAACCTTGCTGACGCTGTTCATCAGGTCATAAGTCAGGAACGGCAGAGCGCTGATGGTGAAATTCTGTGTGACGGATACTCCTGTCTGCGTCTGCTCCACCGTAAACATGTTGTTCCGGAGCATGCAGATCGCGAAATCCGACAGCGCAAATACGCCGCCGATGATATAGAGCACCCGCAGAGCGCGGGGCTCTTTCACTTCCTGCCTGTCCGGGACTCCGCTCAGGCGGTTCCCCAGGTTCTCTCCCTTCAGACCCATATAGAGAAGATAGATGCCTATTATCAGCTGCATTGAATCGACAAAACCTGAACCCATGGTGCGCCTCCTGTTATCTTCTTCCAAGCTGCGGCTTTTCCTGCCTCTTTCATCTGTCACCTGAAAGGCACGGATACCTGATGCCTATTTCAGAGTATCTGCTGACGCTTCTCTTGTCAAACATCCGCAGGATTTCCTTCTCTGCACGCTTCTGCCATGCTTCAGCTTCCCAATGCACTCCTGCTTTTTTCATTTTCACAAAGCCTCTGCCCGCATTGACTTTTCACTATACGAACTATAAAATAATTCTATATTTATGCCTGTTTGAACAGGCTGTTGCTGCTTCATTTTTCAGGAAAGGCGGTGACTTGCCATGGCCGTTGAGACAGCCGCAAAAGAAGTTCTCAGAATGGAGCATATCACGAAGCAGTTTGGCTCGGTATATGCGAACCGCGATATCAATTTTGACGTCCGGGCAGGTGAAGTGCACACACTTCTGGGCGAAAACGGAGCCGGTAAGAGTACGCTCATGAATGTTCTCTTCGGTCTGTACCAGCCTACGGCGGGCGATATCTATGTGCGCGGACAGAAGGTGAAGATTGACTCTCCGTCTCAGGCGGTAAAACTTGGGATCGGTATGGTTCACCAGCATTTCATGCTCGTTGAGGCAATGACGGTTTTTGAGAATATTATTCTCGGCGATACCCGCTCAAAGGGGATCTTCATTGACCAGAATGCCCGGAAAAAAGAGATCATGGAGCTCTCTCAGAAGTACGGTCTGGACGCGGATCTGGACCAGCCGATCACGGAGCTTGCGGTCGGTGCCCAGCAGAGAGTTGAGATCCTGAAGGCGCTCTACCGGGGCTGTGACGTGCTTGTCCTGGATGAGCCGACCGCGGCACTCACTGACCAGGAGGCGGAAGGCCTCTTTGAGATCATGCATAAGCTGACCGGGGAAGGCAAAAGTGTTATCTTCATCAGCCACAAGATGCGTGAGGTCCTGCGTATCTCCGACCGTGTCACCATCCTGCGCTCCGGCCAGACGGTTGAGACCGTGAACATCGGTGATGTCACAGGTGAAGAACTGGCGAATAAGATGATCGGACGTGAACTGAAACCGTCCCAGTATGAAAAGATGGAATCAGACGGCGAAGCAGTCGCTGTTCTGAATCATGTCAGCTATCACAAGAATTCCAAACACAACGGACTGAATGATGTCTCTCTTACGGTACGCCGCGGGGAGGTCGTCGGGATCGCCGGCGTGGACGGCAACGGCCAGAGCCAGCTTGCGATGCTGCTTACCGGAAACATTTCTCCCGAAGAGGGTTCCATGGATCTGAAGGGTTCCAGGGTAGCCAGGTTCGATCCGAACGGATTCATTCAGGAGAATGTCTCCCATATCCCGGAAGACCGCAACAAAGCCGGGCTGGTAGGCAACATGTCTGTCTCTGACAACCTTGTTCTGAAGACAACGAAAGACCCCAGGTTCTCTGACGCGAACGGCCTGCATCTGAAGAAGAAGGCAATCCGGAATTACGCACTCGAGATGCAGAAGAAGTTCGATATCCGCTGTTCTTCCGTTGATCAGGAAGCGCGGAACCTGTCCGGCGGCAACCAGCAGAAGGTCATCCTGGCAAGAGAACTGGAAGCTTCACCGGATCTTCTGATCGCGGTGCATCCCACCAGAGGCCTGGATATCGGAGCGACCCGTTTTATCCACGATACGGTGATCGCACAGCGAGGCTCCGGCTGCGGCGTCCTGCTGATCTCGGCGGACTTCGACGAGATCCTGGAAGTATCCGACCGTATTCTGGTCATGTTTGAAGGAAAGATCATGGGCGAATATTCCGGAAAGAATCCACCTATCGAAGAGATCTCTCTGGCAATGGCAGGAAAGTGAGGTGGCGCATAGAATGAAAAATAAAGGCCTGGGAGCACTCATTATCGTTCCTGTGCTCTCCATCATTATCTCCTTCCTGATCGGCTGCATCATCATCGCGGCTCTGGGAGCCAATCCGGCTGATGCCATGCGCTATCTGTGGAAGGGCGCCTTCGGAAATGTCCGCAACCTGGGCACTACGTTCTCCCGTTCTACTCCGCTGATCTTCACGACTCTGTGCGCCTGTTTCGCATACCGCTGCGGAGTGTTTAACCTGGGCGGCGAGGGCCAGTTCATCATCGGTTCCATCCTTGCCTGCTACATTGCCACCAAGAGCCCGCTGACCGGTGTTCCGGCGATCCTTCTGTGCGCTGTTGCAGGTGCTGTGGGCGGCGGACTGTGGGCAGCTCTTGCCGGTCTGCTGAAGGTATACCGCGGACAGAACGAGATGATCATCACGATCATGCTGAACTATGTTGCGACCCTGCTGATGGGCGTCGTCTACACCAACTGGCTGCGTGACGGCAGCGTTCCGCAGACCGTGGCAGTCCCGGATGAGACCCAGCTTCCCTCTTTCCTCGGACTTCGGGCGACCATCGCATTTCCCATCGCCATCCTGACCGGCATTGTTATCTTCTATTTCCTGTTCTACACCTCCTCGGGCTTCCAGCTTAGGGCGGTGGGACTGAACATGACAGCGGCCAAGGTAAATGGATTCAACGTAAAGCGTTATCTTCTCATGAGTTTTATAGTCTCCGGAGCGATCGCCGGACTGGGCGGCGCGCTGGAGCTTCTCGGAACACAGCTTCGCCTGATCAACGGTTTCGGGGCAGGCTATGGTTTTGACGGCGTCGCGATGGCGCTGATCGCCAGCCTCCATCCGCTTGCAGGTATCCTGGTGGCGATCTTCTTCGCAGCCCTTCGCGTCGGATCAACAACGATGCAGACTGCGACCGGCGTTCCCACCAGCGTATCGGATATCATTCAGGCACTGGTGATCGTCTTTACGGTTGCCGGCATGGCTATGGTTAAGCTTCCGGAATTCAAGAGCCGGTTCGCGCGTAAAGCGCAGAAGGAGGCGTGAATATGGGATCATTTATATCGAATCTTATTCTGGCAAGTGTCAGAATGGCCTCCCCGCTGATCTTCCTCTCCCTGGCAGAGCTGTACTCCCAGAGGGCAGGACTGGTCAACATCGGTATTGAAGGAATCGCGGCCATCGGCTCGCTGACCGGTTTCCTGATCAGCCTGATCACCGGCAATCCGCTCCTCGGCGTCCTGGCCGGCGCACTGGCCGGCATTGCGGTCAATATGATCTTCGCGTACGCAACGATAAGCCTCTGCGCGGAGCAGATCGTATACGGCATGGCGATCAACATCTTCGCTCCTGCACTTGCAGCATTCATTTACAGAGTCTACTTCGGATCCGGCAGTGAACTGGTGCAGGCCGGACTGATGGGATCACTGAAGAGCATGCTGGGAATCAAAAGCAACAATTTCCTGGTCAACCTGTTCCTGGATCAGACGCCGATGGTCTACCTTGCCTATATCCTGATTATCGTGACAGCGATTTATTTCACACGTACGAAGTCCGGCCTGAACTACAAGGCTGTCGGCGAATACCCGAAGGCTGCGGCTACGCTCGGGATCAATGTTATCGGGATCAAGTATCTGTCCTGCGTGATCTGCGGCGCTCTTGCCGGAATCGGCGGCGCTTACCTGACGACCTGCTACTCCAAGACCTATGTTGACGGAAATGTGGCAGGCCGCGGTTTCATCGCTCTGGCAGCAGTTATCTTCGGCCGGTGGAGCTCCGGCGGCGTACTTATAGCCTGCCTGTTCTTCGGCTTCTGCGACGCTCTGCAGATCCGCCTGCAGCTGGTAAACAACACGCTTCCGTACCAGTTCTTCCAGATGATCCCCTATGTGGCTACCATCGTTGTTCTGGCTGCCATCGGCGCCAAGAAGGCCGGCCCCAAGAGCAGCGGCCAGCCTTACCGCAAGGAAGAACGCTGATCTGTGCCGGAGCGAACTCAATAGTAAATGTAAGTTCCGCATCTTAATTCATTTTCAAAGAGCCGAAAATGTTGAAAACGATGCGTAACCTATAAATCAAATGCAGCACGAGTAACAAGCAGAAGGTATAATCAAAAGGAGGTACTCATGAACAGAAAACTGATCGCTATGGTAGTCACCGGTGCTATGATCGCTTCTATGGCTCCGGCCATCGCCGATGACACACGCACAGTAGCTATGATCTGCGATTCCAGCATCTCAGACGGCGGCTGGGGCATGGCATGCTACAACGCAATGATCGACGCAGCTGAAAAGTGCGGCTGGGAGACCATGTATTCTGACAGCATCGCGCAGTCTGCATATTACGACACGATCGTGTCCTACTGCGACCTGGACGTTGACATGATCTACGCACCGGGCAACCAGTACACCGACGCTGTCCTCCAGGCAGCTGAAGAGTATCCCGACATCGCATTTGCCCTGCTGAACGGCGGAGCGGACACCCCTGAAAAGGCTGCGAACGGCAATGTATCATCCCTTCTGCCGAACGCGACCCAGATCGGCTGGATCGCCGGTGCACTCGCCGGCCTGATGACCGATTCCGGAACGATCGCTTTCATCGGCGGAATGGAACTTGATACCACCCGTGCGAAGTATGCCGGCTATGGTGAAGCAGCTGCTTTCGTAGCAGGAGAGAACGGCAAAACCATCACACTTCTTGATCCGGTATATTCCGGCGACTTCTCCGCATCCGACAAGGGCCTTGAATTTGCAAAGGCTATGATGGACCAGGGTGCAGACGTATTCTTCGGCGATGCTTCCGCAGTCGACTCCGGCGCGCGCCAGGCGATTGACGAAGCAAACGAAGCAAACGGCGAAATCACGGTATATGACATCGCACAGCCGGCTGACCTTCTCGGACAGAACCCCTGCGTCATCGGCAGCCAGGTAACAGACAACTCCGTCCTGATCGAGCTGAGCATGAAGGCAGTTGAGGATGGAAACTTCGGCGGGGAGACTCTGTTCGGCACACTTGAGAATGGCGTGCTTTCCGCAGGCGAAGTCAACACAGAACTTGTTCCTGAAGATGTACAGGCAGCATATGCGGATTACATCCAGCAGATGATCGACGGTACCTTCATGGGCGGCGCTGCAGAGACAGAAGCTGAGTAAGAGAGTAAAATAAGAAAGAAAAAAAGAATATAAAGACAGTACGTTAAGACAGTACATAAACAACGCGGCCGGCAGTTTTCTGCCGGCCGCTAACTGGTTACATCCTGAACCAGATCTTGATAATAGTTTTCTTTACTGCTTTGATCATGTTTATTCTATCCTTCCGTATATTGAATTTTGATTTTTTTTATTGTTTGTAATTGCTTTATCTGATCAGATATACGGACATAGAAAGAAAAATCCACGCATGAACAAGTGCCTGTCACTCGTGCAAGAATATCTTGCACGAGTGACAGGCACTTGTTCATGGGCACTTGTTCATTTTGCTCACATCTTCTTCAGCTCGGACGCGGCGAAGGGGATGGCCAGCAGGAAGGAGAGGACGTCTGCGCATGCCTGCGAGATCTCTACTCCGAACAGGCCAAACAGTCGGGGCAGGATCAGGATCATGGGAATGAAGAAGATTCCGTTTCTTGCCGAGGATGCGATAGATGCTTTCAGTCCTTTTCCGGTCGACTGCAGCATCATATTGGTGATGACGATCGTCGCCATCAGCGGCAGCGAGATTGCCTGCGCACGCAGTGCAACCGTTCCGACTGCGATGACTTCCGGGTCGTCCCGGAAGAAGCTGATAATCTGCGGCGCGAATGCAAGGCACAGGGCAGAAGCTCCGGTCAGGATGATGGTCCCGTATTTTACACAGAAGAAATAACCTTCCTTTACACGGCCATACAAGCCTGCCCCGTAGTTGAATCCGCACACCGGCTGATAGCCCTGGCCGAATCCGATCAGTGCGGACGAGAGCAGCATCAGGACACGAGTTACAACAGACATCCCTGCGATCGCGGCGTCGCCGCCCATCTGTCCTGCTGTCTGGTTCAGAAGCAGTGTCGCGATTGCTGCGAGTCCCTGGCGGGCCAGAGCCGGACTTCCGCCATTGACGATCTCTTTCAGATAGTGGCTGTTCAGCCGTACATTTGATATCTTCAAATGAATGTTGTCACCCTGCGCACTTCCGATCAACAGGACCACAAAACTAATAAACTGCCCGGAGACGGTCGCGATCGCCGCGCCGGCAACTCCCATGTGAAATACAAACATCAGCAGCGGGTCCAGGCCGATATTGATGGCAGCTCCGCACAGAAGGCCGACCATCGCATACATTGCACTTCCCTGGAACCTCAGCTGCATCATGAACGGGGCGCCGATGAGAATTATCCTCATATAGATCAGGGTGTCCCGGATCGTCGTCTCTCCTGCCCCCAGAGCGTATCCAAGAGGTCTGGCAAACACATTTCCCAGAATTGCGACGATCACGCCGAGGATCAGCGCAAGGGCAAAACCCGTCGCGGCAACTTCATTTGCCTCCTGCTTCTTGCCGGCGCCAAGCATCCGGGACAGATACGTTCCCGAACCCTGTCCGCAGAAGAAGCCCATCGCCTGGATCACAGCCATCACTGAGAACACAAGACCGACTGCTGCCGTTGCCTGCGTCGAGATCCTTCCCACAAAAAATGTATCTGCGGTATTGTAGATGCCTGTCACCAGCATGCTGAGGATCAGGTATTCATATCGGTTTTGGGAGCTGTTTCTGTTCTTCATATAAGTCTCTCCTGCCCTGTGTTATATCACAAAACCGGCATGAGATGCTATTCATCAAAAAAACCTGCTCTCTGCTGACTTCACAAAGAGCAGGCCGGATATCTCTGATGACCGGTGTTTATCTTCTCCACGGATCACTTTCCTTCAAGCGTCTTCAGCACTTTCCTTTTGCAGGACAGGAATTCCTCTGTCAGGTTGAATTCCTTACGGTCATTTCTCGGACGGTCTATAACGATCTCATCTTTGATCTGTCCCGGCGCCCCGGTCATGATATAGATCCGGTTCGACAGCAGGATCGCTTCATCGATATCATGTGTGATGAAGATGGTCGACAGGTCGATCTTCTCCATAATATCCAGATACCAGGTGTGGATCTGGCCCTTCGTAATGGTATCCAGCGCACTGAACGGCTCATCCAGGAGTGCTACGCCGCCCTGGGATCCGAGATAGGTGCGCAGAAGCGCCGCCCTCTGCCGCATGCCTCCCGACATTGCAGCCGGATAGAGCTCCTGCGTCCCTTTCAGGCCGAATTCCTCAAACAGCGGACCTGTCCGCATGCGCGCTTCTTTTTTACTGATCCCGTTCAGCCTCAGAGGCAGTGATACGTTATCGATCACTTTCATATGCTCCAGCAGAAGATCCTTCTGCAGCATATAGCTGATCTTTCCCGGATGACCGGTCACATCCTCCCCGCGAAGGAGTACCTGGCCGCTGTCAGGCTGAAGGATCCCGGAGATCACATTGAACAGCGTAGTCTTTCCCGACCCGCTCACACCCAAGAGAGAGACGAGTTCATTTTCCATAAGACGGATCGAGATATCTTCTATGATCACTCTCCCTGAAAATGACTTCGTGATATGTTGTGTGCTCAGTGCCTCCATAAACCCTCCGGCAATCCTTACTTCAGATAATCGTTGGTGTAGCCCGTCGTACGAAGATCATGCGAGGTCAGCTCATTTTCATACAGCCAGCCATAGAATGCATCCCAGCGCTCCGGATCAATTATGCCCCACTGCTCCGCGTCGTCGATATACTTTGAAGACAGCCACTCCTGGCTTGCGTATACCAGATCCTCAGAGCCTTTCAGGGAACCGGTGGAGTCACCCTCGATCAGCATGTCTGCTGCTTCCTTCGGATTCTCGATCGCATATTCATAGCCTCTGCGGGCTGCGTCCAGGAATGCTTTCGCAGTCTCCGGATTCTTCTCAAGGAATTCATTGTTCGCAAGAAGGACCGGCGTATAGTAATCCAGTTCCGGAGCGATGTCGCTGAAGTTCCAGTAATCGCAGTCAACACCTTCGACTTCCGAGTTTACTCCGCTCCAGCCGTAGAAGACCCATACCGCATCGGTCTGATGGGCAGCCAGAGCCGCCGGCTCATCCGTGATGTCATTGGGGATAAGTGTCAGGTCGTCAAATGAAGCGCCTTCCTGTTCCATGCAGTATTTGATCATCGCCATCTCAATCGGAGATTCCCATGTGGAATAGGTCTTTCCTGCCAGCCCCTTCGGAGATGTGATTCCGTCTCCGGCTCTAGAGAGGATTCCGGAAGTATTGTGCTGGATCATAGCAGCGACGGCGGTAACTCCAAGCGGTTCATCAAGGTCAAGAGACGCAGCCATGGTATCCTGCGCATCGACCGCAAACTCAGCCTGTCCTGCCGCACACATAAGTACCGCACCGTTTTCCGGCGGCTGTACGATGGAAACATCCAGACCGGCCTCTTCAAAATAGCCAAGTGCCTGCGCGGCATAGATTCCCGTATGGTTGGTATTGGGCGTCCAGTCCAGGCAGAAAGTGATCTTAGTCAGTTCCTTTGCTTCCGTCTCATCCGCGCAGACAGGAGCCGCTGCAGATACTGCAAGGCTGACGGTAATGACTGCTACAAAAATAGTATTTCTTTTCATAATTCAGGTCCTTTCATTTCTGTGTTCCGCTTTTACTTCAGTCCACGGCATCGAGACAGTCCGGATCAGATCCACAAGAGCCATCAGCAGCAGACTTATAATTACGATTAAAATGATCACTGCGAACATCCGGTCAAACGCATATGCTTTCTTGACCCTCGTCATATACACGCCAAGACCTTCAAATCCGCCCAGCCATTCGGAAATGACCGCTCCGACCACAGCATAGGAGGCGGAGATCTTCAGTCCCGAGAAGAAGTGCGGAAGAGCGGACGGGAACTTAACGAACCGGAAGATCTGATACCGGTCCGCTCCCATCGCCCGCATAAGACTGATCTCATCCGGGTCGACCGACCGGTACCCTTCCAGCAGACCGACTGCGATCGGGAAAAATGTCGTAATGACTACCAGTGTGATCTTCGGCGCCATCCCAAACCCCATCCACAGTACCAGCAGCGGAGCGATGGCGATCGTCGGGATCGTCTGCGTGATGACCAGGATCGGCGACAGCGCCTGATCCAGCCACCGGAAACGGTCCATCACCGTTGCGATCACAAAAGCAAGTCCGATTCCGATCACAAGGCCATAGGCTGCCTCCTGCAGGGATGTCTTTGCGTGATACATCAGGTTCGGGAAATCTCCGATAAACGCCCTGACCACATCTGCCGGAGAAGGCAGCATGTAAGAGGGTATCATACCCGAAGCACAGAGCCCCCACCACAAAAGCAGTATCAGCGCCAGCGCGATCACTGCAGGTACTTTACTGGTGATATTTTCCGATCTTTCTTTCAATTGAGAGAACCTCACCTTCCGGTTTGTAACTCACCTTGACATAAGCCGCAACCGACGGTGCGCCGGCTTTGATCGCGATATGCTGACATTCCTTGACAATATCCATCAGCTCATCGTACGGACCCTCGATCGTGGTTTCGAACGGACCTACATAATAGTTGTAACCGGTGCTCTTGATATACGCGATCACCTCGTCAACGATCCTGCACAGTTCATCCTCATCCTGTACACCCGGAAGGGTCTGAATAGCTACGCTTGCTTCCATGAGAACACTCCTTTCTGCAAATAAACTGCATAAAAAAACCTCCTGCACATGCAAGAGGAATCAAAGCTTATCAAAATATGCTTTTGATCGCTTCCCTACGCCGGTATAATCCGGATCAGGTAATGAGGGTCAGTAACAAAGGTTACTCTCTCAGCTTACGCTCCCCTAGCACTTATTTAGAATAATAAACAGAACTGCCGCCCGTGTCAAGACAGGCCCCAAAGCTTTCGTCAATTCTGCGCAGGTTTTTGTCACGAGGCACGCAGAATTCTGTCACTGTATTTTCAGGCCCGGCAATTTCTTGCCCATACGGTTATCCGTCACACCCGAAACGGATCCCTGCGGACTTTCTCGCCTTCTCCAGCACCTGCATGACCGTCAGGCTGTTCTGAAGAAGAGATTCCGCCTCAGCGTCATCTTTCTCATCGATGATCCTTGCAAAATCCTTAAACTCCGCACACATACGGTGATGAACCTTCTCCGCTTCATAATAGCGCTTTGTAAATGAACGGTCTACACTTCCCGAAGCACTTAACTGCGGCTGGCCTCCGGATTTTCCGGATTTCGGGTCTGTCAGAACGGCAACGCATCCGTCAGCCTGAGCTGCGTTCCCGACAACTGCCACCTCAAGGTTATTGTCCACATTCGGCTTGCCATCCATCCTCATCCATCCATTTTCACCCTGGATCACTGCCGCGTTAGGCCCGTCCGTATCCTTCGTTCCGATACATATTGCCTTGAACTGCGGATAAGACAGAACCACGATCCCTGAAGTGTCAATACCGTTATAGCCGATATTCGGATAGTACATCACATTCTCCGGTGCGCCGAACAGTCCGGTCGCCAGATAGATGTTGTAGAGATTCATGTCATAGAGCGCTCCTCCGGACAGCTGCGGGTCAAATGTCGGCGCGATCTTTCCGTTCAGATAGTCCGCATATTTGCTCGAATACTGGGAAAATGTGAACTGCGCGATTCTTATCTGTCCCAGGTCCTCCAGCACTTCTTTCATATGGCCAAAGACCTTATTGTGCGTGCTCGTGATCGCCTCCAGCACATAACAGCCGGTCTCTTTTGAGATTCGGCTCAGCTCCTGCGCTTCCTCCACGGTCGATGTCAGCGGTTTCTCCAGGATGACATGCTTTCCGGCAAGCAGCGCAGCTTTTGTATAGGAGAAATGAGCACAGTTGATCAGACCGATATAGACTGCCTCCACATCCGCCTTGGCCAGAAGTCTGTCATAGTCTGTGTAGACCTCTGCAATCCCATACTGCCGCGCAAGTTCTTCCCCTGTCTGCACACTGTGCGGACGGGCATAGATTGCCCCCACATGGATACTGTCTACTGCAGTCAGAGCATTCAGCGCCTCATGCACGATCTTTCCGGTTCCAATAATCGCAAGCTTCATATATCACCAATCTGCCGCTGTTCCCTGACGGCACAGGTATTCACACAACTACTGCTCAAATATCTGCTTACATATCAGCCGGCAGGATCACTCAAACAGATCCAGGATCTGCGCCTTATCCTCATCCTGAAGGCTTCCCGGCTTCCATCCCATGGAAATTGTATCATCTGCGTATCTCGGTATCAGGTGCATATGGAAATGAAATACCGTCTGACCTGCTTTTTCTCCATTATTCTGTACCAGATTGAATCCGTCCGCATGAAGACCTTCATAGAGTCTGGTTCCAACTTTTTTCGCCACGCCTGCAGCCTTGCCGAGAACATCTTCCGGGATCTCAAACAGATTCGCATAGTGCTCCTTCGGAAGGACCAGGGCATGCCCCTTCGCCGCCGGATTCAGATCCAGGATCACTCTGAACTGGTCATCCTCATACAGTGTAGCAGACGGAATCTCACCATTCGCGATCTTACAGAAAATGCAGTTAGCGTCTTTCATGTTCTGATACCTCCTGATCAACATTTAACTATACATTAAACAGCCCTTATACCACTGTTGCTCTTTACTCGGACTTCTTTACTCTATCCGCCGGACAGAAAGCTTCCTGGGATGGTACAGCAGCACCGCCAGGATGAAGCCTGAGACAAAGCCGCCGATATGCGCCGCATTGTCAACACCTTTATCTACCAGGCTCTGCATGATCATCAGCATGATCATCATACCCAGTCTTCTCATGTGGCTGGGCCCGAAACTGCTCCGGTTGCGCAGCGCGAAATACAGGAACGCACCCATACACGCAAAGATTGCACCGGAAGCCCCTGCTGCGACTGCATATCTTCCGGACCTCATGCTGAGCATGACCGAGATGATATTGCCGCCCAGTCCGCCGACAATATAGATGATCAGGTAACGGACCGGCCCCATGACGGACTCGATGATATCTCCCAGAAAGATCAGGCTGAACATATTGTATGCCAGATGCTCAAACCCGAAATGAAGGAACATGCAGGTAAACAGCCTCCAGTACTGCCCCTCCAGGACCATCGGCGCATACGACGCACCATGTTCCAGCATGAAGGGAGCACTGTGTGTGTCGCCCATGATCTCCAGCACAATAAAAACAATGATGTTAATCGCCACCATTGCCATATTCACTTTTCGTCTGCTTTTAATAAATGCTGAGAAGTCATTCATAATGCATTTATGATATCACGTTTTTGAGATAATGTGCAGAGTCAATGCAGATCGTACGCGAACACGGTGCAGATCATATACAGATGCTGAATGATACATATCATATACAGAACCGGAACTGCAGCTCCCCCATCCTCAGCACATCGCCATCTTTCAGCAGCACTGCGCATCCGCTCTCAAGCCGCTTGTCATTCAGCAAGGTTCCGTTGGTTGAATACAGATCGCTGACGTAAAATCCGTCCGTTCTGTGTTCGATCCTTGCATGCACACGGCTGACCGTATCATCCGGCAGTACTACATCTGCTTTGCGGCGGCTTTTCCCAAGAAGTATATGCGAAGATGACAGCATTATATCCGGGCACAGCTGCGGCTGAAGACTGACCATACACGGCCCTGTCCGCGAAATCCGGGCAGGTTTCTGCTCCTCCGGCTGTATATTCCTCTCCTGCTGTGGATATCTTCCCAGCTGTACGCTGCTTTCCTGCGGCGGATATATTCCGTATTGTTTATTTTTCCCCTGCTGCACGCTGCCTTCATAAGGCTCTGCTCTCCCGGCGTCCTCCGCATATACCTGTTTCAGAAGAGACTGATAAAATGCATCGTCCCCCGGATCATCCTCATCTGCCCAGACATTATGAATCTCGGATCTGCGCTTGCCGAGAGTGCTGTATGTGAGCCATATCAGTGCCGCGCTGAGAAACCCCATACCTCCGATCTGAGTCAGGTCCATGCGGAACAGGGAAATGAGCGCTGCCGCAGCAGTCAATATGACAATTACAGGAAGGGCTTTTTTCAGCACACTCTTCTGTCCGGGTCTGCAGCCCTGCTTACGCCGGCTTCTGTTTTTCCCGGTTTGCCGTGTTGTTTTCTTCCGCCGTGATGAAGGTTTTGTTTTGACTGTGCGGATACTGTCCGGCGGTTTCACTCCAGGACCTTGCGATCTCACTCCGCAGCCCGGCGGCTGCGGCCTGCGTATATCACGTATATCACTCTGGCCGGATACGGTACAGTTTCCATCTTCCGGTGTCTGTCCGTCCATCCGCAAAGGTTCCCCAGTACTCTGAAGCAGCCCTGCCAGGACTTCTCCTGATGTATAATTCTCTGCCTGGACCCGGTCATACAGTCCATAGGCAAGATCTGCAGCTATCCTGTCGGAATGATCCAGTTTCTTCAGGAAGAATTCCGACAGGGTGCGCAGAGTATCCGTTGCGGACTCTGAAAGATGCGGGATATAAGTGAGCAGAATCTCATCCGCACCCGGTCCTAAAAATATATATTCCGGCTCCAGGCAAAGGTCATTAGGATCAAGAAGGAAGCCCGGGAGTTTCTGTATCACATCATTTATTGTCGTCAGAATCTTCCGGATATCACTTCCTGTCAGCTGAACTGTCCTGTACCTAGCCGCAATATCCGTGCAGCCCGTCACATCGGCGCGCAGCATCGTCTTCCCGTCAGTAGTTGAGATGCTGAGCGGAAGAAGAGACGGCAGATTCCCGTGAAGAGCCATCTGAAGAAGATATTCATTTTCATCGATATCTTCTGTATCAAACACAAGATACATGCGGTCCAGGTTCTTCACAAGTTGTCTTTCCATCTCATTCTCCTTCCGGTATTTCTCCGGCACCAGTCACTCCACCTCTCAGCCTTCCGCCAGCATCTTGCTTACATACTCCAGGCCGCGGATCATCCGTATCGTATCCGCAGGCTTCAGCAGGACCCGCCTGGCAGAAGCTCCCGTATCCAGAGTGCCCTTGCCAAACAGTTTCGGAAGCAGTCCCGGGAGTTTCATGGACGCGCTGTACTCAGCACTTGCCTGCTGGTCGGAGACGCTTACAGATACCCCTGGCTTGCCTGAAGGACCTGTCCTGTCAGCCAGTTTTCCTGCCCTTCCCGCCAGATGCGCATTGCCGCTCTTCTTCCAGTGGTTCAGGTCAGCAATTGCAACCGTCTCCTGTGCCGCCCCGTTCAGGACTCCCTTGTCATGCAGAAACAGTCCCAGATAAATGAGAGCAAGCAGAGCCGGAAGGATCATCGTCATCAGCATGGCTGCCTCGACAGTGAAACTGGCTCTTGCTGATAATCTGTTCATATCCGTGCCTCCGTGATCAGAACCAGAATGTGGCCGGCCGTCAGGAACGGCAGAAACGGAAGCGTGTCTTTTCTCCCTGCCTTCTTCCTGATCAGCAATACGATGGAATATACGCAGCACAGCACAAGTGCAACGGTAAGAGACGCAAGCTCTGAGGAGAGACCGATGGCTGCTCCGCACGCTGCTACGGCGATGCCGTCGCCTGTTCCAATGGAGGACCGGGACGCCAGGCTGACTGCCAGCAGAAACAGTCCCGGAAGCATCCCTGTGAAGATCCGAACCGCCGGAAGATCTCCGGCAGAAAGTCGGTCTGCGGAAAGACTCTCTGCAAACGGTATGGATGACGGGATGTACCGGACAGTCAGATGAACCACTGCCATCACAGCAGCAAACACCAGAACCGGCAGCACCGGTATCGTATGGCTCTTCAGATCACTGACCGAGAGCAGTATGAGCATTAAGATTACAGCGATCCTGAAAAACATCCTTCATCACCCTCCCCTTTTCTTTTTGCAGTCCGCACACTCATGCAGGTGGTCACATTCATCCAGAGGCACTTTATTCACACTTCTTTTCAGTGCCGGACAGGACAGACTGGTGTGCCAGTGTTCTCCATACGGATCGATATAATACTGTCCGGTTCCTGATGACCTGCCGCAATGAGGACACTTTTTATACTTGTGCCTGCTCTTATTTCTTGCCTTCTTCAGTCCTTCTTTTGTTGTCGGGATGACCGTCACTTTCAGGTGAGAGCATTCCGGATCTGTGTGGTAGACCGTACCCGTATCCGATACATACACCTGCCTGTGCGGATCTGCCTGGCCGTCTCCCGGACCCGCACCGCCCGATGAACCGCGCTCACCGGTCCATCCCCGCACGACTGCTTTTTGAACAAAAAATGTAAACGGCAGGCGGATCAATGAGAATCTGGGCTTAGCCTGATAGGAAAGCACCAGCCGGATCATGTCTCCATCCTTCATATAGGAGGAGTTAACAAATGAAGCATTCCGGACGGCATCACTGTCGGATGCCCCGCCGATCACCTGTGATGATGCCCAGGCATCCGACAGGATTCCTCTGATGAGGTTGTTCGTATCCCCATATTCTTCTTTGTATGCAGCCATTGCCATCTCCTGGGCAGTGGTCGTCATAAGCCCGGAGAACTGTGCCGCAGCCCGGCACAGGACCGCATACTGCAGCACGATCGCGATCAGAACAAAAAACAGTGGAAGTTCTATTGCTGCCTCAACCGTCAGACTGCCTGAAAATGAAGTCAGAAAGGATGTTCCCGGACACTGCTTTTTGTTTTTTGGAGAGAGTACGCTTTCCTTTCTGTTAAGAATACTGAATTGAGTAAAGATTCGAGTATGGGTTTTGATATGATTATGCAATCGGTTTTCTGAGGTTTTGCCGCGGCCTGCATGAGACACGGAGGATGACTCCTCCGCGAGGTTGGAGGGGAGACTCAACAAAGCCGCTTTTTTATTCTCTTTTATTTGTTTTGCGCAATGCGGGAACATCCTTTCTCACCTCACTTTCCGCGCAGAATCCGATCAGAAGATCAATAGGCAAATCCGCCTTCCACTTTCGTGTGAAATGACATCTCTCCGGTTCCAAGAAGCGCTGTCGGAACCCTTCCGAACACTGCCGGGATCTCCCAGTCCGTACTGCTCGTCATCCCGATCACACAGTTGTCAACACGGAAAGAAGACTTTCCTTCCAGCGTTCGCATGTTCAGTTCGATCAGGTCAAGCGAACGTCTCCTCAGTTGAGGCAATGGGGTCATATTGACCAGAATCCGGAGAAAATCCTCATAATTCAGACCGGTCGTCCCGCCGGCCGCCACATTGTCAGCACGCTTGAGATCTGTCTCCAGGCTGATCAGATTCTCCAGAGGGACATTCCATGACGCTTCACTTTTCTTCAGCGGAACACGGCCGCCGTGAAACAGAATCCGGACGTCAAACAGACTTTCACCATAGGCCCACGCCAGCAAAACAGCGTGCTTGAACGCCTCGACCAGTACCGGCTTCCCGGTCCATCCAACCACCGTCATCGCCAGCGCTGATATCTGCGCATTGCAGGACGGACTGGTAACCAGAAACGCATAATTCATCCCTTCCCTGAGAAACAGCAGTTTCTTCGCAATCTTCTTCAGGTTCTGCTCATCACTGTATTTTCCCATGATCACATACTCGAGCTGGTAGTTCAGGACGCTGCTGTTATACCGGTCCGAACAGTTCCGGAAATGATCCAGCAGATACTCGCGGAACAGAAGGTTGTCCATCTTTCCTCCGCGCGGAGTATCCAGGATCATCTTTCCCTGGTTCCTGCTCCGCTTAGAAAACAGACTTTCACTCTGCAGTCTCCTCGTCGACACCTTTCCCTTTCCAAGGACCAGTTCCAGTACGCTTCGCCTGCGAAGAGACTCAATCTGTTCAAGAGGGTTCTTCTTCCGGCCCTCTTCCTCTGCCTGCCTCAGTCTCTCTGCATCCTCTCCCTCAGCTACGATGACAATTTCTCCAGCCGATCTGTCTCCGTTCCCGGAGCCCGCCGTTCCTGCGCCGGAACTTCCCGGGTTCATTCCCAGCTCCTGCTTTGCAGATTCAATACCCTGGTCAAAAGACTTCATGTCATTATTGACCTCCTCCTGCCTGGCCTCAAACTCACTCTCTGCCTGCCTGATCTTCTGAGAATCACTGTAGATCGCCTCCAGTTTGCCGAGCGCATTGGCCCAAGCAGTCTTTCTCATATACTCAACAGCCTGCTGGTAGTAGTAGTTGCCTCCGCCGTCTGTAAGAAGGGCGTACCGGCCAACCTGCTGCCGCGCGGCAGATATCTTCCAGGGATCCATCAAAAGTCCCGGCAGCTTGCCGCTCATATCCGCCGTCACATTTTCATTTTCCTTTACGTACCCGTCCAGCTTTGACAGAAGATATTCCTCCGATACTGGGTTTCCCTCACTTCCGCCGTTGACTGCAAAAAGACCATAGTCCTCCAGCAGATCATTGTCATACTCTGAAAAAACAGACCACAGACCCAGCGATGACGCATTCGCGCACGCAGCTCGTGCGCCGGCTACTCGTACCGCCTCTGTGACCGTGAAGGAAACCGCAAGAAATACCACACTGAGCAGGCTGAAGAAAACAGTGATCACAGCACGCTGTCTCCGCATACGCCCTCCTTCATTCAGTGATAATCAACAGGAAATGCAGATATCCTTATCAGATTCCATTAGCGTCACTTGCCGCCCTGGTAAGGATATCCTTAACGATCTGAGTCACCTGCTTCTTAAAGATGACCACAAGAGAAATGAGCACGACCAATAACTCCACTAAGATTACGGAAACCCGCATAGAATCTGGCTTCTAACACAATACCCAGTGTGTATTGTGTTTATTTCCATCAAAAAACACCT
>CADCII010000058.1:0-11138 GCA_902801515.1 uncultured Lachnospiraceae bacterium
TCAGTTTCTTCAGCCCGTCGTCCCGGCCGCGCCTGGAAGCGTAACTCACCTGATACCGTATCACTGTGTCATAATCGGATCCGGATGCCATCTGATCCGTCCAGACATACTCCCAATATGCGATCTTTGGATACGTCTGTTCGTCATCCAGATAGTTCTCACCTTCCCCGACCGGAACGCCGGCCTCGTGGATCATCTGCGAAAACTCCGCTTTTGTCAGTGCCTGGATCATTCAATCACCTCATATGTCATCTCCGGAGTTATCAGAGTGATCTCCGTCTCTGGATATCCATCCCTCGTTTCAACCTGTGCCGCATTGTAGACCTTGTACTGACAGTCATCGATCACGCATACGCATGATGTGGATATCCCATCCCACTGCGGGATGGCGATCTTGTGCGTCAGCTCTTTGCCTGCCTGTTCGAAGACCAGCCGCGTGCGGTCATACACCGCCAGGTCCCGGAACCATATGTTGTTGATATCCCGCCTGCGCATCTTCCTGATCGGTGCATCCGGGTTGTCCGGATCCTGAACATCAGTCAGATCATACAGCACGAAGAATCCGTCAATATATGCCGGCGGATGCTGCTTACGTTTCTTCATCCGAGCCTTCCTCCGTTTCCTCATGGTGCCACTGCCACTGCGTCACATCATTCCGGTAGTTTTCCCAGAATTCATTTGTCACGTGGTTCATGGCGTAATACATGTAGTTTTTCAAGAGGGCTCTTGCTACAAGATCGTTTTCAAAGTCTACCGAAAGGACGAGGTCGCTCAGCGCTCCCTCGCCCTCTTTTGCCAGTCTTGTCAGGGTGTCATCTGAGACATACGGAGCGATCTGATAATCCGTCCGGAATTCTCCAATCAGCGTGTCGTATGTCTTCATTCTTTACCTCCGTCAGCCTGCTGCGGCTGCGACCTGCTTCACGGTCAGGTATGCCGGCTCCAGCTTCGTCGGATCGAATACGACGAATGCATTGTCGTCCACAGCTCTGCCATTTGCATATGCCTTCGCAATGACCAGGTCAGCATCTTCCAGCGCCAGAGTCTGGTCGTAAGTCTTGACCTGGATCCCGGAGACGCCCATCGTGTATTCCTTCGCAAGGCCGATCGCTGCGGTTCCAGCCGGCATATTGGCGGTCTGGTGAACCGTGATGTTCATACCGGTGCCATCCACCCATGCACCGTTCGCGTTCTGCACAAGCATAGCCGGACGCACATAATTGAAATAGTCGACCGGGTTGCAGATCAGGTGAAGTGCTCCTACCGCTCTTTCTCCCACGCCTGCTGCAGTAGTGGAGAGGGTTACGCACACGCCCTTAAGGCCTACCGGATTCAGCGCAGTAACATTCGTGAGCTTCTGCTTCGCGGTTGCAGGAGCTGCGATCGTCTGCAGAATACCGATCGGCTGGTACGCCGTCTGGCCCTGTCCGGAGATGAATCCATCCTCAAGGCCGTCCTGCATTGCCTCTGCAAGGATTGCGGTGAAGTACCTGTCCACGAACGGAAGAGCCAGATCCTGGATCGCCTTCGGGATGATGAGCAGTGCCCACAGCTTGCCCAGTTCCATGTTGATCACGCTGAAGGTCGCCCCAAGGGACTTGGTTCTGTCGAGCGCAGACGTCAGTTCACCCCAGACCGCAGTTCCGCTCTTAGAGGCGGAGATCCATCTTTTCACATTCGCCGGAGCGAAGTTGATGAGCGTCAGGACATCAGAAGCCTTCTTCACGGAATCCAGAGTCCTGTCAACCGTCTCCGTCGGAATGATGTCGATCTGGTTCGCAGTGATCGCCTGGCGGATGTTGCCGGACTTGAGGACATTGTAGAACTTCTCCTCTGCCTCGGTCGGAATATGCAGGTTCAGGCTTCTTGCATACTCAGCGTCTGCCGCAGCCCTGCGCGCCTCTTCCTGGATCTGCTCAACCAGCTGCTGATTCTGTTCTGCAGCAATCAGTGCCAGCGCCTCAGAGATAGCAGCATTTTTGTCTTCTGTGCTTTCGAAGATCTCCTGGATCTTCTGCTGAAGCTTATCGTTCTTCATTTTTTCTCTCCTTTTTGTCAAAAAAATAAATTGAATCCTGTCTTCTGTTCCTGATGATCATTGCCACCGGCACCCGGATCATCATTCTGATCCTCATCACCATTGCCTACCGCGCTGATGATGTCGTCCAGTTTCTGATCCATCGCTTCCAGCTTTGCCATGATCTCATCCTCATCCGTATCCATCTTGGGTGCTCCGGAGAGGATCTGCATGATTCTCTTCATGGCCGACTGCTTGATCCCGTCTTCCGCTTTTTCCCTGACCTGTGTAGCCATGCCATATTCCACGGCTTCAGCCGGCAGAATCCATGTCTCCGCCTTCATCAGCTCCTTGATCTTCTCTTCCGAGAGATTGGAGTTGTTCTTGTAGGCTTCCACGGAAGCCTGCGCAATCGTTTCCAGGTCATCCGCGGCTTTCCGCAGTTCATCCGGGTTGCCGATCGCAACCATGTATGGATTATGGATCATCAGGAGGGACGCGTCGTTCATGACGCGCTGCTTGCCTGCCATGAAGATGACAGACGCTGCACTGCACGCAAACCCGTCATCGACTGTAGTGACGTTCATACTGCTGTTTTTTATGCAGTTATAGATTGCCAGGCCTTCTTTCACATCCCCGCCATAGCTGTTGATGTGAACCGTCAGGTTCTTCGCAGTCAGGTTTTCGATCGCCGTCACAACGTCCATGGCCGATCTGTCATTCTTTCCCTTGTATGCATCATCCGGCATGATGTCACCGAAGATATACAGATCGGCATCATCCTGACCATCCTCATGCTTCAGTTCCCAGTATCTGGTCATCCCGTTTTTGCTCCTTTCTCCGGACCTGCGCCCGGCGTCTTACGGTTTGAGGCACCGCTGCCAGATTCAGACGATCCTGCGGAGCCCTCGGATCCATCCGGGGTAGCGTAGTTTTTCGTCAGAGCTCTCGTTGTCGTGAATTCTGTATGCATCTCGGGATAGCCGATCAAATGGAATATCTCATCCAACGTCCAGCCATCTCCACGCATCTTGCTCAGCTTATCCGCAGCATCGATGATGTCGATATGTTTGAATCGGGCCAGGAAGACCATCACGCGCTCGTTCTTTGACACGTAATCATCCATGCCGACCAGTGACGCATTCAGAGCATCGTTGATTGCCTCTGCTACCGGTCCGACCGCGTATGTGATGAGCTCGTTTGTCGCGTCGCTCTTGTCCTGTATCGTCCCGAAATATACGGAAGTCGGCACATCAAACGCACGTGCGCAGGCCTCCTCCGCAGCCCTGATCGTCTTGTCCAGACTCTCAGCTGTGACCCCTGCTGCGTCCGCCTGGATCTGTTCCAGCGTGATCCCGGCCGGCAGGAGGGCAAGCATGATGTCGTCGGAAGTTAGGATCTTCTGGATCTTGGCCATGTACTCGGTCCCTGTTATGACTTTCTGCTTGCCATCCGCCGTCTGTTCCACCAGTCTGGCGTTCGATTCCAGCCGGACTCCCCATTTCGGCGTATATGCCATCCTGTAGATGTTGTACGCCGCTGTTACCGTCTTATCGTACAGATTGGACACTTGTCTCAGATACTCCAGGCGCTTTCGCCCCATCGGCAGCCGGACGTGTATGACATCGCCGGCGCGGAACCTTTTATGCAGGGTCTGTGTCTTGCCGGCGCAGGAGATCTGCACATTTGAATATTCCCGCGGTTTGATGACATCATTCGATTCGGTCCAGGAATCCGCTATGAAATACATGTCTTTTACAGGCACTATCAGGCACTGCTGCTCTATCAGCAGCTTCCCCGCCACCCGGCTCCAGAACTCCGTTCCGCGCTCATTTTCGTTCGGAGCGATATTCAGCCTGTAATAGTTTTCGTCATAGCGCAGCCCCTGCTTCCCCTGAATGATGATCTCGCTCTTCGCGATCGCATTGCCGATAATCCCGACACATTTCTGGATCGCGAATTTACTCGCATTCAGCTGCTGCATCTGCTCAAGCAGGATATCCGTGACATCCGTCATGTCCTCCTCGCTTGTTCCAAATAACCACTTAAACAATCCCATATTCCAACCTCAGATGAAAATCGTCGGTATCTCAAGTTCATCTTTGCAGTACATTGCCACATCAAAAGCCATGAATCCGTCTGTCTTCCGCAGCTTCGGCTCGATCTTTCCAAACTGCTTATTACCAAATCTGTCCGTGATCACCGAAGTGTTGTTCGTGTACCACCTCATGATTGCGGACAGGCCGTAATTGATCCGGCCTTCTGCGAAGCACTGCTCTATAAACGGCGCTATGATCCCGGTCGCGGATCCAAGTTTCCGGATCAGGCGAATCGTCCCGTTCGGATTCTTCTTGTCCTCGACCGTCAGCCCGGCGTCCTCGAAGAACTTCTTGAACAGCGAATATCTCCAGGTGTCCATCGCGATCTTCTGCACGATATATGACCCGCAGTATTCGCGCACTATATAGTCCACAATCGCCTGAGGCGGGATAACCGGCGCGTCGATCACTTCGAAGTCCCGAAACTCCTGCTGCCCTACGTTCGCCACCGGGAATTTGATATTCTCGAAAAACGGGCTTCTGGCATTGATCCATGTGTGCTGGCGCCAGATGTATTCCCCATCTTCCGTCTTTGTCAGGACACCTGCCGAAGCAAAGTCCTGGATGTCGGCATAGTCCAGTCCGACCACCGCGATCTCGCCCTTTGTGTCCGGTGTCTCCCGCGGGACCTTTGTCTCCGGATCCGAATAGCAGCACCGGAGAATATTCTCCCAGGATGTTACGGTCATCTCCTGCTTTGCTGCCGGAAGATTCATCCGCTTCGTCACAAACTCTGGCTTCTTGGACGGGAGCTTCTTCATCTCCAGCCATTCCATCCGGATCGTGTCGGCCAGGATCGGCAGATACTCCATGGACGGATTCGACTTATGCCATGCTTCCGGATCATCCACTTCCTTTTCGTCATCGATCCTGCACAAGAACGGGAACCATCGCAGCTCATTTTCCCCTGTCTTCAGGATCTCCTTGCACAGGGCCAGCGTATCGTCCAGCGGGCCGTCGCGGACATATCCCTGTGTCGTGATGACAAACTCCCGCGGATGCCTGACCTTACCCTGAGCAGATTCGAAGACATTGATCTGGGAGTAGTCCTGATATCCATGCAGCTCATTCAGGATCAGCGCCCCGATCTTCTTGCCGTCCTTTGTGCCGGCATTGGATGTGTTGAACTTCAGCTCTGAACCGGTGGCCAGATTCGTGATCAGCTCCCGCGTCCAATGGAACTTTCCCTGGAACTTCGTCTTGTGCTCTTCAAGCATGTTCCAGGCAACCATGAAGGTATCCTTTGCCTGATCTTCCGCGTTTGCCACAATGTCGATGTGGTAATGTTTTTCCCCGTAGATCGGCGTCTGCAGGAAATTGGCCAGCGGGACTATAAATCCATCTTTTCCGTTCCCACGCCCTTCCAGGATCACGAACTTCCGGAAGTACGGGAATGTCTTCGACTCATCCGTGTAGATGAACACGAAAGCGTATATGAATTTCTCGTACGGGAACAGCGGATAATAATTTGACTCACAGTACCTCATGCATTTCTCGAAGGTCTGTGAGTCGAAATACAGGTCTTTCCGTTTCAGGAGCGGCTTCACCACGTTCCTGATCAGTAGTTTCCTGTCCGTGTTGATCCATGCCGGATGCTCATCGGCGTAACGCAGGTAATCGTCGATCTCTTTACAGGTAATCATCCTGCTCCATTGCCTTGATCGGATCCTGGAGCTTCAATGTCTGGAGCATCTTCAGCATGATTACCTGCTCTTTCTGGATCGTCGTCAGACTCTCGTTGTCCTTTATGATCTCCTGGCCCTTCGCGTTGTACCCGGTCACCTTGACACCGCGCTTCCGGACATCCTTCCACAGCTGCTGCACCGCTCTGTAATGCAGCATATACTCTTCCACGATTGCCAGCGTGTATGGCGTTTCCTTCCCCTGCTGCTTCAGCTGATCGATCAGTGATTTTTTGACATCAGTCTGTCTCATTTTTCACCACCTCTCGTTCATCTCAAATACCTTCACCCTCTCGAAATGGATCGGGGATGACGACAGCCTGGCATACAGTTCCGCATTCACCTGCAGGATGTGTCCCAGGTCCTGCAGATCATTCAGCCTCCCTCTGGTGATGATGTTCTTCCGGCACTGGATCGGCGGGGTATCGATCCAGATGAACCTGATTTCCTCCGGAGGCAGATTCTTGATCATGACCATCTCTTCGATCGTTGGGTAGCACGAAATGTGAGCAATATTCTCACCTTTTTCGTGCATTTTCAGAGTCATTTTTATCTGGTCCGATTTGGTCCATCCGGACATGAAATCTAAATCGCTTATCTTAGGGAAGCGTTTCGATGCATAGGTCGTTTTTCCTGCTCCGATCAGCCCGCAAATCATCGTGATCATTTTGATTTTCCTCATGTAAGGCGATTTTTCTGTTTAGTCTGCTCCCTTCGCCGCGCTTTCCCGTTCGACCTCCACGAAAAATTTTGACCGGGGGGGATTCACCAGCGCTCCTCTGTCATAACCGGCTTCCTTTTCGTGAATCGATACTGTTTGAAGTCGTCAACAGACCTGTGATGCACTTCGTCGTGGCAGCGATGACATAAGCTGATCAGATTCTCTTCGTCGTACGCCAGATCCGGACGCTCCTTGATCTCCTGGATATGATGCACACACACTGCTTTGCGTATGTGCCTGTCTGCCGGCTTTAATGTCTCCCCTGTCTGGGCTGCGCTCCTGATCCGCGCGATGCACCTCTGGCATTCATAGTGATCCCTCGCCAGGATCTTCTTCCTCAGGCTCTTCCACTTCCTGCAGTTGTAATACCTGTATGCTTCTTCATCTGTCATAGAAAAAGACAGCAGCCATCAGTCAGATGGTTGCTGCCGAAAGCGCAGATGCCAGGGCCTTCGCCGGACAGCCGATGCCGCCCGAGTAAACTGCAGCGTCCCGATCACACTGCAGCCGAAAGGATGAGTGCGTATAATGGCGATTACAGACCACAGGTCCCGTACATTGCGCCGCCTGTTATCTCTTTACACTTGTACCCGATACCATACTATCAGGTGATGCAGTATTCCTGTGTATTCTCTTGTCATTCGGCCATGCCTTCCACACTTCCCGCGCTTCAGTGATTGCTTTGCCGTGCAGCTTTTCCTTGACATGCTGGATGCTGTAGCCCATCTGATCTGCGACTTCTGCCCATGTCAACGGCCGCCTTGTCCCCATCAGGTATCTCAGCATCAACACTTCTCTGCATTCCGGTGTTCTCACCTGGCCAACAAGATCATAGGCAAGACTTATATCCGCCGACAGCCTTATAATCCTTTCCTCCAGTTTTCTGTCTATTTCATTCAGGTTCGCTGCAACGGTGATCATCCTGTCTGATGCAGATGTCTGGACCTTGTCCATGTCATACCGGATCGCTTTCGGCAGCAATGTGGACTCCAACTGTTCCCGCGCTTCTGACAGGTTTGCGATCTCCTTTCGTTTTGCCCTGATATCTCTCAAGAACACCTTCACATCCATGTTGTCTACGTCTCCCTGATCATTCCCGTTCTTTGTTCCAGTCGCTCCAGCAGATCCACCTTGACGCCTGTAAGATCCTCGATATTGCAGCATATGTCTGCCCATGTTACGATGCCTTCCTCAAGCCCGCTGGTTGCTTCGGTAAAAGCATCCCGGAACCTTTCGATCCGTTTTTTTCCAAAGCCAAATTCGGAGTACAGAACACCGATTGCCATCGCCATGACCGTCTGGATCGTATGCCACTTGATATCTTCGATCCCTTTGTCGATCTCCTTTGCCAGCAGCGGAGAATTGATATGCGTCGTATTCCGGAACCTGATCTCCTTCTCCAGCGCTTCCGGTCCTTCTTCCTTGTACAGCCGGTACGCACGTTCCATCCCCGCTCGGTAAAACTCCATCTCTTTGTTCTTCATCACATTCTCCCGGTCGATCCGAATCCGCCTGTTCCCCTGTTCGTATCACTCAATGATTCCACTTCCTGAAGGACAATATCCGGGCAAGGCTGAATCACGATCTGTGCAATTCTTTCATGCGGATCCACTATGACTGGTTTCTTAGAATCGTTGCGAAGAGGGACTCCGACATTTCCGCGGTAATCACTATCGATCACACCTACGCAGTTTGCCATTCTGATCCCTAATTTCGTGGCGATGCCTGAGCGAGAATATACAGCTCCGAAATAGCCATCCGGAATCTCAACCGCTATCCCCGTGAAGAACTCTATGACTTCTCCCGGGAAAATGATCACTTTTTTATCCGTATCAGCGTACAGATCATATCCTGCTGCCCGCGTGGATCCTCGCTTTGGAATAATTGCTGTCTCTGTCAACCGTTTAAATTTTACATAGATCATGCCTCATCCCCTGCCTTCCCTGTCATCGTCATCTGATCCGGCCACCAGCATGCAGAAAATAAAGAGAGTAATAATGCTGCCAGTAAAAACTCCGCCGATATATGAGATCATTTGTTTTCCTTCCCCCTGTTCACTCCATGCAAATCGCATACAAAACGTCTCCATTTCGCATACTGGAAACCATACCCATCGTCTACCTCAATCGATATCTCGTCAATCATATCGATCGCCGCCTGTTTGGTGATAAGCTCCATATCATCCTGCTGCAACTGTCCGCGTCCTTCCGGATCCACCGCGATTCTCTCTGCTTCTACTGTCAGATCCGGTTTAGGATCCTGCTGCCTTAGGATGCCGTATGTGATGGCTGCACCCATGGCCATACCTCCGATCCAGCAGAACAGAAGCGCAGATAATATCGTCAGGTCCATACCATACCTCCCTTCCGGATCCGCCGCGTCGGATCCATTTTGTATTTCAGCGCGGAAGCACTCGGAGCAGCACCCTCTCTGCCGGCAGACCACCCACCAGCTGTGTGATGTATCTTGATCGCCTTTCGGTGATTCACGTAACCATATAGTTGCGTCCGATCAGCCGGACGAACTCTTCCCGCGTATGTGTCCTCTCATACGCCTGCTGCGCCTCCTGCTGCAGGATCCGTGCGTTACGGATATTGTTGTGAACTGCTTCCGGTCCCTGAGTGTGATGCTCCAGGCACAACCAGCACTTCAGGCCTTCTGCCTCTGAGATCGATCTGTTCGGTCCTCCGAAGATGTGATGTTCCTGGAGGCCGCGGACCATGTACTTATGGTCCAGCCGGTCACAGAGGTAACAATACTTCTCCTGCTGCAGGATGCTCTTTTTATGCTTCTTCTGCTTCTTCTCCAAATGCGTTCAGATCCGCGCCTGCCAGAAAGTCCATCAGTCCCGCTTCTGCGTCTTCTGTCCTCGCAATAAACAGCCTCAGCTGCATCCTGTCATTTTCCACGATGATCTGGTTTCCCTTCCTGTGAAGGTATGGTCCCTTGATCTTCAGCTCTCCGTCCCATTCTTCGATCATGGATTCATCTACTGCATCCACCAGAGATGCCAGCACCATGAAGTCATAGCCATCCGATACACTCTGGAAGATATTGAACAGGTTGTTGCCGCGGACATATGCCAGATGTGTCGCTTCGGCGAACGGCAGGCCGGATGTCTCCTCTTCTCCGATGAATGCCCCAGGTACTTCTGTCTGATCACCATCCTCCAGTGCAAGGAAGTATTCGTCTACGTCCGGTATTCTGCCGACATATTTGATGATGATCGCCCTCAGTTCCTTTGGAATGAGATCTTTCCGCATTGACATCGACCAGCCGGCGCCTGCTGCCAGGAAGTTTTCTCCGTCGTTGCCCACATGCAGCCTGCCGCCTTTATAGGCTGTCTTGATCAGCTTTTCGAATTTGCTCGGTTTGATGAACATCAGATACTCCTCCCTCTGTATTCCTTGAGTTTTGCGAGCGCCTGTGATCTGGATGCCTGCCCATCTGCAAATGGCGCCTCCCAGTCTGTGATGATGTACCAGTGTGCCACTGCCCAAGCGACATGTTCTGCCGGCCATCTGTATGTGATCCGTTGTTCTTCTACGATAAGCGCGCAATCCGGAAGATCACGGCGCCACATCTTCCTGTTGATGTCATCATCTTCCTTCCAGAGATACCATCCGTTCTGTTCGTTTCTGTAGTCGTCAAGAAACTCGCCTCTCTCTTTGTCGTTTTTGAATATCATGTCTATCCTCCTTTCAACACCTCATCGCATAGTCATCTTTTACCAGGACGTATCTCCGGTATGGATACCCGGTCCACGGATTGATTCCTTCTTCTACGCTGTCCGGATCCAGGTAGTACCTCTGCGGCACCCTGATCTTTCTCCAGGTCTTGTATCTTTCGTACCGTCTTATCTCCGGCACCGGCCTGATCAGGTTCCTGGATGTGGAGTAGTTCGATCCCTGGAGGCGTTGCTCCGATCCCGGACTCTTAGTGACGTACTTCGCCAGTTTTTTGAATCTGCCGGCAGCGTACATGGTCTGTGTCTGCACTCTTCCGTGCGTCCACTCCTCCATGATGATGTCCAGCCCGCCCGGGATCCTGTTCGCGATCATGTGCACGTGCCATGCGCCTCTGGTTCCCACTTCGATGTTCCGGATCCACTTCAGGTCGGCTCCCTTTTTGCGGTATCTCTTTTTTACTCGCCCTATGAACTTTCTGAAATCCTGCTTCGCTTCTTCCATGTCTGTCGGGCGCTCCAATTCCCTGTATGTGAATGTCAGGAAATAATCGCCCGGAAGAAAGTTTGCCAGGATCAGGTACCAGCATTGTCTCTCTTTGTTCCGTTGGTTCGCCCTGGCCATTTCTTCCGGAGTAGCTTTCCGCTTTTTCTCCCTCTTCTGTCCCGGCGCTCCATACCTGGCAGTGTGATACTCGATGACATCGATCACGCTCCCCGCCTTCACGATCCGCTTGCAGTAACTCATACTCCCATCCCGAAAGTGATCATAAGTTTAATCGTAAAATCGAGTTGTAAAAGCGGGCTGAAACCCGCTGTTTCATTGACTTTGCGGTCCTTATGAGTTACTATTTTTATGTGTGAAATAAAAACGTAACCCATTGATGCAGCCGGCCTTCCGCAAGCCGGCTGTTTCATTTTGTCCTTTGGTAGA
>CADCII010000058.1:11241-11852 GCA_902801515.1 uncultured Lachnospiraceae bacterium
ACCAGATCGATCATGGCCTGCTGGTCATACTCCTTGTTCCCTGAATCCTCAGGATCGTACTGTATGAAGCCGCCAAAGCCTTCAATGATTATGATGATGTGGTCTTCTACTTCACTCAGGAAGATCTCTTCTACAGGCCGGCTTTCCAGCGGCTTATAATCCGCTATCGCTTCCCGCCATTTTTGCTTAGTCTCTGCTTTGTATTGATTCGGTGCGTTCCTTGGAAGTTTCTGCCTGACCGTTTCATTGAGCTGATCGAAATCCACACCGGCTGCCCGGCCTACATATATGTATCCAGATCCATGTCTGCAGCCGATCCGGATCATCTGGTCCGGCCTGCCTGCTGCCATTTTCTGAATGACTTCTCTAAGCCGTGGCATTCATATATTCCTTCAGAGTGATCTGCTTAGCTTCCTTTTGCGGCTCGATGACTGGCGGATGCTCCTTGCTGATCGGCACTCTTTCTTTGCATCCGGCACACGCCGAATCGGATGCGATCGCATTGCGGTGCCTGGATGCCGAATTCACGCATTCATACACCGGAATGGATCCATCCCACGCTGCGAACCGCGCATAACTGCAATTAATCTTTTTCACTTCCGTCCTCCCTT
>CADCII010000058.1:11950-14337 GCA_902801515.1 uncultured Lachnospiraceae bacterium
GATCGGCGATCAGACATATATCGTTTCAGTCTGATCTGCTCTGCTTCGAGCTCGCTGCCGATCAGGAAGCGGGACAGAAGGAATCGAACCTTCATCTGCTGCATAGGGAGTGTAATAAGGGTTTACATGCGTGCAGATCTGCCAATAGTGTCCCGAGAAATCCGGATCCCGGGACTCGAACCCGGAACATGCAACATATATGCCGCCGCTCTGCCATTTGAGCTAGATCCAGTGAGTGCGTTGACAGTTGCGGTCCAGAATTCGCATCAGTCAGCGCACTGCTGCAGTTCACTATGAGCTCCAACTGCAGCAAAGCTCTACTCTTAGTCCTCCGAGATGATCTTTACGCCCGGGATCATCTTCGGGAGGAAGTTGAGTTCATATGAATACTTAGATACGTCTGTGCCAGACAGGTCTTCTACTATATATGTCGTTTCATTGGATAATCTTATGAAATGCTTACTGTACTTTCCGTCTTCCAACTCACATGTCACTTCCAACTGTTCATCATTGCCATCGGTCTTGATCGAAAACAAACCGGTCATCTGAAACAGGATCGTGTCTGTGCGGACATTGAAAACGGTAAGCCGGCGTGTAATGTCAAAATTATCTGCGCGCTGAGATATGCGGTCATTACTGCGATGTGTCTTTTCATTGTTTTCTCCTCTTCTTGTTCGCGCTGATCTGCAGACGAACCATGTTCAAAGCCGTCTCTGTCAGATCCGGATCTTCGAATTTGTATCCTTTTTTTGCCATTACAGCCATTTCACCCTTGGTTGCCAGCATCAGGTTACTGATCTCACAGTTAAGCCGGTTCCCATCCTTGAACGTGACAACCATTCCATCCGGCACCGGCCCGAACTGTTCTTCCCATACCGCCCGGTGCAGGAACTCCCAGCGTTCCCACTGCGTCCCCTGCATCTGCTTCTTTCGGAGCTTATATCCGTAAGAATTGACTACTATAGCCCCGACAGGCATCTCATTTGCCGGCCTGTCGCCTTTCCTGAACTGCGTCGCTTCGAGCTTTTTCTTTATTTCCTTTACGCGCTCCGGATCCTTTATGTACTCTTCCAGTTTCTTTCCTTTATTTGCAGGAGGATTACCTTTCCGATACCACCCTGTCACACCTGACTTGATCCCATGCCGCTGACGGAACTGTTTCATCATCGTCTGTGAAAAGTCTGTCCCGAACTTCTCATTTACCATTTCCGCCATTTCCCTCGAGCTGACGCCCCAGGAATTGTCTCGGATAAATTCGTACATGCCTTCCGGATAACGCCTCTGGTACTTCCAGTATTCTTCCTTCGTCCACTGCTTCTTTCCATTCCTGTATCCATGGTTCCCTCTGAAAGCTTTCATGGTGGAAGCCGTGAAATTCGTCCCCAGGGCCTTATTGCACTCCTCAGCAAGCATGGAATCACGCATCTTCGTTGCATTCGTTTTTACGAACTCGTGAACCTCCGGAGGATACCTGTAAACCATTACCAGTCTCCTTCGAGCATAGGCGGCAGCTGCTTCCCGCCTGTCCCGTAATACTTGTCCTTATGCTGGATCGCCTTGAATGCCAGCTCTCCGTTACTGATGATCTTTTCCGATACCTTTACGATCTGATCCGTTCTCTTCAGCTGCATCTCCATTTCTTCATCCGACAGGCTGTCGTCATTCAGCCGTTCCAGCTGCTCGAACAGGATGTTGTTCAGATCTACTAATGTGTTTTTCATGGTCTCTCCTTAGTAGCAGAAATACATAATGCTTCCCCAGGGGCTTGTTACGGTCTTGTAGATCCCTTCGCCCTGGACAAATTCGGCCTGCCATACGACAGAACTATCCAGCTGGCTGCCTTCTTCCAGCAGGAACCGCGCAACCTCTACGGCTTCTTCGGAGGGAGTAAGATCATAATTGCCGTCCCAGGTGCACGCGTACTGTCCCGGCTGGAAGATGACGTCAGCGAGCGTATCCGGGAATCTGTCATCGCTGACACGGTTCAGGACCACCGACCCGACCGCTTCCATCATTTCCCTGCTGCAGTTTCCGGCTTCGCCGTAGATCAGATGACTCATCCGGTACAGATCGTCTTCCGAGTAAGCAGGTTCCTGCATCCCGGCGCCGGCCAGTGTAGCCGCCAGCATGATCGCTGCCAGTGTCATCAGCTCACCTCCCGAAGTGGGTTGAACCATTCTTCTGCCCAGCGCCTAGCATCCTGCTGCCGTATCCTGCTGATCTTGTTCCTTTTCCTCTGCCTGGTTTCTTTCTGCGTGATCTTGATGGTCATCACTGCGCACTCATAGAGCCCCATCGTGATCAGCGCCACCTGCCACAGCGTAGGATCCGCGTCCGTCCGGATCAGAGCCATAAACACCGCTGTGATCGCAGCCGCCATGATTCTT
>CADCII010000058.1:14361-35473 GCA_902801515.1 uncultured Lachnospiraceae bacterium
TTTTACCGCCGCCACTTTTGACGCCTGGCCATCCAGGCGGACCGCTTTCACCCTGCTGCCACCGATCTGCGTCATCAGGACGGCGAAGCTGTTGGTTGGTACCTTCTTATGAAGGCCGTTCGGCAGTGTAATCGTTTTGTATCCCTTGGTTGGTATCATATTGATCCTTTCTTACAGTCCTGCTCTTTTCCGTACATCCTGGATGGCCCACAATTCTCTCAGGCGCATCGATCCGATATCTTTCATCCGGTCGCTCATGGTCGTTGGAGAAATATTCGCCCTTCTGGCCATCTCTCCCTGAGTTATTCTCATTGCGGCCATCGTTCCGCCGATCTCTGCCAGGACTGCAATCTCCCTTTCATCCCTTTTTATAGGCTTAAGTCTTGGCATTTCTTTTCCTCCTGCTGCGTCAATGAAGCACGCCGTCATACATGAAGGCCCTGTCCGACAGCCAGTCTTCCGGCGGCACTTCTGTCAGATTGATGAATCTGACCATATCTGTTATGTCTTTGATATCTATTTCTTTCAGATGTTTCACCGGTGCAATCAGCACTTCGTGGACGCTGGACGGAATCAGGTAATAGTCCCCGATCTTTTTGTGGATCTTATGAAGCAGCGGTCCACAACCAATGACACCCGCGCCGTTTATCGTGCTTCTGGTTGTGAGGACGAAAAGGACCTCGTCATTTCTCGGCTTCCATTCATGTACCGGTTCCAGTCCTGGTTCCTTATCCTGTATAATCGCTTCCATACAATCCTCTATGCTTCCGATCACGGCATCCGCCATCGTGTTCCGGATCGCCTTCAGGATCAGGCTGCTGTCAACCTGGGATGGAGTAGCGACTAAGGTTCCGTCTTCGGTTGTTCTTGTGTATGTGACATACAGGTTGATCCCGAAGACCGTATTATATGGTTCTATCCCTTTCTTCTTGTCCTTCCTGGCTGCGATCCGGAGCGCCGAATCGTCGATAAGGTCGCCGTATATCGCGTCCTTCAGCTCATCGAATAATCCTTTCATGACTCCTCTTTTCTTTTTGTTATCGGTTCCTTGTCCAAATCTCCCCTTTGCGGTTCATATTTGAACATCCTTCCAATTTCGCACTGCTCATATGTTTCCCTTTTTACGTAATAAAGGGCAGTTTTATCAGTCTCCAAGTCGCGAATCCCGATTATGTATTCATCCGGATGGTGGTGCCAGATGGGGATATATGATATCCATGTGCTCTTCCCGTTCGTATGGACCATCGGTATCATTTGAATCCATGATCTTTCTGCTCTAAATTCTTTTTTGTATATCTCCCCTTCTGTTATTTTGCTGCAACCGGTTATAAGGCTTACCAGTATTGCCAGTACAATAATTATCTTTCTGCACTTCATGCAGCCTGCTGCTCCTTTCGTGTGCTATACTTCCTTTACAGCTCCGCGATACCGGAGTGAGTCTGTAAAAAGGAGACAGCCTATGTATAATTTCCGCATCCCCGATATTGAACCTGAACCATCAGCGTTTTCTTATTCCGATACTCAATATGAAATCCTGAAAAGATACATACGTGATTTTGAGGCATCGCTCGATGACAGCCATGAGGTCGCTTTGTATCTTGCCAATTTCGGACAATCGGTTTTGATGCATGTAACAGAAATCTCTTATGAGAAATCTGTTTTGATGGTTTTTAAGGGATATGTTAATGGCCAGATGTCGACACTTATCCAGCATGTGTCTCAGATGAATTTCTTATTAACATCTGTTCAAAAGGTTCCTGACGCCCCGAAGCGTCGTATTGGATTTTCGATACAATCATCAGAATGATCTCTATACGCTCCAGAGATTCTAAGATTCTCTGGAGTGTTTCTTTTATCTGCTTCTCTTCCATCCGGCCTGCTGCTCCTTTCGTTGTGCATAATGATGAAAATAAATTTTCTTCGGTATCTTATTAGGTTACTTCCTGGGCAAAAAAAATATCAAGCGGGTTCTCTATGTCCAATCCATCAATCATTTTCTGGATTTCATCACTTCCAAAAACACCATTCTTCATCTTCTCATAAAAGGTCTTAGGAGTGATTCCAATCATCAAAGCTACATCTGCCTGAGACTTTCCGCGCTCTGCGATGATCCCTCTTAACTTGTCTGTGCGTACCACTTTCTCACCTCCTTTGTATCTTTACAAGTTACCACAATATTACCATAGGACCGTAACTTGTCAAGTCATTTTTGTTTGTTCTTATAACTTTTTTGTGCTATCATCAAGTTACTTCAGCGAAAGGAGGCTTTTCGTATGGCATCTGTAGGAAGCAGAATCAAACAAATCCGCACCGATCTTGGCATTTCGCAGGTGGATTTCGCCAATAGAATCGGCGTTTCAAAACAGACTCTCTATAAGTACGAAAATGATCTAATTACAAATATTCCTTCTGATAAAATCGAGGCTGCCGCTAAGATTGGAAATATCACCCCCGCGTATCTAATGGGCTGGGAGGTTTCTGGTGGTACACAGGCACTCCCCTCCTTCCCGAACATCACCCCGATAGCGCGGAAGTCCTTCCCGCTCTTCGATGGGATTGCTGCTGGAGAACCCAGACTCATGCCGGACGGAGTGACACTCTATGTAGATGCTACTGTTGATGTCCAGGCTGATTATGTGCTGAAGGTCCATGGGGATTCTATGATCGGTGCCAGGATCAATGATGGGGATTATGTCTTTATCCGCCAGCAGCCGGAAGTGGAAAATGGTGAGATCGCTGCTGTCGCGATCGGAGATGAAGCCACCCTGAAACGGTTTTATAAATATGGTGATGTGGTGGTGCTCCGGGGAGAGAATCCGGAGTTTAAGGAACTGACGTTCTCTGGTGAGCAGCTTGGACAGGTCCGGATCCTGGGGAAGGCTGTAGCGTTTCAGAGTGACGTGAGATAACGTGCTGTACGAATATCCGAATTATGAACGAAATTTCATATTTTGTTCAGTTGCTTATCCGAATTATGAACGAAATTTCATATTTTGTTCAGTTGCTTTCTTTAAAATGGCTTGGTATATTATGTTTAACGGAACCCACCAAGCCTATGCTCTTTGAGTAAGCGTAACATGGTGGGTATTTTGTTACCATTAAAAGGAGATCTGGATGTTAAATACTGGAACTGTTAAGCCCTTTAAGACTTACGATGAGCAAGTGCAACTTCTCATTGACAGGGGTTTAATTATTTCCGATGTTGAAAAGGCAAAGGAAATACTGAAGTATACAAATTATTATCGCTTAAGCGCTTATTCATTAACCCTGAGAAAGAATGACCTTTTCTACCCTGGAGTGACTTTTGAGAATGTTTATGAGTTGTATCGGTTTGATTCTTCTTTTAGGCATGTAATTTTGAAATATGCGATTATTTCCGAAATATCATTTCGAGCATATGTTGCATATTATCATACGCAAAAATACGGTCCTTTAGGTTATATGGATCCTTCAAACTTTGAAGACGCCACAAGACATAGTCGTTTTATTGCTGATATTTCCGATGATGTAAACAGATCCGACGATCTCTTTATTGCCCATCACAAAAAAGATCTTAACAATGTGTTTCCATTATGGGTAGTTATTGATGTGGCATCTTTTGGAGTCTTGTCAAAGTTTTTCAAGAACATGAAAGTCGAAGACCGCAATAATATTTCCAAGACTTATATAGGCTTTGGGAGAAAATACGTAGAAAACTGGTTGCAATCCTGTTCCTACTGTAGAAATGTCGCCGCTCACGGAGGCCGTTTTTATAATAGAGAACTCAAGGCCTGTCCTGTACGGTTAAATCACAAGAGATACCCTGGCATCAGCAATACTTCAGCTTTCGCATTTGTTATAGCTATCACAAATCTTCTTCCCTCTGAGGATCTCAGAAATAGTTTTGTCTCTTCAATTGAAAAATGCTTTATCAAGCATCCCTTCGCCCTAAAAAAGTATGTTGGTTTTCCTGAAGATTGGATTACTGTCTTGACGAAATAATTAACCGTCCACCCTGCTGCAACAGGGCGGACGGCAGATGACCATAGTCCCGAAGGATCCTATAGTACGTTCGCTTGATTATAGCATTCTCCGGGATCAGACAGCAACCTGTTGCCTGTCTTTTTATACCCTGAAAGGAGGATGCTGTGGCAACTGCAAGAAAACTCCCCTCCGGCATGTGGCGTGTCCTGGCATACGACGGGACCGGTGCTGATGGTAAGCGCAGATATAAATCCTTTACCGCTGGAATCCAAAAAGGCAGCGGAGCTGATGGCCGCTCAGTATCAGACCAGTGTAGACAAGAGAGCCTCCCGGCGTGATCTGACAGTAAAGGACGCCATTGACCGATATATAAACGCAAAGTCCGGTGTGCTCTCCCCTTCCACTATGTACGGCTACCGGCGTATGCAGCGCAATCGATACGGATCCATTGAGAACCTCAAGGTCTTCTCCCTTACCACAGAAGACATGCAGTGTTTCATTTCCCAGACCGCACAGGAATGCAGCCCCAAGTATACCGCAAATGTTTACGGGCTCCTTTCTTCCGCTGTTTCCATGTTCCGTCCGGATGCAGTGTTTCATATCACGCTGCCGAAGCGGTCACCGCAGAAGCAAGTCGCGCCCTCCAGCGATTCCGTCCGGACCCTGTTTGAATCCGCTGACGGTGATCTGAAGGTCTGTATCGCTCTGGCCGCGTTCTGTTCCATGCGGCGCGGAGAGATATGCGCACTCAAGTATGGAGATATCTCCGGAGATGCCATCCATATCCATGCGGATATGGTGACGGATGAAAACAACCGCTACCACTATAAGGATATGCCGAAGACTTCCGAGAGCATCCGGATCGCCCACGCTCCGGATCAGGTGATCGAGCTTCTCGGGTCCGGAGATCCGGATGAGTTCGTTATCAAAAGGCCTCCATATGCGATCACGAAGGCTTTTATCCGCCTCCGGAATAGCCTGGGCCTTACGATCCGCTTCCACGATCTGCGGCATTACTATGCCAGCATCGGAGCTGCCCTTGGAATCCCGGATATCTATATCTCAGACTTTGGCGGCTGGCGCCGCGGATCGCCGGTCCTGAAAGCCACTTATCAGAATGTCCTGGAGGATGTCGGCAAGGAATATTCCGATCTGCTGAAAGGCCACTTCAGTGAACTGATAAAATGAAATATGCAACACGAAATGCAACACGATTTCTCAGAAGTCCAGTAAATACAAGGGTTTTACGAACATGTCAATGGGTTCGAATCCCATATGCTCCAGAACAGAAGAAACCGCGTAGATACGGAAAAGCCCGTAGTTACGCGGTTTCTTCATTTTCGCTCTTCTGAAGATTGCATTTTCGCTCTTCTGAAGATTGTTCGGAAATTCGGATGAAATACGGCATTTTTGACAACTATGCAACACGAAATGCAACACGAAATTTTCTCTGAATTACTGGCCTCTGAGGGCCTCTTCCCCAGTTCCTGCAACACGTTCTAACAAAAATAAAAGACAAAGGATCTCTCCCTTGCCTTTTACCCACATATTACCTATGTGTTTCAGAGCTGCTTAAAAGATAGCACATCAAAGCTGTCTTTTCAAATGCCCTCTACCTCCTTTATGAAATCTTTCATCATTTTTGTGATCTGTGCGGCCTGGCTGGTCCCTGCCTTTTCACATGCCGATGCGAATGCATCCACGTCTTCTTTTTTTAATTTGTATGACTTCGAAATCAGCCCGACTTTCTTCTGGTATTTTTCCGATGCTTTTGTTTGAGCCTTTGGCATTACCGCTTCCCTTTCTTTCTGAGATACAAGTAAACCACCGCTGCCACTATTGCTGCTACAACTGCGCCGTTTACCATATTGACCGCCACGAACTTACCATGTTATATTCCGGTCGGAGGGTTCGGGCTTTCGCCCTCCCCCTCGCTTCCGGATTAGAGGTTGATCAGCATCTCTGTCAAGGTCTTGATCAACTCTACAATCAATCCGGCGACCACCCCAGCGACTACAGCAATCTGTAGATCGCTGGGTTTTTTATGGTCGTCCATGGCTCTCACCTCCTTTCTGTTTGTTGCTTTATCTCCCCTACATCTATAATATACTATATGGTGCACCATATGTCAACAGTTATTTTCAGAAATAATAAAAAAGGCAGAGGTTTTCCCCTGCCTTTTCATCATGTTAATTCACTGAGTGCAGCCCCCCATGTCTTCGGGCCTACTTCTCCATCTGCTTCCAGGTCATGATTATTCTGGAATCCCAGCGTGGCCATCTGTGTATTGATTCCAAATTCCCCATCGACATCGACGCCGATCAGCTGCTGCCACAAGCTGACTGAGGATCCAACGCAGCCATACTTGATTAATGGCATTTTCGCCGTAATATTATAGTAGGTTTTCGGATCAATCCATCCCGCAGTTTTCTTCTCCTGCTGCCCTGCAGCAGGCTGTGTTCCGGTATATCTCAGCACTGTCGTCCAGGATCCACGATAATATGCCGTCACAGCGATCTCACTTCCCTGATCTCCTGTCCTGCTGGATCCGTACGATTGCCCACGGGCATGTACGATCCGACCAGCGCCCGCGTACATTGCCGCGTGTCCGATGTTCCCGGTTTTGTGATAATAAATTATATCTCCCCTCTGGAGCCCTGCGCCTGTAGACAAGTTGATATGTTTTGTCACATCACAGAAACCCAGTTTGAGCAGCAGGTGCATATTACCGGTATAGGTCGCGCCTCCAACGTCTACCCCGGCCTGTCTGTAAGCCTGCAGCACCAGACTGCTGCAGTCATAGTCCGGTCCCCATCGGTTCTGCTGGCTATATCCGTGCGACTGATCCGCAGCAATATCCAGCGCCCATTGCAGTGCTCTCTCTATTACTGTCATCCTTTCACCTCGATCCACTTCGACATTACATACCCATCCGGGATGTGATACCATTCGGATCCCTGTTTGTCCTTGACTTTGCTGATGATCTCTACAAGATCCCCTCTTTTGATAATATCCGTCACATTCCCGTCAAGACCCGCTTTCGCTCTGACATTAAGCCGTTCTGTTATTACAATTCCGCTCTTACGTTTCGCTGCCATCACTTGTCTCCTTTTCCTTCTCTTCAAGCTCGTCATCTTCGAGCCAGTATTTATCCTCGTCGAACGGTTCCAATTCATCTGGCGTATCTTCTGATAAGTCTTTGGCCACTTTTTTTAATCTGCGTGTGATCCATACCGGGACCGGCAACCCCGCCTGATCCAAGTTTTCGCATACTGAAATCACTTCCATGATGATGATGTACGCGGCGATGAAAGCCGGAGCATCCACCGGAAGGCTGATCGCTGCATAGATGACATACGCGATCACGATTACCAGCAGTTCCCCGCTCTTACGAAAGAGACCGATTCTCATTTTTGTGCTGTCCCAGGTGCCGTTGATCGTCGCCTGGATCCATCCCGTGATAATGTCCGCAGCCATAAGGACCAGCGGCAGCAGGAGAATCCAGTACCTGTGGGTGAAGGTGATGTTCTGCAGTGATTCCATGTAAAATACCTCCTTTACATAAAAAGGCACCCCGCTGCGGGATGCCCATCTTTAGTCAATCACTTGGATATGACTCTTTAATAATTCCACCGTGTTTTTTACTGCCTTGTTAAGCACTTCAGCGGGTATATCTACATCATACACCTCGCCACTTCTTGCCATTCCTGCGGCAACGCAATCACAGATCATCTCAATTACATCAAGCATATTTACATCATCCGGGCAATGCCTTTTGAGGTGATGCCGCTCAAGCACATTGTAATGAAGTTTCGACCATTCTCCATCAAAAAAGTCCATCCTTCCTTCTATTGTGGCGCATAAATCACGATAGAACATGGATGCATATGGCTCTGTCGTTTTTGTGTAATCGTGTTTAAGCGCATTCTGAGCCAACATATCCGAAAATTCCCTGATAAGTTTTTTTACGTCTTTCCTATGATCGACATTTGCGTTACAAAACTCAGTAAATGTCGGTACACTTTCCGAAACCCTTGAATCGCCTTCTGTGTGTGTCTTGATTTCTATCATATTTGCCCTCTCGATGATTATCGGCTGTTTCCTCTTGCGAATCTGCCGAAGCAGACACGCTATGACGCTTCCTGCGTCTGGACATTTAACTGACATACAGACAGCACCGAAGTTAAACTTGCAACTAACTTGCAACTGAATTAAATTGCCCTTTAACTCAGAATCAACGAATCCGCATACGCAAGACGATCAATAACGAACTGCCTTATTTGCTGTACATTATTAGAGTCTGCAAGAGGAATGTTTATAAAATTACCACCGCCAGTTGTTGAAGCGTAATCCTCCGCATACAACGATAATGGGATAGTTTGCATGAACTCTTCGAACATCGCATTTATGTTATCAGCAGACAAGACAGAGCCTCTTAAAGCGGTGTATCTTGTCTGTATATCTGAGGTAAATAGATTCCCTAGCCTTTCATATAACAGATTTGTTGTTCCACCACTTTCCGCAACAGCAGTATAACCGCTTTGCCATGCCGTTGATGGTGATTTCCACCCGACCGATGCAACCTTGTCCGGAGGAAGCCCCCACGTTCCATCCATGTCATACATGCCCCCATACCATTTCTGTGCATCATAGGTGAAAAATGTCTGATTCTTACCGATGTTATCAACAATGCACCCAACGATAAGGAAAATGTACTGGTCTATGATTGACTGCTTGTCAAAGTGTGTGGCAAAGTTTGCAACGAAGTTGGCATCCGTTGATGTGAACACAAAATCGAGCAGAGTGTTGAATCCGTTCGTGATAACAGTCGGCATAGAATCATGCGTTTCATCAGACCACTTGTTGTCTGACATGTTAGATGCTCTCCACAGGATCGAGCCGGAGTAAGTACCGCTGTCACCTTGGACGATAGCGTTTGAATCGACCTCATCGTCCAGACCGTAAAGCGAATCCTTAGGCAAATTCCATGTGTAAATGCCCATGTACACACCGTTATTGAAAACTTTGACAGGGAATCCATCAATAGCAATATTGCCATTTTTTAGCGCATCCGGCAGATCATCAAAATCATCTCTCGACTTAACAATCTGTTTCCAGATTCTCGCATTAACTATATTCCTTGCATGGCTATGGTCTATCCAGTTCGCTTTCAGTACGAATTTGTTTCTTTCTTTATCCCAATCTCTAAACTTCTTCTTTAACTTTACAGAACGAAGCGAGTTAGAAAACAGCTTGATGGTAAAGTTTTTCTTGGGATATGCCTGTGACGAATCCCCCTGTACCTTGACCGTGGAATAGCTCGTAAATTCTTCTGATAGACTGTGGTATGTGAGCACCACGTTGATTTCGCCCTGCGTTTTTGTGGTCGGCAACTCGCCTGTAATAGTTACTATAGGGATGTCATTACCTTGTGGCTCAATCATCTGTGGAGTCACACCGATCTCATTTCCCTGATAATCATAAATAGATCCCATGCTGTACACTCCTTAATAGTTGTATTTAATTTTGACATTGTTATCAACAAGGTAAGCTTTTAAGGTGGGTAGGTTGGCATCGGAAACTGCGATTCCCTCCACATTTATCGAAAGAAGCATATTCGCACCATAATTAAATGTTCCGATTCTTATCGGCGTTGAGAATGGGAAATTGTTTGGGAACACGCTCTGATTAATCATTCCAATAATGCTTTGACGATTAATAGTATCGTTATAATTTGACGAATTAACCCCTGCGTTCGCCATAACAGCGTTGACATTAAGTTCATAATATCCATTAGCCTTAACCACACTGCTTGCCATCGCTGCTAAGTCAATCTCAAATTCATTTACTGCTGTTGAGCGTTTATCATACGGCAACATAGTCATAGTTGTCGGGTCGAATGTGCCTGCGTTTCTTACCTCGATGGCAATCTGATATCCGGGCTTCCACTGGAATCGTGCATCTGAGTATTGTTTGTTACCTAACCATGCGCCATTTTCATCCCATACATAAATAAAATAATTGGTGTTATTTGTTGTATCTAAATTTCTTACTGAATACGACAAGTCTTGAACGGTAAATTTATCTGTAGTATAAGCACCATTTCTTTCGATAAGATTGTGCGAAGTAGTGCTGTATCCTTTACCAGAATTCCATACGACATTAGATAAGGCGTCTTCCGTATAGTCCAACCCTTTTTCTACTACTACATCAAATATTGTTGTCTTTCCACCATACGAAACTGTAATGGTACTTGTCCCTACTTCAAGAGTTCCACTCAACGCATATTGGCTTATTGTTCTAGTTGATGAATCATCAAAGTGTGCAGTAACCACTAAATCAGACCTTAGATCATCCAAAGCCGTATCTGTATAAACTGTTACTGTCTGTGTGTAAACACAGGAAATACTTACAAGATCAGCAGGCGGATATAATGCTGATTCTAAAGCACCATAATAATCTGATTCATCATCCAGAAAGGCAGTGTGGCGAAAGCAAGTAAGTAAAGCCTGTTTAATATCTTCCGTTAGTCCACCTTTTCCCTTTATGTTCTCTAGAACTTCCTTTAACGCAGTTGTGTCTGCTTTCAGCGTGTCTACATCTGCACTCATCTGGGAGTAGTCTGCCGGGATGCTGTCCGCTATATCCTGTGCGGTCTTCGCTGCTGCCGTTGCGGTCGCCGCAGCTGCTCTGGCCTCCACCAGCACTCTGGTCGCCTCGTTGTCCGGATCATCGTCCACGTAACCATCCGGCATAGGCCTTTCCTTGATCGGGATCAGGCCCTCGTACATAGTTGCGTCCTGGCCGCTTTCAGCTATGACCACATATACACGCAGGTCTCCGGATGTTTCGAAATACTTGTTCGGGACGTGCGCTGTTACCACGCTTCCTTTGTCTGCTGCCTCGACGGTTGCATTGTATGCTTCAGACTGGGACATCCCAGATATGCGATCGGATCCGAGGTCCTTACTTCTTTCAGGATATAATTGTGCAGAAAGTCTATTGTCAGGTTTTCAGCCATTTGTTTTCTCCTTGAGCGCTTCCAGCTCCGTCTCAAGAGCCTTGATCCTGTCGTTGTTATACTGAATCAGTTTCAAAAGACACGGCACCAGGATCTGTTCGTTCCACATCTCTGCGCTGCCGTCCGGGTTGTGATTGACTGCGATCGGCAGGATATCTTCCACTTCTTCGGCAATAAAACCCGGGATGTCCTTTCCAACCCTTTCATCATCATCGACAAGGTATTTTTCGTTGTATTTGTATCTCCTGACATGAAGATCGAGCAGAGGCAGCACTTCATCAATGTCGATGTCCCTTATATCGTGCTTGTATCTTTTGGACGAACTTGAGGATGTAAGCAGCCTTCCATTTCCATCGATGACTACGGTCGATCCTGATCCGGAAATATCATTGATGGCATCGCTGTACAAATAAACGTGAGCGCCATCATATGCCGGCCTTGACTGGAACACCCTTACCCTATTGGGTGTAAAGTCCCAATTCGCATCAAGCGCATTCTGTTCCAGAAAAAACGGATCACCGCCACAAACGCTGAATGTCCCATAATCGTCGTTGGCGTTCAAGGCCTTGCACGCTGTGTATTTCGATTTTATGTATAGATAAGGCATTATGCCATCCGGGTCTATCTCGATCATGAACGATTCCACTCCAGGAACCGGTTCGCTCTTGTCGAATGAGATAACCCTTACTTTGTCATCTCCGTTATAAATCGAGATGTAATCTTTAACCGTCAGGCTCGTGCCATTAAGGTCGCCCTTAAATGAGGCGTTCCCGTCTTCGTCCAGTTTGAAGTTGTCCGATTCTATGATGAGCGTCTTTCCGACAAACTTTATCGTCCCGTCTTTGATGACGATATGCTTTTTCCTGCCGCTCATATCGCTGTTCATCTTCTTTGCGACGTCTGCTTTGTCGTTTGACGGAGGGCTTGTTTCATTTCCTATTATCCATCCCTTCCCGCCGGAGATTCTTACCATTACAGTGTCTCCGGGCTTTGCGTCTACTGTCATTTTGACTGGCGTCTCCGCGACGCCCCCAGGGATATGCACCCACACAGTCTTTCCTTCCACTCTTTTTACGACCGCCTGCGTATCATAAGGGCTGGTCTTTGCAGCTTTTCTTTCAAACAGTCTGGATATTCTGTTTATTACAATATCTTCAAGGCTCATAAACCGCCTCCTCTGATGTCCTGCATCCGTATCCGATCGTGATCGTCTGTGTGCTGACTCTATGCCGGCCCATGATCTTCTGGCGCGGATAGTGCAGATCTATTAAATCTCCAGGGAAAACATTCGGATCGAAACGCCTGCTGTATGATCGTGTCCTTGCCGGCGACTGCAGCTCCTGCAGCTTCCTTGCTGTATATTCGTACAGCGTCTCCCTGTCTCCCAGGGTTACCGATGACTCCTGCTGCCATATCTCCCGGCCCCTGGATACAGTAGACAGCCGGCTGTTCGGATCTTCGTCTTTCAGTTCCACAGTGTTCTCTCCCGAGCTCACACGCAGGCAATTCGGGCAATCAAACCAGTCTTCGACATCCGACAGCTGCGGTTCTATTGCATCTCCATCTATGGCGTCGAATCTTGCCGCTATCTCTGTTGGTTTCGGGCATATCCTTATCTTCCCCATCCCATCGATGCGGATCATCCAGCCGATCGCGTCCATGAGTTTCTGCGCCATTGTCAGATTGGTCTCTGAATCTTCCGCAATGATCGGCTCCTGGAGTTTCGGCGCCGGTTCTGCATATTCCACAGGCGCCGGTCCCACGCGGAGCAGCTCTGCCGCAAGAAGCGCAGCGTTTACTCCCTGCGGCGCGTAATATCCTCTCTGCAGCAGCATATCGTCTGCCGGTTTGAGCACGCTGTAACAGTCCGTCGCGAAACTCTCCCGAGTGCCATTTATCTGCCTCTCCGGTGTTGATGTGATCCCCGTGAACAGTGCGACATGCGCGGATCCGGAAACCTGCTGCGCATTCAGATAGATCCGGATCCATTTCTCATCCAGCCGCTCAGTCATATTCAGATCTGCAGACTGATCCGTCTCCGACCTGGATATGCTGCCCCCTGTGAAGTTGTAGAACCGCACATCATTCCACGTGGCCGGATCCACCTCCGCAAGGACATATCCTGCTGTAAATCCTTTCCTCCAGTCCATCATTCTCCCTCATGTGCTGCGTCCCATTCTTCAAGGGTCATTCCTTCATACCCCTGCGGATCCACCTTTTGGATCGCAAAGGAATAGTTTATGATCTTCTTGTCGTACGGCCGCGATTCGCTCACCTGTATGTCTGCATTGAAGGATGATCCGTCAGGTGTCCTGATGTGACAGATTCCCGGATACTCCGCCAGATCTCTGATAAGTTCGATCCGATCAAGGTCGCTTATCTTCGTCGCGTCACATGTAAGGCTCAGGTCCCTTGTGACTCCCGGATTCCAGTCTCCCTGTACGGCTCCTCCCATATAGACGGTCCGCTGGAAGTCTTTTGACCACCGGTTGTCCATCGCATTGTTGTACGGCAGCTTCAGGACTTCGTTCGCGAATTCAATGATCACGCCCGTCTCTTTGAGCAGGTCCCCGTCATCTTCATCCGTGTCTGTCCATGCCAGCTGATTGTCAGCTGTTACATAGTCTCCATACAGGCTCTTCGATACGATCCTGTGTCCACCCAGCCTGCCGAAGGCCGGGAACGGATCCACGTACCATGTATCAAACAAGCCTCCGTCTATGATCTTCTCCGGCCTGTCCGCAGACAGCCTGTATGCGTCGAACGTATCTCCATCTACATATCCTTCAGGACGCTCCACCTTGAAAATACTGATCATCCTGTAGATATCTGTCCGGATTTTTACAGGGACAATATCCGGTTGATGTGCCCACGCGATCGAGATCGGGACCTTCGCTTCCGCCTTCTGCCCCATCTCATCCGTCACGGTCGCCACGATTTCATATTTCGCGCCGTCATCAAGCTGGCCGGTCAGGTCTTCCAGTTCGATCGACACCGGCGCTTCACCGATCTGTCTGTACGTATATACGGACTCACCTTCATAGCCGTCCTGTTCCCGTTCATCCGGTCGGTTGATTCTGTAGTTCTCTGACCTCACGATGGACACCGTCGTTGTCCCGGATGTGCCGGCGCCTGTCACTGCAAGTGTGATCGGCATGGAATCGACTATGCCATCCTGTACAGATGTCAGAGTGATCTCCGCCTCGACGGGATCTGCCACCTGGATCCCGACCGGATCGGACCATTCTGAAGTTCGGCCGGTTTCTGAGGTCGTTCGTACCGCTATCATGTGATGCGTCCCCGGCTCCCACTCTGGCGTCAGCAAGACATACTGTTCCCCTGCCGCATGACCGATCACACCACCATATACCGTGACATATTCGCCAGCCTGTTCCTCTATGCTTACTTCACAGACTTCCGCATACGCCTGCTGCGTCCCGTCGGCACTGTCATATGTCCATGAGGCAGTCACGCTCTGCTGAGGCGTAATCACATCCCTCGTCACACTGATGACCGGGTTCTCCGGCTGTGTCGAAAGGTCCACCGTGACCATATCGCACCACGGCCCCGGTACCTGTTCATCTCCACTGTCGTCATTCAGCCTGATCCGGATATAGTACTTTTTCCCGACTTCCAGATCCGCAATAATCCAGCTGTTGGAGTATGTGGTCAGCACATCGTAACTGTCAGGCTCTGCGGTGGATTCCCATGCATCATCATGGTCAGACCATGCCAGCGTCGCCGATGTTGCAGCCTTCCATGCCCAGGTCCATGCCACCCGGACTTTCCCGTCTCCTATCGCTTCAGCGACTACATCCGCCGGCGCCTGTGCTATGTTTCCGGACCGCCAGGCCTCCTGTGATACCATCTTTGCGTCTACGGAGAAGGTATTGTACTGCGTTGTGCTGTCCGCGCACGGGTGTTCTTCATAGGATCCGACACAGGCATATATGCCAAACGCATACGTCCCTGCAGTCTTCAGTTCCGGTATCGTGATCGAGGCGCTGGTTCTTCCAGGCTCCACGATGGCGACCGCAACTGCATTCGCAGGAGACTTTTCCGACCTGTACAGGATCACATGGAATGCATCCGGCACATCCGTATTATTTTCAAAGGTGATTGATGCGACTCCGCCGGCAGTGTCGACAATCAAAGTGCCTACTGAAGAAGAGAATCCCGGCGCGGCCAGATTCCCTTTCATGGCCAGTCTGTACTGGCTGTATGATGCATTGCTGTCATCGTCGTGAACTGCCATCATCCTGACATACAGGCACTGATCCGTTCCAACCCGATCTGAGGCGAAGAACTGATGTGTATCCTCCGTTTTCTGCGGCGTCGTCGACATTCCGTCTGTCCAGTTGTCCGAGGGGCATGCGAGCTGCGCATCCGGAGTTTCTATTGCATACTGCGTTATGATTGAATCGATCGGATGCAGGATGCTGTAGTTTAAGCGGAAGTCTGACCTGATCCTGGTTGCGGCACCAGCATCTTCCGCCCTGCACGATATGAGTTCCGGCAGCATCGGTTCAGAGTACGCATGGCTGGCATATACCCATGCTGAATCGCCCGCGGTCCCCCTTGAGCATGCCCTTACCCACCGGACGCACCCGGCTCCGATCGTTTCCCTGTACTGAGCAGAGTCTTCTGCGCTTTCCACGGATCCTGCTGCATTCTTCCAGTCCTGATCCGATCCGGCTCCGGCATTCTGCACGACAAGAGTCTGGACGATCACATTCAGGAAGAATGCCTTGCCCGAAGTGTCATTCGTCGCCTTCCAGGCGAATGTCCCTGTATTGCTCGAATCCCTTGTGTATGTGAGTTCCGGAGGTGCCGGTATTTCCGCATTCCATGAGCAGCCGGCGTATGCCGACCACCCAGGATTCACCATTTTGCTTTTCTTTCTGTACTTCTTCCTGTTTCCACGGACCCAGAATGCGCACTGGGATATATTTCCCAGGTTCAGGGTTACAGATGTATCCGTTTTCCCAATCGCCTGGGATTTCTGTTTTCCGCCGTCTACCTGGTACAGCAGCTGCTGCCCGTTCCCGTAATCGGAATCTCCGATCTTCCATTTGAACGTGAAGGATGTTCCGGATCTTGTGATCGTCAGCCCCGTCGGCGCTTTCGTTACCGTTTTACTTTTTCCCATTACGCCATCCTCTGCATCCTGTTGAGGATCCTTGCCACCTCCATGGCTGTTTCGGACGGATCCTCAGCGTCGTAGATATAGAAATTGTTTGTCATCCCGGCGAACTGGTATCTGCGATCCATTTCTTCCCACAGTTTGCTGACCGGAAGAACTGCTTCCTGGCCCGCTTCGCCTCCGATCATCCCGAACAGCGTTGGCCTGGTCAGCAGTGCACCTTCAGCGAAATATTTATAGCCGGCGATCCTGAGATCCGGATAACTGATGGTCGTCCTTCCATCCGAAGAGCTGGCCGACCGCATATCCACAGCTATGGACGGCAGATGGCCATGAAGGGTCGGAAGGTTCCATGTGAAGTCCATCACCCGCTTCATGTAGTTCACAGCTGAAACCACAGCTGCTTTTGCTGTCGTCAGTGCCTGCGTGCCGACTGTCGGGAACGACAGTTTCAGGTTGTCGAACATCCTTGTGTATGACAGGATCGAGCTGTTCACGAACAGGTTGGCTGTCGTGATGGAAGAGACGTCAACATCAGAAATGACCAGTTCCGCATTCGTAAATGCTTCTGCCATCGAAGTCGTCGCGCCTTCTACCGTCGTCTGAGCGCTCTCGACCGATGACGTATCCACATCTCCGGTCTTGAGCTCTTCTTCTGTGGCTTCGCCTCCACCAAACAGCCCTTTGATCCAGTTCCACGCATCACTTGCTGCATTCTTCAGCCCCTCGAATGCCGATGATGCCAGTTCTCCGAAGTTAGGCCATTCAATGTCGAATGAGGTGAACACCTCTTTGACAGAGTCCCACACACCTGACGCTGTTTCCGACAGCGTGTCCCAGGCCGTCGTCACCACAGCGCTTACCTTCGGTGCCGTATCTGAGAATATGCCTTTCGCAGCGTCCCAGATTTCTGTTGCCTTCTCGCTCAGCTTGTTCCATGCTGCTGTCGCTACCGCTTTCGCTTTCGGTGCCGTGTCTGAGAATATGCTCTTCGCGGCATCCCAGATCTCCGTTGCCTTTTCGCTCAGCTTCTTCCAGGCACCCGTCGCGATTGCTTTCGCCTTCGGTGCCGTTCCTGAGAATATGCCCTTTGCGGCATCCCAGATCTCTGTTGCCTTCTCGCTCAGCGTATTCCATGCCGCTGTCGCGACCGCTTTCGCTTTCGGTCCCGTATCTGAGAAAATGCCTTTCGCAGCATCCCAGATCTCCGTCGCCTTCTCGCTTAATGTATTCCACGCCGATGTCGCGACTGCCTTTGCCTTCGGGGCTACTGTCTCGAAAACGGCTTTTGCCGTATCCCAGATCCCCTGTGCCGTTCCTGACAGCGTGTCCCAGGCCGTCGTAAGGATGTCGCCCACAGAGATCTCACCCGTGAATACTCCGACTACGGTATCCCAGATGGTCCCGGCTACACCTGTGATTGTACTCCAGGCCCCCGTCATGACCTCGCCTACCGAGATGTCGCCGCTGAAAACCCCTTTGACCGTCGACCAGATGCCCTGCACGAAGCTGATGATCGGTTCCAGAGCACCTTTTATTATTCCGATGATCGGTCCGAAGGTATTCGTCGTCCATGTGACGATGTTTCCCCAGACTACCTTGTCCCAGTTTTTATACAGCAGGACGCCTGCTGCTATTGCCGCTCCGATTGCGAGAACGATCAGTCCGATCGGCCCTGCGGACAACGCGCTGAACGCCGTAGACAGCGTTCGGACACCAGACATGATCGTTCGCCCCGTTTTGATCGCTTTACCGGCAACGATCAGCAGCGGTCCTACTGCCGCAGCGATCAGCACGATCTTTTCTATCAGCTGCTGGGCTCCCGGAGACAGGCTCTCCCACCATGTCTTCACTCCTGCCACCGCATTCTTGACAGTCGTCAAAAAGCCCATAATCATCGGAGCTGCTGCATCAATGATGTCAGCCCCCAGCAGTTTCAGGTTATTCAGGATCAGCGTGAACTGATCCAGCGGGTCCTGCGTCGCTTCAAATGTGCTTTCCGTGGTTCCTGCGAAGTCGGACATGGATCCGGACAGGTCTTCCAGATCAAGTTTTCCGTTTTTCGCGGCATTATAAAAGGCAGCACCGGCCTTCTTCCCGAACAGGTCGTATGCTGCCTGTAGTTTCTCTGTGTCGCTTCCGTTCCCGGACATTGTCTCGCTGAACTCGCCCAGGGCCTGATCCATGGTCTTGCCCTTGGATGTGGCATTGGCCATGGCCTTCTGCAGGCCAGCCATAGCGGTCTGGGTATCCATACCGGACATCTCGATCTGACCCATCAGTCCTGCCGACTCTTCAGCTGTCAGCCCCATCTCCTGAAACGCAGCTGCATTCTTCTGCAGGCTGGATGCCAGCGAATCGACGCTCAGCCCGGTCGACTGAGATGTGTGCGTCAGCGCGTCCAGCAGTTTTCCCGCGCCGGATGCATCCTGACCGAAGGCGTTCAGAACCGATGACGTGCTGTCGACCGCTCCGGATACATCAGTATCGTTGATCTCAGCGAATTTGACGAACTTGGTGGAAAGATCTTCCAGGTCGTCCCCCGTGAGTCCGAACCTGGTGTTCACCTCACCCACTGCGTCCGCAGCCGTCTGGAAGTCCGTCGGGACAGTTTCCGCGATGCCTTTGGCCACATTCTGCAGCCCTGTCAGCTCATCCCCGGAGGCGCCAGTCTTTGTGGCGATCGTATCCATCGCCTCATCGACCTCTTTCCATGCTGCCGTTGATGCAGCGGCCATTGCCACCACGGGTCCTGTTACGCCCTTAGTGAGCGCCGTTCCTGCGCCTTCCAGCTTCTGGCCCCACTCTGTCAGCTGCGAAGAATGTGTCTCCAGATCCTTGTTCACTTCCTCCAGAGACTTATCGTACTTATTCAGCTGCGTCTGTGCCTTGACCAGCTCCGACCTTTTCTTTGCGATCGCTTCTTTGTCGGCGGTTTCGTCATTTTCCATCTCCTCCAGCTGAGTAGAGAGAACCTTCACCTTCTTGGTGTAGGTCTCGCTCTGCTTCTGGAGATACTTCTGCTGGTCCTTCAGCTTTTTCGTGGAGGAAGTGTTCTTGTCATACTGTGACTGGGCAAGTTTCAGCTCCTGATAGTTTTCCTTTGAAGCCTGCGATGTTTCCTTCAGTGCGGACTTGAAGTCCTGCACACCTTCCGCGGTAAACTCAAGGCCTACGCGCTTGATATCATCAGCCATTCCTCATCACTTCCTCTCGCCACTGTGTGTAACTCTTTCCGTAGATCCTGTGCATATAGATCTCTTCCATCGCCTCTTCCTGGATCTTGGTCAGGAGTTGGCCAACAAACTGCTGCAGCTTTCCGCGCCGGATCCAGATCGTCAGGATCTGGTTTACACCGGAGCCATAACGGCGGAAGAGCTCATCCTCAAACCAGAACTGCCCATGTGACCCATCAATCTCAATACCTGCGTAAAAAAATCGCTGAACGCTTCCCGGTTGATATACCCGTCGATCAGGCCGATCAACGTGACCGCCGAAACAGTCCTGATCTCTTCTACCGACACGGAATATCCGGATGCCAGTAGACGATAGATGTCTTCACGACACTTCTCGAAGTTATTCAGGATGGTTTCCACGATCCGGAGCGTCAGCTGCGTCCTGGCGTCTTCTGCCTGCATTGCAGCCATCTTCTGCCCTTCAGTCCATTCGGCCATCGGCAGAGGCTCCAACTCTCCATTTTCATTCATCCTTGTCGGCGCCTCGAACCTGGTCGCCCGGAGCGTCTTCGCGTCAAGGAGTTTTGCAATATTCGAAATTCCCAGCTTGCCGATCAGTGAAGTCATCGTAAATACGTCATCCGACGCCAGGTCTTTCAATACAAATTCGGGAGCAGCCGCAGCTGCTCCCTGTTCGTTCTTTTTCGCCATATGCAATTATCCCCCTCAGCCTTCTGCCGGTGCGGCAGCCTGATAGCAATTCCGTTTTCATCGCTCATGCGGTATGCACGGATCGTTACGTCATCAGTCTGGTCGGAATGAGAATCCGTGGATGTCTGCGTGCTGTCGGAATTTTCCACCAGCTTGCACTTCGGATACCATCTCAGATCCTTTTCTCCGTTCTTCTTCAAAACGACAATGCCGTATGCGAAGTACGGACGGGCAATTTCTCCTTTTCCTTCGACAACCACTCCCTCATCTACGGTATCCCCCTTCATTCTTGCCAGCAGGAGATCCGGGAATGCAAGGTTCGTAACAGCGATGTCCTTGGTCGGCACATCCGTGTCAGAATCGTAGATTGCCCCGGATGCATAAGAGTCATAGCTGTCCGCATTATCTGTCACCTGCACCTGCGTGACAGTAGGCAGTTTTACTACCTCCGTTTCGAATGCATTCGTCCAGCCATTGTTCGCGTCCATGGTGTTGAAGCAGATATACTGCGCACCAACCGTCAGCTTAACTGAAGGCTTCTTCTCAGCGATATTGTTTGTAGGCATATTCATATCTCCTTATAGATCTATTGCGTCAATTATTAGTTTCTGGTATCTGTCTTTGTTGGCGTTCTCCCAAAACAGTCCATAGTACGCACCCCATCCCACCTGTACCGTTTCGCCGTCCACCCTGGCCTGTACTGTATCCAGCATATGCGTCGGATGGCCCGTCCGCGATCGAGGCGATGGCAGCATGCGCACGTCACTTGCCAGCGCTTCCGCGCCTACCTTCAGAGCGTCAGTGACCTTCGTGCCTTCCACCTTGGAAAGCATTTCCTGCATCATCGCGCTGAATTCCTCGAACCCATGAAAGCTTTCAGCCATCGAACCCCTCCAACGGATCTTCCAGGACATCCACCGCGCAGTACCAATGATGATAGCCAGGAGAACTGTCGCCTTTGACATATTCATGGAACAGCTGCGGATGAAGGCCTCTGCTGTTCAGTGCCCTTTTCAGTTTCTTCAGCCCGTCGTCCCGGCCGCGCCTGGAAGCGTAACTCACCTGATACCGTATCACTGTGTCATAATCGGATCCGGA
>CADCII010000059.1 GCA_902801515.1 uncultured Lachnospiraceae bacterium
CCAATGCCAATCCATTCTAACAGCTTTAGCAATGAAACGGTTAGTCCTGACTGGTTGTCAGGTATATAACCACCACAAATCTATTGTAGGAGGAGAAAACATGAAGATCTGTCCTTCGCCGGATGTGATCCGGCCGTATATCGGGAAATACAGGACGTATCCGCTGAGTGTGGAGATTCTGTCAGACATGCGCACGCCCATCGAAGTACTGCGCGTTCTGCAGAATGTATCCGGCCATGTGTATATGCTGGAGTCCGTGTCAGGACATGAGAACTGGGGACGATATACATTTCTGGGATATGACCCGAAGCTGGAGATCACCTGCCAGGACGGAAGTCTTCGAGCAGGGGCGCTGGAGATACAGACGGATGATCCAGGGAAATATATCCGCCAGGTGCTCGCGGAGCACAGCAGTCCGAAGGTGGATAACCTTCCGTCCTTTACAGGAGGTCTTGTCGGTTATTTTTCCTATGATTACCTGAAATATCCGGAGCCGACGCTCCATCTTGACGCTGAGGATTCGGAAGGGTTCAAGGATGTGGACCTGATGCTGTTCGACAAGGTCATCTGCTTTGACAATTACCGGCAGAAGCTGATCCTGATCGCGAACATGAAGCTGCCGGATGCTTCTTCCGGGCAGGCGTTCCTGGCGGAGTATAACAGGGCCGCTCTGGAACTTCAGCACATGGCGGACCTGATCCGCAGCGGTGAGATGGCGGACATCGTTCCCGGAAAGATGACTTCGGAAGTCAAGGCGCTGTTTTCGGAAGAGCAGTACTGCGCCATGGTCGAAAAAGCAAAACGGCACATTTTCGAAGGCGACATCTTCCAGGTGGTGTTGTCCAACCGGCTGGAAGCCGATTATGAAGGAAGCCTGCTGAATACGTACCGGGTGCTCAGGACCGTGAATCCATCACCGTACATGTTTTATTTTTCAAGTTCGGATATGGAGGTTGCGGGCGCTTCCCCGGAGACGCTCGTCAAACTGGAAGACGGGGTGCTGCATACATTTCCGCTGGCAGGGACAAGGCCGAGGGGAAAGACGCCTCATGAGGATGAAGAACTGGAGAAGGAACTGCTGGCAGATCCCAAAGAACTTGCGGAGCACAGCATGCTCGTGGATCTGGGGCGCAATGACATCGGCAAGGTGTCGCAGTTTGGATCCGTGGTGGTGGAGAAGGCGTATCAGATCGAACGTTATTCTCATGTGATGCATATCGGATCCACGGTACGCGGGCAGATTCGGGAAGACAGGGATGCGCTGGACGCCGTAGCTTCGATCCTTCCTGCCGGAACTCTGTCCGGTGCCCCGAAGATCCGGGCGGCTCAGATCATCAATGACCTGGAAAATAACAAGCGCGGCATCTATGGAGGTGCGATCGGATATCTGAGTCTGACCGGCAACCTGGATCTGTGTATCGCCATCCGGATTGCATATAAAAAGCGGGGCAAGGTCTTTGTCCGGAGCGGAGCGGGGATTGTTGCGGATTCCGTACCGCGCACAGAATATCAGGAGTGCATGAATAAAGCCAGGGCAGTGATCGTATCGCTGGAGATGGCTCAGGAGGAAGTCTTATGATCCTGCTAATCGATAATTATGACAGTTTTTCTTACAACCTGTACCAAATGATCGGTGCCATCAGTCCTGACATCATGGTGATCAGAAATGACGAGATGAGTGTTGAACAGATCGGCAATATCAGTCCGGGAGGGATCATCCTGTCACCGGGCCCCGGACGGCCGGAGGATGCCGGAATCTGTATCGATGTGGTGAAGGAACTTGGCAGCAAATATCCCACCATGGGAGTTTGCCTCGGGCACCAGAGTATCTGCACCGCTTACGGCGCCACGGTCGGTTACGCGAAGGAACTGATGCACGGCAAGCAGTCTGAATGCAGCATTGATACCGGATGCAGTTTATTTGAAGGACTGGAAAGCAAGGAGATGGTTGGCAGGTACCATTCTCTTGCAGCCGAAGAGGAAACAATGCCCTCGTGCCTGAAGGTGACTGCCCGGACGGGGGACGGGGAGATCATGGCAGTAAGTCACACTGAATATAAAGTTTACGGGATCCAGTTTCATCCGGAATCGATCCTGACTCCGCATGGAAACCGGATTCTGGAGAATTTTGTAAAGATAAGCAGTAAATGAGGAGGAACATTATGATTAAAGAGGCAATTGTGAAAATCGTTGACAAACAGGATCTGACTTATGACGAAGCATACACTGTGATGACAGAGATCATGAGCGGAGAGACCACCGCCACACAGAACGCTGCATTTCTGGCAGGGCTCTCAACCAAATCCACCGGCTCCGAGACGATCGATGAGATCTCCGGATGCGCAACAGCGATGAGAGAGAAGGCGACCCGTCTGGAACACCCCGGAATGGAAGTTATGGAGATCGTAGGGACAGGCGGGGACAACGCCCACAGCTTTAACATTTCCACCACGACAGCTTTCATACTGGCAGCCGCCGGGATCAAGATAGCAAAACACGGCAACCGCGCGGCTTCCTCCCTGTCGGGAACAGCCGACTGCCTCGAGGCGCTCGGGATCAACATCCAGCAGGACCCGGATAAATGCCGCGAACTCCTTGAAAAAGTCGGATTCTGCTTCATTTTCGCCCAGAAATACCATTCTTCGATGAAATATGTAGGCCCGATCAGAAGAGAGCTTGGCATACGGACCGTCTTCAACATCCTGGGTCCGCTGACCAATCCTTCTTACCCGGAATATATGCTGCTGGGCGTGTATGACGAGAGACTGGTCAATCCGCTGGCCAAGGTCCTCATGAGCCTTGGCGTCAGGAGGGGCATGGTGGTTTACGGAACAGATCATCTGGACGAGATATCCGTCAGCGCACCGACTAAGATCTGCGAGTTCAGAGACGGATATTACAGAGACCTGACCATCCGGCCTGAAGACTTTGGTCTTAAGACAGCTTCCAGAGAAGAGATCGTGGGCGGTACTCCGGAGGAAAACGCGCAGACCACAAGAGATATCCTTGCCGGAAAGATTACGGGGGCAAAACGAGACATTGTACTGATGAACGCAGGCGCAGGCCTGTTCATAGCCGGCAAGGCAGAAAGCTTGAAAGATGGCGTCAGGCTGGCGGCAGAACTGATCGACAGCGGCAAAGCACTGGAGAAGATCAAAGAGATGGTAGAGGTGTCCAATGGCTGACATATTACAGAAACTGGCAGACTACGCCAGGATCCGGACAGAAGAAGCTAAGAAAAACATCCCGCTTCAGCAGATGCAGGAAGAGGCCGAGCGCCTGGCTGCAGAAGATACCAGCCAGTTCAGGTTTGAAAAAGCTTTGTCTGGTCCGGATATCAGTTTCATCTGCGAGATCAAGCAGGCCTCCCCATCCAAAGGCCAGATCTGGACACCCCAGTGACAGGCACTTGTTCAAATTCCCGTACCTGGAGATTGCGAGGGAGTATGAGGCGGCCGGGGCGGAGTGCATCTCTGTGCTGACGGAGCCGAAGTGGTTCAAGGGAGAGGGTGAGTTCCTGCGGAGGATTACGCAGGAGGTCAGCACGCCGTGTATCCGGAAGGATTTTACGGTGGATGAATATATGATCTATGAGGCGAAGGTGCTGGGGGCGTCGGCTGTTCTTCTGATCTGCTCGATCCTGGACGAGGATACGCTCTCTTCGTATATCAGGATCGCCGATTCGCTGGGGCTGTCGTCTCTTGTGGAGGCTCATGACAGTGAGGAGATCCGTATGGCTGCGGACGCCGGCGCCAGGATGATCGGGGTCAATAACCGGAACCTGAAGGATTTTACGGTGGATGTGACGAATTCAGGCAGGCTTCGCAGTCTGGTTCCGGAGGGTGTGCTGTTTGTTGCCGAGAGTGGGATCCGCACGGCGCAGGATGTACAGCTTCTCAGGGAGATCGGGACGGATGCGTGTCTTGTGGGCGAGACGCTGATGCGTGCGGTGGATAAGAGTGCGATGCTGCGTGAGCTGAGGGGTCTTAATGGATAGAGTGAGGATAAAGATCTGCGGCCTGATGCGGCCGCAGGACATCGATATGGTAAATGAAGTCTGTCCGGATATCGCGGGGTTTATTCTTGCTTCCGGCCGCAGACGCACTGTCACTCCGGAGCGGATGAGGGAGATGACGGACCGGCTGAAGCCTGAGATACGGTCTGCCGCTGTTTTTCTCGACCAGGACATTCGCTGGATCGCGGATCTGGCGGAGGGAGGCTTGATGGATATCATCCAGCTGCACGGGCACGAGGGAAATGAAGAGATCCGGTATCTTCGCTCCAGAACGGATAAGACGGTCATCAAGGCTTTTCGGATCGATACAGCAGAGGACATCCGGAGAGCAGAGGACAGTGAGGCGGATCTGGTGCTCCTGGATCACGGAGCCGGAGGTACGGGGCAGGCCTGGGACTGGTCTCTTCTGACCGGCATGAAGCGGCCGTTTATCCTGGCCGGCGGCCTGGATTCTGAAAATGTGCAGGAGGCGGTCAGGAAGACGCAGCCCTTCGGGGTGGATGTGAGTTCGGGAGTTGAGACGGACGGATGCAAAGACAGGGAGAAGATCCTGCGGTTTGTCCGCGCAGTCCGGCAGTGCTGACTGCCAGTGCAGCAGGAGTGAAGATGAAACGGTCCCTTTGCCGGGGCACAATTAAGGAGGAGAAGGATGGCTACACAGGCAGATTCCAGAGGAAGATTCGGACAGTTCGGAGGACGGTACATACCGGAGACGCTGATGAACGCGGTCATCGAACTGAACGACGCATACGAGCGTTTTAAAAATGACCCGCAGTTCAACCATGAGCTGGAGGTTCTGTTCAGCGAATACGCAAACAGGCCGAGTCGTCTGTATTTTGCCCGGAAGATGACGGAAGACCTGGGCGGCGCGAAGATTTATTTCAAGCGGGAGGACCTGAACTTCACAGGCGCTCACAAGATCAATAACGTTCTGGGGCAGGCGCTCCTTGCAAAGAAAATGGGAAAGACGCGCCTGATCGCGGAGACTGGAGCCGGGCAGCACGGCGTGGCGACCGCCACGGCGGCGGCTTATTTCGGCATGGAATGTGTTGTGTTCATGGGGAAGGTCGACACGGAGCGTCAGGCTCTGAATGTCTATAAAATGAAGCTTCTTGGAGCGAAAGTCGTGCCGGTCACCAGCGGAACCGCGACCCTCAAGGATGCGGTGTCGGAAGCTTTCCGCGAGTGGACGAACCGGATCGCGGATACCCACTACTGCCTTGGGTCCGTCATGGGGCCGCACCCATTTCCGACCATTGTAAGAGATTTCCAGGCAGTGATATCGAGAGAATCCAGAGCACAGATCCTGGAGGCGGAAGGACGTCTTCCGGATGCGGTACTTGCCTGCGTCGGCGGGGGCTCCAACGCCATAGGCTCCTTCTATCACTATATCGATGACAGCAGTGTGAAGCTGATCGGCTGCGAAGCCGCAGGCCGCGGCATCGACACCTATGAGACCGCCGCTACTGTCAGCACCGGCCGCACGGGTATCTTCCATGGAATGAAGAGTCTGTTCTGCCAGAACGAATTCGGCCAGATCGCTCCGGTCTATTCGATCTCCGCCGGACTTGATTACCCCGGCATCGGACCGGAGCACGCATATCTCCATGAGACAGGACGCGCGCAGTACGTGCCGGTCACAGACGAAGAGGCGGTGCAGGCATTTGAATATACCAGCCGGCTGGAGGGTATTATCCCGGCTATCGAATCTTCCCATGCAATCGCTCATGCAATGAAGATCGCACCGGAGATGGGGAAGGATCAGATCCTTGTCATCACTGTCTCTGGAAGAGGAGACAAGGACTGCGCCGCAGTCGCGAGATACAGAGGGCACAGGATAGAGGAATAATGTACAGGGCAGCATACTTTACAGTGGCGACGGGCTCTGAAGAGAGATGAGGAAGAAGAAATGAGCAGAATCCAGGAAGCATTTACCGGCGGGAAAGCATTTATACCATTTATAACGGCAGGATATCCAGACCTGGAGACCACCAGGGCAGCGCTTATAGAAGCGCAGGAAAACGGAGCTGACCTGATTGAGATCGGAATACCGTTCTCAGACCCGACAGCCGAAGGCCCGGTCATCCAGACCGCCAACGTCAGGGCACTGGATGGCGGAATCACTACGGACATGGTCCTTGACTTTATCCGGGAGGTCCGTGAAGATGGAACCGTCACTGTCCCGATGGTCTTCATGACTTACGCCAATGTCATTTACTCCTATCATGAGGGAGGCGAAGGGGACGCGGACGGGTCTGACGGAAGCGACCGGGGCAGATACGGCTTCTGCCGCAGATGTGCCGAGGTTGGCATAGACGGACTGATCCTTCCGGATGTTCCGTTTGAAGAAAAAGACCAGTTCGAAGACGCCTGCAGGCAGAACGGGATCGATCTTATCTCCCTGATCGCACCGACCAGTGAAGACCGTATCGTACAGATTGCCAGTGAGGCGCAGGGTTTTATCTATGTCGTATCCTCACTGGGAGTGACGGGGGTGCGGACCGCCATAACAACAGATATAGGATCGATCACGTCAAAGATCCGGGAAGTGACCGACGTCCCCTGCGCCGTGGGATTCGGAATCTCGACCCCTGCCCAGGCAGCGGCAATGGCGGCTGTATCCGACGGGGCGATCGTCGGCTCCGCCATCATCCGTATCATAGACCAGTATGGGACCGCCGCCCCGCCTCACATCGGGGAGTATGTGCGCAGCATGAAGGACGCCATGCGAAGTTAAACCGCATTTTATGCCCCATCTGAGAACGAAATCAGAGCCCCGCCCTAGATCGGTGACAGGAAATAAAGCACACATTAGGCGCCGAATTGACTTTGCAAATCGCGTGACGGCACGAAGGAGCAACGCATCTATAGCGAACGGAGTGTCGTCAGATGCGATGCAGCAAAGGAAAGAAAGGGGCCGAGTGTGCGGATTTCCTGTCCCGGTCTAAGGCGGGGCTTTTTGAAGCATACATGTGGCGGATTTATTTCCTTTATGCTATCATTACGGTCATAATGGCGTACTTGAACATCGGGGAGTTTTGCATGTGGAGAGAGGAATCGGTCGGAGAGATCTCTGACGGCAGATATTATACCGCCAATGATATGGTGAAGATCGGGACAAATGACTGTTCCGGCTGTTCGGACTGCTGCCGCATGAATCCTGTCATCGTGCTGGATCCCTGCGATGTTTTCGAGATGTCCAGATTCCTGGGAGAAAGTGTCGAAGACCTGCTGAACGAGAAGATCGAGCTGAAGGTAATCGACGGGCTGATCCTTCCCGTCCTTTTGATGGATGAGAACGGCGCGTGCACCTTTCTGGATGAGAACGGCAGGTGCAGCATTCATGTGCTGCGGCCCGGAATCTGCAGGCTGTATCCGCTGGGGCGCAGCTGGGAGAACGGAGACTTCAGGTATATTCTCCAGGTAAATGAATGCACCCACTGCAGCGGTTCCAAGATCAAGGTGAAGAAATGGCTGGGGATCCCGGACCTTCCCGCCTATGAGGAATTCTGCCGCAGCTGGCACAATTTCCTTGAGCAGGTGAGAGCATTCCTGGATCATTCGGACCCGGAGGGAACTTACCGCAGACAGATCTGCGTCTGGCTCCTTGAGGATTTCTTCCTCTGCGACTGGAATGTGGATGATTTCTATACCGTTTTTAATGAGAAACTGAGGGCAGCAAGGCATCGCCTCGGATTTGCGGAGTGAGTAGCGGATGAAGGAACTGTACAGAAAATACAGAGAGCTGATTGTTTATTTTATAGTCGGCTGTTTGACAACACTGGTAAGTTGGGTGGTTTACGCAGCCGGAGTGGAACTATTTCACTGGAGTGTGGCAATCTCCAACGCCGTTTCCTGGATCGCGGCAGTCGCGTTTGCCTATGTTGCCAACAAGATCTGGGTCTTCCGGAGCTACAGGTGGGAGATACTGTTCGTACTTCATGAAGCTGCGTTGTTTGTCGGTGCGAGGATCCTGACCGGTCTGTTTGAGATTGCGGCGGTGCCGCTTCTGGTAAGATTCGGGATGGACTGGAGATTCATGGGCGTGCGGGGCATGTGGGCCAAGATTCTGGTAAGTGCCATAGTCATGGTTCTGAACTACGTATTCTCGAAGTTGATCGTATTTAAAGAAAAGAAGTAAGCGCTATGTTATCGGTAGTCATTCCTGCATACAATGAAGAAGAGATTCTCCCGAGGACAGTGGAAGTCCTCGGCGGCATTCTTACGGCTGAGAAGATTCCGTATGAGCTGATCTTTGTGGATGACGGGTCGAAAGACCGAACCTGGGAAGAGATCCTGGAAGCTCATGAGAAAAATGAAAACATTCACGGCGTTCATTTTTCCCGGAATTTCGGCAAGGAGCCTGCAATTGCTGCCGGGCTGGCGGAGGCGGTGGGAGCCTGTGTGGCAGTAATGGACTGTGACCTGCAGCACCCTCCTGCGACCCTGGTAGAGATGTATCGGAAATGGGAGGAAGGATACGAGGTCGTAGAAGGCGTGAAGCGCACCCGCGGCAGAGAGAGCGGAGCGCACCGTGCCGCCGCCGGACTTTTCTACAAGATCATGTCCCGGGCAGTGAAGATCGATATGTCCCGGGCTTCCGACTTTAAACTTCTTGACCGCAGGGCAGTAAACAGCATTCTGGATATGCCGGAGCGCAATACATTTTTCCGCGCCATGAGTTCCTGGATCGGGTATAAGCAGACCCAGGTAGAGTTTGACGTGCAGGAAAGAGAAGCAGGAAGTTCAAAATGGTCGACCTGGAAGCTGATCAAATATGCAGTCGGCAATATCGTCGGGTACTCCACAGCTCCCATGCAGCTGGTGACAGGCGCAGGGATCGCAGTTTTTTTTCTTGCTGTGATCATGGGGATACAGACGCTGGTTCGATATTTTACAGGGCATGCGGTGGAAGGTTTCACGACCGTCATCCTGCTGATACTGCTGATCGGAAGTATCATTATGATCTCACTTGGGATCATTGGCTATTACATAGCCAGGATCTACGAGGAGACAAAAGGAAGACCGAAATATATCGTTTCAAAAAGAGTGTGACAGCTTCATTCGTCAGCGATGGTTCCGAAATGCATATTGTATCCGTTAAGGGTTCTGAGCCGGCCGCATGGCCGGCTTTATTGCGGCGTTTTCGACATTTTTTTGCAAATAATCAATGAAATTTTGAATTCGGATATTGAGAAGCCGTTTGCAAGTTGGTATAATGCCATACGGTTTTTTAGTGAACAACGGGGTGAAGATCCATGAATAATACAGAAAAAGAAACTGCAGAAATAACTCAGACAGAGACAAAATATGTGCGTGAGAAAACACGCTGGACAGTCATCCGGGTTCTTCTGGACATTGCCATTTTCATCGCAGTCCTCGCGGGAAGAAGTGCACAGTGGGTGACCCAGGAATGGGGTGACCTGACGCTGGATGAAGTCATTTTCACGATGACTCAGCCCCTGACTGGAACTGATTCGGGAATTATCTGGAGCTATATCACCTATGCAGTAATACCGGCAATTGTCATTGTTGTTGTCCTGAACCTGGTGTATGGCCTGTTCCTGCTGCTGAAGCAGCCGCCCAAAGGAAAGAAGACCAGGGACGAAAACGGAAACAAGGTTATTGTTCCTGTGCAGCTGACTGACGAGCAGAAGGCAGCGCTTGACGCGGACCGGGTGAAAAAGAATACGAAGGTCAGGAAAAACCTGCGCCGCTGGCTGCGTCCTGCGTGCGCGGTGATGGCAGTGGTCTTCGGCATAGTGCAGGTCGCCGGACTGTGGAACAAGCTGGGCGTTTCGCAGCACATCCGTTCACTTGGAGAAGACTCTACCTATATTGAAGATAATTACGCTGACCCGGCAAACGTGACCCTTACTTTCCCCGAGAAAAAGCGTAATCTGATCTATATCTTCCTAGAGTCTATGGAAGTATCCTACTCGGACAAAGAGAGCGGCGGACTGTTCGATACGAACTACATTCCGAAACTGTCGCAGATCTCTGATGAAAATGAGAATTTCTCCGGGACAAAAAATGACGGCCTTTTGAACGGCGGCAATTCGCTGAAATACAGTACCTGGACCATGGGCGGCATGTTTGCCGCGACCTCCGGACTTCCTCTGAAGATCCCGATTGAGATCAACGGCGTAGGTACCAACTTCATGAATACACAAGACTCTTTCTTCCCGGATCTGATCTGCCTGGGAGATATCCTTGAGGCGAATGGCTATATCCGGGATATGAGTTTCGGATCTGACGCCACATTCGGCGGAAGAAGACTGTGCTTTACACAGCACGGGAACTATGACTTCCACGACTGGAAGTACTATACGACAAACGGAGAACTGCCCAGCGATTATAAAGTCTGGTGGGGCTTCGAAGATGAGAAGCTGTTCACATTCGCAAAAGACCGCCTGGCCGATCTGTCGTCCCAGGACGCGCCGTTTGCATTTACCCTGCTGACCGTTGACACGCACTATCCGGAAGGATATGTCTGCGAACTGTGCGGCGACGAGTTCCCGGAACAGTACGCAAATGTCATCAGGTGTTCTGACAATCAGGTTTCCGAATTCATCGAATGGTGCCAGGAGCAGCCGTGGTATGAAAACACGACCATCGTCCTGTCCGGCGACCATCCGACGATGAACAAGGAATTCTGCTCATCGGCGTCCTATGACTACGAGAGAAAGTGCTACACGGCATACATCAATGCAGCGGTCGAACCGGAGAGAGATGACTATAGAGAGTTCGCTACCGTTGACAACTTCCCGACCACACTGGCGGCTATGGGTGTAAAGATCGACGGCAACCGTCTCGGCCTGGGCACAAACCTGTTTTCAAGTGAGGATACACTCATTGAGAGAGACGGGCTGGAATTCGTAAACACAGAGCTGCAGAAATCCTCTGCATGGATGGACGAGCAGTCTAATCTGAAGAAAGTTACCGCGGATATCGAATACAGGGATTATGATCCGGAAACGCATACGATCACTATGGTACTCTCAAACGTAACCAGTGAGCAGGTCGACAGCTTCCACGTATCGATGCATATGTACGGATACCTTGTGAACGGAAAAGACTATGTATCCTGGTCTGATTCTGTCGAAGAGGAAGAAGGTGTACACGTAGTCACGATCGACATACCGGTGCAGCAGGCTTTCAGCGGGCGGATCAAGATCCAGCCTCACTGCATGATCGACGGCGTAAGGGGCATCCATCTGGATACCCACTACTACTATCTGAGCTATGATGAAGGCGGAGCCAACGCAGACGCTTACCAGTGCAACCGCTACGGTGAGGAACTGAAGAAACCCACCTTCTGGGATAACGTAAAAGACTGGTGGGACGGCCTGTGGCCGTTCTGATCACAGATCGAACCTGTCACAGATCGATCTCGATCTTCCGGCCTGTCTTCTGGTATTTGTAATAGCGGACCCCGGCTGCGTTGAACAGGCGCATGGAAGCGATATTGTTGGGGGCTTCCCGGTATTTGTCATCACCGTAGATCACGGTCTTGATACCGGACTGTATGACAGCCTTCGCGCACTCATTGCAGGGGAAGAGCGTCACGTACAGACGGGCGCCTTCCAGACTGCCGCCCCGGTAATTCAGGATCGCGTTCAGTTCGCTGTGAACAGTGTACGGATACTTGGTCTCAAGGACATTATCGTCCGGCGATTCACGCTTCCAGGGGAATTCGTCGTCGGAACAGCCAAGGGGAAGTCCGTTATAGCCCATCGACAGGATCTTGTTGTCAGGGCTGACGATGCAGGCGCCGACCTGTGTGTTCGGGTCTTTGGACCGCATTCCTGCAAGGGCGGCGACTCCCATGAAATACTCATCCCAGGAGATGTAATCACTTCTTTTATCACTCATTATTCCTTCTCCTCTGTGGTTTGCAAAGTGTTATAAAAATGATAAAAAACGGGCAGCGTGGACTGGATGACAGTCCTGCTGCCCGTTAACGGCTTGTTTATTTTGTACCGAAGATACGGTCGCCGGCATCGCCAAGACCCGGAACGATATATCCGATCTCATTCAGATGATCATCCAGAGCGGCGATATAAATATCAACATCCGGATGTTCTTTCTGAACACGCTCAACACCGACCGGCGCAGCGATCAGATTCATCATGCGGATGTGCCTGCATCCATGCTCTTTCAGCAGAGTGATCGCCGCAGCTGCGCTGCCGCCGGTTGCAAGCATGGGGTCCACGACGAAGACTTCACGCTGGTCACAGTCCTCGGGGAGTTTGCAGTAGTATTCGACCGGCTCCAGTGTCTCCGGATCGCGGTACAGTCCTATATGACCGACCTTTGCTGCAGGGATCATGGTCAGTACGCCGTCTACCATGCCCAGTCCGGCGCGGAGAATCGGAACGACCGCAAGCTTACGTCCGGAAAGTTCCTTGACAGTAGTTTTGCAGATCGGGGTCTCAATCTCGACATCCTTAAGTTTCAGGTCACGGGTCGCTTCGTAACACATCAGCCCGGCGATCTCTGATACGATCGTCCGGAAATCTTTTGTTCCGACGTCTGTTCTTCTGATGATTCCGACCTTGTGCTGGATCAGCGGATGATCCAGGATGGTTACTTTTGACATGCTGCTATCTCCTCCTGTTCTGTGCCTGCCGGCCGGAAGGACCGGACTTTTATGCTGCTGCCTATCTTGTCATCTCTTCTGCGCTCAGGATCGAAGCGAGCCTGAGAACCTGCATATTGAGCATTTCAAAACAATGATTGTAATCCGCGAGTGAACCGCCGTAGGGATCGTGGACTTCTTCCTCTGCCTGAACGTAAGAGGAGAGGGCGAACACATTCTTGGCGCCGCTGTAGTCCTTCAGAAGGCGGTCCTTCTGCTGAGAGTCAATCGTCAGGATCAGTGTCCGGTCATCAAAATCATCATCGGTCAGCTGATCGCTTATATGATCCTTCATGGTCAGTGAATGGCTGACCAGGACGGCTTCCGCCTTGGGGTTGACCGGCTCCGGAAACAGGACTACAAGCCCCTTTGATACGATAAGGATATCCTCAAGAAGGAATTCCCTCTGAAGGATCGCCTCTGCCATGGGGCCGGTAGCCGTATCACTCTCACTGACGAAAATAAGTTTATCGTAATGTTTCAAATGAACGCTCCTTATACCAGGATGATCTGGTGGCCGGCTGCTTTGATCAGCCTGTTCATGATGGCAGCTCCTAACTGAGGTGTGTCAAATGCTTCGGAGTAGATCACGCTTACCTGCAGTTCGTCGAACTCACGCAGTATGCTGAACAGTCTCTGAGCGATCGTAATCTCATCAGAGCGTGTCCCTGCAGAGCGGACAATGCCATGCGTGTAGGAGGATGCATCCTCATCAGTTGCGATAATACCTGCCATCTGACCGGAATTCTCGGCTTCGAGAGCAAGTTCTTCAATCTTTGCCCGGACAGCTGTCTCTTCTCCCTCTACAATGATGAGAGATGCCTTCGGGGCATAATGACGGTATTTCATACCGGGAGCCTTCGGACGGAATGCGGGATCATCCGCGTGAAGCCCCGGATCCATACGGACGTCTCCGAGGACTGAACGCAGCATCTCAAGACTGATAAAACCGGGACGCAGGACCATGGGTGTCTCTTCTGTCAGATCAATGATCGTAGATTCGAGCCCGATCCCGACAGGTCCGCCGTCGATGATCATATCGATCCTGCCGTTGAGATCGCTGTATACGTGCTTTGCCTCGGTGGGACTGGGCCTTCCCGAAGTGTTTGCACTGGGTGCTGCAATATATCCGCCGCCCTGGCGGATCAGTTCCAGTGCGACAGGATGCGACGGCATCCTTACAGCAACGGTATCAAGGCCGCCTGTTGTGGCAGAAGGCACAGCCGCGCTTTTCTGAAATATCATGGTCAGAGGACCCGGCCAGAAAGCGTCGGCCAGATCCCTGGCTGCGGATGGAATCTTCGAGACGATTCTGTCCAGCGCGCCGAAATCTGCAATGTGGACAATGAGCGGATTATCCGAGGGCCTTCCCTTGGCTGCGTATATCTTGCCTGAGGCTTTCGGATTCAGTGCGTCTGAGCCCAGCCCGTACACGGTTTCTGTCGGAAAAGCAACCAGTCCGCCGCTGCGG
>CADCII010000060.1 GCA_902801515.1 uncultured Lachnospiraceae bacterium
ATCGCTGCGTGAAGATCTTATCGAGAATATTCTTCAATTCATCAGCATAGGATCTGTAGATCAGCGTGTCTTCAACTGTAATCACGCAGGTGTCATCATCTGTAAATGAAATGTCCGCAGACTTGAACATTGTATAGATGCATTTCTGGTAGCGGCGCAGTTCGTATAAAATAGAAGGCCGGTAGGACTTCATCAGATTGCGCGCCGTGTACAGCCCGGACAGGTGGAATCTTTCGATGATCTTCGTCTTCATACCGTGAGGCTGTGTGATCTGTTCCTCCACAGTCTCCTCCACCTTGTCCATATCCTTCCTTGAGATCAGTCGGTCACAGTCAAGGTATACTTTAAGAACGGTCTTCTCAGGATCCATGGTCAGTCTGGTGACCGTGGTATGCTTCAGAAGATCGCAGATCAGTTCATCATCGGGCGATACGCCCGGAAATGCTTCAAAAAATGCTTTCGTCATTGATTCCAGTGATCCAGTTCGTATTTCAGTGTCTGCAGTATCTGATCTTCAGGGATCTTCCTTACGATTTCTCCGCGTTTGATCAGGAGTCCTTCCCCGATCCCGCCTGCTACACCGATATCAGCTTCTTTCGCTTCGCCGGGGCCGTTCACGACACAGCCCATAACAGCAACCTTGATATCCAGCGGATATTCCTGCACCATATCTTCCACCTGCGAGGCAAGAGAGATCAGGTCGATCTTCGTTCTTCCACAGGTAGGACAGGATATCACTTCGATCCCGCCTTTGCGAAGTCCCAGTGTGCGCAGGATCAGTTTCGCACTCTTGATCTCTTCACACGGATCTCCTGTCAGGGAGACACGGATCGTATCGCCGATCCCTTTTGACAGGATCAGAGCCAGTCCAACTGATGACTTGATATTGCCTGATAAGACTGTACCTGCTTCCGTGATCCCGACATGAAGCGGATAGTCGGAAACCTCGGCGAACCTCTCATACGCTTCCGCGCACATCAGCACATTGGATGACTTGATGGATACGACCAGGTTGTCGTAATTCATGCTTTCGATCCAGCGGCACTTATCAATTGCGCTCTCAACAAGCCCCTGTGCCGTGACGCCGTTGTATTTCCTTACAAGTTCCTTCTCGAGAGAGCCGGAATTGACTCCGACACGGATCGGGACACTGCGCTCCCGCGCTGCATCTACAACAGCCCGGACCTTTTCCTCTGATCCGATATTACCGGGGTTGATACGGATCTTGTCCGCCCCATTTTCGATAGCCGCGATGGCCAGTTTATAGTCAAAATGAATATCCGCGATCAGCGGGATGTGAATCTTCTTTTTGATCTCTGATAACGCAGCGGCGGCTTCCATGGTCGGGACCGTGGATCGGATCAGTTCACATCCTGCCTTCTCAAGTCTGAGGATCTGCTCAACAGTCGCGTCCACATCCTCTGTCCTGGTATTGGTCATGGACTGGATGAGGATGGGGTTTCCCCCGCCGATCACCCTGTCGCCGATGCGCACTTCTCTGGTGTGTTCTCTGGTTGTCATCTATATCTCCCGGATTAGTTTTCTCTGTTCTTTTCTGCAGGTGTAAATACACGGCTCTGCTTCGGGTCGCTCTTGTCCTTTGCAGCCTCCATGGCTTCTTTCATAAGAGTTGCCTGAGCCCCGATCAGCGCCTTGCCGCGCTTGTCGATCTTCTCATACCTGTCATCTTCCTTCAGTTCATGTGCCTTCAGTGTGTCTGCCAGCTGAACGTCCAGGATATGACGGGCTCTTGCGGCACAGTCTTTATCCTCCAGCGGGAACAGGATCTCGACACGGCGGTCCAGGTTTCTGGGCATCCAGTCAGCAGAAGCCATATAGACCTCTTCATTTCCTCCATTTGCGAAGCTGAAGATGCGGGCATGCTCCAAGAAGGTTCCGACGATGGAACGTACTGTAATGTTCTCGGAAACGCCCGGTATCCCTGTCTTCAGGCAGCAGATGCCGCGGATGATCAGTTCGATCTTAACCCCTGCGCTGGAAGCCTCGTAGAGCTTCGCGATGATATCGCGGTCGCAGAGCGAATTCATCTTCGCGATAATGTGCGCCGGTTCATGAGCCTTTGCATGACGGATCTCACGGTCGATCAGAGAATAGAATCCGTCTCTGAGCCAGATCGGGGCCAGATACAGACGGTTCCAGTGCTTCGGCTCACTGTATCCAGACAGCATGTTGAAGACTGCAGTTGCGTCTTCTCCGTACGCGTCTTTGCAGGTCATGATGCCGCAGTCTGTATACAGCTTGGCGGTCGAATCGTTGTAGTTGCCGGTGGCAAGATGCACATAACGGCGGATCCCGTCTTCTTCACGGCGGACAACAAGAGCGATCTTGCTGTGCGTCTTCAGGCCGACAAGTCCGTAGATAACATGGCAGCCCGCCTTCTCAAGCATCTCAGCCCACTGGATGTTATTTTCCTCATCAAAACGCGCTTTCAGTTCGACAAGTGCCGTGACCTGCTTCCCATTCTCGGCTGCCTGGGCCAAAGCTGCGACGATCGGTGAATTGCCGGACACGCGGTACAGTGTCATCTTGATGGCAAGTACGTCCGGATCTACAGAAGCGCTCCTGATCAGATTCACAACCGGATCAAAGGTTTCATACGGATGAGACAGGAAGATATCCTTCCTTCGGATCATGGAGAACAGGTCCTCATCTTCCTTCATATTCATCAGAGCCGGAACCGGCTGAGGCGTATAGCGTTTTTCCTTGAGATGTTCGAAGCCGCTCATACCATACATCTTCATCAGGAAGGTCAGGTCAAGCGGACCTGAGATCGGATACATCTCCTCGTCTCGGATATTGAACTCCTTGCGCAGGATCTTCAGAAGCTTCGGCTCCATGGAATCTTCGTACTCAAAACGGATCACTTCGCCCCACTGGCGCTTCTTCAGTTTCTTCTGGATCTCTTCCAGAAGGTCATCCGCGTCGTCCTCATCGATCGTAAGGTCGGCATTTCTGGTAATCCTGTAGGGATGCGCGCAGACAACGTCATAACCGGAGAACAGCTTATCCATGTTCGCTTCGATCACATCCTCTAGCAGGATGCCGCAGGTCACTCCCTCTTCTTCGGACGGAATTTGGATCACACGGTCAAGGACTCCGGGAACCTGTACTGTCGCGAACATGGTTCCCTTCTTAAGTGTCTTTTCCTTCGATACCTTCTCCGCAATCTTCTCGCCGTTCTTCTGCAGATTCATCGCAAATGTGAGTCCCGCGGAATTCTTCTTGTCGCTGTCACTTTTCCTGGTGGAGATCAGAGCTCCGATATTCAGAGATTTATTCCTGATCAGCGGGAACGGACGGGACATGTCAAACGCAGTCGGAGTCAGCACCGGATAGACATTCTCCATGAAGTACTTGTCAACGAATTCCTTCTGCTTCAAAGACATGTCTTCAAAGTCCGTGATGAGTTTCAGATTCTCAGCACGCAGTGCAGGTGCAAGAGATCTGATCAGCGTGGAATACTGCTTGTCGATCAGTTCATGACACTTCTTCTCAACACGCTCCAGCTGCTGCTGGGCAGTAAGGCCGGCAAGATCCGGCTTCGTGTAATTGGCATGGACCATATCCTTGAGGGACGCCACACGCACCATGAAGAACTCATCCAGATTGGATGCTGTGATGGACAGGAACTTCAGCCTTTCAAACAGCGGATTCGTTTTGTCCCTGGCCTCATCAAGGATCCTGTAGTTGAAATCAAGCCAGCTCAGTTCCCGGTTCGTATAATACTTCGGATCTTTGAAATCGATCTCAGGAGTGGTATTTGCTGCCGCAGATGCGGTCTTGTCCGCAGTCTTTTCTGCAATCTTTGCAGCGGTCTTTACTTCAGTTTTTGCAGCACTCTTCGGGGCAGCCTTCGCCGTAGGCTTTGCCGCATTCTTCGGAGCAGTCTTGGCGCTGCTCTTGGATCCGGTCTTCGTGCTTCCCTTGGCTCCGGTCTTTGCCGTGCTCTTGGGTGCAGTCTTGGTATTGCTCTTTGATCCGGTCTTTGCTGCACTCTTCGTATTCTGGCTCTTTTCTGATGTACTCTTTGCCATATCTCAGCCTCACTTCCTTGCCTGCCTGGTCTGACGCAGAACTGGTTTCAGATTGTATACTTCCTCAAACAGAGAATCCTTTTCTTCCAGAGTTCCTCTCTCCAGCGTCAGGTCTTCGTCTGACTGAACGCCGAGGATCAGTTTATTTCCCTTGATGGAAATATTGAGATCCTTCACTCTCTGATGGTGGGAACGGTCAAGTGAATTGGCCGCCCGCAGGATCGCAGTCAGTTTTGCTATAACGATATATTCCTCTCGGCTGACCGAACTGATCAGTGCAAGATCATCGTAATAGGAAAACTCTGCCGTATTGAACCGGACCACATTGGCGACGATCTGTCTCTCTGCATGGTTCAGCCCGATGATCTCAGTTGCCATCAGGATGTTATAAGCGCAGTCTGCGACGTCTGTCAGGGATATGTATTTACCGCAGTTGTGCAGGATCGCTGAGATCTGCAGAAGCAGCCTCTCTCTCTTGCCCAGCTGATGGAACTTCTTGGTCTTGTCAAATATGGCAAGGCTGTTCTCTTCGACATTGCGGATATGAGGCTGGTTGGACTTGTACCTCTTTGCTATGCTCCTGGAAGCAGCGATGATATCCTCGTCAAATGAATGCCGCGAATTGACTGCCTTGTTTGCAATCGCATAATCATATGCAAGCCCGTCTCCTATGGAGACCTCCGGCAGCCATACACCGTCAGATTCAAACCTGTGCAGAAGTGATCTGCAGATAATCGCCGAAGGAACCAGAGACAGTGCGTATTCGAAGGGGATCTTGTAGCGTTTTGTGATCTCATCCACATTCATGTGGACGATCTGCCTGTACGCTTCCGCGAATTCCTCTTTCGTAACTGTCATACTCTTCCTGTCAGGATAAAGAGCATGGAACAGGGAATTCAGCTGCCGGTTAGTAGCGATCAATGTACTGATCTTGCGGTCCTTCTGGTACAGCTTTTCAAAACCGTTCAGCTCATGATCCAGCAGTTCCTGAAGCAGATTCTCGAAATGCTCATTGTTCTTCGCAAGCGGATAAAACTTGGATCTGCTGGCGATCTTGCCGATCCTGACATTCTGCGTCGTGATCAGCTTATCCTTGTCAAACATGGAGATCTGCAGTGAACTTCCGCCGATATCTACGATAGCGGTTCCCTTCTTGATAACCTCTTCGAATGATTCGGTAAGGGATGCTATGGATTTGTAATCCAGGAATCTCTGCTCAGAGTTAGACAGGATCGTCATCTTCAGCCCGGTCCGCCTCTCGATAAGATCCTTGACGATCAGACCAGTGTGGATCTCTCGAAATGCACTCGTCCCGACCATACGGTATCCATCGACATTGTAGCCGTCCATGATCTTATGGTATTCATTCAGCGTTTCTACAAGCCGCTCCAGCTTCTCGGAGGACAGGGATCCTCTCTCATAGGCATCCACACCCAGGTCGATCCGCCGGTTCACACACTCGATCATGTGAAATCCCTTCTTCGGAGAGATCTCATACACCTTCATCTCAGTTTCAGTTGAGCCGATCACTACAGATGCAAATAATTTCACAGCCATATCAGTGCGTCACCTCATCATTCTTCTCTTCCGGGTCTTTCCCGAGAAGGTGGTCTATAAACTGCTGCGCGGTTCTTCCGCTTCGTCCGCCGTGAGACAATTCCCAGGCATTTGCTTCCAGGTACAGCTGCTCAGGCGGCATATCGACCCCGTTCCGCTCCGCGAGAACTCTCAGGATCTCCTGGAATTCCTTCCTCACCGGGGCTCCGAAGTATATAGTAACACCAAACCTGTAAGCCAGCGACAGTTTCTCCTGCACCGTATCCGAGGTATGCATGTCGGACCGGATATCTCCTTCTTTGTCCGAGTAGTTCTCGCGGATCAGGTGGCGCCGGTTGCTGGTTGCGTAGATCAGAACATTTTCCGGCTTCTTCTCAAGCCCGCCTTCAATCACTGCCTTCAGGTACTTGTATTCCGTCTCAAATTCCTCAAATGACAGATCGTCCATGTAGATGATGAACCGGTAATTCCTGTTCTTGATCTGTGCAAGGACATCAACCAGATCTCTGAGCTGATGTTTGTATACCTCGATGATGCGAAGGCCCTGTCCGTAATACTCATTGAGGATTCCCTTGATGCTCGAGGACTTGCCGGTTCCGGCGTCTCCAAACAGCAGGCAGTTGTTTGCCCTGCGTCCGGCAAGGAATGCTTCTGTGTTCTCCCTCAGCTTCTGTTTCTGGATCTCATAGCCGACCAGGTCATCAAGCTTCATGTGGACAACATTCGTAATCGGTACGATATCGACCATATCCCCGCTCTCATGATGAACCAGCCTGAACGCTTTATGCAGGCCAAACTTTCCGCACCCAAAATCACGGTAGAACAGCTCAACATGCTTTTTAAACTCTTCCGTATCACGGGAAGACGCAAGCCTGCCGGACAGTTCCTCGATCCTGTCGCGGATGCGACGGCTGGCAAGCCTTCTGTCATCTCCGCCAAATTCATATCCAGAGACCATCTCATACAGAGATACATCCAGCGCCTCTTCAATATCCGTAAACCTGTAAGAAAACAGTTCCCGGAATATACGAAAGTCATGAAGCGCGATCCGGTTCAGGCCGCCATCGATGCTCCCCCTGATCTCACATGCCCTTGAGTATGCATTCTCGTTATAGACCAGCAGATAAGTCAGGAAGGAATGCCATACATTCCCGGAGAATCCATAGCTTTCTGACTTTTCGATCATTTTCTGCATCAATGCGGTGTACCGGTCTGTAAGAGCAAAACGCTCCGCCTTGTCCAGGTCATCTCCCGCGTCTGCACCGGCTACTCTCTCCTGAATCGACGAAAGCTCGCTCAGAAGGCCATTCTCCCCGTCTCTGTACAGGACGAGCTGTCTGATACGCAACATAGATCGTTCTCCTTAACCCGTTTAATAATTCCCCAGGATCTTCATATTGATGGCCTCCTCACGAATGCCCCGGAGCGCATTGCGCACGCCGGCATCATTGAGGTTGCCCTCAAAATCGATAAAGAACCGGTATTCCCAGGATCTTCCCGGAATCGGTCTTGACTCAATATGTGTCATGTTCACGTCATTGAAAATGAAATTGGACAGGACATTGTACAGTGTTCCGGAAGTATGCGGAAGTTCAAAGCAGATGGAGATCTTACCCGCATTCTTCACAAAGACTCTCTGGTTTGTGACGATCATGAACCGGGTAGCGTTCGCCTCCTGGTCGTTGACATGATCTAAGAGCACCTCAAGACCGAAACGCCTGGCGGCAAAAGCACTTCCGATCGCTGCCTGATCTGTCTTCCCTTCTTTTGCAACCTTTTTTGCCGCAAGCGCCGTATTCCCGTAAGCAACAGGTTCCCATTCCCTGTGTTCCTGGAACAGGTTCTCACACTGGGACAGCGCCTGCGGATGCGAGATCACCCGCCGGATATTCTCAATCTTCGTTCCCGGAACTGCCATAAGAACATGTTCCACAGGAACGATCTGCTCCGCAACAATATAATTCTCGAAGTCGACAAGCAGGTCGAAATTATCAGTAACGATACCGGCTGTAGAATTCTCGATTGGAAGTACCGCATAATCTGCAGACCCCTCCGCGATCGCTTCCATCGCATCCCTGAACTTAGGGACATGGAAAGAATTGACTTCCTCTCCGAAATAAGCTGCCATGGCAGCGTGGCTGTAAGCGCCTTCCTCACCCTGGAATACAACGCGGATATTCTCACGGTCCAGGTCATCAATCTCAATAAATGGTGTGCGTCCAGGCAACCCTGCCTTTTCCAGCATCGCAAACTGTCTCTTCCGGCTCATGCTCATGAGCTGTGAAAACAGTTCGGCTACTCCCTTCCGGGTGAAATCTGACTGCGCAAGCCCTTTTACCGTCTCGATCTTCGCCCTCTCGCGGTCTTTGTCATATACCTTCCTGCCGGTCCTGATCTTGAATTCTCCGACCTCATCCGTTACCTGCATTCGTTCTTCATACAGACGGACGATCTCCCGGTCGATCTGATCGATACGGCTGCGCAGTTCAATAAGATCCTGATTCTGTACCTGCGCCTCTTTCTTCTCTGTATCCAAATGAAACCCCCGTGTTTATTCGTCCCAGCCTTCTGTATAACGGTAGTGCACCATAATATTGCGCACCTCCTGACCGGGTTTTTTCTCTATATCCTCAATATCAGTCACATAAGGCATGACAGGAGAAACCTCCTGAAGCTCCAGATCGATCCAGTTGTACGCTGCAAGTCTTGCTTCTTCAAGCGCATCATGCAGGGTCGCCCCTTCACATCCACATCCTTCCAGGTCCGGGAATTCCCCTTTCCAGATACCGTCCTGAGTCTTAGTCAGTATGACCGGATAGATAAATGTCATTGTCTGTTCCTTCTTTCCATCATCATATCAGCGCACCGGAGTGCATCGTCTAAGTATACCATAAGAAAGAACTTCTGCCCATGGTTTCACGCCATGGGCAGAAGCATATTATTCCGGTATAGCCTTCAGGATCATTTCTTTGATGAGTGGTACTTCTCATCACAGTACACGCAGCGATAGATCTCATCTGCCGGATCTGACAGATAAAACACCTGATCCAGACCCTGCTCGATTGAAGTTATGCAGCGAGGATTCTTGCAGTGAATGATATTTACCAGCTTTTTCGGAAGGTTCAGTTTTCTCTTCTCAACGATCACAGCATCCTTGATGATGTTCACCGTAATGGAATGGTCGATGAATCCGAGAGCGTCAAGGTTCAGCAGTTCCAGCGGGGCTTCCACCTTGATAATGTCCTTCTGCCCCATCTTGTTGGAGCGGGCACGCATGATCATCGCCACCTGGCAGTCCAGTTTGTCAAGTTTGAGCCTCTTGTAGATATCCATGGCCTTGCCGGCAGGAATATGGTCCAGCACGACACCTTCATGAAGACCGCCGATATTCAGCATATGTTCACCCTGTCTCATGATTTATTCCTCCTTCCCGCAGGCCTGGAATTCATCGCCCAGAAACTGTCTCGATTCGGGGATATCCAGCAGTGCCATGATCAGCGCCATACGGATATAGACGCCATACTGCACCTGACGGAAATAACATGCTCTCGGGTCCGGATCCACATCCACGGAGATTTCATTTACCCTGGGAAGCGGATGCAGCACAGTGCAGTCCTCCTTGGCAAGTTTCATTTTCTCAGCATCTAGGATATAGAAATCCTTCATGCGTACATAATCTTCTTCGTTGAAGAAACGCTCTTTCTGTACTCTGGTCATGTAGAGAACGTCAAGCTCAGGCATCGCGTCCTCCAGACGGATCACTTCCTCGAACGGAACGTTATTCTTCTTCAGGACATCTTCACGCACATAATCCGGTATGCGAAGTTCTTCCGGTGAGATCAGAATAAAACGGATTCCGGGGTAACGCACCAGAGCAGAGATCAGAGAATGGACTGTACGTCCGAACTTCAGGTCTCCGCAAAGGCCGATCGTCAGATGATCCATATGACCTTTGATGGCACGGATCGTAGTGAGGTCAGTCAGGGTCTGCGTCGGATGCTGATGACCGCCGTCACCTGCGTTGATCACAGGGATGCCTGAATGAAGAGACGCAACATACGGAGCACCTTCCTTCGGGTGTCTGATCGCTGCGATATCTGCAAAGCAGGAAATAACACGGATCGTATCTGCTACACTCTCTCCCTTTGCCGCAGAGCTGGACTGTGCAGAAGAAAAGCCAATTACCTTGCCCCCGAGATTCAGCATCGCTGTTTCGAAACTTAAACGGGTGCGGGTACTTGGCTCATAAAATAAAGTTGCAATCTTCTTACCGTCGCATACGTGAGAATATCTGTCCGGATTCTTCTCAATATCAGAAGCAAGATCCATCATGTGATCCAGTTCTTCCACCGTGAAATCCAGAGGACTCATGCAGTGTCTCATGTAAACCTCCTACTGTCTCTGTTCCTGTATCTGTATTCGTCTAATCGCGGATTATCATACATGAAAAGAGGCAGGCAGGCAAGACCCTTTTTCTTCACGCCGCCCAGGTATGCCTGCCGGACTTTCGGGTCACTGGCAAGATCGGACGCCTTGCCCTCCATCGTGATATTCCCGGTCTCAATGACATAACCGCGGTCTGCGATATTCAAAGCCATCTTTGCGTTCTGTTCGACAAGAAGCACTGTCACGCCGGCTTTATTGACATTGACGATGGTCTTGAAGACTTCTTTGACAAGCAGCGGACTCAGTCCCATGGAGGGCTCATCGAGAAGCAGCATCTTCGGCTTGGACATCAGTGCCCTGCCGATGGCAAGCATCTGCTGTTCTCCGCCGGAGAGTGTCCCTGCCATCTGGTTTCTTCTCTCCTTCAGTCTGGGAAGAAGATCGAATACCATGTCGAAATCATCCTGGATCGCTTCTCTTCCATCCTTGCGGGCATAAGCCCCAAGTTCCAGGTTCTCCTGGACTGTAAGGCCCGAGAAGACACGCCTTCCTTCCGGACACTGTGCAAGGCCAAGCGAGACGATCTTATAGGCATCCATCTTTGAGATCAGCTTATCCTCATAATGGATATTGCCGCTGCGGATCTTCTTGAGTCCTGAGATCGCATGCATGGTAGTTGTCTTGCCGGCACCGTTCGCTCCGATCATGGTAACGATCTCTCCTTCATTTACATGAAATGAGATATCCTTGATCGCGTGAATCGATCCGTAATATACATTCAGATTTTCAACTTTCAGCAATTCACCCATCAGTCGTCGTCACCTCCCAGATATGCGGCTATGACGCGCGGATCATTGCTGACCGTCTCTGCGTCTCCATGTGCGATGATGCGTCCATACTCCAGCACTGTGATATCCTCACAGATGCCCATGACGAACTTCATGTCATGCTCGATCAGAAGGATCGCGATTCCGAAATCATCCCGGACTTTGCGGACTGTCTCCATCAGTTCCTGCGTCTCATTCGGATTCATTCCGGCTGCCGGCTCATCCAGCAGCAGAAGCTTCGGATCCGACGCAAGGGCGCGGCAGATCTCAAGCTTACGCTGTTCGCCGTACGGAAGCTGCGATGCGGCGTATTCTGCTCTTTCATCCAGTCCGAACACTTTCAGAAGGTTCATCGCCTTCTTGTTCATATCATGTTCTTTCTCGCGGAAAACACGGTCACGGAAGATTCCGTGCCACACATTGTATTCAACCCTGTTGTGCATTCCGACCTTTACATTGTCAAGAACCGTCATGGCCTTGAACAGACGGATATTCTGGAATGTCCTGGCGACACCTGACTTGCAAATGAATTCCGGACTCTTCCCTGTGATATCCACACCATCCAGGCGGATGTTGCCTTCGCTTGGCGCATACATGCCGGTCAGCATATTGAACGCAGTCGTCTTGCCGGCTCCGTTCGGACCGATCAGTCCATACAGATGGCCTTTTTCGATCGTCATATCAAAACCTGCCACAGCCTGAAGACCTCCAAAGGAGATTCCCAGATTCGTCACTTCCAGAAGTGCCATATCATTTCTCCTCCTTTACAGATTCTTCATTTCCGGTTTTTTCATTGCTTTTGCTCTTCATCTCTTCGAAATAAGAAGCATCTGCAGTCTCAACCTTCTCTTCTGCTTTCCTGTCTTCACCCTTTACCTTTGAGACCAGTCTCTGTCTCCACGCTACGAGGGCCGGAGCCTGGTTAAAGAGCATCATAACGATCAGGACGATCGAATAGATGAACATACGGTACTGAGAGAATCCGCGCAGCATCTCGGGAAGGATCGTCAGCAGGATCGCAGCGATCATTCCGCCGAAGATATTGCCCATTCCTCCGAGAACGACCATGACCAGTACGTTGATAGACAGGTTATAGTCAAACTTGTCGGCGACCAGCGTAGAATAATTCAGCGCATAGAGCACACCGGCTATTCCGGCAAACACCGCAGCCGATACAAATGCAAGCAGTTTGTAGTGAGTCAGGTTAAGACCTGTCGCGCGGGCAGCGATCTCATCATCACGGATTGCAGTGATGGCACGCCCTGCCCTGGAATTCTTCAGGTTTACAATAAATGCCAGGGTGATCAGTATAAGAATCACGCCAACAGTGAAATTCGAGAACTTCTGGATTCCCGGAATTCCCATCGCACCTTTTATAAGCATCTTTCCGTCCGGTTTAAGGCCAAGTGAAAACTGGTCTTTCAGAGAGAAATGAATGCCCGTCGAGTCTTTGCCGATGTACAGAGCACTGAGAACATTCTTCAGGATCTCACCGGAAGCGAGCGTCACGATGGCAAGATAGTCGCCGGACAGTCTCAGTACCGGCACGCCTACCAGAATACCGAAAAGACCTGCAGCTGCGCCTCCAAGAATAAAGGAGATCACTAACGCTGCTGCTTTCGGAAGCGTTGCTCCGACAGTCGTATAGAAGAAGATGCCCGCAAAAGCGCCGGCACTCATGAACGCCGCATGTCCCAGAGACAGCTCTCCAAGGAATCCGACGACCAGGTTCAACGAGATCGCCATGATAATATACGCACACACAGGGATCAGAAGACCATTCAATTTCGATGTCATATGCCCTGTCAGGCTGACCACCTGTATCACTGCCCAGAATACGATCACAAAGCCAAACATCAGGAGGTTTGATCTTGTGGTCTTTTTCATTTTCTTATTATTCGCCACAATATCACCTCACACCTTCACTGTTGTTTTCTTCCCGAGCAGTCCGGTCGGTCTGACCAGCAGGATAACGATCAGTACCAGGAATACGATCGCATCCGAAAGCTGCGTCGAGATATACGCCTTGGAAAGATTCTCGATGATGCCCAGCAGGATTCCTCCCAGGAAAGCTCCCGGAATCGAACCGATCCCGCCAAATACTGCGGCTGTAAACGCCTTGATGCCGGGCATGGCTCCGGTCGTGGGCATAAGGGTTGGATAGGAACTGAGAAGCAGCGCACCTGCGATCGCGGCAAGTGCGGAACCGATGGCAAATGTAAGGGAGATGATCCCGTTCACATTGATCCCCATCAGCTGAGCAGCACCACGGTCTTCCGATACTGCCTGCATCGCATGTCCCGGTTTCGTTTTCTTCACGAACCACATAAGCACGATCATGATAACGATACTGGTAATGATCGTAACGATTGTCTCTGCCGAAATCTGTAGTTTCCCGCCAAACAGGTTCAGTCCATTGATCCCTACGATCGATGAGAATGATTTCGGATCAGACTTCCACAGAAGCATTGCGCCGTTCTGAAGAAAATAACTGACACCGATCGCTGTGATCAGCACCGCCAGGGACGGCGTGCCCCGCAGCGGTTTGTAGGCAACTCTCTCTATCGTGATACCAAGCAGCATACACGCGCCCATTGCGATCAGTACAGAGATCCACGGGTTGAAACCATTCTTGCAGAAAGCAAAGAACACGACATAGCCGCCGACCATAATGACGTCGCCATGCGCGAAGTTCAGCATCTTGGCTATACCATAGACCATCGTATATCCAAGAGCGATCAGTGCGTACACACTGCCAAGCGATATACCTCTTACCAGATACGTCAAAAACTGCATACTCTCTCCCTTTACCCGGAAAAAGACCAGAATCCTTCCCGGACTAACTGAGAAAGGGGCTGAATGCAGCCCCTCTCTTTGCTACTTTTTAAATCTAATGAATAGTCTGTCAGATGTCTGTCAGATCAATCCATCGGCTGATACTCACCGTTTTCAATGACCATTCCACGAGGAGCTTTGGATACAGCACCGCTTGCATCCCAGGTCATTCCTTCACCGGTCAGACCATCAACTGAGAAATCTCCGGAAGTCAGGACAGCCTTCAGAGCTTCGCAGACATCAGACGGAGCCATATCAGCAGTAACTCCTGCTTCTGTGCAGGCCTTGTAAAGAGTCATGACAACGTCATAACCGTCAGCTGCAAACTGGTTCGGGATCTGTCCGCCGGTCTTTTCTTTATATTTCTCGACGAATGCGACAGTGGCTTCATCAGTAGAAGTTGCGACGAACGGAGTCAGAAGCATAACACCTTCAGCAAGGGAAGTATCGAAGCCTTCTACAGACAGGATACCGTCCATACCGTCAACGCCGAAGAACTTGACATCATAATCCATGTCGTCAGCAGCTTTCAGGATCTGGCTTGCCGGAGTATAGTAGATCGGCAGGAAGATCAGATCAGCGCCGGCATCCTTGCAGGCCTGTACCTGTGTGGTAAGGTCGGTGGAGTTGTCATCTGTGAATGCCTGAGGCTCAAGTACTTCCAGTCCGACGACTTCCGCTTCTGCAAGGAAGGTATTCAGAATACCGGTAGAATATGGGTCAGCTGAATTGTAGATAACGCCGATCTTGGTACCAAGTCCCTGCTGAGAGATGTAATCAGCAGACGCAAGACCCTGGTTGGGATCTGTGAAGCAGACCTGGAACATATTATCTCCAAGGTCGATGACATCCTGGGATGAAGCAGACGGAGTCAGGCACAGCATGTTGTCTGCGACCGCTTCTGCACCTACTGCAAGGCAGGGAACCGTTGTAACTGTTCCGCCAAGGATCTGCATCCCTTTGTCTTTCAGTGTATTGTATGCGTTTACAGAAGTCTCAGCGTCATGTGTGTCATCTTCGAACATGAGCTCGAACTGGATATCTCCGTCCAGAGCATTGACTTCTTCAACCGCGATCTCCATAGCGTTCTGTACGCTGGATCCGTAGATGCCTGCAGGGCCGGTGGTCGGTCCGATGCCGCCGATCTTAATCACTTCTGCGGCGGATGCACTCATAACAAAGCTGGCTGCAAGAGCACCTGTCAGGACAATAGAAAGAACTTTCTTCATAATAATCCTCCTTTAATATAAAAGCAGTTGCTAATGGTCCGTATTTTATCACTAAGTATTAAAGATATCAATGTGTTCTGACAATTTTGGTCGAAAATATTTCGGCAATTCAGTATATTCCGTGCATATAATTCGGGAATGGCTGATAATATTCCGTTCTGACAGGTCCAGTGACATAAAGAATGCGGAACTGTTCCGAAGAACAGTTCCGCATTTACGCTTGGAATAATGTGATTTTTGCCTCTTTTCTGAGGGCTTACCAGATATTATCTGCAATCAGAAATCGATGCGTCCGCTGAAGGACTCATTGATGACATAGTATGCAGCATTATCTTCCGGCTTCAGATACAGATTGATGGCCTTGAGATCAGCCGCATCTTTTCCGAGCTCGCCGGTCCAGATGTTCTTAACCTGTTCCATAAGATCAGCAGTCTTGATATCCTTGCCAAGATACTGAAGGGAAACGGTTTCCTTAACAGCTGCTGCCTTCTTGACAGTCTTCTTTGCTGCTGCCTTCTTGACAGTAGCTGCTGCCTTCTTGGTAGCCTTTGTTGCAGAATCAGCTGCCTTCTTGGTAGCCTTTGCCGCTGTATCAGCAGCCTTCTTGGTGGTCTTTGCAGCTGCCTTCTTAGTCTCAGCCGCAACCTTCTTGGTCTCAGCTGCTGCCTTCTTAGTTTCTGTTTCAACAGCCTTTACAGCTGTTTCCACTTTCTTCTCTGAAGTTGCCTTTACTTCTTCACTCTTCGCTGCAACTGTCTTCTTAACTTCCTTCATATTCTCCTCCTGAATGTTACATATTAATGTTTACTCAGAAAAACCCCATAAGTGATTACAGTTTCGCATAATACGCCTTCTTTAAATATTTTTCAAGCCTTTTGCCCAGAAATAGGCATTTTGCGTGGTTTTTGCATGAATTGTATGCACTTTTTAGTAAATTATCCAATCGAATTCCATCGATCACATATTAAAGGACATCATGATTGCCCGCAGATGAAGCAAGCATTTTCATATGATGGGTAATCTGCTGACCACACTCAGAAGAAAGGCCGGGATCTTCTGAAAGTAGTTTTGCTGCAGCATCGCCTGCACTCTGAAGCACAGGCGCATCCGCATAGATATCCGCAAGCTGGAAATTCAGTTCACCGCTCTGCCGAAGGCCGAAGAGTTCACCCGGTCCTCTCAGTTCAAGATCCTTCCTTGCAATCTCAAAACCGTCATTGGAAGAAGACAGGATATCCAGACGTTTCTTTACTGCTTCATTTTCAATTCCGTATACAAATATACAATAAGACTGTGCCGATCCGCGTCCTACCCGGCCGCGAAGCTGGTGCAGCTGGGCAAGTCCGAAACGCTCGGCGTTCTCCACCATCATGACAGTCGCGTTGGGTACATTCACCCCAACTTCAACAACCGTTGTCGACACAAGTACCTGGATCTCATTTGCAGAAAACCGCTCCATAACTGACTGTTTCTCAGCAGCCTTCATACGTCCGTGCAGATACTCGACACAGATGCCGGGGATCATGGCCTGAAGACTTTTCTGCAGAGTCTGAGCATAATCGATCACATTTTCTGCTTCTATCTCCTCCGATTCTTCCACCATCGGACAGATCACATAAGCCTGATGTCCCATGCTTACCTGTTTTGCGATGAACTGGTAAGCCTTCGGTCTCCAGGACGCTCCGACAACAGCGTTTTTAATCGGAAGACGGCTGGCAGGCATCTCATCGATCACCGACACATCAAGGTCACCGTACAATATGACTGCAAGAGTTCTGGGGATCGGCGTCGCACTCATGACTATAGTGTGTGGAGTCTTCCCCTTCTGCTCCAGTGTCTCCCTCTGGTTCACACCAAACCGGTGCTGTTCATCCGTTATGACCAGGGCAAGATTCCTGTACTCAACTTTCTCAGTGATCAGCGCATGTGTTCCTATTACAACCGGGGCACTCCCGCTCTCAAGTTTCTCATAGGCAGCTCTTTTCTCAGACGCTTTCAGAGAACCTGTCAGAAGTACAGCCTCATACGGAAGGCGGGCAGTCTCACACATATTCAGAAAAGCTTCATAGTGCTGCCTGGCAAGTACTTCTGTCGGAACCATCAAAGCTCCCTGCATGCCGTTTGCAGCACACTGGATCAGCGCAAGGAATGCAATGACCGTTTTGCCTGAACCCACATCACCCTGGATCAGCCTTGCCATGACGGCATCAGACGCCATATCTGAAGAAACCTCATTCCATACACGCATCTGCGCACCGGTAAGTTCATAAGGAAGACTGTCCAGGACCTGCCGCGTCTGAGCAGCCGGCAGAAGCTGATATGCATGATCTTTCCTCAGCCTGGTTTCACGCATCTGCTTCAGCATCAGGATAAAGAAGAAAAACTCCTCAAACACCAGCCTGCGCCTTGCTTTCAGGAGCATCTCTTCTCCTTCTGGGAAATGAATCCCACGCACTGCATCCTTCCTTGAGATCAGGTCATATTCCTGAAGCATGTCAGAGGGAAGATAATCTTCCGAAAGGTCCAGATGGTCTGAACCGAAAAACACTTCTCTGAGAGCTTTCTTCAGAGCATTTTCCGTAAGTCCCCGGACCAGCGGATAGACAGGCTGATAGGTTTTCTTAAGCTGTTCATAATCATAGAGGTCATAGACTTTCGGCTGCTGCAGGAAGATCTTATTTCCCTTTGCCCTGATCCGGCCTCGGAATACATAGGTGACGCCCGGCTTAACCTGGCTGCGGATAAAGGGCATATTATACCAGGTAACATCCAGATAGACGCCGCCTGAGAAAATCTTCCCTGTGGTGATCTTGAAAGCACGCAGATAACGGACACTCAGCGTCCTCTCAATCCTGCCCTCAACAGCCACAAGCCTTCCGTCATCAAATACGGTCAGTCCTCCGGCTGCGACCGGATCCTCACATATATCATAGGTTCTCGGATAGTATGAGATCAGGTCTCCTGCAGTATAGATCCCTGCCTTATTAAAATTCAGCGCACTCTTCGGGCCGATACCCTTTATGGCTGTGATCGGTGATGATTCCTGCATGTCTTTTTCCGTTTCTTTATATCTTTGCCTCCAGCCCCTTTACGACTTCTCTAAGACATCCGTCCTCAAACGGATTGTTGAGTCCCACCTGCACAAGCAGGCTGGTGAAAAAGTCGGAAGCCGACAGCCGGCACAGTTTCAGATAGCTCTCCCATGCCTGTCTGTAATCACAGTCCATCCAGGCTTTGTACTGCAGCGCATTAGTCTGCGCAATACAGTAGTCAATATAATACAGCGGGCAGTCATAGATATGATGCTGCCTCTGCCAGAAACAGCCATCTTCGTAATATTCATTTCCGGAATAATCCAGATGAGGCTTATACTGCCTCTCCAGATCTCTCCACACCTGATTGCGGGCCTTCGGACTCAGGGATGGGTCGTCATAGATTATATCCTGGAACTCATCCACCATAGTCCCGTACGGGATAAAGATACAGCTGTCCTCAAAATGCATCTCCGAATAATCCTTTGCCCGGTCACCGAAGAACCTGTCCATCCACGGCTGTGTAAAGAACTCCATGGACATGGAATGCGTCTCTGCCGTCTCCATGGTGATATCCGCATGTTCCCGGATCGGGTCCTGTGCTGCGATCCAGCCCTGGAAAGCATGACCGCATTCGTGGGTAATGACATCCGCATCTCCGCTTGTCCCGTTGAAATTGGCAAAGATGAACGGAGATTTATAATCAGGAAGGTATGTCATGTACCCGCCGGTTTTCTTAGTCTTTCGGCCGATGACATCAAACAGTTCATTGTCACACATGAAGTTCATGAACTTTCCGGTCTCCGGAGACAGCTCATTGTACATCCCCCGCCCTGCTTCCAGGATCTGCGCTGGATCGCCCACCGGCTTCGGATTTCCTCCTGCAAAATAAACTCCTTCATCTTCAAAATGAAGATGATCCAGTCCGAGCCTGACCCGCCTTCTCTCATGCAGTTTTTCAGCAAAGGGAACAAAATCACGCTTCACCTGCTCCCTGAAAGCACGCTTCTCTTCCATAACAGTTTCGCTGCATGCGCGCATATCCAAGATCCAGGTAGTTCTTCCCGCCCATTTCCACTGCCTGCTGAGTGCGGTTCTTTACCAGCCTGTCATAGATGTCATCCAGCTCTTCACGGTTTTTCGCAAAGAATTCCGAATACTTCTTCCATGCTTCGATACGTATATTCCGGTCCTGATTGTGGAGATAAGGATTCATCAGAGACAGGTTTAGAGTTTCTGATCCCCATTCAATCTTCGCAGTCGCCAGCAGCATGTTGTACTGGGTCTGAAGTTTATTCTCCTCCTGCATCAGGGGAAGGATCTTCTCATCGACAGACTTCATGGCAAGTTCCATGTTCTTGAATGCGACTTTGCCTATCTTCTCCTCCAGATATGAACGGAACGGTGACTCATAGAGTTTCTTCTGATATGCCACATTCAGGTTCCGGATCTCCGGCTGGACTGTATCATAGAAATCCTGCTCTTTCCGGTAGAACTCATCTGTC
>CADCII010000061.1 GCA_902801515.1 uncultured Lachnospiraceae bacterium
AAGGGTAAACAAAAAAGACTACCCTGGCAAGAGGCAGTCTTTAATGTAGTCGATAACCTTGGCAGGCTATCGCCGACAGGTCGGCGATTTGGTCCAAAAGTCTCAAGCTGGAATTCTGACCTCTCACCATGGAAAGCTCCTGCTGTATTCGGAAGGGAAGACTTTGGCGGAGGTGCAGAGAGAACGCTGGAGGAAGTATTGAACCACTGCGCGGATCGGAAAAAGACATATATTATCGGTGGGTATTCGCTGGCAGGGCTGTTCGCGCTGTGGGCGGCCTATCAGACAGATGTGTTCGCGGCAGTTGCGGCGGCCTCTCCCTCTATCTGGTTTCCCGGATTTGTGGACTTCATGAAGGAGAATGAAATCCGCTGCAAGGCGGTTTACCTCAGTCTCGGGGATAAAGAAGAGAAAGCGCGGAACCCTGTGATGGCATCCGTCGGAGCCTGTATAAGGGAAGCAAGTGAAGTCCTGAAAAACAAGGAGGTCAACACTATTTTGGAGTGGAATCCCGGTAATCATTTTAAAGATGCCGATATTCGGACCGCCAGGGCATTCGCATGGGTGAGATCCGTGATCTGACAGGACAAACACATTCTGACTTGTCGCAGGCTCTCCGGATGACCATCGCCGGCATGAGCAGCCTGCGTGGCAGGTATCAAATTTATTACAAAAGGCAGGACATGACATGAGTACAGAAGATATCAGATGCAGAATCACAGAGGAAGAGCTGAAAACTTTCTGGCCGCAATGGCACGTTGTGAAACGGCTTGGCGGAGGGGCTGACGGAGAAGTTTTTAAAATTGTCAGGGACAATCACGGTGTTCAGACGTATTCTGCCCTCAAAGTCCTTCGAACCGGCAGCCCTGAAGACTGCGCTTTACCACCGATGAATGCAGGCCTGGATAATCCCGGGGCGGGCGGCAATGGCTCCGCCGGAGATAATATCCCGGAAGTGTTCATGAACGAGATCCGGATCATGGAAGCCCTACGCGGTGCGCCGAACATCGTCCTGATCGACGATTTCTATTTCCGGAAAGGAACCGATACGAGCTCCCTCTATGTCCGAATGGAGCTCCTCACAAGTTTCGTCGATGTGATGTCCGACCATCAAAGGAGCGGCATACAGTTCACTATTGCTGAGGTGCAGAAGATAGGAAAGGACATCTGCACCGCGCTGTCCTTCTGCGAGCAGAAAGGCATCATCCACAGTGACATCAATCCCGCGAACCTGTACGTTGATAAATTCGGCGATTACAAGGTCGGCGATTTCGGTTCCTCGAAACGGATGGAGGCGGTGCATTCGACATTTATGCCGAACGGAGTGGGCACGATTTCCTACATGGCACCGGAGATCGTCGCAGGCTGGCCCTATAACAACACTGTTGATATCTACTCCCTTGGCCTGGTGCTGTACCAGCTTCTCAACAACGGAAGGATGCCTTTCCTTCCTGCAGACGGCCGGTATAATGAGCAGGAGATCGACGCCGCGAATTACAGAAGACTCCACGGGGGGGAGCTCCCTTCGCTGGCCGGGACCAATGTCTGCGGTGATACGGTAAGCGCTCGTCTGGACGGCGTCATCCGCAGAGCATGTGATCCTGACAGCTACAGGCGCTATCGGACAGCAAAAGAGTTCTACGATGCACTGTCAGTTCAGGAAGCGGGATCGGATATTACGGAAGACATGTCAAAAACAGTATACACTCCGAGAGGCGGCACCGTGGAGCCATTTCAGGGAAATGCACCGGTAAATAGTTCAGGTACGGCAGAGCCTTCCGAAACAGAAAACGTGTATGCACGTAAAGCGCCCGCAAAACGACAGAAAGGAGGGCCGGACCTCAAAAAGCCGTTCACTTTCTTTGCTGCGTTTCTTCTGTGTGCTGCCATGATCCTTATTATTATAGTGGAGGGATCAAAACTCGGACATAAAGATCCCATACAGACTGCATCGACGGAAAGTGAAACTGGCACAGATGCTGATAAAGACGAAACACCTGCATCTGCATCTGAGGCATCTGATCAGTCCGATACAACGGAAAATAAAGACAAAAAAGATAATGATACGGAAGAAAGCCCTGTATCCGGGGAATCCGATCAGGCTGCGCCGGCGGAAAATGAAGACAGCATAGTGATTGATAAAGATGAAGATCTTGTTCTTAAGGCGCCCGTACAGTCTGTTTCATTGGGTGATTCGCATAGTGCAGCTATTGATAGGGACGGAAATCTGTGGTTGTGGGGACATAATTTATGGGGTGAACTGGGAGACGGCAGTACAGAAAATCGCTATGAGCCAGTAAAGATCATGGATGGTGTGCAGTCTGTTTCACTGGGTCTTTTTTTTAGTGCAGCTATAAAAACAGATGGCAGTTTGTGGTTGTGGGGGAACAATACATATGGCCAGTTGGGAGACGGCAGTCATGTAACCCGCTACGAGCCGGTGAAGATCATGGATGATGTACAGACTGTTTCATTGGGCGAGCATCATAGTGCGGCTATAAAAGAAGACGGCAGCCTTTGGTTGTGGGGGGATAATCGAAGCGGCCAGCTGGGAGACGGCAGTACAGAAACCCGCGACGAGCCGGTGAAGATCATGGATGATGTAAAGACTGTTTCATTGGGTGAGTATCATAGTGCGGCTATAAAAGAAGACGGCAGCCTTTGGTTATGGGGAAAAAATGAAAAAGGCCAGTTGGGAGACGGCAGTACAGAAAATCGCTATGAGCCAGTAAAGATCATGAACGGTGTGCAGTCTGTTTCATTGGGTGATGATCATAGTGCGGCCATAAAAGAAGATGGCAGCCTTTGGCTGTGGGGAGATAATTACTATAGCCAGTTGGGAAACGGACAAGAGGGTGACTGTCATTCGCCGGTAAAGATCATGGATGGCGCTCAATCTGTTTTATTGGGTGATCGGGATAGTGCAGCCATAAAAACAGATGACAGCCTTTGGCTATGGGGGTATAATAGTTATTTTGGGACCGACCGCAGCGAGCCGGAAAAGGTCATGGACGATGTGCAGTCTGTTTCATTGGGTCTTGGTTATTGTGCCGTTATAAAAGCTGATGGCAGCCTCTGGTTGTGTGGGTATAATGCCCATGGCGAGTTGGGGGACGGAAGTACAGAAAGCCATTATAGGGAGTTTATATGTATTGCGGAATAGCATATACTGAGTACACCGTATTAAGGCAGGAGTGCTGCGCATGAAAAAAGAAAATCTCCGGAAGATCACTGATCTTCGTCATGAACTGCACATGTATCCGGAATTATCAATGCAGGAGAGGGAAACGGCTGAGCGGATCAAGAGGTTTTTGACTGATAACACTCACTTCCGGATCGTTGACAGAGGGGACTGGTTTTACACATTCAAAGAGGGAAGAAACCCTGGTCAAAAGATCGCGTTCCGGGCGGATATGGACGCCCTGCCGATCGCGGAAGATGGCGCGCTGCCGATCGCGGAAGATGACACCCTGAGCTATCGCTCGAGGAATGCCGGCGTTTCCCACAAGTGTGGGCATGATGGTCATTGCGCGGCGCTGTGCGGGCTTGCCCTGGAACTGGACGCAAAAGAAACTGATTCGGATATATACCTTATATTCCAGCCGGGGGAGGAGACCGGGAGCGGGGCACTCTTTTGCCGGGAATTGATCCGGGAAGAGGGCATCACGGAGATATTCGCCTTTCACAACCTGGGTGGTTTCCCGGAGGGGAGCGTCGTGTATCGCCGCGGGCTTACGCAGCCTGCATCGGAAGGGCTTCGCATCCTCTTTGAAGGGAAGGCGTCCCATGCAAGCGCTCCGGAAGAGGGAATGAATCCTTCCGGCGTGATCGCGCGGGTCATACTGAGGGCTGAGGAATTGGCCAGGGACCAGTCTGACGGAATGCTGCTTTGTACGATCACCGGCGTCAGTCTGGGCACGGGGGACTTTGGAATCTCACCCGGTGACGGGGAAATCTGCATGACCCTGCGCGCCGAGAAAGAAGACTGGATGAAATATCTGGAGCGGCAGATCATCAGCTATGCGGAGGAGGAGGCAAAGAGGTTTTGCCTCCGGACCAGCTGCTCTATTCACGATTATTTCCCGGAGACCAGGAATGATGAGCAGTGTCTTGAGGCGGTCATCCGTGCTGCGTCTGATCTGGGCATGAACGTGATTCCCATGGAGGATATGTGGAGAGCCTCCGAGGACTTCGGCTGGTATCTGAAAGAGTGCCCGGGGGCAATCATATACGTAGGCAATGGAGAGGATTATCCTCCTCTGCATACTGTCGGATACGACTTTAATGATAGAATTTTGGAGAATGCTGTCGACTTGTTCAAAGCACTTGCATTAAAAAGGCGGGACATGACATGAGTGAAGATATCAGATGCAGAATCACAGAGGAAGAGCTGGGAACTTTCTGGCCGCAGTGGCACGTTGTGAAACGGCTTGGCGGAGGGGCTGACAGTGAAGTCTTTGAAATCGTCAGGGACAATCACGGTGTTCAGACGTATTCCGCCCTCAAAGTCCTTCGAACCGGCAGCCGGGAAGACTGCGCTTTACCGCCGGTGAATGCAGGCCCGGATGATCCCGGAACGGGCGGCAATGGCTCCGCCGGAGATAATATCCCGGAAGTGTTCATGAACGAGATCCGGATCATGGAAGCCCTCCGCGGTGCGCCGAACATCGTCCAGATCGATGATTTCTATTTCCGGAATGGAGCCGATATGAGCTCCCTCTATGTCCGAATGGAGCGCCTCACAAGTTTCGTCGATGTGATGTCCGACCATCAAAGGAGCGGCATACCGTTCACTATTGCTGAGGTACTGAAGATAGGAAAGGACATCTGCACCGCGCTGTCCTTCTGTGAGCAGAAAGGCATCATCCACCGTGATATCAATCCCTCGAACCTGTACGTTGATAAATTCGGCGATTACAAGGTCGGCGATTTCGGTTCCTCGAAACGGATGGATGCGGTGCATTCGACACTTATGCCGAACGGAGTGGGCACGATTTCCTACATGGCACCGGAGATCTTCGCAGGCAGGCCCTATAACAACACTGTTGATATATACTCCCTTGGCCTGGTGCTGTACCAGCTCCTCAACAGCGGAAGGATGCCATTCCTTCCTGCAGAAGGCCGGTATAATGAGCAGGAGATCGACGCCGCGAATTACAGAAGACTCCACGGGGAGGAGCTCCCTTCGCTGGCCGGGACCAAGATCTGCGGTGATACGGTAAGTGCTCGTCTGGACAGCGTCATCCGCAGAGCATGTGATCCTGACAGTCACAGGCGCTATCGGACAGCAAAAGAGTTCTGCGATGCACTGTCAGGTCAGGAAGCGGGACCGGATATTACGGAAGACATGTCAAAAACAGTATACACTCCGAGAGGCGGCACCGCGGAGCCATTTGAGGGAAACGCACCGGTAAATAGTTCAGGTCCGGCAGAGACTTCGGAAACAGAAAACGTGTATGCACGTAAATCGCCCGCAAAACGACAGGAAGGAGGGCCGGACCTCAAAAAGCCGTTCACTTTCTTTGCTGCGTTTCTTTTATGTGCTGCCATGATCCTTATTATTATAGTGGAGGGATCAAAACTCGGGCATAAAGATCCCATACAGACCGCATCGACGGAAAATGAAACCGGCACAGATGCTGATAAAGACGAAACACCTGCATCGACGGGAAGTGAAACCGGCACAGGTGCTGATAAAGACGAAACACCTGCATCTGAGGCAACTGATCAGTCCGATACAGCGGAAAATGAAGAGAAAAAAGAGAATGATACGGAAGAAAGCCCTGTATCCGGGGAATCCGATCAGGCTGCACCGGCGGAAAATGAAGACAGCATAGTGATCGATAAAGAGGAAGACCTTGTTCTTAAGGCACCCGTACAGTCTGTTTCATTGGGTAATCAACATAGTGCTGCTATTGATAGGAACGGAAATCTGTGGTTGTGGGGATTTAATTTATTGGGTGAGCTGGGAGATGGCAGTAAAGAAGAACGTCATGTACCGGAAAAAATCATGGATGGTGTGCAGTCTGTTTCACTGGGTCTTTTTTTTAGTGCTGCGATAAAAACAGATGGCAGTTTGTGGTTGTGGGGGAACAATACATATGGCAAGTTGGGAGACGGCAGTCATGATACCCGCTACGAGCCGGTGAAGATCATGGATGATGTACAGACTGTTTCATTGGGCGGGTATCATAGTGCGGCTATAAAAGAAGACGGCAGCCTTTGGTTGTGGGGGGATAATGACGAAGGCCAGCTGGGGGACGGCAGTACAGAAACCCGCTACGAGCCGGTGAAGATCATGGATGATGTACAGACTGTTTCATTGGGCGAGTATCATAGTGCGGCTATAAAAGAAGACGGCAGCCTTTGGTTATGGGGAAAAAATGAAAAAGGCCAGTTGGGAGACGGCAGTACAGAAACCCGCTACGAGCCGATAAAGATCATGGATGGTGTGCAGTCTGTTTCATTGGGTGATGATTATAGTGCGGCCATAAAAGAAGATGGCAGCTTGTGGTTGTGGGGGAACAATACATCTGGCCAGTTGGGAGACGACAGTACTGAAACCCGCTACGAGCCGGTAAAGATCATGGATGGCGCTCAAACTGTTTCATTGGGTTGTTGGGATAGTGCAGCCATAAAAACAGATGACAGCCTTTGGCTATGGGGGGATAGTAGTTATTTTGGGGACCACCGCAGCAAGCCGGAAAAGGTCATGGATGATGTGCAGTCTGTTTCATTGGGTGTTGGTTATAGTGCCGTTATAAAAGCTGATGGCAGCCTCTGGTTGTGTGGGTATAATGGCGATGGCCAGTTGGGGGACGGCAGTACAGAAAGCCATTATAGGGAGTTTATATGTATTGCGGAATAGCATATATTCTTTTACTTTATGGAACGAAATCTGCCTTGATGAACTGTGCGAGGTGATAATACTGTGACCACTGTAGATGAGCTGCTTTCATGGATCGTTGAAGCGGCAGAGTTCTCAACTTAAGAAAACAACCCTAAAATATAGTATTTATTTGTTGAAATACTACTATATTTTAGGGTATTATTAGTTTGGAAACATAGTTAATTTGGGAGAGCGGCGCAAACTATGCAGACTTATGCTATCAACAAATCTATATATAGTGAAGACATCAAAAGGCTTAGGAAAACACTCGGGTTAACGCAGAAAGAGTTTGCTTCTTTTGCAGGGGTTTCGCATAAAACGGTGGAGCGCTGGGAGAGTACACAGGATCCGATCACCGGTCCGATCACAACGCTTGTCAGGATCCTTTGGGAGCAGCCCGGGCTTTCGGAGTATTATTCTGTTCCCGAGAAGCATTTTCCAATGCGTTTGTGGTATATGCACCGGAATGAGATCTGCACTTTAATTGATGTAGACGAGGTGAGAAGAGTAGTTCGGATTCGAAATTACACGAATCGCATTCAGTATCGTGCTTTTGGAATCAACGGGGAGCCTTCTTTTGATGAGTATCAGGAGTTTTTGGAGAGCCGATGCTTTCCGAGAAGCGGTGATAAGATGAAAATCCGTCTGCAGGAAATCGACGTTCCGTTTTATGATCCGCTGCTCATTATCGAAAAGACGCAGGGAAGAATGGCTGAGGATGAATTCTGGCTGCAGGTTGAGAGGTGATGGTCTTGATCGAATTATCGGAAAAAGATATACGCGCTGAGAACCGGAAATCTTCCAAAGGAAACCAACTGAAGTGGATGCATGGCGATATCTGGTACAAGGCAGATTATGCGGGCTATGAAGGGCTCGCTGAGTATGTAGTGTCACAGCTGCTGCTATACTCAAATCTGGAGAGAAGAGAATTTGTTGTTTATCAGACTGAGGAGATCCGCTACAAGAGGCAGACCCTGAAGGGATGCAGCAGCAGAAATTTCCTTACTGAGGGAGAGCAACTTCTGACATTGGAGAGATTGTTTCAGAATGCCTACGCTGAGAGCCTGTACAAGATGATCTTCCGAATCCGCGATGTCAGGGAAAGGCTGAGATTTCTGGTCGAAATGACAGAGCGCCTGACAGGAAAGAAGGATGCAGGTCGATATTTTGCCAAAATACTGACGATCGACGCCTTGTTCCTCAACGAGGACAGGCATCTCCACAATGTGGCGATGATCGCGGATCCGGGCGGATTATATGAGTATTGCCCGATTTTTGACAACGGATCTTCCTTGTTGTCGGATACAACGCTGGACTACCCGATGGGGGGAGATGTACATGAGCTGATCGGCGAGGTACGGAGTAAGACGATTTCATCTGATTTCGATGAGCAGCTGGATGCGGCGGAGGAATTATACGGGCAAGCCATCCGTTTCACGTTTGGCGAGCGGGAGATACGGAGTATCCTGGATCAGGAGAGGTGCTACGAAAAATCTGTGAAGGACAGGGTGTTTGAGGTGCTCATGTCGCAGCGGAGAAAGTATATCTATTTATTTGCATGATCCATAGCAGGGTTGGCTTGGGTGGTTCGGTATCAGGGAAGAATTTCGAAGAAAGAAGCTCGGCACAACCGCACTAAAAGCATTTGAAGATATGGCAGCGGCCAGAGGATACTTGTTCGCCCGTTTGTATACGGACGCCGTGAATAATGAAGTGGCGATTGCCTTTTACCAGGCTAATGGTTATGTAAGTGAGCCCTATCAGAACCTGCAGGATCCGGCTTGCATGAAGTATAAAACTGTGATTTTTTCTAAGTCGTTGACGTTCAATCCATTGGAGTTTTGGAACAACAGAAGTATTCACCTGACGGAGCAAATTGCAAAACAGGAGGGTAACTGAAATGATCAGGAATATCATATTTGACATGGTAGGCGTACTGATGCGGTTCGACACAGAGTCGTATATCGAAGAGCACCATTTGTCTGAAGCAGATGTGGCTATTCTTAAAAGAGAAGTCTTTCGCTCCCTGGAATGGGCGATGCAGGACAGAGGCTCTATTTCTACGCAGGAGGCTGAGCAACGCATATGCGGCAGAGTGCCGCCGCATCTGCGTTTTGCTGTACATGATCTGCTCTACCGGGAAGGCAGGAAAATAGTCCCTGTCGATGGAGTTGCGGAGCTGCTGCAGGATTTAAAGGATAGGGGATTTCGTTTATTTGTTCTCTCAAATACGTGCGTGCATTGGCGCAGTTTCTGGGAAGAAATCCCGGGTCATGAGTTGTTCGAGGATGTCCTGATCAGCGCCGAGGTCGGCCTGGTCAAGCCTCAGCCGGAAATATTCCGGCTGGCGTGTGAGAGATTTGGAATCAGCGCGGGGGAATCCGTTTTCATTGATGATACCCCGGCCAACGCGGAGGCGGCATATTATGTCGGCATGCGGGC
>CADCII010000062.1 GCA_902801515.1 uncultured Lachnospiraceae bacterium
GCCGGGGCATCCCATGATCTCGATGAACTGATACTTACTCTTGCCTTCCCGGATCTCATCCAGAAGGATCTTAGCGCTCTTCATGCCGGAAGCGATAGCGACATTTACGGTCGTGCCGTTGATGTCGATGGACGCTTCACGGACGCCCGCATCGTGGCCGCGGACCGCGGTGAACTCGATGGGATCACTCTCCTTGCCGGTCAGCTTGAAGTAAACGGTACGAAGCGCTGCTTCCATAACGCCGCCGGTGACGCCGAAGATAACGGCTGCTCCGGTGTAATCGCCCATGATATCGCCGTCCCAGTCTTCCTCCGGAAGACGACGGAAACGCATACCGCTCCTGCGGATCATGCGGGCAAGCTCTCTGGTGGTGATGACTGCATCGACATCCGGGATGCCATCCACCTTCTCCTGCTCACGTTCTTTCTCAAACTTCTTCGCGACACAGGGCATGACGGACACCACGAAGATATCCTTCGGATCGATTCCATGCTGCATCTCCGTAGAAATACTCTGCATAATTGATCCAGCCCGGAGAACAGGATGTGATCATCGGGAGAGTTCCGCCTTCAGTGAGGCGGTGAAGCAGCTCGGTCCCTTCCTCCATGATGGTGAGGTCTGCGCCGAAGTTAACATCATATACACGCTCGAAACCAAGTCTGCGCATAGCAGCCACCATCTTGCCGGTGACCGGGGTTCCGATCGGATAACCGAACTCTTCGCCGAGCGCTGCACGCACCGCAGGAGCTGCCTGCGCGATGACATGCTTGCCCTGACGGAAAGCTTCGTCGATCTTGTCGATCTCAGAGTGCTCCATCAGAGCGCCGGTGGGACATACGCTGACGCACTGTCCGCACTGGATGCAGGGCGAATCCGCGAAGCTGCGGTTTTCCGCCGGAGCTACAAAGGTGTTGAAGCCGCGGTTTTCAAAGCCCAGGATACCTATGCCGTGGGCGTTCTTGCAGCGCTCGATGCAGCGTCCGCAGAGGATGCACTTGCTGGTATCGCGTACCAGGCCGGGAGCCAGGCGGTCAATATGCGTCTCGGAATGGGCACCGGCGAAAGCGCCTTCCCGTGCGCCAGTCAGCTGTGCAACATGCAGCAGATCACACTGTCCGTTCTTATCGCACTGCTGGCAGCTCTGGTTGTGATTGGAGAGCAGCAGTTCCACACTGCGGCGGCGGGCTTCGAGAGCCTTCGGGCTGGAGATACGGACCTCCATGCCTTCCGCGACAGGATAGACACAGCTGGCGACCAGTCCGCGCGCGCCGGTTGCTTCTACCAGACATACGCGGCAGGAACCCTGGTTGCATTCTCCGTGGTTAAAGGCGCACAGCGAGGGGATCTCATAGCCGCAGGCTTTGGCGGCTTCCAGGATGGTCATACCTTCCTGTACCTGATAATCAATTCCTTCGATCTTAATATTTACCATATCCATGCACCTCCGTTACCGTTTCTCTATCGCATTGAAGCGGCAGACACTGATACAGGATCCGCACTTCACGCACTTAGAAGAATCAATCTCCCAGGACGTCATCTTATGACCCGGAGCGACGTAGTCTGTCTTGTGGATGCAGTCCACAGGACATCCTCTGTGACACATTCCGCAGCCGATGCACTTATCCGGATCGATGTGATATTCCATAAGGTTCTTACACACATGAGCCGGACATTTCTTATCCACGATATGAGCAAGATACTCATCGCGGAAATGAGAGAGTGTGGAGTTGATGGGGTTGGCTGCCGTCTGTCCGAGAGCGCAGAGCGAATTGGTCTTAACCGTGGAGCTCAGCTCCTCGAGGGCATCCAGATCTTCCATAGTACCCTGGCCTTCCGTGATGCGGGTCAGGATCTCCAGCATACGCTTGGTGCCGATACGGCAGGGAGAACATTTACCGCAGGATTCATCGCAAATGAATTCCATGTAGAACTTGGCAACGTCTACCATGCAGTTGTCCTCGTCCATGACGATGGCGCCGCCCGAACCCATCATAGAGCCCTTTGCTACCAGGTTGTCGAAATCGATCGGCTCGTCAAGGAAGTCTTCTGTCAGGCAGCCGCCGGAAGGTCCGCCGGTCTGGATTGCTTTGAACTTCTTGCCGTTCGGGATTCCGCCGCCGATATCATAGATCAGCTCGCGCAGGGTAGTTCCCATCGGAACTTCCACGAGGCCGACATTATTGACCTTGCCGCCGAGTGCGAAGACCTTGGTTCCCTTGGACTTCTCGGTTCCAACGCTTGCGAACTGCTCAGCGCCTTCTCTGAGGATGAACGGTACGCATGCCAGCGTCTCAACATTGTTGATGATTGTCGGCTGTCCCCACAGACCCTTAACTGCCGGGAAAGGCGGACGGGGCCGCGGCATGCCGCGCTTGCCTTCGATAGAGTTCAGAAGCGCAGTCTCTTCACCGCAGACGAACGCACCGGCGCCGAGTCTTAGATGACAGTTGAAGCTGAAGCCTGTCCCGAGGATGTTTTCACCAAGAAGGCCGGCTTCTCTGGCCTGTGCGATCGCAATGCGCAGACGCTTGACAGCGGTAGGATATTCTGCACGTACGTAAAAATATCCGTTATTTGCACCGATCGCGTATCCGGCGATCATCATGCCCTCGATGACTGCAAGCGGATTTCCTTCAAGGATGGAACGGTCCATGAATGCGCCGGGATCGCCCTCGTCACCGTTGCAGACTACATATTTGTCATCACTCTGAGAATTGTATGCAAACTGCCATTTGCGGCCGGTCGGGAAACCGGCGCCGCCGCGTCCGCGGATACCGGAGGCAAGCACCTCATCGATAACTTCCTGGGGCGTCATGGAAAGCGCGCGCTTCAGGCCCTGGAAAGCACCCATGCCGAGAGCTTCCTCAATGTTTTCCGGATCGATGACACCGCAGCCATGCAGTGCGACACGTCTCTGCTTCTTATAGAAATTAATCTCATCCTGCTTGGAGACCTTCTTGCCGGTGGCGGGATCTTCATAGAGGAGACGTTCCACAACTACGCCGCCTTCGATATCGGACTCTACGATCTCTTCGACATCCTCGATCTTGACCAGACGATACAGCGTATCTTCGGGATAGATCTTGACGAACGGTCCCTGGGAACAGAAGCCGAAGCAACCGACCTGGTTTACAGTAGCACGGTCTGTAAGACCTTTTTTCTCAAGCACTTCTTCGAAGTGATGACGGATCTCAGCAGAATTATTGGACAGACAGCCTGTACCGCCGCACAGTACGATATGACGTTTTCCGTCGCTGCCGGCAAGCTTCTCATCCAGACATTTTGTACACGAAGCAATACGCTCGTTGAGATTGTCAACAGACTGGATCATGCGTTTGCGCCCTCCTTCCCCTGCTTTTGCTCATAGTCAAGATACTGCTGGGCAATAACTTCCCGAACCTGGCTGACAGTCATCTTCGGATATACCTTACCGTTGATGCTTACCGCAGGAGCGATACCGCATGCGCCGATGCAGCGAAGCGCATCCAGCGTAAACATGCCGTCGTCCGTCGTCTCACCGGGTTTGATGTTCAGTTCTTCAGAGAATTTGTCAATAACTTGCTGCGCGCCCTTGACGTAACATGCCGTACCCAGGCAGCAGCCGATGACATATTTTCCCTTCGGAGTGAGAGAGAAGAAGGAATAGAAAGTAACAACTCCGTAGATCTCAGCTACCGGAATACCGGTTTCCTGTGAGACGATCTCCTGCACTTCCAGCGGGATATAGCCGTACTCATTCTGAATGTCGCTGAGAATCATCATCAAAGGTGTCTTCTCATCTGTGTACCTGCTGCAGATCTCTTTGATCTTCGCAACTGCGGCGGAATTCAGTCCACCCATACCAATAACCTCCTTAAATGTGCTGTCCGACAGTAACACTTACTTACATACTACATATACAAAACCGCGATCTGAAGACGGCAGCCGGAGCGAATACTATCCGGCATAATCGATTAGGCATAAATAACAAAAATTAGCCCGCCGAACGACGCGGAAATACATATTTTGTACAATATATTTCTACCATAAAGAGTATGTGAATGGAATAACAAATTAACAAAATGACAGGACAATTACCTCAAATTAAGAAGGACAGCGCCTCCGCGGAGGCGCTGCAGGCAGTACTGTCATATTATCAGAACCAGAGTATTTATTTCGTTCCCTTACATCCGTTGGTTACCATCAGGATCAGAATCAGTCCGACCACGTCAATTCCGATAAAGATCAGATAGGGCATCGTATAATCTCCGCCGGAAGCGGACAGTGCAACTGCCATAATGATGAAGGCCCCCTTCTGGATCAGAGAAGCGATCGGGGATACCAGGGCATTTGCGGCCGCAAAGTCCTTCCGCCCGTACACCGAGATAACCAGAGACGGCATCAGGTTCAGCAGTCCGCCAATTCCGAGTCCGACAAAAATGATTGCGACATAGGTAAGGATCTCCACCTTTGCGAAAATGAGCAGAAGAAGCGCTACGATATAGCTCAGGGAATAAACGGCGCTTGCCAGCTTTGTTCCGATCTTCTGATCGAGCCAGCCCCAGAAATAGGATCCGGCAATTCCGACTACAGCGGCGATCGTCAGCATCAGAAGAGCTTTCTTCTGAGCTGCGTCCGGACCGATGGCAGGTGCCATGACGCTGATCATACGAGGTACAAACTGGGAGACAACGCCGACCGTTACCATCCAGAGCATACCGAATCCGACAGCGATCAGCCACATATCCTTATCGCGAAGAAGTCTTCCAACGGTAAACGGACTTTTGTATTCAGCCATCTCTTTCATCTGCGCCTTGTAAGCTTCTGCCCCGTCCGGGAGATTATCCGGGTAAGCACCGACCTCAGAAGGTTCATTTTTCACCCAGAAGAAGGACAAGACTCCGAGAAGGATCATGACAGCTCCCATGACGATGTGAGCTGTCGGAATCCCCAGCATCCCATAGAGAGCGCTCATGATCGCAACAAATGTTGCGGTACAGATCGGTGCGCCCATGGTCGCCCATCCAAGTGCGATTCCCTTCTTCCGCGGGAACCAGTTTCCCATCAGAGACGCCGTGCAGATCAGACCGAATGCCATTGAAACGAAGACAAAAGCCGTCAGGCAGATAAGATACATCATCGGACTCTTAACATAGCCGAACACTGCGTACAGAATACCTGTCACGATGAGGGCAAACCCGCTCATTTTCTTAATCCCAGTCTTCATGACCAGCCGGCCGAACAGGATGCCTCCGAAGACTGCGATAATTCCCGCAGGCGTCGCGAAGCCGAGCAGCTGATTGGAATCCCAGCCATGCATAGCCGCGAATGCCGACGGATACAGATTCAGTCCATCGGATCCGATTCCGGACCAGAAGTAATAAAGGAGAGCTGTGTACAGAATCATACTCCAGCCCCATTTGCCGAAATTGCTGTTTGTCAGTTCCTTATTATTGTTCATACTCCATTCCTCCAGGTTTTTTCATATTCTGCAGTCTGCCAAGGTCCGGGCATTGTTTGCTTTTGCAATATTAACACGTTTATATAAGTTCTAGCAAGACGGAAAACTCTGCCGCTGTCATCATGATTAACAACGCCCTCTTTTGCATAGTCAAAAAAGGCTGAAATCCTTGATCATAACACAAGAATTTCAGCCTTTTTTATGAGCGGGCCGGCTTTACGCTGCCGGCCTGAAAAAGATCGGGGTATTATAATAGTAAGTATGAGAGATAATGCCTAAGTTGTAGTTTAGAACGCCGCCAGCCAGTTTGACACTGGACGTATCTTTCGTGACTTTAAGGGCGTTCACGCCTTCGTAATCGAGTCTGCAGGAATCACCGCTTCTGCTTTTGTTAATGCTCTTGCCGGTTACAAGGTAAACCGTACCGAAAACATCATTTCCCGTAGGCACATAGTATTCTCCGCGGTGATACCAGACCGGATCGTCTTCGCTGCCGGTCTCGGTCTCCATAAAGACGGGATACCCATCAGGATTGGCGGGTTTAAACTTCATGACATTGAACAGGAAATCGAAGATTGTGATATTCTTCTGCGCACAGTATTCGGCAATGTCCTTGAGCTGACTCGTGCTCAGTAAACTGTTTGACATATATTTCGGGGTTTCACACCAATTAAGGTAGTCGTAGTATCTGACAATGCAGTGTTCAACGAATATTGTTCCGTTGAGGACATTTAATTCATCATCCACCGGAATATTGGTGCGGTTGCTCTTGCCGACGAAGATGTACCTGTCGCGCTGGAAATAATCATTGATCAGATCTGTGACAGACTTGCATACATGATTTCCGTCCAGATCCTCGCCGCACAGTCTCTCAGCCATCTCGAGACGGCTCGCTGTCAGAGAGGTATCACCATAGACTTCCTCGTACGCATCGTAGACTTCTCCCATGGTAGCGTAAGCTGCGGTGTAGTAGGAAAACTGTTTCATGATGTAGGGCATGGTCATCGTCAGTGCCTCGCCGCTGAACATGACTTCCTCGCAGGCGCGGTTGTAGGCAGCGTCAAAGAGATTGGTCTCAAAGATATCGTTGATATCCCTATAGAAGCAGTCAGTCGCGCCATTCATGGCGGACATCAGACTCCTGAACTCGGCATCCTTGTACAGGTCCGCAATCTGCTGAGTCTTCTCTTCATCGGTAAGTTTCCCGTCACCTTTGATATTGCCGACTAGTGTGCGGATCGTAGCAGCCTTATACTTTACAGTGTTGTACTTGTCTCCTATGTCGGACAGCGCCACAACGTTGTATGTATGATCCTTCAGGTTATTCTCAGCCGTGGTGATCTGAGTCTGCAGCTTGTTCAGCTCATCCAGAACCTCATCTGTACGGTCACCGCTTCCGGTGTTGAAAATAAATCCGCCTAAAGCCTTGAACAGCGGGACGAAGGGTTTCAGTTCCGGGTTGGAGAGGGCGATGGCATCAATAGCACTGTCGTAGATCGGTTTGAAGTATTTCGAGCCTTCGTTCCAGGAACTCTTTGTTGAGGAAGCAGCAGACATCATTCCGCATACCATGACAGAGACCAGGCCGTTTTCCTTTGCCCGTTCTGTAGCAGCGCCGACAGCGCCGAGCAGTTCTTCTTCGGTGTTGTCAAAGTTACCCTGTAGAGCTTCAAAGATCATATCCTTGAATATATCGAGGTTATCCTCGCGCACATCGATACCGCCATCAGCCAGAGCCTCAAAAATAGCGTTCAGTGTAGCGTAGAGACCGTGCTCTTTGTTATCTTCAATTGTTGCGTCAATAATGTTCCTGATCTGTTCCGCTTCTTCCGGATCAATGTCATCAGAGTCTTCCACTTCAATGAGGCCATCTATCAGCTCCGGATTTGCGTCTTCCGAATCCGGGGCATCTGCCGTGTCATCAGCGATCTCTTCATCCGTCCCGGCATCATCCGCCTCAGAGACTTCAATATCCATCGCATCGGCATCATCCACCGTTCCGTCTTCTTCAGGGAAGATCAGCTCATCGGATTCAGCATCTTCTGTATAGAGACCGGCAGTCTTGAGATCTTCGGCATGGATCATTATTGGTGATACAGCCAGGGCGGCTGCAAGTGTCAATGTTATAAGTCGGGTTAAATGTTTCTTCATCTTTTTCTGTACCTCCTGCATTTCTGCATAATATTTATTCACAATTAATGTGTTTATATCCGGGATTAAAAAAATCTCGCTTATTTTAGTCATACTTTAGGGAGGTAACTGTCACAGAAGTGTCACAGACATAGATCTCCTGGCAATGGAAGTTCCTGTAGAAAAAATGTACAAAAAAGAGAAATCAAACCAATAAGTTCCTGCCTGTCCTGATCTTGTGATAAAATTATAAAGACATAGAAGATTCCTCGGTGTGGTTATTTCTATACCAGAGGCACAGAATCTATGCCTCTTAAGTTGCCTAATTATATTGAGTTTTTGAGTCCGACTTACTTTTTCGATGTGGAAGTTTGAGTAATAGATCATTCATACTTGCAAATAGCGTTTTGGAATGTGAAAACGGACAAAAAGAAGTTCATCCATTGTGCATGTTGCAGATAAATTCGATATGCAGGAATATCGATTAAAGCAAACTTGAAAAGAGGAATATGATGACGAATAAAATAGCTGACTGCTTCAGAAAATATAGATTGGATGGGACCAATAAAATTGCTAAAAAAACCATTTCTAGCAGAATTCATAAGATCTGTACAAGGAGATTAAGTATCCTCCTGGCTATTATGCTGACAGTTGAAACGTGCCAGCCGTATTTTTATGCGGCAGAGTATGAAGTGGATTTTGGCACTGATGAGAACGAAGTGAATATTGTCCCGGTGGAAGCTGACAATGAATCAGAATCTGATGCGATCTTGGAAGAGGAGATGGTAATACCTTTTACAGATAATGACGAAAGCGAGTTCTCTCTGATCGAGGAAGAGTTTTCTGTAGAAGAGAATTTTGAATCAGGAGAGGAAACAGTCGAGGAGGACAGTATAATAGCGGCAGATGATGATAGTGATATTACTCAAGAATCGGATGAGGAAGATGGAGATAATATCACAATTGGCGTTGAAGGCGGAACAGTCACGTTGGATCCTGCAACTGGAACAATTATTGATTATGAAGGTAGTATTGTCACACTGGAATTGCCATCTCAGGTAGACGGGATAGATGTACTGTCTATTGGAAGTGAAGCGTTTCGATATTGTGAGACCTTAAAGAAGGTGATACTCCCAGAGGGATTAGTGTCCATAGGGGATTATGCTTTCGATGAATGCAGCAGTTTGAAAAAAGTTGTCCTGCCTTCTACGTTGGAGAATGTAGGATATTGTGCGTTTTATTACATTTCTAGTTCAGCATCTATATATTTTTATGGAGATGCTTCTTCATCGTACTGTGATAATAACTGTCTGCCTTATGACCGAACAAATGTGGTTCTATATCATCTTCCGGATGCATCAGGCTGGACGCACCCAACTTGGAATGGGTACACAGTACGCACATTTGCCGATGAGAATGATGAGATTACTTCAGTTTTTGAGGTTGAGGGCGGCAAGATACTGATCTCTCTTGCAAATGGTGAAGTGTTTGGATACGAAGGAGACCCAAGGAAGATAGACTTTCCATCTGAGGTTGGAGGAGTAACTATTACATCTGTTTCGGATTATGCTTTTTATGATGCAAAAAACCTCGTGGAAGTATCGTTGCCTGCTGGATACACAAATATTAGCGAAGGAGCCTTTTATGGCTGTAGTTCCTTGAGGAATGTTGCATTACCGGATGAGCTTACGAACATCGGGCCATATGCATTTTACAACTGCAGAGCACTTATAGAGGTGAATCTCCCTGTCTGTATCAGCACAGTAGAAGATTATCTATTCTATGGCTGCAGTGCGTTGGAATCACAACTGGTACTGCCAGATAATATAGTAGAGATTGGTCAATATGCTTTCTATAACTGTCAAAAACTCCCAAATATCGATCTTCCCCAACAATTAGAACGCATCGGTGACTATGCGTTCAGCGGCTGCAGCCAGGTCAGCAGGATGGAAGTACCGGCGGGCGTGACAAAGATCGGGAGCCATGCGTTCGCGGATATG
>CADCII010000063.1 GCA_902801515.1 uncultured Lachnospiraceae bacterium
GGGAAATGATGCCGGAAAGGTCCGCATATTTTGTGAATAGCTTCGGTGAAATAAGTCCATAGACAGAAGACAGAGTGAACTTCATTTGTGAGCACCTTGTGACTTGGCTGCGCAAGGTGTTTTTTGATGGAAATAAACACAATACACAGTGAGAGTCAAAGTGTGTATTGTGTTACATGGAAGAGACTGCAAACCGCAATATCCTTCCCATCATCTCATCACAGACAATAATTACAAAGGAGAAAAAGAAAACCTCCTTACTCTGGTAAGCCGCCTAATACCAGAAATGATACGACAAAACTGTCCCCCAAAAAAGATGAGAGTCTATTTATGGTAAAGCCGCAAGAAAGAAGGTTACGAAACGTACACACAACTGATTATCTTTTCTCCGAGCCCTACGTGACAGAGCATGTCTGGGATAAAAATGAGGTAAAGCCAATGAATGTTGTCATTACAGGCTGGAAGAAGGCGCCTGTCAGTTTATTTCCTGTCGGGCTGTGCTGCTGCGAATCTCCAGAGAAGGAGGTATCGTAACATGGAGCGGGATCTTTCGGACAGGAGGATTCCCGTTCAAAGAGGCCCGTTCGGCGAGCATCCGAACAGCGATCCGTGCAGTCTCTTCAACATGGACGGAGATAGAGGTGAGTGCAGGATCTACAAGAGTGGATTTTGGCGTATTGTCAAAGGACAGGACAGAAATATCCTGCGGAACGGAAAGGCCTGCTTTCTTGATTCCGTAGATGGCCCCGATGGCTGACTCTTCTGTTGAGCACAGAAAGGCGGTAGGCGCGGGGCAGGAGTCCTTCAGGCGGCCGATAACGGCATGGTAAGCGTTCTCGATGTCAGTTGGTACATCGAGAAGAAGATTGTCTTCTAGCAGGTTTTTTTCCCTCATGATCCTTGTGAATGCGGCATAGCGTGGTTCCGGAATGCCCTGCCGGTTTAGGCTGGGGCCGATGAAGCAGATCTTCCTATGTCCGAGGTCGAACAGGTGGTTCAAAGCAAGCGAGATTCCATAGTTAAAATCAATATTCAGAAAATCATAGGGGCTGTCAAAGGGCATAGTATCGATCAACACGATGTTTTTTGAATATGCCGTAAGCGATTCGATCTGCGGACCTGAAAAGTCTCCTATGGCTGCAATTCCGTCGACATGGACACCTGTGCTAAGAGAGAACAGAGAATCCGAGTGATCCATAATGACACAGGAATACTTGCTGTCCATACAGGACTGGCGAACATAGTTGCTGAGGAAAAGATAATAGGGTTCAGTGACCTGTTCTGCAGGGGTATGCCGTTCCGCGATAGCAATGTTTAGGGATGAATGGTTTGTATGATGGCGTCGTCCACGGTTGGAGGTATAGCCCATTCTGGCGACCTCTTCCAGTACGATCCGCCTGGTCTCGTCAGTGACGGAGAGTGTCTCATCGCCATTCAGGATCCGTGAAATGGTAGCCGCAGAATAACCGGTCTGCTCGGAGAGTTCTTTTAATGTGGCCATAGTTTTTTCCTTAATGAAAAAGCTGTCATGGCGCAGGCATCAGATTCATGTTACTGTGCCCGCCGAAAGCTGATACTTGCCTGGGCATGCATCAGACCATGCTTTGTGAAGGTGCGGAAGTAAACAGATTCGTAAAAATCCGTGTTTGTTTTCCGAGATTGTTTTGATTTTTACTATCTTATTATAAATGATTTTACTGCCCAATGCCAATAAGAAATTAATAACTCGGGCGGTAATTCAACCAAACCCATCCTCTGAACGCCAATCCGGTTCAGTAAAAATGCTGATTATTTTACTAAAATCTATTGCATTATTTTAGTAAAATAAATATAATGTCACTATCCGGTATAAAAAAGTATTTCCGGAAAGCGTTGCGAAGAAAGAATCTGTTCTGGAAAGGAGAAAAAGTATGAACAAACATGTTGTCCTTGCGGTATTAATGAGTGCAGTCTGCAGCTTATCCGCCGCACTTCCCGCTGCCGCGTCTTCCTCAGCAGGGGAGGAGTCACTTACTGTATGGTGCTGGGATGAGAATTTCAACATCGCTGCCATGAAGACTGCTGAAAAATACTATAAAGAAGCAGGGCACGAAAACTTTACGCTTAACATTGTCAACACAGCGGAGGAAGATATCCAGACCAAGATCTCGACCGCGTTCTCTGCCGGAGTAACAGATGATCTTCCCGATATCATTCTGATGGGCGACTCTTGGGCGAACATGTACCTGCAGAATTTTGAAGGATGCTTCGCTGATCTTACTGACCAGATTGATTTCAGTGAATTTGCGCAGTATAAGGTCTCCTGCTTTACGGTGAATGACCGAGTATACGGAATTCCGTTTGACAGCGGTTCCGCAGGATTATTTTATCGGAAGGATATCCTGGAAGCGGCTGGATATTCGGCGGAAGATCTGGAGAACGTCACATGGGAACGCCTGGTGGAAATCGGGAAGGATATCCGCGAGAAGACGGGCAAGTACGTCATCAGCTTTGATCCGAATTCCAGCTGCTCCTTTGTATTAATGGACAGCGTGATGCAGGCGAGCGGAGAATGGTTCTATGACGCGTCGGATGAGGAGCAGAACGCAGATTTCGCGAACAACGCTGTCGTGCGTGAAATGAGCATGATTCTGAAGGAATTCTGGAACAACGACCTGGTATACCGGTCAGAGTCCAGAGATGCTTCTTCAGTCGGCGCCGTCCAGGAAGGTGAAGTCGCCTTCGTGCCGAACGCGATCTGGTATGCACCAACCCTGATGGCGGCAAAGGATGCCTCTGGCCTCTGGGACTATGCGCCATTTCCCGTGCTCGAAGAGGCGGATACATCACCATATACCAATATCGGCGGTTCGAGCTGGGTCATTCTGGAAAGTTCGAAGCAGAAAGAACTCGCGATCGATTTTATGAAGACCATCTGGGCGGGTAATACCGACTTTTATGATGATATCCTTCTGAACCAGGCAGCAGTATCCACATGGCTTCCGGCTTCCGGGAGTGACGTGTACAATGCTCCGAACGAGTTCTTTGGCGGCAAGGCAATCTACGCGGACTTCGCGTCCTGGGGAGAATTCATTCCCTCTGTCGCGTACGGGACGAACACCTGGACCGTGAACAACGCAATCGACAGCAATCTGATCGACTATTTCGACGATGTGGTGGATTTGGACGGTCTGATGAATAACATTCAGGCGACATATGATTCTTTGAAGTGATCAACATAGAAACTGTACCTAATTGAGGAGGAGTAATCCTCCTCAAACATTGATCAGGTACATATGCCGCTTGTCCGCCAGAAGAGCGGCAGCCGATCAGGCGAAGCAGCCGGAGGGATTCCGAATGACTGGGAAAAAATCACGACCAACTCATATACGTACAGTATGGTTCAGGCTGTCATTGCCTATGATCATCTGTGTTGCTTCCTTCATGCTCTATCCGTTTGTATACTCGCTGGTACTGTCCTTTTATTCTCACAAGGGCCTTGCCTCTTCTTTTGTCGGCGCAGGCAATTACGTGAAAATGTTTCACGACCCTACATTCGTAAAGGCACTGGGGAACAACCTCCTGTTTCTTGCCATACAGGTTCCGCTGATGCTGGTGCTGGCCTTGTTTCTGGCATATCTGCTGGAGACGAAGGATCTGAAATGGGTGGGTTTCTACCGCACAGCGCTGTTCCTGCCCTGCGTGACATCACTGGTGGCCTACTCACTGGTGTTCCGTACCATGTTCCAGTTCGATGGCCTGGTAAACCGGCTGCTGAAGGCAATGGGCTTCATCTCTGCCCCGCTGCCGTGGTTCACCAGCCGTGCGTTAGCCAGGGCAGTTGTGATACTGGCACTGTGCTGGCGGTGGACCGGATATAACATGATGTACTATATCGCGGGGCTTCAGAACATTTCAAAAGAACTGACGGAAGCGGCAATGATAGACGGGTGCAGCCGGCTGAATGCATTTATCAGGATCGTCATACCACAGCTCAAGCCCGTCATTGTATTTACCAGCGTGACATCCACGATCGGGACGCTGCAGCTGTTTGATGAGATAACCATGCTGACGGAAGGCGGACCGGGGAACGGAACCATGACCGTCTCTTATTACATCTACAAGCAGTCGTTCGAACTCAACAACAACTACGGATATTCGGCAGCCATGTCGTGGGTCATTGTTGCCATCGTGGCGCTGCTGTCGCTGATCCAGCTGAGAGTTACCAGGGAGGAGTGAAGATGGCGAAGAATAAGAAACGCGTATCGCGGGTATTGACCTACATCGTCCTGACATTGGTTTCCCTGATCTCCATCTTCCCGTGCTACTGGATGTTCATCAGTGCGTTCAATTCTACGGAGCAGATCGTCGGCGGCCGCATGATCCCCAGTACGCACCTTATGGAGAACCTGAGGAATCTGTTTGACACATACCCGATCGTCCAGGGTGTCCTGAATTCCATGAAGATATCCTGCATCACTGTCATGAGCTCTTTGCTGATCGCATCTCTCGCGGCGTATGGATTCGAGAAGTTCCGGACGGATCACTCGGAGAAAGTCTACAATGTGATCCTGATTGGGATGATGGTTCCCTTTTCCGCGCTTGTCGTCCCGCTGTACCGGATGATGGCAAAGAGCGGGATCGTCAATACACACGCAGCTGTCATACTGCCTGCGGCGGGGTCGATCTTCCTGCTGTTCTTCTTCCGTCAGAACTTCCGGACCATTCCGGATGAGATCCTGGAATCAGCCAGAATTGACGGAGCAGGAGAGTTGCGGATTTTTGCCACGATCGTTATTCCAACCATGCGTGCCACTTACGCTGCGGCAGCAATCTATGCGTTTATGATGTCCTGGAATAATTACATGTGGCCGATGATCATCCTGAGCTCGGACGCGAAAAAAACGATCATAGTTCTGGTTTCCAAGATCGTTACCTCAGGGTATTACCCTGATTACGGCGTCCAGATGGCTGGTCTGGTGATCGCGACGATCCCTATCGCGGCGATCTTCATGTTCCTTCAGAAGAGCTTTGTGGAAGGCCTTACCGGATCCGTAAAGGGATAAACCTTCTGGAACCGGTCTTAGAGATGGCCGAGAAAAATATCAGAATGAGAGGCATAACTATGAGTGAGAGATTCAGCTTAAACCCGGACTGGTATTTCAAGGAATCCTTTGACGAAGGGGACACGGCCGGTCAGGAACTCAGTATATACAGGAAGATCGACCTTCCGCATACCGTAAAGGAACTTCCCTACAATTGTTTCAGCCATGATGAGACAGCGATGCGCAGCTCCTATGTGAGGAAGCTCACAGTGCCGGAAGAATGCCGGGGGAAGCGGGCGATCCTTGAGTTCATGGGTGTAATGGCGAGATATGAGTTGTATGTCAACGGTCAGTTTGTATCGGAGCACCGCGGGGGATACTCCAGGTCCAGGGCAGAGATCACCGGATATCTGAAGGATGGAGAGAATACCATATTCGTCATGGTCGATTCCAGCGAGGATCCGCAAATCCCCCCCTTCGGAAAAACGATCGACTACATGTGCTTCGGCGGCATATACAGGGATGTGAACCTTATTTTCACAGAGGAGACTTTTATCGAAGATATCCTCGCGCGGTACGAGATGGAAGATGGCAGAGTATCTCTATTCCCCGAGATCCGGATCGACCATTTCGGCGGCGCGTTTGACGCAGAGGCTGTCGTGACCGTCCGGGACGCAGACAGGCAGATCGTGAAAAGGTTCAGCAGATTTGTGCGAATTAAAAGCGGACATTCCTGCCCGGTCCTTGACAGGGAATCCCTGGAGGATGTCCATCCCTGGAATATTGACAATCCGTATCTGTACGAGGTCAGTGTGGAACTCATGTGCGGGGACAGGATCCTGGACAGAAAAAGCGTCCGTACCGGGTTCCGCACTGTTTCCTGCCGACCCGATGGGTTCTATCTGAATGGAGTGAAGGTGAAACTGATCGGACTGGACCGTCATCAGTCGTTCCCCTACGCGGGCTACGCGATGCCGGAGCGCTGCCAGAGAGCCGACGCGGAGATCCTGAAAAACGAACTGCATGTCAATGTGGTCCGAACGTCCCACTATCTTCAGTCGGAGGGCTTCCTGGATCGCTGCGATGAGCTGGGGCTTCTGGTATTTTCTGAGATTCCCGGGTGGGGCTGCATCGGGGATGAGAACTTCAAGGCAAACTCCCATCAGGATATCCAGGACATGATCATAACACAGTACAATCATCCCGGGATATTCATCTGGTCGATCCGGATCAATGAGTCAGCGGACGATGATGAATTTTATGCGAAAAGCAACGAGATCGCCCATGACCTGGATCCGTCAAGGCCCACGACAGGCGTGCGCTGCATCAAGCACAGCCATCTGCTGGAGGATGTGTATGCGTATAACGATTTCATCCACCGGACCCACGAGGTGAAGCACTACAGAGAACTGGTGCTGGTGAACCAGCAGGCAGTAACAGGACTTGACTATAAGGTCCCCTTCATTGTTACGGAATACTCCGGGCATGTCTATCCGGTCAAACCTTTTGACGGAGAAGAACGGAAACTGCGCCAGGCACAGATTCACGCGCTTGTGCAGAATGCCAACTATGCCAGGAACGATGCACTCGGCGCGATCGGCTGGTGCGCGTTCGACTACCAGACGCACGGGGACTATGGATCAGGAGATAAGATCTGCTATCATGGCGTTTCAGACATATTTCGCGTTCCAAAATATGCTGCCTATGTGTATTCCTCACAGGTTGATCCGGAAGAAGAGATCGTGATGGAACCCTGTACACTGCTGGCCAGGGGCGAGAATGATGACAACAAGCCAATCCCCTTTATGGTATGTACGAACTGCGATTATGTGGAAGTGGAACTGTACGGACGCAGTATAGGAAAGTTCTTCCCAAGCCTCGTATACTGCAGCCTTCCGCATCCCCCGATCATGGTGGATGAAGACCCCGGCCACTGGGCAGACCTTTGGAAAGGAGGGACTGTGATCGGTTACTATAAGGGGAAAAAAGTCGCACGCAGGACTTATCCGAGAAACGCGTATCTGGCAGATCTTGTTGTAAAGCTTGATGATACACGCCTTCACAACACCGTCGCAGATGCGACGCGCATAGTCGCGACCTTTGTGGACCAGTGCGGAAACCCGCTCCCTTATTATAATGGGATCGTTCAGGTGGAGACGAGTAATAACCTGAGGGTGGTCGGACCGGAGATAATAGCGACTGTAGGCGGGCATATCGGTTTCTGGATCCGGACGAAACCCACAGGCAGGGAAGAAACCGGTGCCGTGACGGTCAGGGCACTGAACACAAAGATCCCCGAGAAACAGTTTATGATCAAACTGACCCCGGATCCGGGCGTCAGGTGCTTGTGAGGTGACAAACCATGGCATATATTCCGGCAGAAAACCGTTATCAGGATATGGAATACCGGCGGTGCGGAAGCAGCGGAGTGAAACTTCCTGCCATATCACTGGGGCTGTGGCATAATTTCGGAAGCATCACCCCGTTTAATGTGCAGCAGAGCGTTCTGCGCACGGCATTTGATCATGGGATCACCCATTTTGATTTGGCCAACAACTATGGACCGCCCTATGGAGAGGCAGAATACAATTTTGGCCTGCATATGGATCGGGACTGGAGTCCGCACCGGGATGAACTGATTCTTTCCACCAAGGCGGGCTATGACATGTGGCCCGGCCCGTATGGGAACTGGGGTAGTCGTAAATATCTGATCGCCAGCCTTGATCAGAGCCTCCGGCGTATGCATGTGGATTATGTGGATATCTTCTACCATCACCGTCCAGATCCTGAAACTCCTCTTGAAGAGACCATGGCGGCGCTGGATTATATAGTGCGCTCAGGCCGCGCGCTCTATGTTGGAATCTCCAATTATAAACCTGAGCAGGCGCGCCAGGCCATCCAGATCCTGCGACAGATGGGTACCCCCTGCCTGATTCATCAGCCGTATTACAACATGTTTGACCGCTGGATCGAGGACGGGCTGATTGATGTGCTGCAGGAAGAAAAAGTAGGGTGCATTTGTTACGCACCTCTGGCAGGCGGGCTACTAACCGACCGTTATCTGTATGGAATTCCAGCGGATTCCCGGGCGGGGCATGATCCCCGATTCCTGAAGCCGGACAGTATCACAGAAGAAAAGATGAAAAAGATCCGCGCGCTTCATGCACTTGCAGGAAAGCGCGGACAGAAGCTAAGTCAGATGGCTCTGCAGTGGGTATTGCGGGATCGCGCAATCACCTCCGCACTGATCGGTGCCAGCCGGCCCGGACAGATACTGGATAATGTGAAGGCAGTGTGCGGTCCGGCATTTACCCAGGAGGAACTGGATGAAATTGACCGCATTCTCCGGGCCTGACCGGATTGAAGAGGATCCCTGATTTCACCTGCAGTGCATTCATTATTTTCACCATGCCCCCTGCAGAAAACAAGTCCAAACCTGATTTCATGCTTCCATCTACCAAGATGGTTTCCTGAAACAGGACCCATCGTCATCTTTTCTAGACATGGTCCGTCTTGACAATAAATATGACAGTGATATCATTGGTTTATCGCTCGAAGCGACAGGAAAACCCTGTTCGTTTCGGGCGATACGTCGTTTATGGACAGCGGCACAAAAGCATTTGTGACAAAGGAGGTATTTCTATGGGAAGAATGATGTGTGGAGTGATGTCAGCTGAAGGGGAAATGTTCACAGCTTTTGTCCAAGGCGAAAAGCAGGCTGAAGAGTTTTTTAGGCTATTTGGCGCGCCGGAACTTTCATCACGGCCTACTGCAGGGATCACAACATCGCATGTGAGGAAAGGAGACACAATAATGACAGCATTTGAGGCACAGAAGGAAGAAATGTATAAATTCCTCGAGATATACGATGCATATAATAGCGTACAGGATATTTCGGAAACTTTGGCCGGATGCGGATGTGACTGCGGCTACAGCGAAGGCGTTCTTGGAAAACTGACATATATCGTTGACCTTATTAAGACAGAGTGAACTTCATTTGTGAGCACCTTGCGACTCGGCTTCGCAAGGTGTTTTTTGATGGAAATAAACACAATACACACTGGGTATTGTGTTAGAAGCCAGATTCTATGCGGGTTTCCGTAATCTTAGTGGAGTTATTG
>CADCII010000064.1 GCA_902801515.1 uncultured Lachnospiraceae bacterium
CTTCTTCATATAACCACGCTTCCGGTTTCTGTTATTATCGCAGGACCCTGTCTGGTAGAGACAGGGTCCCGTCAGTAATTACACGTTCATTTCAGTAATCACACGATTCATTGTCTGTAATTACAGGATACCGTTCAGTTTCTCCTCCATGTCTGCAAGTGCGGCGTCGGAAGAATCATAGATGCCTGAGCAGTAGTCTACAAAAGTATTGTCGATCACTTCCTTGAAACGGTCTGTATTGAAGAAACCGATGAAAGTGGACTTCTCAAGAATATCTACCAGAGGTTTCGCATACGGGAACTTCTCAAGATACTCTTCGCTCGTCGCAACGCTCTTCTTGGACGGGATCTGTCCGCAGGCTACATTGTTCTCCATCAGGACCTCGTCAGAGAACAGATAATCCAGGAAACGGTTCGCTGCTTCTTTATGCTCGCTGGCTGCATTGATGGAGAAGCACCATCCGGTCTCTGCCGGGAATGCCACTTCATCGCCGAACCACGGAAGTGCGACATAGTCAAAGTCTGTTCCGTACTCAAGGCCAAATGTGGTAAGGCCGTCTGCGATGACCCACGGTCCGTGCGGAACAAACAGAGCCTGGTCAGTATACAGCTTCTGGAAGTTCTCCAGTGCACCCGCAGTGGTCAGTCCCTCAAGATCTGTGACAGGCTCTTCGCCGATAACCAGATCTGCCAGAGCCTCGAACGCTTTCTTTGCTTCCGGAGATGTTACGTTAAATGTTCCGTCCTCATTGAAATAACTTGCGCCCTGTGACATGAGCATAGCGGCAAAGGTATAGGCGACACCGTCCCATCCGACGAAATCGAATCCTCTTACATCGAACTGATTGCCGTTGCGTACTGTTCCCTTCTTCGCAGTCTCCACCAGTTCATCCCAGGTTGTCGGGATGGGGTTGTCACCGAGCAGATGAAGGTTGACCACCAGGCCGCCGCACTCAATATTAAATTCCAACGGAAGTGCATAGATCTTTCCGTCATACTCCATTGCGCCGTAGGTTGACGGATATGCTTCAGCCCTGATTTCCTCAGCTACATCGTCAGCGATCGGATCGAGGCTTCCCGTAGGCGCGTAATCAATTCCCCAGCCGCCCCACATCTCATAGATATCGCAGTCGCTGTTCTTCGAGATCAGAGAGGTCTGGACCTTTGCTTCAAAATCATCATAGGGGAAGAATTCGAAGCTGATCTGAATATCAGGGTTCTCGGCCATGAAATCATCGGCAATTTTCTGGTAGTTATCGTTCCATACTTCTTCCTGATGACCCCAGATCACCAGTTTCGTTGTTTCCGCAAAAGCGGGGATCGCGCTTATCAGACTCAGAACCAGAACCAGCGCAAGTATACGGGATACTTTTTTCTTCATTTTGAAACCCTCCTTTGACTTGTGTGATTTGATATATCAACTTCTTTTAATTTATTGATTACGGATTGCTTCGCACTTCGTGCTTCCACAATCATCAGATCTTAAGGCTCTTAAAATAAGTAAGATAGTCCGCGTTCTTATCCAGCATCTCCTGTACCATGCTGTGGATCTCCTCCATGCTGCACACGGCAGATGTCAGCGGATCAAAGAGGCATGCGGCAAAGATCTTCTCCGGATCTCCCTCGATCGCTCCCTGTACAGCCAGTTCCTCGATCTTCGCGGAGTTATTCACCAGAACAGAGAGATGCTGCGGAAGCGTATGGATATCGATCGTATGGATCCCGGTCTTATCAGCTATCACCGGTACTTCCACGCACGCATTCCTGTCGATATTTGTCACATATCCGTTATTGCGAAGGTTGGCGTTGAACGGATACGGGGTATGGTCCCCGAAGATCGCATTGAAGATGTTGGACGCATATTCCTCACCTCTCTCCAGTTCGATCTCTCCGTTCTCCAGCCAGTCGGTATATTCCTTCTCCCACGTATCCTCTCTTCCCAGATACTCGTCGAGGATATAGGCATGCGCCCCGGGATTCCATCCGGTACCGTGGGTGCAGTATTTCTCGATCAGGTCAGGCCTTTTCCGGAACCAGGCCATATACTCGGAATTATGTCCCGATGACTCCGTAATGAAATACTTCAGATGGCGGAACACTTCGATGCGGACCGGTTCCTCAGCCGCAACCTCCGGCCGTTTTATTGCTTCTCTCAGCGCAGGATACATATCCTTCCCGTCATGCTGAAGTTTCAGGTAGAACGCCTGGTGGTTGATGCCGACGCAGGTATAGTCGAGTTCACCCGCTTTCAGGCCAAGCCATCTTTCGAGCATCTGTGCTGTTCCCTGCACACTGTGGCACAGACCGGTGATCTTAATATCTGTCTGGCGCTGCAGATAGCTGACCAGCATCGCCATAGGATTCGTGTAATTGAGCACTACCGCATTCGGACACAGTTCCTCAACATCCCTGATGATAGACAGCAGTACCGGAGCCGTACGGAGAAAACGGAAGATCCCGGCCGGTCCTCTTGTGTCGCCGACGCAGTAGTCAACCCCGTATTTCATGGGAATCTCGATGTCGTAGCGCCACACATCGACTCCGCCCTGCAGAATGGTGATCAGGACACCGTCCGCGTCTTTGAGAGCTTCGCGCCTGTCAGTCGTAGTCTTAACGACAGCGTGATGTCCGCCGGCTTTAACGATCCGTTCTACGCCCCTCTTCGAATACTGCAGACGCTTCTCGTTGATGTCCATCAGCATCAGTTCGCATTCATCGAACGCAGGGAATGTCATCAGGTCTCTCACCAGATCCCTTGTGAAATCCAGCGATCCGGCTCCAATAAATGTAAATTTCTTCAATGCGGCTCTCCCTCCTTTATTCTTCTGAACGTATTTTCATAATGCTATAATTTACCAGTCCTTCAGTCCCGGTTCCCATCTCTCTCTCGTGATCCAGGCACCATTCGTAAAGTCCGGTATCCCGACTGGCATACCGCCCGCGCTTATACTCTGCTCCGAGAGGGGCGTGATCGCCATCATGGCAGCAGAATCATAGACATCGATCGGGGTCTGTCGTTTCTCCCTTACCGCATCGAAGAATGCTTTGAAGACCAGCCAGTCCATCCCGTCATGAGACCCTCTGACTCCAATCTTCTGATAGGTCTTCCAGACCGGATGGTCATACTGTTCAAAATATTCGGACGCATTGTCCCAGTTTTTCTTCCATTCGAATTCGTCCGCATTGTCCTTTCCGTCCATGAAGATACTGTGATTATCATCCATGTACATAGCCTTCGTTCCCTGAACCTGGAAAGCACGGGAATAGAATCTTGGCAGAGTCGTATCCAGCGCGATTGCGATCGTCTCACCATGCGCGCAGGTGATTATCGTATTCACGACATCTCCCTGGGTAAAGTGAAGATCATACGCGTCCGGGAACTCATCTTTCCTGCTCAGCATATACTCGCGAAGTCCGGCTGCTTTCGATGCGACGGACACAAGGGATACCATCCGGTTTCCATGGCCGATATCCAGCACATTGCAGATCGGTCCCAGCTCGTGGGTCGGATAATTCTCACTGTTCCTGTTCAGGTAATTGCGGAAACGGTAATGCCTTTTCTCACGTCCTGTCGAAACTTCTTCTCTCAGGTCATGTCTGTATCCGCCTTCACAGTGTACAATCTCGCCAAACAGACCCTGACGGACCATATTCAGTACCATCAGTTCATTTCGCCCGTAACAGCAGTTTTCCATCATCATGCAGGGAACTTTAGTCTCTTCATACACATGGACCAGTTTCCAGCAGTCATCCAGCGAGTAGGCACCGCCGACCTCGAATCCGGCGTATTTTCCTGCTTTCATGGCTTCGCATGCAATCTGGACATGCGTCTCCCACGCTGCCGTGTTGATCACCGCATCTATGTCCGGCATCTCCAGTATTTTCTTATAATCATCCGTTTTCAACGGCATTCCCTGTCCCGCTTCTGTGATGATCTTTGCGGCATTTTCCCGCCTGTCCTCATACACATCGCAGACAGCCGCAACACTTACCTTCTGCGGAAGGATGACATCCTCCAGAAGTGAGATTCCCCGGTTGCCCAGTCCGATCAGACCAATCCTGATATCCTTGCTCATAACTGTCTCCCTGCCTTAAATAAGTTCTGCAATTTATTCCGGTATATTCCTATCCTTTGATGCCGGTCAGTGCGATTCCTTCTATGAACTGTTTCTGGAAAATAGCAAACAGGACCAGCAGCGGAATGATCGCCATCATGGCTCCTGCCATCATTTCCGGGAAATTCGTCTGGTACTGTCCCTGCATGTACGCAAGGCCTGCCGTCAGTGTCATCTTATCCTGTGATGTGTTGACGATCAGCGGCCACATCAGGTCATTCCATGCGAACCTGAGCGTCAGGATTCCGAGAGAGACCAGGCCGGGCTTTGCCAGCGGAAGCATGATCTTCCAGTAAGTCATAAAGGGGTTGCACCCGTCCAGTGCTGCAGCGTCCTCCAGATCAGAGGGCAGCGACATGAAAAACTGCCGCAGGAGGAATGTCCCGAACGCACTGAACAGATTGGGTATGAACAGTGCCGGGATCGTATTCAGCAGCCCAAGTTTCTGGATGATCAGATACTGCGGCAGAATGAAAAATGAAGACGGCACCATCAGAACAGCCAGCAGTGTCACGAAGATGATATCGCGGCCGGGAAATTTCAGTTTCGCAAATGCATATGCCGCCATCGAACACAGCAGAAGCTGTGCCGCGACTGTCACCGCAGCTGAGATGATCGTATTGAGATACATCCGCGCAAAAGGAATATCCTTGAATACATCCGTATAATTGGAAACTACGGGCTTTGCGGGAAAGATCACCGGAGGTATGCGGATCGCTTCTGACTGAGTCTTCAGCGATGTAAGCAGCATCCAGAAAAACGGCAGAAGCGTAATCAGCACCCCGGACAAAAGTATGATATATACGGCGATATGACCTGTATTATTCTTTTTCGCTTTATTATTCATAATAGTCCCTCTGTCACTGATCGTAGTTTACCCATTTGTTCTGCATTTTCATCTGGAAAACAGTGATCAGCATGATGATCAGGAACAGGAAGATGGCAATCGCCGAAGCATAGCCCTTCTTCGAGTATTCAAAGGCATTGCGGTAGAAATAGAGTACAATACTCTGTGAAGCCTCTTTCGCAAGGCTCTTGGAATTGATCATCATGTAGATGACGTCGAAGATCTGGAACGTAGAAATCAGGGTTGTGATCAGGACAAAGAAGATCGTCGGCGTCAGCAGCGGCAGAGTGATCTTCCTGAACTGCTGGAATCTTCCTGCCCCGTCCAGTGAGGCAGACTCATAATAAGTCCGGGAGATTCCCTGCATTCCCGCCAGAAGTATGATCATCTCATATCCCACATTCATCCACACTGCTACGATGGAGATCGTGATCCAGGCAGTGTGCGGATCACTCAGCCACTGCACATTCGGAACACCGAACTTTGACAGGACAAAGTTGAGGATTCCGAAATCACTGTTGAAGATCCAGCGCCAGATCATGGAGATTGCGGCACTCATGGTGATCGCAGGAATAAAATAAATGACCCTGAATACAGAACGTCCCTTTATGTTCGTATTCAGGAGCGCTGCAATAAGGATCGAAAATGCCAGAGTGAACGGAACGATCACGACGACATACCTGAATGTGTTCCAGAGTGTGGACCACATCACGGGATCTTTTAACATTGTCACGTAATTTGAAATGCCTGCCCAGGATGTCTTATTAAAAGCGCCTACCACATGAAAGCTGTCATAGAATACCTTGAAAAAGGGGTAGAAATAAAAAACCCCCAGTCCGACAGCCAGCGGGGCGATCATGAGATAGCCATACAGCATTTGGCTTCTTTTTTTTCGGCTCATCCGCTTCTTCTTCATGAGAACATGCTCCCTGCATGATAGAAATTCGTTTTCAGGTCCCATCCGGATAAACTCCGGAAACCCGCGGCGCCGGTAAAGCGCCGCGGGATATTATATCTGTGGATAAAAACGTTTTCTCAGGTTATTCAGCTGCAAGGACTTCGTTCATCTGTCCTGCCAGATCTGCGCACGCATCCGCGACCGGAACATCAAGGCTGAATGCCTTCTTCAGGCAGTCGGCTTCATATGTCTGCCACTCTGCTGTATTGGCACTTGCCGGATACGGATAAGAGTATTCCTCAGAAGACTTGATAAAGCTCTTAAGATTGATCTCCGGGGTACCGTCTACCCACGCCTGAGCCGTGCCGGCAAGAGCCGGGATCGCAGCTCCGGTCTCAGCAGAGATCAGGTTTGCAGTCTCGCCTGCAAGGAAGGCAACCCATGCTTTTGCAGCGTCCGGAGACTTTGTGCCTTCATAGATGCAGTTGCCAAGGCCGTGAATAACAGTAGCCTTCTTGCCTTCGATTGAGGGCAGTTCAACAACATCGATATCACCCATGATATCAGAGGTCTTTACTGCGCCGAGGAACCAGGAACCGCCCCAGTACATTGCAAGACGTCCGGACAGGAACTGTGCGTCTGCCGTGGTCTCTTCCAGAGATGCTTCAGACGGGCTCACACCTGCTTCCTGAAGATCGATCCAGCACTGAACGCCAGCCTGGGTCTCCTCAAGATCATAACCGGAAGACTTCTTGTCCTCAGAGATGATATAGCCGCCGCACGCATAGATCGTGTTGTAGATGCCGCACTGGGTATCGAAACCTGCGCCGATTCCATAGACTGAACCGTCATCTTTGGTCAGTGCCTTGGCCTTTTCTGCCATGTCTTCCCATGTCCAGTCGTCAGTCGGATATTCCACTCCGGCCTCATCAAAGAGTGCCTTGTTATACCATACGCCGATGGTATCGAAATCCTTCGGAAGCGCATACTGCGCACCGTCGATGTTATACAGGGATACCAGGCCTGCCGGATAGTTCGCTACATCGATTCCCTGCTCAGCGATCATGTCATCGATCGGCATGAGGATGCCGCCGTTTGCATACTTTGTGATATTCGGTCCATTCATCCAGAATACATCTGCGATACTTCCGCCTGTTGCTGCTGCTTCCAGCTTTGTCCAGTATTCATCCCAGGTATTTGGTTCCAGAGTGACTGTCACATTTGGATACACTTTGTTGAATTCTTCGATACACTTCTCGATATACGGGGTCTGATTGTCATCCCAGTATGCGTAGCGCACTTCTCCGGCAACGTCCGTATTTGCCGCTTCTGTCTCGCCTGCAAAGACCGCTGCTCCGGTCAGCAGGGTTCCTGCCATAACTGTTGCAAGCCCCATCGCAATCCATTTCCTAATACCTCTCATAATGCTCCTTTCTTTGCTTTTTGCAGATCTCCCACCTCCGAAGATCCAGCATGTGACAATTGTCTTGCTACCACCTGTCAGTTACTTTATTACCCGATATGCAGTCCGGGCCGATATGGATCAGCCAGACTGATATAGTGGTCCGTCATATATCCGGCAGCACCGATGTCCACAAGCAGGTCTGTCTCCCCGCCCAGCACCGTCTTCACCTTTGAAGCCATGAAGAGAAAATCCAGCCGGTTCAGATTTTCCTCCACCCGGTCCATAAATCTCTGTCCCAGGACCGTCACGTCTCCTCCTATGATGATGAGTTCAGGACAGAAAAGCGTGATCAGATTCCTCACTGCCTTCGCGAAGTTATCCGCAATCTCACTGATTGCTTCATCCGCCCACTGCTCTCCCAGTTCCGCATGTGCAGCAATGTCGGCATAGGTAAGCCTTGTCAGGGCATCCCGGAATTCCGGCGGCATTTTCTCCCGGTATCTCTCATACAGAGCATATTCGCCGGATAATGCTTCAAAGCACCCGTACCCTCCGCACCTGCACTTAGGTCCGTCCGGATCCAGGCAGATGTGCCCGAGCTGCGTCGCTGCGCCCGACGCGCCTCCCAGCATCTTCCCGTGCAGGACGAGGGATGCTCCGATGCCTTCTCCCATATTGATATAAGCGAAGTCCCTCTCTTCCAGATGCTGCGTGATCATCTCTCCGTATCCGGTACATGCCGTATCTACAAAGATCCCCACGCACAGATCCCTGAAAAGGTTTTCCGTATCCAGGAGTATCTTTTCTCCCTCTTCCCAACTGATGCCCAGAGGGGTCGACACAAAACGCTTACGCTCCGGGTCCAGCATCCCTTCCAGTACGATACACAGGCCAAGGATGCGTTCTTTCGGCTTCTTCCCGGACGAGCGTCTGCTGCATGCTTCATCAAATGTTCTTCGTGTCAACTCAGGAAGAATACTGCAGTCTGCGCAGCCATTCCCTGAGCTGTCCTCAATCATTACGTGTTCTACGAACTTCCCTGTACCTGCATTGATAAAGTCAATCCAGCGGCCTTCTGACTTCCAGTGGGCGACAGCTATCAGATGAACCCCCTCCTGAGGAACAAGATAGGTAGGCCTTCGCCCGGTCCGGGTATTCTGTTCCCCGGCATCAGAGGATTCTCTGAGGAATCTCTCCCGGATCAGCTCATCGACCAGAAGTGATATAGTAGGCTTTGAAAGTCCCAGTTCCTTCGCGAGCCTGGCCCTTGAAATGGCCTTATTCCGGCAGACAGCCCGGTAGATAGCTTTCAGATTGTCATTTTTAATAATAGGCTGTGTCTTCATCTAAGCCCTTTCATACCCGTCCCAGTGCTTCCTGTCTTCTGTCCAGCACTGTCATGCACGGGCGTTCTCAAGGATCGTCAGCATCTGTCCGAAATGCTCTTCCATCCCGCGAAGGAGTTTGAGCTGCACTCTAGCACGGTCAAGATTCTGACCCTTCCGGTCTGTGTGATAATACCGGTCTCCTTCCAGATAATCTGTCAGGAACCGGATTGCCTGTTCCATCGTGATGATCCTGGCGCCCCATGCCAGCGACTGCAGTTCCCTGTCTTTGAAGATCGCTCCGGACCCCTTCAGGAATCCCTCTGCGTAAACTTTATACAGATGAATATCAAATTCCACCTTGCCAAGATCGCTGTATCTGGTCTGTCAGTACGCTGCAGACAGAACTTCTCTTCCGGATCTCTTCGATCTCTTTTGAAACACTCTCTGCTCTTCCGGCTTCATCCCTGCTGACTGCTTCTTCAAAACGCTGATAGCGTTTCGGAGTATTATGAAAATCAGGAATCGTCTCCGTCAGGCAGGTGACGTCAAAATCTCTCAGAAGATACTGAAAATGGCCAAAAGCCTCTCCGGATGCCGCAAAAAGCTGCGGAGTATCGGCGATCTCATAACTCATGGAACCGCGGATAAAATGAACAAGTCTCCAGACTTCACCGCTTCGATCCTGCACATATGGTTTTCCGTCCTTTGCCGGAACAACGGTCAGGGTTTCTCTTGACGGATCTCCGCCAGCATTCCTGATCTCCTTCTGCAGATACTGCGTGATCTTCCAGACATTTTCCGCAACCTCTTCAGGATGAACGAAGACACAGCGGTTGATCCGCTGAAGGACATAGGATGGAAACTCCTCATATGTCTCATGTCCGCTTTCTTCTCTCTCCAGCAGGTATGTATCATTGATATGACCATTACCGTACCTGCGGACGCAATCATATCCTGAAAGGTCAAAAGAAGAGATCACTTCCTGAATCTCATCTTTCAGATAATCTTGCTTTTCCATCACTGCGTCAGAAAGCATGTCGTCCCTCACGGTAATAAACAATATATTAGTTAACCCATAAAACTAACTCATAACTGCAATATAGCACTGCTTTAAACAAGTGTCAATATGCAGCATTCACAATCAGAAATGAACAGCGGCGTAAGCAATATGAACAGCCTGAAGGCTGCTTCTGTGGGACGCAAAAAAACCTGTACTTTCATTCCGTACAGGTTTCCTTGTATTAGGGAGGGAGCCCGGCAGGCACTAAACCAGCCGGTGGAGTATGCAGATGTTACTTATATATTTTAAGCGATTCTGAGTTCCTGCCCGTAGACAGACTCGATCAGCTCTGTGTATTCTCTTCCGAGCATCTCGATCATGTCCTTCGTTTTTGGGAAGACACCATATAAATTGTACCAGGTCTGTCTGCAGACGCTGATGATCTGAAGTCCGTAATTATCCATGGTCAGCTCTCCTATCTGATTCTTATATCTTTCAGTGATGTTTTCGATCAATTCGAAATCGTTGCTTCCTTTTGATGAACACATCATAACAGGAGGATTGTCACACTAATGTCACAGGACATTCTGCAATACATCACGCAATATATGTTTTTGTATATACAAAATTCAACGAACCCTTCTGAACATTCCGCCGAATAACAGTCCCACGATCAGTATCGGCAGCCACATATGGCTGAACAGGCCAAACAGTACTGCCAGGACAAACAACAGCGGGCAGAACCAGAACAGTCCAAGCCCGAATACAAACTTCAGGATGCCCCAGGAAAGCCTGACTGCCAGACTCACAATTCCAACCAGCAGCATTATCATAAAAACAGTTATTGCAATGATCAATGGAATCTCTTCATGTCCTCCTCGTCTTTTCTTTAATCGAAGTGTACCACGAAGGATGCGATATGAAATGTGAGCGCGGTTAACCTTTCATTAGAATCAGATTAAATACAGTCCCTCAGATTCGGATAATAAACACTTTTTCACCCGAGTTCGACCAGCTGCACAGCTCCAAACATTCCGGACGGTTCATATACATAGGTCTCATGCCCTGGTGCCTGCATCCGAAGTTTCAGCGCATCCCGGAGCGGTGTATTTACAACCTCGATCGTGACAGTATTGGTGCCTTCACGTAATCCTTCCAGATAAAAACGGTAGGGTCCTGCCAGACAGAAATCCGTTTCTTTCCCGTTTACAAGTACGAGTCCTGCCTCATATAAGTGCTCCGCTTCAATCGCGTAGCGCCTCTCTGGGTCACGGATCTCGATCTGCCTGGTATAGCGCATAGTACCGGAAAAGACCGGCAGAAGATCCGATACCGGCAGAAGTGATTCTCCCATCTGATCCGACAGGATCTCTGCTTTCGGCGTTACTTCCATTCCGTCCCGCTTTGCCTGTTCAATGGCATCGCCCAGAGATCTGAACTTCGGATCATCTGAAGGATCTGCAAGTTCCACCTGCCACTCTCCGGAGATATCCGTATGGCGAAGCACCTGCCATTCCCTTGGATCTTCTTCCCGCGCAAAAGCACTTACCTCTTCCGGCGCTGCAGTAAAGAAGACGGCGGATTCATAGGGCTGCAGTTCCAGCGTACACAGCATACGCGGCTTGTCAAATCCGCTCGCCAGCATCTGTTCAACCAGATAAACCCGGTTCTTCACTGCATCATACCGGTAGACACGCCGGTCCTCTGAGCCTAGTTTCACAAGAAGATTCCCGTGGATCGGCTCTGTCACTGATTCATTAAAGACCATCCACAGGTCGCCGCTCTCTTTTTCATAATGGAAAAATGAAGCCTCTCCCTCCATCCTGACCCGTGCACCGATCACACCCAGTGAACGGATCGCCGGAACAAGATCCTCCAGTTTAGTTACCTGCGAACTGTCCAGTATCTGCTGCAGTTCTTCATCCGGGGTCCCGTCTTCAGTGATGACCCCGGGCAGTTCATCGATAAAGAGGACTTTAACCTGCGGATATATTTTCATAAACTGTGCAAGCTGCGGATCCAGGTATCTGCCTCGCGGAACGATCAGAAGTTTCAGCGGAACACCTCCCAGAACCAGGCGTCCGTTCTCAACAGAAGCGTTGTATATGCCGCTGCCCTGTCCGCAGATTTCCCCGAGCGCATCCGAGGGTACGATCGCATAATCAATATGGCCTTCATGAAGCTTCTGTGCCGGAATCTCATCTGTCATACAGTCGTCCATCCACTCCATCTGCGCATGGTAGAGAATCCCGACTTCCGGAACCCATCGCCCGTTCGAGAAGACATGACAGAGCCGGTTGCAGTACTGCATCAGGCGTGAAAAATAAGGATACTGCGAATTATGTCCGCCTGCGTAAAAATGCGGAGGACAGTCCAGATCCGGATATTTATCCATGGAAAAAGCGTGAGGCACAAGATGATTCACACCCCTTGCAATCAGAAAATCCACGATCCATTTCATGTCCCGGACGCCCAGGCCGAATCCGTAAGTCCCGAAAGTCTCACAGAGAAGGCGGCCCTTTTTATTTGTCTGCATGAGCGCCGCGGAGGCTCCCAGTTTGGCCAGCAGATAGTGGAAGAAACGCCCGTCAAAGTCGATGAATTCATGCCGGATTGTATCCGGGTTCCCAGGAAGGATCTGTCCGCCGATCTCATCAATTCCGGCGACTGCCTGTCCGCTCATCGCACGGAAGTAGTGTCCTTCCCCGCAGCCCAGTCGGGCGTGAACATTGTTGTCCTCAATAATATGTCCGATATAATCAACTCCCCGGTCCGCGCACCATTTTCCCAGCTGTCCTGAAAAATGCTTTGCCGCCAGTTCCGTCACTGTATCCATATACGCATACCGCACTCTGGCGGAAGCTGCGCCGTCTTCTGATGGGAACCACAGAAGCGGCAGTAACTCTCTCCATCCCTCCCCAAGGCGTTTTTCAAGCATCTTTGGGACTTCCCGGTTCCACGGAAGGTTCATCCGCTTCCGCCCGACAGCCTCGTCCATGCAGTAGCCATAAGTGTTTCCGAATCCAGGTTCATCAGAGAAAAAGCCTGCGATCGTCTTCCCGAACTCTTCTTTATAACGGGCATAGTGAGGTTCATAGACCGCTTCGATCAGCGCCTGCACCGACTCCTCATCGATCAGGTTGATGTAGTTCACATCCCCGCCGCCTTCATAAGTCGTATAGACCACAAACACACGCCACACACCTGCAGGAATGTCCAGTGTTATCCTGCCGCCGCGCACTCTGTCTGTCAGGTTGATACGGTCCTTCCCGCTGCCCGCGCCAAACATATCGCCCTGCTTATTCTCTCTGCTTATTCCGGGCTCGCTGTCCTCGCTCATTCCTGCCTGCAGCAGATCCTGCGCCGCTACAGTATCATCATGTGCCATCCTCATGGCAACAACACTCACCAGCTTCTTCTCATCCATCAGCGAAGCTTCACCCGGCCCCGGCTTCGTGAGGTTCAGGAAAGTTGCACTCTTCTGCATGGCTGATTCAATCTGAAGCGTCACATGGCAAACCGGTCCGGTGATATCAAAGCTCCGGACAGCCAGGTATTGCTTTGCCCTTTCCGGATACTTTTTCGCAAGCAGGCCGTTCGCATATCCTGTCGGAAAATGAACATCATCCAGGATATAAACTTTCATATTCCGCTTTCGCGCCTCGTCCAGCACAATATCGACGTCTCTCCACCAGTCGGGACCGCAAAAGTCCGGATGCGGACGCGACTCCAGACATACTGCCCTGATCCCACAGGCATGGATCCGGTCTATCTCCCTTCGGATGATGTCTTCCTGCTCTCCCTTCATCCACAGAAAAGGAAGGATATAGTTGTCATGCTCATTTCTGACAGCTTCCAGTATCTGTCTGTCCATAATTCCTCTGCTCCTCTTTTGATTATAAATCTGGCTGATCTTCTTATATCCGGCTTATCAACCCGCCTCTTTCGCAGCAGATCAGAAAACGACTTTAATTTATAACTACAGCACCTGCCTCTGTGTTCAGTATAAACACATACAAAGAGGCTGTGAAGTCCGGGATTAATCATTCCCGTTTCTTCACAGCCCCCTTCTTCACAACAACTCAGTGGTTATCTTACGGTCACCTTAACTTTTGTTTTTTTGGATCCGGATGTGATCGTGATCACAGCTTTTCCTTTCTTCTTTCCTTTTATGATTCCCATGAAATAGGATTGATCACAACGGACAGATTGAAGGATTCTCCGACGGCCAGCGTCCTGCTCTTTACGGCAGCTGTAACCTTTGTGGTCTTAACAGCCTTCTTCTGTACCTTCACCTTGAATGTCCGCGTAAGCCCGCTTGCAAGAGTAACCTTCACGGTCGTACTTCCGGTCTTCTTTCCTGCCTTCAGAGTGATCACAGTGCCTGAAAATGAAGCAGCAACAACAGCATTATTCGCTGATCTAACTGTTTTTATCTTATCTCCCTTTGCCAGAGACACCCTGACTCCGCTGAATTTCTGCTTGCGCTTCAGCGGAAGTGTTCCTGAGAAATTGAGTTTCAGGAAAGCTCCCTTAATAATATTGCTTCCACTTCCGCCGTTATCTCCGTTATCTCCATTATCTCCGTTTCCAGTGTTTCCTCCAAGCGCCGGGATCCTGCTTCCTGTTGAAACCTTTTTACCGCAGGCAAGGCAGTATGTATCTCCTGTATAACCGTCTGCATCCTCTGTCGCCTCTACGACGCCAAGAAGTCTCAGATTATTCTCCGGATCTTCATGATTATCAGGGTCCAGCGGATACTCTATGGTCTTCTCTTCGCGGAAGTTCTTGTACCTAGCGGTCCAGGTAATCCCACCTTTTGTACAGCAGGTGGAGGGAACATCCTCCCCATGGGTCATTTCAGCAGATGTCGTAATATTACCGGAAGGATCTCCGATGCACTCAACAAATACGCTGCAGGAGGTATAGTCCTCGCTCCAGGTGAAGACCGGATCCTTATATTTCGTCAGCACTTCCGTGACCTGGAACGTGATTCCCGCCGCTGAAGCGTACACCTCGGCAGCGCTTCCCGCACTTCCGTAGATCGTCAGACTGTCATTCCCGGGTTCGGACTCATTGTCACCCGCCGCGAAGGCAAGTGTTCCGATGGTCACCACGCTGTCCGGGACAAATGCCTGCGTCAGTGCTTCGGACCTTGCAAAGGCGGATATCCCGATGCTCTCGAT
>CADCII010000065.1 GCA_902801515.1 uncultured Lachnospiraceae bacterium
CCTCGGTTTGTTTTTGTGTGGTAACTTAAATTTTACCGAGTGGTGATAGACCATGTCTATGTTTTTATGAATTTGCGAAACTAATTATACGTTATCAAAGCCAGATGTGCTAAAAACAAAGTACTCTGTAGATGATTATCGTTACAGACGATATAAAAAAGAGGGGCAGCAATAACACTGTCCCTCGATGTCTTGATTTACCCCAATTACTACCCCATTTACCCCATTTTCTGCCCCATTTTATTATCAAGATGTATCAAATTCTATCAAGATATAATATGTTGCAGACTGGTGGCAAATTCAGTAAATACGCTTTTTCTTGGCTCTATAACTGGCTCTTTCTGAGGTATGATCTCACTATTTATCTGAAATCCTTTTCCTTCAGGATAACGCGATCCATCTCGTCATAGCGTTTCTTGGTTGATCCGATCCGGCGGAAGAACTTGTTCGCGTTCTTGATGCCGCGGTCCACCAGTTCCACAACATTGGTGATGGAGACCTTGTCGCCGTTCTGGGACGCTGCCTCGATGCGGTCGTAGAACGCCGCCAGTGCCTTCTCGCTGAATACGTAATCTTTACTCTCGGCATAGATGCTTCCGAAATTGACCAGGTCTTCGTTGCTGTATTCCGGAATGTAGATCTGTGCCGTGAACTTCATGGTGAAGCGCGGGTGACGCATCAGCAGGTCGTGGATGTACCTCTGCTCATCCTCGAGGATCACGATCAGTCCATCTGTCCTGAATTCCATTGCTGTTGTCAGCTGATCGACGATCGCATCATCCAGGTCTCCTGCCTCTTCCACGATCAGCATGCCGCCGGCGATCTTCGCGATCGTTGCCGCGATATCCTTCCTGTTAAGATCCGCCGCATAGATGCGCGCCATCTTAATGGAATGTGTTCCCTTGTCTTCCGCGATTGCTTTCGCGATACCTGTAGCGATGGTAGTCTTGCCGCATCCGTGTCCGCCGAGGATCAGGATGTTGCCTGTGCGGCTGGTCTTGTCTCCCTGCTTGCCTTCAGCCTGCTGGATCGCGCCTGCGATCTGCTCTTCCAGAGAACCGATTCCGATGAATCCGCGGAACAGGTCTTTCTGATACTCTTTCAGCATCGGGCGGGAGCCGTAGATCTTCGGCTCTTCTGCGCTCTTTGGAACCTCTACAGTATCCTGGACTCTGCCGGCGCCTGTGAGGTTCTGTGCCAGCACATTGTCAGCCATCTCCAGCGAAGCGGCCTGCTGTGCTTCTGCTGCCGCGGCGATATTTTCGTCTGCCGGAGCCTGCGGAGTACTTTCTGCTTCTTCAGCCCCTGCAGCCTGTGCATCTCCTGTCTCAGCAGTTTCCTCTGTATCAGCTGCCGTCTCCGGCGCACTCTCTGTTCCTTCTGCCGGAAGCTCGACGACGTTTACGTCCGTTGCGATATTCTCTGCGGTTTCTTCTGCTGCAGCGGCAGCCTTCTCAGCATCCGCCTGAGCCGCATCACTTCCAGGAATCGCAGTCTCTGCTTCTGCAGCCGCCTCTTCAGCCTCTGCTGCGATATCTGCAGCCGCAGCTACCTCTGCCTCTGCCATCTCTGCCGCACGCTCTGCTGCCTGTGCTGCGTTCCGTGCTGCTATCTCAGCTTCCGGAGATACCGTGCCTGCAGCGCCATCAGCAAGGAAAGCTTCGTGCAGCTTGCGGATCTCATCAACCGGAAGCTTCTTCGTCTTCGCAGTTGCGATCTCTTCAGTGAATTCTACATGGCTGACCTTCGGGAAGTTTGCAAGTACGTCCGCAGCTTCCTGAATGCCAGAAGTTTCCTGAACTGTTTCAGCTACAGTTTCAGCTGCTGTCTCCTCAGCTTCTGAAGCTGTTTCGGCAGTATCTGTAAATGCTTCTGCTGCCTCATCTGCAGCTGTTTTTGCTTCTTCAGCAACGGCGTCCACTGTATCGACAGCCGGCTTTGCTATGCCGGCAACTGCTTCATCAGCCATGGCAGCGGCTGCTTCCGCAGCCTCCTGGGCACGGGCGATCTCACTGACCGGGATCTCTGCCGTCTGTCTTGCTTCTTTTACTTCTTCATTCAGGAATTCCGGGATCTTCGGATCTTCGGAGAGCATTGCACTCTCTTCGGCAGCAGACATCACATTGCCGCCGGTCACTTCCCGCACACGTTCTCCGCGGTCACCCATGGACAGCAGGATATCGTCGATGGTCAGCTTGCCCGCAGTCCTCTTCTGTGATGCCGCGGACTGGGGAACGCTGAACGTACGGTCTGCGCCTCTGGCTGCAACCGCATTCTCCTGGTCCTCTTTGGACTGCTCGATCGCCTGGTCGAGAGCTGCTTCTTCTTCGTCAAGTGCCGTTCTGGGACCGACGCCGGATACGATCTCGCGCATGCTGCGGACCATATCTTCCTGCATCTGCTCAGGGGATACTTCTTCCTGAGGCTCTTCCGGAACCGCTTCTTCCTGTACTTCCTGTACCTCCGGCTCCTCTTCCGTAGCATCTTTTCCGGCTGCACCCGCAGCCTCAAAGACTTCTTTCAGAGTAGTCTGGGGATCTGCCGTCTCATCAGCTGCAGGTTCGTCTTCCTGTGCTGCCTGGGTATCTGCCTCTTCGCCGGCAGCTTCCTCATTGCTCTCAGTTTCTTCAGCTTCTGCTTCTGCGGCATCTTCAGTCTCGCTGATATTCGCAGCTTCTTCCGCAATTTCATTTACTGAATCAGCAGTTTCTTCCGAAGGAGCTTCGGCTGCCGGTTCACCCGTAGCGGTTTCTTCATTTACAGAGAGTCCTGCCTCGGCGACGATCTCTTCGGCCTTATCGGCAAGCACTTTCTCTGACTGGGCTGCTGTCTCCTCGACAGCCTTCTGCGCAGCCTGTGCCTTCTGGGAGATCTCTTCTCTGGCCTTCTCCATCTGGGCTGCATGGGAGATATCAGCAGCAAGCTCACTCTTGATCGCTTCCTGCTGTACTTCCGCACGCTCAGCCATCGCCTGCATCTGAGCTTCTTTCAGATATGAATTAGCGTTCTCGCTGTATTCCTCTTCCTCCTCCTGTTCGAAGCGGTTATCATAGATCTCCTGCTGCTTCGGAGTCAGAGGCGCATATTTCTTCTTCAGTTCCAGTGCCTTGATCACATACTTGCCGCTGTGGAACCAGAGCACCAGGTCATCACAGGTCGACAGGCCTTCCTGAACATGATCAGCCTGGATCTGCAGCTTCGCGAGCTCGTAGACCCATTTCTCGTTATATTCCTGCTCAAGATACTCTTTGAGAATGTCGATCTGCTCATCCAGAGAGGATCCCCTTCCCTTGTAGATCTTGTACTTCAGGATAAACCTGTTGTTGTCATGCGGAGCTGCCTGCACATACTCGGAGTAGTACTCGATCGCCTCATCAAACTGTCCGAGATGGATCGTGCATTCCACCAGCCTGTACAGAACAGTCCTTCCCAGCGGACTTCTGCGGTATGCCCGAAGCAGGAGGACCTTGCTGTCCTCATAGCGCTCCACTGCCTCGTAGATCTCGCTCACCATAACAAGAGTCTGTACATTGCGGACTCTCTTCCAGTCGATCGTATCCGCAACCCGGGCGGCTTGTGCATAATCCTCTTCCGCGATCAGTCTGTTGATCTCATCCAGTTTTTCCTGATACTCTCTCTTATCCATAACGTTACCCCTGATAATCAATTCCGCACCGGCGGAATTGCTGCCGAGCGCGCCGCAGCTTAAGCTGCCGGTTTCATTTCTATACCAACAACGCTTATGTCATTCCATAAACTTCATGTTTTTCAGAATCCCTCATCAAGCAGAGCTGCATCTTCCTCGCCTGCTCTGTGTCTTGCCTTGCCGCGGCCTGAAAACAGGCTTCCTTCCTTCCAGGTATGTACCGAGAACAGTACCAGTACCGGAAGGATCTCCAGTCTTCCCGCGATCATGTCAAAGATCAGCACACAGGTCGAAAATGGGCTGTATCCGCTGTAGTTAGCCGTCGGTCCGACTTTGGACAGACCGGGACCAATATTGTTCAGTGTCGCGACCACGGCTGTAAAATTCGTTTCCAGATCAAAATTGTCAAATGTGATCAGCAGTATGCTGGCTGCCATTGTCAGGAAATAAGCCACAATAAATACATTGATGCCCCTGAGAACAGAATGCTCAAGCACCTTGCCGTCATACTTGATCTTACGGACATTGTTGGGATGGATTGCGTTGTCCAGTTCCTTCACGACGGTCTTGACCGCAACCTGGATACGGGATACTTTGATGCCGCCGCCCGTAGATCCTGCACAGGCGCCGCAGAACATCAGAAGGATCAGGATCCATTTACTGAAAGCAGGCCACAGGTTAAAGTCGGCGGTAGAATACCCGGTCGTTGTGATGATCGATCCGACCTGGAACGCCGCATCCTTGATCGCGATCCCGATATTCGAATACATTCCATGGACGTTGATCGTGATCAAAGTGATTGCCCCGACGATGATTCCATAGTATGTAACGACTTCAGAGATCTTCGGTATCTCTTTGAACCGCCCGGTCGCGACCAGGTAGTATGCAGAGAAATTGGTTCCGAACAGGATCATGAAGACCGTGATGATCACCTGCTGGGCAATCGGATACCCGGCAAGACCTGAGTTCAGTACTGCGAAACCGCCGGTACCAGCCGTTCCGAATGTCAGGCAGAGTGCATCGAACACCGGCATCCTGAACACGACCAGAAGCACCATTTCGAGCGCAGTGAGCACAAAGTACATCTTGTACAGAATGCTGGCAGTCTCTCCCGCTCTCGGAACCATCTTCTTGACACTGGGGCCCGGGCTCTCCGCTTTCATCAGAAACATAGTGCTTCCGCCGGCTGCAAGCGGTATGAGCGCCATAACAAACACCAGTATCCCCATGCCGCCGACCCAGTGGGTAAATGACCTCCAGAAGAGCAGGCAATGGGGAAGCGCCTCTACGTCAGACAGAATCGACGCTCCTGTGGTAGTGAAACCGGACGCAGTCTCGAAAACCGCGTCAAACATATTCGGGATCGATCCGGACAAACGGAACGGAAGCGCTCCAAAGATACTGTACAGAAACCAGACCATGGCGCAGATCACCGAGCCCTCGCGGGCATAGATTCTCCGTACCTTCGGCCGGCTGATAAGTACCATCAGTCCGCCGACAACAAGGCAGATCACCATTGAAATCGCAAGCCACAGGCCGTCACGTTCCCTGTAGATCAGAGCCGCGACTCCGGACGGTGCCATAAACGCGGCCTCGAACATCATCATCCATCCGAGGATCCTGAAGATCATCGCAAAATTCATGTCAGAATACTCTCCCCAACAATCTGTGAATCACCGCATTATTCAAGTACATCGCTGATGTCATTCAGGCCTTTAAGGGTCGTAATGATGACAACCGTATCTCCCTTGCGGATCACATCTGAACCGCGGGGAAGGATGATCTTGCCGTTGCGGTTGATGCCGCCGACCAGAACACCCTTCTTGAGCGGAAGCTGGCTCAGCGGGATATCTGTATTTGTGAAGTTATCACGGATCTTGAATTCCAATGCTTCTGCCTGGTCGTCCATCATGCGGTGAAGAGTCTCAATATTGCTGCCAAACGAATTCTGCATCGCACGTACATACTGCAGGATCCGCTCTGCCGTAATATTCTTCGGTGAGATCATGGTATCCAGATCCAGATTCTCAAACACTTCTTCAAAAGCAACTCTGTTCACCTTCGTGATGATCTTGCGGACTCCGCAGGTCTTCGCAAACAGAGAAAGGACTACATTTTCCTCGTCAATACCGGTCAGGCAGACAACACTCTCCATCGAGCGGATGCCTTCCTCCTCCAGCAATTCCTTGTCACTGCCGTCGCCATGTATGATCGTTGCCTTCGGAAGCAGATCAGCCATTTCCTCACAGCGGCGAAGGTCCTTCTCTATGATACGGACCTGGATTCCGGAATTCATCAGCATCTTCGCAAGGTACAGCGCGACATCTCCCCCGCCGATGATCATCGTATTCTTCACGGCATGAGTCTCAAGACCGATCTTGCGGAAGAATATCTCCTGCTCCTCGATCGGAGCGACTATGGAGATTACGTCGCCTGCTTTGAGGATGGTGTCACCCTGCGGGATACGCATCTCGCCGTCACGCTCCTGCGTGCAGACAAGAACATTGCAGTGCAGTTTTTCATGCATCGCAAACAGATTCAGTCCATCCAGTATGGAACCCTGCGGGATCCGGAAATGAAGAAGCTCTACTCTTCCTTTCGCGAATGTATTGATCTCGATCGCAGACGGGAATCTGAGAACCCGCGCGATCTCCTGCGCGGATGCAAATTCCTGGTTGATGACCAGGGCAAGTCCCAGTTCGTCCTTGATATAGTTAACTGCCTTAATATATTCCGGATTATGTATCCGGGCGATGGTCTGGCAGTTTCCAGCCTTTCTCGCCAACAGGCAGCTGAGCAGGTTCAGTTCATCCTGTCCTGAAACAGCGATGACAAGATCCGCATGCTCTATATCCGCCTCTTCCAGCACTTTGTAATTCGCGCCGTTCCCCGTAAATCCCATGACGTCAAAACGGTCACAGGCCTGATCGACAACCTCCGGATTGCGGTCGATCACTGTAACGTCATGTCCTTCTTTACTCAGATCATGTGTCAGAGTTTCACCGACTTTGCCGCATCCAACGATAATTATCTTCATACTCTACCTCCGTCGTCCACATAGGAAGTCTAAAATACTATACCACGTAAGGCGCAAAGTGGCAATGCAGAGCGCAAAGAGGAAGGGACAGGAGACTCAGGGAGACGGGCCATAAAAGAACGGGAACGGAAAACGAGGGCATAGAAAAACAAGTGCACAGAAAAGCGGCCGGTGATCTGCTTCACCGGCCGCTGAGTCGTCGTAACTATTAAATTGTATATCAATAATTATCTGATCGGAGTTCTTCTACCCTGCTTTTCTATATCTTAAGGTGCTGCCTTTCACAGCTCCGTTCTAAAAATGATAGTATCTATATAAATAGTAACTATGTACTTTTAGCTTTTCAGATATCTTTCTTCCTGGATATCGTATCCCGTACCCCTTTCTCGTCAGGGACGGTTTCAGAATTCAGAAAAATCCTCACTTTCATGAATGATTGTAAATGTTGATCAGTTACAAATTCTTCATAATCGCTTCCGGGCTTTCCTCGAAGCCCTGCGGCATTTATAATTCATTCTTTGATCAATATAACAAGCATTCGGTGCTTCTGTGATATCCTTACTCTCTCCGATCATCTTTTCTGTAAAGTCGATTCTTCGGGATTATCCTATTCAGAAGGCTTGTGCGCAGGGACCAAATGCTCTGCCGCTGTTATATTGACCTGCCACGTATGGTAAAACTACTGCTTCCAACGGACCAGGCCTCCTTTCTTTTGGATAAATGAAGTTTATCAGAGGCACCTCAAGTTGTCAATACTACTTCAGAAATTTTTAATAATTATCTTATTTTATTGTGCCTATTGTTTTAATTGTTTGATAATTATAAACAATAGGCACAATTGTGGCAATTTTATGCGTGCATTCTGTTGAAGTTGATCAGGCAGCCGTCCGTAATGATCTCTCGCTCATGGTCGGTCAGGTCTCCCAGGGTCAGCCACATCTGTTCCAGGGAATTACCCTTCACCACAAAAGCCATGATCTTATCGCGTTTTTCTGCTACTGCTGCTCTGATATCCGGGAACAGGATCCAGTCGCCATTGGCAAACGGCAGGTCTCCTTCTTCGATCAGCAGCGGAAGCATGCCCCAGTTGATCAGATTGGAGCGGTAACGCTTCGTCGCGTACTGGAAAGCTATATTGCCCCAGCCGCCCAGTACCTTCTGGCAGGATGCAGCCTGTTCTCTGGCAGATCCGTCGCCCGGCCTGACCGCAAATATCATGGAGCCGATCCCAAGTTTCTCTTTGCTGGTCTTGTCATCCAGAAGTCCGGGGAGCTTCTCATCCACAACAGCAAATGCCGCCTCCACCTGCGCGCCAAGATCTTCAGTTTCTTCCGGATCCATGGCGGCCGCCTTCTTCAGTACATCTGCCGGATCCTGCCCGGCTTCGATCGCCCGCTGTCCGATCTGGACAGCTTTTGCCCTGCCGACATAAGCAGGATCTTTCCTGGACAGGGTAAACTCGGCAAGTCCGAGCGGATTGCTCCTGAAGGAGCTCGTCTCTCCTGACGGGATCAGTTCATCTGTCGTCGTGACCGGATCATGTATCTCACTGACCACACGGATCAGAAGATTCTCCGGAAGCGGAGTCATTGCAGGCCAGTCCTTGATGTTCGGCCCGAAGACCAGCGGCTCTTCGGGATGAGCGTCTCCCCATGCGTTGTAAACACGGTTCTCATAGATCTTGCTGTCGAAGAAGTACTTCGGACCGGTGAATTCGGTATCCATCTGTGTCGCGGCTGTCAGGAAGCCCTTGTTTGCCGCCGTGGCTGCGATGGAGCGCGCATCCATCAGTGCGACAGAAGAGATCTGTCCGTTCTGGACCTTCGAGCCCTCCCTGTTCGGGAAGTTCCTGGTGGAGTGGCGGATGGAAAATGCGTTGTTCGCCGGTGTGTCGCCTGCGCCAAAGCACGGTCCGCAGAAGGCAGTCTTGACGACCGCTCCGGCTTCGATCAGATCCGCGAATCTTCCGTTTTTCACCAGTTCCATATAGATCGGCATGGACGCCGGATACACACTGAGTGTAAACACGTCGGCTCCGATACTGGATCCTTTCAGGATATCCGCAGCGTCGCAGATATTTTCAAATCCGCCGCCCGCGCAGCCTGCGATGATACCCTGGTCAACATACAGCCGGCCGCCGCGGAC
>CADCII010000066.1 GCA_902801515.1 uncultured Lachnospiraceae bacterium
CTGTGCCTTGGCTGCGCAGCATGTACATATCCGAACTGCGGTTTTGGAAAATAAACGCATCTTCAGGCAGAAGGGAGAACAGTTTGGAATTCACTCATTTTGACAAAGAAGGCAACGCTGTCATGGTAGATGTCTCCGGCAAGGACATCACACAGAGAATGGCAGTGGCGGAGGGTACGATCACTGTATCTTCGGAATGCTATGAGAAGATCGAGCAGGGAAACATCGGGAAGGGAGATGTCCTGGGAGTTGCCCGGATCGCCGGTATCATGGGAGCCAAGAAGACATCAGAACTGATCCCGCTGTGTCATAACCTGAACCTGACAAAAGTTGCGGTGGACTTTGAGAAGGAGCCGGACAGGCGCAGGATCAGGGCAGTCTGTACTGTCAGATGCACAGGCCGGACCGGGGTTGAGATGGAGGCACTCACAGGAGTCACTGCAGCCCTGCTCACCGTCTATGACATGTGCAAGGCAGTTGACAGGAGCATGGAGATATCGGATATTCACCTCGTACACAAAGAAGGCGGCAAGTCGGGTATATATGACCGGCAGAAACAGGAGGAAACAGAATGAATATACTGATCGATCTGATTAAGAACCCGGTGTTTCTGTCCGCGGGCGGCGCCTGGCTGGTGGCACAGGTCTCAAAGGTTATCTATGAGTCCATCCGGTACGGCTTTAAGGCAGAGCGACTCACAGGCGGAGGGGGAATGCCCAGTTCCCACTCAGCGACCATGATCGGGCTGACCGTCGGATGCCTTCTGACTCATTCAGCCGCCAGTCCGGAATTTGCCATCGCGGTATTTCTGTCTATGGTTGTCATGTATGACGCCATGGGAGTCCGCCTTGAAACAGGGCAGCAGGCGAAGATCCTCAACAGGATGAGGGAGCGCGACATAGCAGAAGGCAGAGAGCCTCTGTTTGACGAACCGCTGGATGAACAGATGGGACACACGCTCAGCGAAGTAATCGTAGGCGTGATCATCGGAATAGCGGCCGCGGTCATCATGTGCACATGGATCGCTCCGCTGATCCAGAGTGTCCTCTGATTGATTTTGAAAGCACAATGTGCGATACTTTGCTAAATCGGTTTAGGAGACCGAAAGCTATATAAATGAAAGGAGCTCGGTAAAATGGATTATCAGGCCTGGTTCTGGCTGGCCGTGATCATACTGTTTCTGGTGATAGAGATGATTACCGTCAGCCTGGTTTCCATCTGGTTTGTCGGCGGGGCGCTGGCAGCATTCATCACCTCTTATTTCACAGAGAATATCTGGATCGAAGTTGCCGTCTTCCTGGCGGTATCAGTCGTACTTCTGATACTTCTCAGGCCGCTGGCGAGAAAACTCTCTGTGAAACAGAAGGATCAGATGGTGTCCGGTGCAAAAGCGATGATCGGAAAGCAGGCGATCGTCACAGAAGAGATCGACAATGTTCATGCGAAGGGGGCCGTTCAGGTCAACGGGCAGTACTGGACAGCCAAGACAGAGATGTTCAAGGATACGATACCGAAAGATACGATTGTAGACATCATAGACGTGGACGGAGTGAAACTGATCGTCCGGGCAGCCGGAGATAAGTGATAAAGGAGGTAACATATGCCGGTATTAAGCGGAACAATTCTTACAGTCATTCTTGTAGTTATCGCAGTATGGGTCATTGCTTCCTGCATACGTGTCGTACCGCAGGCAACCGCAATGGTCGTGGAACGCTTCGGCGCCTACCAGGCAACCTGGGACGTGGGAATTCATTTCAAGGCTCCGTTCATCGACAGGGTAGCCAAGAAGGTTACCCTCAAGGAACAGGTCGTGGACTTCCCGCCGCAGCCCGTTATCACCAAGGATAACGTCACGATGCAGATCGACACGGTCGTGTTCTTTCAGATCACAGATCCCAAACTGTACACCTACGGCGTCGAGAACCCGATCATGGCAATCGGCAACCTGACAGCGACTACGCTGAGAAATATCATCGGTGACATGGAACTGGATGAGACCCTTACGTCCCGTGAGGTCATCAACACCAGCATGCGCTCCACCCTGGACCAGGCAACCGATCCCTGGGGCATCAAGGTCGGCCGCGTTGAGCTGAAGAACATCATTCTCCCGGACGACATCAAGAACTCCATGGAGCGTCAGATGAAGGCAGAGCGTGAGAGACGTGCCGTGATCCTTGCCGCAGAAGGTGAGAAGAAATCCGCAGTCCTCAGGGCAGAAGGTAAGAAGGAATCCGCAGTCCTCGAGGCAGAGGCCGAGAAGGAAGCAGCGATCCTGCGCGCGGATGCAGCGAAGGAAAAAATGATCCGTGAGGCACAGGGCCGTGCTGAATCGATCCGTACGACTCAGGAGGCAACGGCAGACGGTATCCGCATGATCAAAGAGGCTGGAGCCGACCAGGCAGTCCTGGCGCTCAAGAGCCTTGAGGTATGGCCTTCTGTTGCAAATGGAAGAGCCACCAAGATCATCATCCCGAGCGAGATCCAGAACATGGCAGGCCTTGTGGAGTCCATCAAGGAGATCGCTTCGGACAAAGATATCCAGACAGCCGACGCTCCGGACGCAGAGGCATAATCTGACCCTTTCAGAACCATAGAGAAACACACTAGAAAGACAGGTTTCAAATGAATTTAAAAGGACGCAACTTTCTGACACTGAAGGACTTCACCCCGGAAGAGATCACATACATGCTGGATCGCTCCGCAGAGCTCAAAGCGATGAAAAAAGCGGGGAAGGAACACCGCTTCCATGCCGGCAAGAACATAGCGCTGATCTTTGAGAAGACCAGCACCCGGACCCGCTGCTCATTTGAAGTGGCAGCCTATGACCTGGGCATGCATGTCACATACCTTGATCCCAGCGGATCCCAGATCGGCAAGAAGGAGAGCATCGCAGACACCGCGCGGGTACTCGGCCGCATTTATGACGGAATCGAATACCGCGGCTTCGGCCAGGAGATCGTGGAAGCACTCGGCAAATACGCCGGCGTACCGGTCTGGAACGGTCTGACCAATGAATACCACCCGACCCAGCTGCTTGCCGACATGCTGACCATCCGTGAGCATTTCGGAGAATTGAAGGGAAAGAAACTCACCTACATGGGCGATGCACGCTACAACATGGGCAATTCCCTCATGATAGCCTGCTCGAAACTGGGACTTCATTTTACCGCATGCACCAGCAGGATTTATTTTCCGGACAAAGCACTGGTAAAAGAGTGCGAAGTGTGGGCGAAGGAGTCAGGAGGAAGCATCACGCTTACCGAAGATGTCGCGGCCGGAACCAAAGGCGCGGACGTGATCTACACCGACGTGTGGGTATCCATGGGCGAGCCGGACAACGTGTGGGCAGAGCGTATCCGCGCACTGCTTCCCTACCAGGTCAACAGCGACGTTATGAAGAACGCAGGACCGGACGCAGTCTTTATGCACTGCCTGCCGTCCTTCCACGATCTGAACACAACGATCGGAAAACAGATTCATGACAAGTATGGCCTCGATGCGATGGAAGTAACTGATGAAGTCTTTGAGTCGAAACAGTCTATCGTATTTGATGAGGCGGAGAACCGCATGCATACGATCAAGGCTGTCATGGATGTGACCTTATGATCATACGCGAAGCACCTACTGAGGAAGAGCGCAGAAGAATACGGAGACTCAAAGCCCTGGACTACTCCTGCATGGCAGTGTCGGCACTGATCGTGGTCCTGACGATACTGGCACTGATCTACGGCAGAGGAGGCGTCCGGATGCTGGAAGCCGTCATGCTGCTGGGAGGACTGCTCAACGTGGGGCTTGCGGTACGCGCCGGCCTTGCGGGTATCCGTATCGCGGCAGCAGGCGCACTTGTGCTTGCTCTTATATGTATAGGTGTATCAGCATATCTGGTACTGTTCTGATGAAAAATGAGATCCTGCGCGCTCTGCGCGAAACTGACAGTTATGTATCCGGCCAGGAGTTATGCAGAAAACTGGGCGTTTCCCGGACGGCAGTCTGGAAGAATATCCGCTCCCTGCAGGAAGACGGGTACGAGATCGAAGCTGTGACGAACCGGGGCTACCGGCTTGCCGGCGTTCCGGATACCATCGCTGAAGAAGAAGTGGCAAGCCGTCTCCAGACAGAACGGATGGGACGGCAGATCCGCTATTTCAGCCGGATCGATTCCACGAATCAGTATGCCAAACGGATTGCTGAAGAAGGTGCTCCGGACGGAACCCTGATCATCGCCGATGAGCAGACAGCCGGCAAAGGCAGAAGCGGCAGAACCTGGGTGACGCCTCCCGCAGAGGCAATCGCATTCACCCTGCTTCTTAGGCCGAAGCTGTCACCGGACCGCATCTCCATGGTCACGCTGGTCATGGGACTTGCCGTGACAAATGCGGTCAACAGCCTGTATGACGTGAGCGCCGGAATCAAATGGCCCAATGATGTGGTGATAAAGGGCAGGAAACTCTGCGGGATCCTCACGGAGATGAGCGCAGAAGTCAGACAGGTAAACTACATCGTGATCGGCGTCGGGATCAACGCGAACCTGACTTCATTTCCGGAAGAGATCAGGGAGATCGCGACCAGTCTGAGACTGGAGCTGGGATGCGACATCAACCGTGCCGAACTGATCGCGCGCGTCATGACAGAATTCGAAAGACTGTACGCAGAGTTCGAGGCGCAGGGAGACCTTAGCGCAGTCATGCAGGAATACAATGAACTGTGCCTGAACGCCGGCAGTAAAGTACGCGTACTGGATCCGAACGGAGAGTATACCGGCACATCCCGCGGGATCAATTCCATGGGAGAGCTGCTGGTGGAGACAGAAGACGGCCAGATACAGGAAGTCTACGCCGGAGAAGTCTCTGTCCGCGGGATCTACGGATATGTCTGAGAAGATATAGGGTGTTGGCGCTGCAGGCATTTCACATTTGGGAAGAACGTATATGGAGACAAATAAATCCGGTGAGGTCGTGCTGTGCGCGGCCAGCGAATACGAACAGAAATATTATTTCAACCAGAGCTTCAGCCATATCCCGGAAGATGTAAAGGACCAGCTGCATATCATCTGCGTCCTGTTCACTGAAGATATCGGCGGGATCATCATGTTCGTCTTCGATGAGGAAGGCAATCTGCAGATCCGCACCGAAGCCAAGGAATCCGACTTCAACTATGATGAGATCGGAGCCGCGCTGGAAGTGAAAGAGATTCAGCGGCAGAGAAGAGACATGCTCCATGGTCTGGAACTGTACTACAGGGCAGTATTTCTGCATCAGGACCTGGACCTGGAAGCCTGGCAGCTGGAATAACAGTTGATAAAGCAGATGAACGAAAGCTGATGAAGCTGCTGCATAAACATGAAGGAATAGAACCCGGATGAGGATAGGAACTGTTGAGCTGCCGAACAATCTGATACTGGCACCCATGGCAGGCGTAAGCGACCTGCCATTTCGTCTGCTCTGCAGAGAATGCGGGGCAGGGATGGCTGTTATGGAGATGGTCTCGGCAAAGGCAATCCTGTATAAAAATAAAAATACCGAAGAACTGATGCGGACAGTTCCGGAAGAAAGGCCGGTCAGCCTCCAGCTGTTTGGATCAGACCCGGACATCATCTCCGAGATCGCGCAGAGGATCGAAGACAGACCCTTCGATATACTGGACTTCAACATGGGCTGCCCCGTTCCGAAAGTCGTAAAAAACGGAGAAGGCAGTGCCCTGATGCGCGATCCGAAGCTTGCGGCGCAGATCGTCCGTCAGACTGTCAGCAAGATTCGCAAACCCATGACAGTGAAGATCCGCAAGGGATTCAACGACGCTGAAGTCAATGCCGTAGAAGTGGCGAAGATGCTGGAAGACGCCGGTGCTGCAGCGATCACGGTCCACGGAAGGACCCGGGAACAGTACTACTCCGGAAAAGCCGACTGGGACATCATCCGGCAGGTCAAAGAAGCAGTGAGCATACCGGTGATAGGAAACGGAGACGTGACAGGCCCCGGGAGTGCCGCAACGATGCTGAAGGAGACCGGCTGCGACGCAGTCATGGTCGGACGTGCTGCCAGGGGTAACCCCTGGATCTTCAGAAGAATATCAGAAGCACTTTCCGGAGGCGGAGATCCGGACACTATGGCAGACGCCCGGAAACCAGACGTTGAAGAGATGAAGAAAATGATCCTCCGCCATGCACAGATGGTGGTTGACCAGGACGGAGAGAACCTGGCGATGCGGAAGATGCGGAAACACGTCGCCTGGTACACCGTCGGCTGCCGCCGTGCTTCAAAACTGCGAGGCATGTCAAACACCATAGCGACCATGGAGGATCTGAGAAATCTGTTGACTTTACTTGAACCATAACCTATAATTTTCTATCAGTGTTAAAGCTGAAAAAACCGCGCATTATGCGGGAAAGAAGGTATTACAATGGCAGATAGCAAAAGACTACTGACCCAGGCAGGATATGACAAACTCCAGGAAGAACTGGACGATCTGAAGATCAACAGCAGAAAAGAGATCGCTGAGAAGATCAAAGAAGCAAGAGCTCAGGGCGATCTGAGTGAAAACGCAGAGTATGACGCAGCTCTGGATGAGCAGAGAGATATCGAAGCCCGCATCGAAGAGATCGAGCAGATCCTCAAACACGCTGAAGTCATGGAAGACCATCCCGACGACGGCTCTGTCAGTATCGGAAGCCATGTGACCATCAAAGAGGCAGGCACAGATGACGAGATGGAGATCATCATCGTCGGATCCTCCGAGGCAAACAGCCTGAAGGGGAAGATCTCCAACGAATCACCGGTCGGAGCCGCAGTGATGCACCATAAGGCAGGAGAGACCGTCACAGTCGAATCTCTTGAAGGACCGATTCAGTACGAGATCATCAAAGTCGAGCATACAGCATAAGATATGACTTGATCAGATGGCGGGGAGGCACAGTCAGATACTGGGGCGCCCCGTCATTTGTCTAAATGAAAGAAAGGATATCCAATGGCAGATCAGAATCAGCAGAACACCAACCAGCAGAAGAACAATCAGAAGCAGAACGCACCGCAGCAGGATGTCAACCAGCTGATGAAGGTACGCCGTGAGAAGCTTGCGAGCCTCCAGGCGGAGGGCAAAGATCCGTTTGTCATAACGACCTACGACCAGACCCATCATACTGCCCAGATCAGAGAGAACTTCGAGGAACTGGAAGGCAAGGACGTGTCCATTGCCGGCCGTATGATGTTCAAGCGCAAGATGGGCAAGGCATCCTTCGGAAACATCCAGGACAGAGATGGCGCGATCCAGATCTATGCCACCAGAGATGACCTGGGTGAGGAAGCCTACGACGGATTTAAGAAACTGGACATCGGCGACATCATCGGCGTAAAGGGCTTCGTATTCAAGACCAAGACCGGTGAGATCAGTGTTCACTGCAAGGAGATCACACTGCTCTCCAAGTCCCTTAGCCCGCTTCCGGAGAAGTTCCACGGACTGCAGGATACGGATATCCGCTACCGCCAGCGCTATGTGGACCTGATCATGAACGCGGAATCCAGACAGACCTTCTACAAGAGATCACAGATCATCCGCGAGATCCGCAACTTCCTGGCCCGCCGCGACTTCATCGAAGTCGAGACTCCGATGCTCGTCTCCAACGCAGGCGGCGCAGCGGCAAGACCATTTGAGACTCATTTCAATGCGCTCGACGAAGACGTCAAGCTCAGGATCTCCCTGGAACTCTATCTGAAGCGCCTGATCATCGGCGGCATGGAGAGAGTCTTCGAGATCGGCCGTGTCTTCAGAAATGAAGGCGTCGACACGAAGCACAACCCGGAGTTCACCCTGATGGAGCTCTACCAGGCATACACCGACTACAACGGCATGATGGAACTCACCGAGTCCATGTTCCGCTATCTTGCAGAAAAGGTCTGCGGCTCCACCCTGATCCACTACGGCGATACAGAACTGGATCTTGGCAAGCCGTTCCGCAAACTGACTATGGTTGATGCAATCAAGGAATACACCGGAATCGACTTCGATCAGGTAAAGACAACCGAAGAAGCCAAGAAGCTTGCAGATGAGAAGGGAATCGAATACGAAAACCGCCATGAAAAGGGCGACATCGTCAACCTGTTCTTCGACGAATTCTGCGAAGACAAGATGATCCAGCCGACCTTCATCATGGACCATCCGATCGAGATCTCTCCGCTGACCAAGAAGAAGCCGGACGATCCGACCAAGGTTGAGCGTTTCGAGCTTTACATCAACGGCTGGGAGATGTGCAACGCCTACTCCGAGCTGAACGATCCGATCGACCAGAGAGAACGCTTCAAGGCACAGGATGCCCTGGCAGACGCAGGCGACGAGGAAGCCAACCACACAGACGAAGACTTCCTGCACGCCATGGAGATCGGCATGCCCCCGACAGGCGGCATCGGCTACGGCATCGACCGTCTGGTCATGCTGCTCACGGACAGCGCAGCCATCAGAGACGTGCTGCTGTTCCCGACAATGCGGACCATCGGCAGCTGATGAAGAAGCGATAGACAGTTGACTGAGCTGCGGAACTGTTTCCAGGAATGCTGTAAAACAGCGGACTTGATGGCAATTTCGGAGAAGCAAATAGAAGTCACTGTTAGCCGAAATGAGACACCACGATTACTGGATTCCATACCTCATAGCTCACTTATAGCTCATTTTCGATGGGCTGTGGTGTG
>CADCII010000067.1 GCA_902801515.1 uncultured Lachnospiraceae bacterium
AAATACAGATACATATGTTGAATTATTAAAGAGAGGTATACACGTATGGCAGCAAAAATCTTTTACCAGGAAGACTGCAATCTTTCCCTTCTTGAGGGCAAGACGATCGCAATAATCGGCTATGGAAGCCAGGGACATGCTCACGCTCTGAACCTGAGAGATTCCGGATGCAAGGTCATCATCGGTCTGTATGAAGGCTCCAGAAGCTGGAAGAGAGCAGAAGAACAGGGCTTTGAAGTCTACACAGCGGCAGAAGCGACCAAGAAGGCGGATATCGTCATGATCCTGATCAATGACGAGAAGCAGGCTAAACTGTATCGCGAAGAGATCGAGCCGAACCTGGAAGAAGGCAATATGCTTATGTTCGCTCATGGCTTCAATATCCATTTCGGCTGCATCGTTCCGCCGAAGTATGTTGATGTTACCATGATCGCTCCGAAGGCTCCGGGCCATACGGTTCGTTCTGAGTATGTTGCAGGAAAGGGTACTCCGTGCCTGATCGCTGTGCAGCAGGATTATACCGGCAAGGCACAGGATCTTGCGCTTGCATACGGACTTGCCATCGGCGGAGCACGTGCAGGACTTCTGGAGACTACTTACAAGACCGAGACAGAGACAGACCTGTTCGGCGAGCAGGCAGTTCTGTGCGGCGGTGTTACCGCTCTTATGCAGGCAGGCTTTGAGACTCTTGTCGAGGCAGGATATGATCCGAGAAACGCTTATTTCGAGTGCATCCATGAGATGAAGCTGATTGTAGACCTGATCTATCAGTCCGGATTCGGCGGAATGTGGTACTCTGTATCGAACACTGCTGAGTATGGCGGATACATCACCGGCCCGAAGATCATCACTGACGAGACCAAGAAGGCTATGAAGAAGATCCTCAGCGACATCCAGGACGGCACATTTGCCAAGGACTTCCTGGTAGATATGAGTGATGCCGGTGCGCAGGTTCATTTTAAGGCTCTGCGCAAGAAGCATGCATCTCATCCGGCAGAACTGGTCGGAGAGGATATCCGCAAACTGTATTCCTGGAGTGACGAAGACAAGCTCATCAATAACTGATCTGAGGATCAGGAAAGCTGACAGATTCAGGAAGCTGAAGAATTCTACCGCCTGCGGCAGCTGCCGCAGGCTTTTTTATCAGGTTGCGAAAAAGAATGAATCCTAGTAAAATAGATCGAATCAGTAATCGCAATCATATTGGAGGATCCGTATCTATGGGAATGACAATGACTCAGAAAATACTCGCGCACGCCGCAGGACTTGCACAAGTGCATGCGGGAGACCTGATCGAGGCGAACCTGGACCTGGTACTGGGTAATGATATTACCACTCCGGTCGCAATCAGGGAGATGGATAAGTTCCGGAGCGATGAGGTGTTTGATAAGGACAAGATCGCCCTGGTCATGGATCATTTTATCCCGAACAAGGATATCAAGTCAGCGGAACACTGTAAGTGTGTACGTGAGTATGCCCGGAAGCATCAGATAACGAACTATTTTGATGTAGGACAGATGGGGATCGAGCATGCCCTTCTTCCGGAGAGAGGACTTGTAGTAGCAGGGGATGTCGTAATCGGAGCGGATTCTCACACCTGTACCTACGGAGCGCTCGGGGCTTTCTCTACAGGTGTCGGTTCCACGGATATGGCAGCCGGATGCGTGACCGGAAAAGCCTGGTTCAAAGTGCCGTCAGCCATTAAGATCAGTCTTACCGGGAAGCTGCCGGAATATGTCAGCGGCAAGGATGTGATCCTCCACATTATCGGGAAGATCGGTGTAGACGGAGCGCTGTACAAGTCGATGGAGTTCACAGGCGAAGGCGTTGCCCAGCTGTCCATGGATGACCGTTTTACGATCGCGAATATGGCGATCGAGGCAGGCGGCAAGAACGGTATCTTCCCGGTCGATGAAAAGACCATCGCCTATATGGAAGAACACTCAACGAAGACCTGGACTGTGTTTGAGGCGGATGAGGATGCGGAGTATGAGGAAGAACTGACGCTTGATCTGTCGGCTCTCCGTCCTACGGTATCTTTCCCGCACCTGCCCGAGAATGCAAGGACTATCGACGAAGTCGGTGAGATCAGAATCGACCAGGCAGTGATCGGATCCTGTACCAACGGCAGGATATCCGACCTGAGGATTGCGGCGAAGGTCCTGGAAGGACGCAAAGTTGCTCAGGATGTGCGCTGTATCGTGATCCCTGCTACGCAGAAGGTATATCTGCAGGCATTGGAAGAAGGCCTTCTGAAGACGTTTATCGAAGCAGGCGCTGTCGTATCGACACCCACCTGCGGTCCGTGCCTGGGCGGCTACATGGGGATACTTGCCAGCGGTGAACGCTGTGTATCCACAACCAACCGGAACTTTGTCGGCCGTATGGGTGCTGTGGATTCGGAGATTTATCTGGCAAGTCCTGCAGTCGCGGCGGCCAGTGCAGTTGCGGGAAAGATTGTGTCACCGGAGATGATCTGAGAAGTGGCCTGACATATTAAAGAGGAGGGTTTCCTTATGAAACTGGAAGGAACAGTATTCAAATACGGTGACAATGTAGATACGGACGTTATCATTCCTGCGCGCTATCTGAACTCTTCTGATCCGAAGGAACTGGCTTCCCACTGCATGGAAGATATTGACAAAGAATTTATTTCCAAAGTGAAGAGCGGAGATATTATCGTGGCGGCGAAGAATTTCGGCTGCGGTTCATCCAGAGAACACGCCCCGATCGCCATCAAGGCAGCTGGCGTCTCAATCGTGATCGCGGAGACTTTTGCGCGTATCTTCTACCGCAACGCCATCAATATCGGCCTTCCGATCATGGAATGCCCGGATGCTGCCCGTGAGATTCAGCCCGGAGACAAGGTAGAAGTGGACCTTGACAGCGGCGTTGTGACGGATGTGACGCTGGGGAAGACCTGGAAGGGACAGGCATTTCCTCCGTTTATGCAGAATATCATCTCTGCAGGCGGCCTGATTCCGTATATCAATTCAAAAGACTGAGTGAGTATTCGGCAAGGGGACTATAAATGGCTAAGAATACGAATGCCGCGTCAAAAGAGAGATTTTCCTTTTTAAGGGGAGGGAAGAGGACTGAGAGGACAGAAGGAGTCGACTTTTACGACTATAACCTTCTGGCCGTCGTTATCCTGCTTACCTGCTTCGGCCTGGTCATGCTGTATTCTACCAGTGCCTATGAGGCTTCGGTTGACTACGGCAATGATATGCGCTATTTCGCAAGGCAGGCCCTGGTCAGCGCGATGTTCTTCGTTGTTATGATCTACGGTTCCAGGATGGATTATCACTGGTTCAGCAAGTTCGCATTTCCCGGCTATCTTCTTGCGAATGTTCTGCTGATCGCAACGAAGTTTGTCGGAACGACCATCAACGGTGCCAGGCGATGGATCTACATCGGCGGCATCTCTTTTCAGCCTGCGGAGTTTGCGAAACTGGCAGTTATCCTGTTTTTTCCGACTCTGATCGTCCGGATGGGCTGGAAGTTCCGGAAAGTGAAGGCTCCGATGATCGTCTTCGGACTCGGACTCATGACGGCTTTCTTTACGTACCGGTTTACAGACAACCTGTCAACGGCAATCATCATTCTGGGTATTGCGTATGTACTGATCTTCATCGCACATCCCAGACCGAAGAGGATGCTTCAGCTGACCATTGTTTTCCTGATCGTTGTCGCAATTGCGCTTCTAGTGATCCGGAATACCAATATCCTGGAGTCCAGTTCGTCATTCCGCATGCAGCGTATCCTTACATGGCTGCATCCGGAAGAGAATCAGGACGAAGGCGGATATCAGGTCATGCAGGCTCTGTATGCCATAGGTTCAGGCGGACTGTTCGGGAAGGGGCTTGGCAACAGTGCCCAGAAACTCGGCGCGCTTCCGGAAGCGCAGAATGATATGATATTCTCTATCATCTGCGAGGAACTGGGAATCATCGGGGCGATGATCGTTCTGGTGCTTTTCGCATTCCTGCTTGCCAGACTCGTGTTCATAGCGACGAATGCACCGGACCTTCTGGGAAGTCTGATCGCGACTGGTATATTTGCCCACATATCCCTGCAGGTAGTACTGAATATCGCGGTTGTGCTGAATGTGATACCGACGACGGGCATAACACTGCCGTTCGTGTCATACGGAGGTACGTCGATCGCGTTCCTGATGATGGAAATGATGCTCGCCCTGTCTGTCTCCAACCAGATAAGGGTGAAGAACGCATGAATAACTATAAATGAGTAATTACCCGCTCTCATTCATTTAAATGCACTTGAGGGCGGTTAATAATAACAGCACAGAGGAGATTGTCATAGATTATGTCTGAAGTCAGAACCAGATTTGCTCCCAGTCCTACCGGGAGAATGCATGTAGGAAATCTGAGGACCGCGCTCTACGCGTACCTGATCGCAAAACATGAGAACGGGACTTTTATGCTCCGTATCGAAGATACCGACCAGGAAAGGGAAATGGAAGGCGCCGTTGATATCATCAACCGCACGCTGGAAGGGACCGGCCTCATTGCGGATGAGGGACCGGATAAGCCGGGCAGTGTCGGACCTTATGTCCAGAGTGAGCGCGTCAAGGCAGGCATCTACCTTGAATATGCCCGGAAACTGATCGAAAAAGGGGAAGCATATTACTGCTTCTGCGACAAAGAACGCCTGGAATCACTCCACCAGACAGTCGGCGGCAAGGATATCATGATCTATGACAAGCATTGCCTGCATCTGTCCAGAGAGGAGATCGAAGCGAACCTGGCAGCAGGAAAGCCGTATGTGATCCGGCAGAATGTACCCAATGAGGGGACAACTAAGTTCGAGGATGAGATCTACGGGACGATCGAGGTTCCCAATGCGGAACTCGACGATATGGTCCTGATCAAGTCAGACGGATTCCCGACTTATAACTTCGCGAATGTTGTTGATGACCATCTGATGGGAATCACACATGTTGTCCGCGGAAATGAGTATCTTTCTTCCGCACCGAAGTACAATCGTCTCTATGAGGCGTTTGGGTGGGAAGTGCCGGTCTATGTGCATTGTCCGCTGATCACGGATGAAGAGCACCACAAGCTGTCCAAGAGAAGTGGACACTCTTCTTTCGAAGATCTGATCGAGCAGGGATTTGTTTCAGAGGCGGTAGTGAACTATGTCGCTCTTCTCGGATGGAGCCCCTCTGATGACAGAGAGATATTCAGCCTTGAGGAACTGGTGAAGTATTTTGATTATCACCACATGAGCAAGTCTCCTGCTGTATTCGATATCCAGAAGCTGAAATGGATGAACGGCGAATATATCAAGGCGATGGATTTTGATGCCTACGCAGAGCGTGCGATCCCGGAGATCAAAAAAGTAATATCGAAGGATCTCGATCTGAATAAGATCGCCAGTATGGTGAAGACCAGGATCGAAGTGTTCCCGGATATTGATGACATGGTGGATTTTTTCGAGAAGCTCCCCAATTATGATACCTCACTGTATCAGAATAAGAAATGGAAGGTCACTCCGGAGAAGTCTCTCAAGGTTCTCCAGGATCTGCTTCCCGAGCTGCAGAACCAGGAGGAATGGAGCAATGACGCGCTCTATGAAGTTCTGAAGGAGTATTCTGCAAGAGAAGGCGTCAAAGCCGGATTCACGATCTGGCCGGTGCGCATCGCTGTGTCAGGAAAGTCAGTAACGCCGGCAGGCGCCACCGAGATCATGGAAGTACTCGGGAAAGAAGAATCCCTTCTGCGTATAGAAGAGGGAATCAGAAAACTGCAGGGACAGAACTGACCGACAGAGGAAAATGAAAATGCTGAGCAGTGATCAGATGACTGCGGTACAGCACTTGGAAGGGCCCGCCATGGTACTGGCGGGCCCCGGTTCCGGCAAGACCATGGTCATTACAAATCGAATCTATCATCTGATCAGACAGGGCGTCAGGCCGGAGAACATCCTGGTGATCACTTTTACAAGGGCAGCTGCCAGACAGATGCAGCAGCGTTTTGAGCATCTGACAGCGCCTGAACATTTCCGGGTCACATTTGGGACCTTTCATGCTGTCTTTTTCCAGATTCTGAAAAACGCATACGGATATACTGCGGAGAACATTCTGCGCGACGACGAGAGATACAGGATCATTACATCCATCGCCGCCGGGCTGCGCATTGACTGCGGTGATATGAATGAGTGGGCGGGAGATGTACTCTCTGAGATCTCACGGGTGAAAGCGGAACAGATTCCGCTGGATTACTATTATGCATCCTCTGTCCCCGAAGAAGAGTTCAGGACCGTATACAGGATGTACCGTGAACGCCAGGCACAGCTTGGAAAGATCGACTTTGATGATATGTGCGTCTACACCTGCGACCTGTTTCATTCCAGACCGGACATACTGCAATCCTGGCAGGATCATTTCCAGTATATTCTTGTGGATGAGTTTCAGGATATCAACATGCTGCAGTACAGGATCGTCTGCTCCCTGGCTTCTCCCCGCAATAACCTTTTTATTGTGGGTGATGACGACCAGTCGATCTACCGGTTCCGCGGGAGCCGTCCGGAGATCATGCTGAACTTCCCGAAGGATTATCCGAAAGCAAAGGTGATAAGACTGAGTGAGAATTTCCGCTCCACGCCCCAGATCGTTAATGCGTCACTGCATGTTATCTCGGAGAATAAGACCAGATATGCCAAGGATCTTATAGGGAGAAATGAGTCTGGCCCGCCTGTCGAAGTGATGGAATGCAGGGATATGGATACGGAGCTTCTCTATTTAATAAACAGTATCCGCAAAAGTCTGCAGTCAGGGATGCCGGCATCACAGATCGCGGTTTTGACGAGGACCAACCTGGAAGGGAGAGGACCCGCAGCCAGACTGTCTGAATTCCAGATTCCTTTTCGGATGAAGGATGCTGTGCCTCTTCTGTGGGATCACTGGATCGCTAAAGACCTGATGGCTTATCTGCGTCTTAGCGGCGAGACAATGGAAAGAGAAGACTTTCTCAGAGTATGCAACAGGCCGAACCGTTATATAACCAGAGAATCGGCATACGCGAAGACAATTTCATTTCCGGGGCTTTACGCATGGTACAGCGACAAACCGTGGATGCGGGAGAGGCTGTCTGAATTTGAAAGGACACTCAGAATGATCCGGGGGATGCGTCCATGGGCAGCGGTCAATTATATCCGAAGAGGGGCGGGATATGATTCTTACCTTCAGGACTATGCAAGGAAGAGACGGATTGACTTTGAGGAACTGCTGCAGATCGCTGATGAGGTTCAGGACAGTGCAAAAGAATGTGAGACAGTTTCTGCGTGGAATGAAAAGATTGAAACTATCCGGTCGCAGCTGTCGGACAGACGAAAGACGGAGCAGGATGAAGAGCGTGACTGTGTGACACTGGCAACTCTTCACAGCGCGAAGGGACTGGAGTTTTCGGAAGTATTCCTGCTGAATGTAAATGAAGGCGTTATCCCTTACCGCCGGGCAAGCCTGGAAACTGAGATAGAGGAAGAAAGACGGCTGTTCTATGTCGGAATGACAAGAGCAAAGACAAAACTGCACCTGTTTTATGTGAAAGAGCGGTACAACAGGAAGATGGAACCGTCCAGATTTCTTGAATGTCTAAAACCCGGGGATAAACGGCCGCATCATGGTGGATAAGACTGTGGAATTCCTGTGCAGAAAAAAGTTTAAAAAAAAACGAAAAAGTGTGTTGACAAACTTGGGGAAGGGTGTTAGATTAATCGAGTCGCCGCGATAAACGGCTGACAAAAAAAGAGTTCTTTGATAACTGAACAGTGAAACGACCTTGAAGATTCTTAAAAGTTTTATTTTAAGGAACTGACCTTTAAATCAGTAAGGATCGGGATA
>CADCII010000068.1 GCA_902801515.1 uncultured Lachnospiraceae bacterium
TCCATTTTTCGCTGCGGTATGCTGCAAGCTACGAGGAGAGGCCGGTTTCCAATGAGGACAGGCTGGATATCTTCCGGCATGAGTACGCCCATTATATGCAGTACAATATGCCGATCCCTGCGGAGTATAACTGGCAGAAGGGTAAGCACGGGAGTGCCTGGAAGTATTGCTGCAGTCTGACAGGAGCTGTTCCGACGCCGTATTACCGGGCCGGTGAGACTCTGAAAAAGCAGGATTATGAGAAGGTGCTGAAGAATCCCTGGAAGAGGACGACGATCCCTCTGCTGGATACGTTTCACAGGGAGACGGAATATCAGCGCAGGAGGAATTCCAAAGTGATCTTTGCGCAGGGTGAAACGGTGATGCATCCGACGTTTGGCGAGGGGGTCATACAGAAGATTGACCCGAAAGAGGGGTCGGTTATCCTGCATATCCAGTTCAGGGACCGGATTCGGAAGATTGACCAGAAATGGCTGAACCGGACACGTTACCGGAAATTGCGGTAAATTTAAGAAAGTATAAAATCAGATTAAAGTGTTATATGGTTATATATTTGTATAAATTCATTTGTGAGAATTCTGAAATATAATGACCGGATTGAAAGGGGAGTGTCTATATGAAGAATCTGAAAATGTTTCTGAGTGTGCTGTCTCTATGTGCTCTGACCGGAGCTTCGCCGGCACTTTGTGAGGAGATGCAGGCGCCGGCACATGGGCCAAATGTGGATGCCTGGATCGCTGCGGATCAGATCACTGCGTCTTCTACGCTGGAAGACGGGAGCGGATATAATTACTCAACCGGGTGTCTTCAGGACTTTAATTCCGCCACAGCCTGGGTGGAAGGTGTCCCGGGAGACGGAACGGGAGAGACCCTGACATTTTCATTTCCGGAGGGAACGGTCCTCACCGGCGGGGTAATCTATACCGGCTACCAGAAGTCAGAGCATCTGTTTACTGCAAACGGTGCGCCAGATGCATTCCGAATCGAGAGCGGCAGCAGGAGTGAGAACCTGTTTCTGGATTCCTATGCGAATGCCTTCCTTGGAGATGAATTAGAGGGTTATCTTTTCCGGTTTGACGATCCGCTGATCCCGGATAACGGCGAAGTGACCGTTTACATCACTTCTGTCCGGCCGGGATGGAAATATCAGGACACCTGCATCAGTGAGTTCCGCTTCAGCGGATATTCTGAGAATGGGGAATCCGGCTCTTCGGATCCTGCGGCATTAAACCTGTCCGAGGGGCAGTGCGCTGAACTTTCGCGCTTTGGCCAGTATGCCTGCAGCATAGTCATGGGCAATTCCTGGCAGGAAGATACGGTCACAGCCGACAGCCTCACTGCGCAGCAGCAGGCGTTTCTTCTGTACTGGTATCAGTACAACGTATCGGATGAGCGTGTGGCAGCAAATGCGGGAGAATGGAACAGGGCGGCCAGGGCGGATCTGGAAGAGATCCTGCAGGAGATGTTCGGCGACGCCCTGAAGGAAGAGACGCTGTCCGTGTTCCTCACAGAGTATGCAGATCACATGGAGGGAGATACCGTCTGTATGTCCGGAACCGGAGACTTTGGAGATGTAGGATTATTCTATTTCGACCGGGCGGATGAATACTGGATGGAAGACGGACTGATCGTGATAAGCGGACGTGTCATGGGATGGAATAGTAATATGCAGAGTTATGTACATCAGGACATGTACAAAGGTTACTTTGCAGCCAACCCCTCGGAGCCGGGTCATAAGTCCGCATACCGCCTGGATCATGTGACGATTGGATTCTAAGAAGAGGGCGATAATGTCAATTATTACCTAATACTGGTCAAATACTTTCCTTATATGCTGTTTCAATCAGGGCTATAATACGCATCGTTACAAGAAAACAGAACAAAAGAAGACAGCATAAAGGAGGTACTGATTATGTCAAATTCATACAATATGAGGGGACATCATAATACAGGGCTCGATAAGATCCGGAATGCGGTCATAACCGTGATAAATAATCTTTCTCTTCCGGGTTTCGCCGATCTGTATGAAGCACAGAGAAGATATGAAATAAAAAAAAGGTATGAATAATGAGGCAGTCAATGTCATGAACTCCCTTTCCCGAACATTCGGGAAGGGGAGTTTTTTTATGCCGGGAAGTGAAGTATCATGATATACTTGTCCGGGAACGGAGTGAATACGCGCAGTGGAAGGCTGCTAAAGCGGCTGCGCGGTCGCGCGCAAGTACGCTGATGGCGTACTTGAATAAGAGAGAAAGACAGTAACAATGACAGTGAAAATGAAAAAGAAAAGATCAGTAAAGAAAATCATACTCATTATTCTTCTGTGTGTCATCGTTATATTAACCGTTGGCTGGGGAGTGTTCTGCGTAAACATATACAATGAAAACTTCAATGTCCGCGGCGACAGTTATGAACCGCTGATGTTGCGCCTGGAGGACTTTGGCGGACTTGAATGCAGGGAATATTCATTTCCCTCTGATCGCGGACAGAAGCTTGCCGGATATCTGTACAGCGCAGGCGAAGACCAGCACGGAATCGTGGTGATCGCCCATGGTTTCGGCGGCGGAGGACACAACTCCTATATGGACTGCGCGAATTATTTCGCACAGAACGGCTGGTACGTTTTTGCCTATGACGCCACCGGAACAGATAAAAGTGAAGGAGAAGGCGTGGGCGGCGTCCCGCAGGGAGTCATAGATCTTGACTACGCGATCTCATTTGTCGAGGAACAGGATGAGCTTTCAAGTCTTCCGATCGTTCTCTTCGGACACAGCTGGGGCGGATATTGTGTATGCAGTGTTCTGAACTATCACCCGGAGGTGAAGGCAGTCATCGAATGTTCCGGATTCAACGCCTCGTCGGATATGTTCGAGTCAGGCGGAAAATCGCAGGCAGGGAATCTGATCTATGCCATGACGCCTTTTGTAAAGATCTATGAGTGGATCAAATACGGAAAATACGCGAGAAATACCGCGTTGGACGGTTTCGCATCTTCGGATGCGTCCGTGATGGTCGTACACAGTGCGGATGATGACGTGATAGAGATCGGATACGGATACGATAAATACTATAAAAAATACAAGGATGATCCGCGTTTTACCTTTGTAAGGTTTGAAGATAAAGGCCACAATGACATCTTTAATGACCAGGAAAATACCTATAAAGATGAGTTTAATGACGGATTCAACCACTGGCTCGAAACGCTTGATTACGATTACAAGATCGATGAAAATAAAGACCGCTTCATAAAAGATAAGGCTGACTATATCACGGAAAACCTTGACCATGCCAGATGGAGCGACCGGCTGGATGAAGATCTGATGGCCAGTTTTCTGGACTTCTATGAGAAGGCAATAGCAGGAAAGTAAGGAATTGTATAAAAAGCTTCTCTTCCCGATCTGGGAAGGAAGCTTTTTTCTGCCTAAGTGGCCAGGCAAATTAAACCATGCAGTTAAAAGAAAAGCAGCTATCAAAGTTCACGCATCGCACAGCAGTATGGTAAAGCCCAGATCGTACGCTGTAATCTTCATGCCAAAGAATTCTTCCGGGGTACCGCTCACCTCACCGTTCATGACTTTTTTGGCGCCGTCGATCAGCCTGCCGATCGTATCCGGCCTGAGCGGAATATCCGCATGGGAAGGCCACAGCTCATCGAATTCTCCGGCCATCTGCTCCAGCTTTTCAAGGCTGCGCATGTAGTCGTTCATGTTCCTCTGATCTCCGAACATGAAGATGCGCCCGTGTTCCTGCACCGGATCTCCGCTGATCAGCACACGGGAAGCGGTGTCCAGCACCGCGATGCTCCCGGGCGTATGTCCGGGCAAATGAATGATCCGGAGTTTCCTGTTTCCAAGATCCAGCTCATCGCCGTCCTGTACCGGGATCAGCCTGCCGCCTTTGCCGCTGCGCCTGTAGTTTGCCTCTTCCGCAGGATGCATATAGAACGAATCGAACTGTTCATTGCTCCCGATGTGATCCATGTCCGCATGTGTATTCAGAAGTTCGACAGGCAGTGATGTAAGCGATTCGGCAATGTCACGGGCATTAGTAAGCTGCATCCCCGAATCGATCAGAAGCGCCTTGTCTTCTCCCGCCAGAAGGAAGACGCGGACGCCGTTGTCTTCGATACGCCAGGTATTCTGATTCACTTGAACGATCTGATAATTCATTTTATTTCCTCCTTCTGATAAACCTCTCATCGGATCCCGGTTCTTCGCTCACAAACCGATCCGCTGTCATGTCGAGGTGTTACAGATATTTACAATAGCCCCCGCACTGCAGAATTTTATTGCGCAGATACTCTGCTTCAGGGTATCCTTCTTCCGCCAGACGGGATGCAGCCTTCTCCAGAGTGGAGGGGAATTGTTCCGCCATCCGGTCAAAGTACTTCATTGCAAGTCTTGTTCCCAGCCCTGCCTCTGAAGCTGCCAGAAGAAATGAGTTTCGCGTCACTTCATCAAGTATATGTTCACTGCCTATGCGAAGCGCCATCTCTCTGGTGCTCTGTTCATAGACGGCAGTGCTGACGATGTCATATGCAGGCGCAAGACGCACGCTTTTCAGATCGGGTGAATACAGCAGGGAATAATTCTTCAGGTGATTGTCTGTATTGCCGATCAGATAATCAAAGATCAGAATACTCCAGAGCTTGAGCTGATCCTCGATCGGGTTTGAGGACACTCTGCGGAGCAGGGCGAACATATCCTGCAGATAATGTGTACCGGGCTTCTCATATTTATCCGCAGCAGGAATGGCCAGGGCCTGGGCAAAATCTTCCTGATGCAGCCGCAGCGGGACTGCCAGACCGTCTACAAACTGTGTTTGGGGAGAATTCTCCGGTGAGAATTCCCGGTCAAAACGGCGTGCTGCGAATAATATCTCCTCGTCTTTACCATCTTTGGTATTGACGATAAAACTCTCTGTAGTCTCCAGACCGAGTTCCTGTGCAGTCAGAAGAGCAAGCTGTTCATTGGTAATAATATGGCGGAAGCGAACGTGGCTCTGTTTCAGAATATGGGTGCTGGGGGCATCTCCCCGGGGCAGATACCACGCCTCATCCGGCGGATTCCGGTACAGACCGACTTTTCCGGAAGCGCCGGTCAGAGACAAATGAGTCTGCGTGACGATCTCTGCTGATTTGGAGGCACCTTCTCTGGCCAGAGCCTGTACCTGGGCCAGAGTCATTTTCCTGTAGGAAGGAGCGGGGGGTAATTCATTTTCCGGCAGAATCTGAATTGCACCAATACATTCTCTTCCCAGGGCAGCAAGGATGGAAAGATAATCCTCCTCTGAAGCGCGTGCCCACCATGCGACGGAACGCCGGGTGAAACCTTCCGGAAGAAGTCCGTCAAAAAAGTAATGTGTTCTCGCTTCCGAGAAGGGTTTTTCCTGAAGAGGCAAAGCTACGGAGAGAGGGACAGCAACCGGTCCCGTCAGATAGTTCCGGTCATAGGAAAAAGTGCCTTTCCTGCGCCCATCACCATGAATTGTGCCTGCCCTGCACTGCACTCCGTTGACCTCAATGCTTACCTGCAGGTTGATCATAGTTTAGTGCCTCCCATCTATCAACTGCCCCTGACTGATAATGTGCAGTTGAGGCCAAGAAGATTGGCGATCAGCAATGCCTTGCCCAGTTCAGAGGTTTCCTTTCCCCGTTCCAGATCGGACAGGAAACTGACGCTCAGGCCGGTAACTTCCGAGACATAAGCCTGTGTGTAATGAAGCTGCTTTCGGCGATTTCGCACCGCAGCTCCGAATTCCGCCGGCGAATTGATAATCATACTAAGCCTCCAACAAGGAAAAACTGATTTATACAGAAAAAACTAAGCCGTACGGAGAAAGAATGGCAACCAGAACAAAAAATGAGCCGTACGGCTAATAACTGTCATCTGAATTATAATATGAGCCGTACGGCTAAGTCAAGAGCCGCCGGATCTTTGCGGACATTCATTTCTTCTCGTATAATATGAAATGGGTGCTGACGCACCTCTGCATCATATTAAATTGACTCTGGATAAAGCATCGGAGAGGAAATACGTGATGACAACAGAAGAGAAAGCAAAGCTTATCATCAGAGATATAAAAGCTGAGAAGGGAAATAACCCTGCAGTGATTTTCAAAAGAATGGCAGAAAAAGAATACATCAGTATTCATGGACCGGAACACCATGTGCTGGACGGAGCATGCATTCTCACTGCATTTTATAATGCCGGCGGAAATATTGATCTGGAACAGAGCCTTGAGCGGCTCAGTAAAGAAGGCCTTCGAATGCCCGGTGCCATGTGCGGATTATGGGGGATCTGCGGCGCGATCGCCTCAGTCGGTGCGGCGCTGGCGATCATCGACGGTACAGGGCCTCTGTCTGCTGACGGGTCGTGGGGAGAGCATATGTCCTATACATCCCGCGCCATCAGTGAGATGGGCAGGGTGAATGGACCGAGATGCTGTAAGAGAGACGCCATGATCGCTCTGAAAAATGCAGTGGAATATATCAATTCTCATTACGATGTCCGGCTGGATTATGAAGAGCAGACTTGTGAGTTTTCATATAAAAATGAACAATGTATCAAAGACAGATGTCCGTTCTATAACAAGCTTTGAATCCATCCTTCAAAGTACACAACTTTTCCTATTGCTGCGGACTCGTAGATTCCTTCGATAACACGAACGACTACTGCCTGCTGATCCGTTTCTTCAGTTTGTGCCCAGAGCCCATTCAATTCCCCGGGGAAGATACCCATTCCAGAAGTCCCAGTTATGTACACCGGGACCATCTTCATAGAAGAAATCGGCATTCTCATTTTCAAGGAAAGAGCTAAATTCCTGATTGCACTCCAGCAAACTGTCTTCCGTACCGATTGCCATATAGATCCGGGGGTTTTTCTTCCCGGCAGCTTTGTTCCTGCGATACAGGACCTCCGGATTGCGGTCGGAGTCGAGGATCGTCACCGGATCTCCAAACACTTCGCGGACCAGCCCTTCCGGCATCACATCATTTTTGCGACCTTTAAACCGGGCGATCTCATGAATGACGAGAGCAGATGACAGTGCAATGCAGGAAGAGAACGTATCCGGATATGCGAGCGCAGTGTGAAGCGCACCAAAGCCTCCCATGGAGAGGCCGGCAATTATGGTATCTTCTCTGCTTTGGCAATATCCGAATGATTTTCTTATAAATGCAGGAAGCTCTTCCCCGACAAATGATCCGTAGTTGCCGCCGGCGTAGCCGCGGTCCAGGTAGAAAGAGTTGCCGACCGTCGGCATGAAGATGGCAAGGTTATACTGCTTGGACACCTCATGGGCGACTCCGCCATACAGCCAGTCCGTATCGGTTCCCGTCAGCCCGTGGAGCAGGATCAGAGCCTTCGCGGGACGGTCGTAATACGTGGGATCTTTGATCTCCTCGATAATAGAATCTGTCGGAAGCACAAAGCTGAAATTGGTATGCTGCATGATCGTATCTGCGTGGAATTCCATTCTTCCTGCTGCCATAGTTCAGACCTCCCTGAAAATGATTCAAACTGTTATGTGTATAAGTATATACTATGCCCGGGCCACGAGGATAAACGGATGCTTGATGAAGAAAGATGGATCATGCACGGCCTGCCAAAAGATGATCCTTCCTGCATAAAAAATGTGGAGGAACTTATATACTACATTAATCAGGTGGGGTTTCTGCCGTTGTTTCGGTCGGATATCCCGGGCTTTTCCGCAGAGGAGCATACAGCAGCCGAAGACTGGTTCAGCGGCGACCCTCAGACAGATCCCTGGGAGTGGAGAAAGATCATTGCCGCCGGGGGCGAGATAGCCTACGGAAAATTCTTTGATAATCGGGCAGGGTTCATTTCCAGAGAATATCTGCCTGCGTTTGTCAACTACAGGCGGGACGGCTATGACTTTGACGCAAGATGGGATGACGAACTTGCGCCTGTAAGGTCTAAGAAGATTATGGACCTGTTTTCAGAGGATCAGACGGACAGGGAGCTGTATTCTTTCGAGGTGAAAAAGCTTGCCGGCTTTGGACCGGGCGGCGAGAAGAACTTTGAAGGCGTGGTCACGCGTCTTCAGATGCAGATGTATCTGTGCGTGCGGGACTTTCGAAGAAGGAAAAATAAAAACGGCGATGAGTACGGCTGGGGAATCGCCATCTACTGCCTGCCGGAGCATATCTTCGGTGAGGAATATGTGAAAAGCGAATACAAAGAGGACCCGAAGGAGTCTGCCCGGAAGATCGTCTGCCGCATCAAGGAGCTTTATCCGGATGTGACGAACCGTCAGATCGTACGTGCGCTTGGCAAGAGCGAATACATACCGAAACGGTAACAGCATGTTCTCCTGTTTCTTATCATTTCACGAGAACTGCAGGGTTTTGAGATGGAGGACTGTGGTTACCTCGCTTTGCTTTGCATATAGGCATGAACTTCTTCCCGTATGATGTCCATTTTCATACGGGTTTTTTCATTTCTGCTCTCAAATGAGAGCATCTGATCGAGATACCCCTGTTCTTTGACGATTTCAAAACTTACCGGATAGACCAGTCCGAATACAAAGGCGATATGACCCATCAGAAAATCGATTCCGGTTTTGGAGTTTTTCCGGTTTACGTCACGGTGATGGAGCATGTCTTCGAAAACCGGATCAGAGATCTCGGAGTAGAGAAATGCCTCTTCCGGAAGGTTGTAGATCTGCGTCATCGGCGTCTGCCGGTTAACCCGCAGTATATCGATCTTGTCAGCGTCTCTCAGGATCTGGCAGAATGTCTTCTCCCTTTCCGACAGGTCCTCAGGCAGGCGGTATACGTTATGATTCCGGATCGCTTTTTCGAGAAGGCTGTCGAAAGAGTCCTCTTTCAGATACTCCCTGATCAGTACATTTTTAAAGAGAAGATCTGCCCCGAACTGTGCATGGTTAACGGACTCGGAATCTCTGAATGTGTTATACTGCCTTACCTGCTCAAAACGGCCGATGTCATGCAGAAGTCCCATCATCCATGCAAGGTCCGTGTCTTCAGGGGTTAAAGAAAGACTGTCTGCGATCCTTACGCAAAGATCGCAGACAGAAAGAGTATGCTCCACCTTCAGTCTGATCTTAGGATCATCCAGATTATAGTGAGACGCATAACCCAAAAAGGTCTGTTTTGCACTGGCTTTATGAATCGTCATAGTGCTCTTACCGGTGTGCATAATAATGTCCGGTGACATTTAGAATTTCTTTCCGAGCCAGATCAGGATAGAAGCTCCGACGACTGACACGATTGTTCCGCCGATCAGTCCGTGTCCGTGGATTCCGATAAGTCCCAGGACAAAAGAGCCTACAGCACCGCCGACAAGGCCGAGAATCACATTGCGCAGCATGCTTCCTTCACTTCCCATGAGTTTGCCTGCGATCCATCCTGCAAGGCCGCCTAAAAACAAAGTCCAGATAATTCCGAGAATCATGATTTAAGTCCTTTCTACTTTTGTGTGTTCCTGTTAACAATAGTTATATACTGCTATTATTATACTCACTTTAAAATTACATTAAAACTTCCCAGGAAATGAATCTCAGGAATATTTTCAAGTTTTTCTATGAGTTCGCCGGACATGCCGGATTCATTTTCCACTTCAATGATGTAGTTGTAGGTTCCAAGCTGGCTGCCTTCCGGTCTGTCATGTATCGTGACAAGCTCGACACCTGTATCATGTATCTCAACGATAATGTCATCAAGCCGGTTTGCTTCGCAGCTGGCCACTAACACGGCATTAGTCTGTCCTTCTTCTTCCGGCCTGGAGGAAGACAGGACGTAGAACCGGGTCTTATTCGCATCCGTGATCTGTACATTTTCAGCCAGTACGGACAGGCCATACAGTTTTGCTGTGCCGGGTGCGGCGATCGCGGCGATAGTCTTGTCTCCGGATTCTGCGACATAGCTTGCTGCCGCTGCAGTGCTCGCCATCTCCTCTGTGACAGCATCCGGAAGATGCTCTTTGCGCCACTCAGCGCTCTGCTTAAGTCCATGTGCATGAGAGCAGACTGTCTGGATATCTTCGATCGAAGCGTCCGGCAGACCCATCAGTGTCTGATTAATCGGAAGGACAACTTCCCCGACCACGTATACACCTGTTTCTGCGATCAGAGCGTCTACATAATCCGTTACCGCGCCGCCCAGCGTATTCTCCTGCGGGATCACTGCATAATCGGCATCTCCGTCTGTCAGATCCGCAAGTGCTTCCGGGACGGTTTCCTTTGGCTGGAGAGTACCGGCTGAAAAGAATGACTGTGCAGCCTCTTCCGTATAGGTCCCCTCCGGACCAAGATAACTGATCCTTACATCATCCATATTCTGCGAGGATGCTTCCGTAGAATCTGAATCACTGCCGAAAGCGGCCATGCTGAAGCAGCAGGCGGCCGGTATGATACATACCATCAACAGGGCAGCCAGTGTTTTTCTGATATTTTTATTTAGTACCATAGAAGGTATCTCCTTATAAACCGATATTGCTTTTATTTCTTTTCAGATTCCGTTTTGCTGGAATTGATTACAGGTTGATCTATATCAAGTTCGTACAGATCAAAGTCCACCCGTCCGGTATCTTCATAGAACAGCTGCAGTGTGTCCACGTACCGGAATCCCATATCTTTGTATAGACGCTCAGCCGGAACATTCCCTTTTAAAACGTCAAGACGGACCGCTTTCATGCCGGCGTCCCTGGCAAGGCTGACCGCATAGCGCACCATCTCCCGGGCGTATCCTTTCCGGGCAAAATCGCCGTGTACGCCGAGCATATGGATCACTGCGAATTCATCCTGAGTAAGCGGCCTTGACCAGGCAGCGTCTTTGTACTCTTCATTGCACTTCTGGTTGACCGCCATCGCCGCAGCGATCCTGTCTTCGGAGAATCCGATATAAAGAGTATCTTCATCAAGTGCAGTCCTGAGGTCGTCAGGAGAGGGGTAGATATCCTTCTGCCACTTGGGATGGTATCTGGTCCCTTCCATCGCGTCGATCATTGAGTGATAGAACGCACGGACCGTCTCGTATTCTGATTTGTCAGCCCTTCTGATCAGCATATTATATCTGTTGTCTCCACAAGGTTTTTTATTTCATTTCGAAGGATAGCACACCCGCTGCATAGGGTCAATTAAGGAACATGCCGGATAAAAGATGTGCTCATTCGGTTTTACTGTTCTGCTTTTTGTGGTAGAACAGTCGTGTAATCAGAGAGCAGGGGAATCCATAGGGAGAAGAGCAGATATGATCTACATTGGCTGTCATTTATCCGTATCAGACGGGTACGGAGAAATGGGAAGAACGATGCAAAGATATGGCGGGGACACCTTCGCGTGGTTCACCCGGAACCCAAGAGGGGGGAAAACAAAAGAGATCCCGCAGGATGATATCAATGACCTTCGTCAGATTCTGAAAGAAGGCTTCGGTCCTCTGGTGGCACACGGAAGCTACACGATGAATCTGTGCTCCGCCAACTCACAGACGAGGGAAAACGGACTGGATATGCTTAGAAAAGACCTCCAGCGAATGGAACAACTGCCGGGAAATTATTATAATTTTCATCCGGGATCGCATGTGGAACAGGGAGAAGAGGCCGGCATAGAACTGATTGCAGATGCGCTGAATCAGGTTCTGAACCTGCAGATGACAACGACCGTGCTGCTGGAGACGATGGCGGGGAAAGGCTCGGAGATCGGGAAGAACTTTGAGCAGCTTCGGGAGATCATAGACCGCACAAAGCTGAAGGACAAGGTAGGGGTCTGCTTTGATACCTGTCATACCTGGGACGCAGGATATGACCTCGCCGGGGACCTGGACGGAGTTCTGACGGAATTTGACAGGATAATCGGCCTTAACCGTCTTAAGGCCGTGCACCTCAATGACAGCAAAAACGGCAGAGGCTCACATAAGGACCGGCATGAGAAACTTGGACAGGGCTGCCTGGGAGAAGAGACGATCCGAAACATCATACGCCACCCCGCCCTGCAGGGGCGCCCATTCATCCTGGAAACGCCCAACGACGAAGACGGCTACATCCGCGAGATCCGTACTGTCCATACGTGGATGAAAGAATGACGATGAATAAGTGCAAAGAGGGAGGAACGGCCATGACGATCGCACAGATCATGCAGAAGATGATTGCCTTTTCAGATGGAAATATACACGATATAGATCACTTTATACGCGTATGGACCTATGCCAGAACCATTGCGCAGCTTGAGCATCTGGATAAAGAAATGCAGTTTATTCTGGAAGTCGCAGCAATTACACATGACATTGCCTGCTCTTTGTGCCGTGAGAAATACGGAAATACGAACGGAAAGCATCAGGAAGAAGAAGGGGCCGGACTGGTCAGGGAATTCCTCTCAGACACCGGAATGACGAAGCAGCAGATCGAGCGGGTCGCATATCTTGTCGGACATCATCACACCTTCATAGGAATCGATGGACAGGACTGGCAGATCCTGATAGAAGCAGACTATATTGCGAATGCATCCGAGAACAGCTATAGTGAGCAGAATGTAAGAAACTTCATGCAGAAAGTCATGAAAACCGAAAGCGCCAGAAGCCTGGCTGCGGCGGTATTCGGACTGCACAACCGGAGTTGAACAAGTGCCTGTTGAACAAGGAAAAGCCCCTGCGCGGGCTTTATGCGGTTTGTATTCCGTATATTGCACTGCGCAGGGGCTTTTTATAATGCTGTGAAGTTGATATCTTACTTCTCGACCGGATTGAATCCTTCTCTTGCAGCGTAGGATGTGTGCAGAAGCTTGTGGGACAGATGGCTGTTCGGCTCGCCCAGGAACTTCTCGTACAGCTCGATGATCTGCGGATTGTTGTGGCTCTGACGGAGCGTCTGGCGCTCGTCTTCAGAGTACAGAGCTTTCGCTCTCTTCTCCTTGTAGGTATCAAGGATATCATCGTCTTCATCGGGCAGCAGGTTCGGCCGCACGTAGGGCTGTCCGCCGCCGTTGATGCATCCGCCGGGGCATCCCATGATCTCGATGAACTGATACTTACTCTTGCCTTCCCGGATCTCATCCAGAAGGATCTTAGCGCTCTTCATGCCGGAAGCGATAGC
>CADCII010000069.1 GCA_902801515.1 uncultured Lachnospiraceae bacterium
CCGCCGGTCCGCTTCGCTGTCTGGAATACTTCCGCCAGATGGATGATGTCTTCAATGTGAGTCCGCCTTCCGAGATCCATCAGCAGTGATTCTACCGGAACGTTAAGCCTCAGCTGGGTAAGAATATATCGGAATTCCGTCATGATAAATGAATCTTCCGGATAGATCTTTTTGAGCTCTGCCGTTGCCTCGCGAAATGCATTTTCCATGGCATACCCCGCCTGCAGGGATGCATTGACCATCTGCATCCCCGTGGTGAATTCTGCCAGGATCTTCCTGCTTCTTTGGCGGTTCAGTCCGGCCCTGCGGCTCTTCAGAAACAGATGTACTCCCGGCAGGAAGATCACAAATGCGATAAGTGAACGGTAGAATAAAAATGAAAACACCGCGTCCAGTACCAGGTAAAGAGCAAGATTCCGGATCAGTTCTTTCTGCGTGAACCGGTACGTGCCGTAATCCGGCGGGGATGTTTCGGACTCCCTGTCCGCACGATTAAGAATACGCGGTGCAGACCGTGCAGATTTCATTTTCCTCATATGATATTCCTCTGAATTGGATGATGATAATGATGATCGGGACAGTTCCATAACAGCCGCTGAGATAAGACGACTGCTCACTGCCAGAAGATGCAGACTGTTTGCGTAAAGATATGTTCAGGCGGCGATCCCCGCCCGCTCGAGTTTCTGTGTATGTATCAGTTTTCCTGTCTTCACAAGAGAACCGGTGAGCCTTCCGTCCTTGTCTTCCCCAAGCCCCTGATATTCAAAGATCGTGTGAGTGCGGATCTCTCCCGTCTGAATGTCATATCCGTCTATCTCCAGAATCTCGAGGACCTTGCGGCTCTTATCCCTCATCCGGGACAGATGCACCATAAGATCGATGCCGGACGCGATCTGCCGGCGGATCGCAGCGATCGGGATCTCCATTCCCATGATGACCATCGTTTCAAGGCGGGAGAGCATATCCCTGGGACTGTTCCCGTGCCCTGTCGAGAGGCTCCCGTCATGTCCCGTATTCAATGACTGCAGCATATCAATCGTCTCCTCGCCTCTGACCTCCCCGACTATGATCCGGTCAGGCCTCATCCGGAGGGAGGACCGGATCAGGTCACGGATCGTTACCTCTCCTTCGCCCTCCGCATTGGGGCGCCGGGCTTCCAGGCGGACCAGGTTCCGGTCCCCCCGGATCTGCAGTTCAGCGTTGTCTTCGATCGTTATGATCCTTTCGTCCTCCGGGATAAAGTTTGACAGCGCGTTCAGAAACGTAGTCTTCCCGCTTCCCGTTCCTCCGGAAATGAATATGTTGTAGCCTGCTTCGACCATTTTCTTCAGAAAATCCGCCGCTTCCTGTGTAACGGAGCCCCATGCGATCAGATCCTCCATACTGATGGGGCTGTCCGGGAATCGGCGGATCGTGATCACGGGTCCTTCGATGGCGACCGGATTCATGACAATGTTGACTCTCTCGCCCTTCTTCAGGCGCGCGTCAACGATCGGAACCGATTCATTTGCAACACGATTCGAAACCGCGACGATCGACTGCACGATATCCTGGAGCTTCTCACGTGAAGTAAAGCGCTTTTCCCATTTTGTCAGACGGCCTCCCCGTTCAACATAGATACTCTGCGTCCCGTTCACCATGATCTCTGTGACGGTATCGTCGTCGATCAGTTCCTGGAGGATATCCAGTCTCCGTACTGAATTGAACAGCTCCGTCCGAAGGTGGCTGCGGTCTGCATGCCGCATGCGCCTTGCAGGATCTGTCTCAAAGATCAGGGTATCGATCAATGCCAGGATCTCCTCATCCGGCATATCGCGCGACATCTCCAGCTGTTCCATCAGCCGGGCTCTGCATTCAAGGAATCTTTGCTGATCTATCATGTGAACTGCCTTTCATCAGGGTATAGGAAAGAAAAGCGGGAAGCATCCCGCCTCGGTTAATGACAAAAAAAAAGATTTTTAAAATGAACTGGATAAACCTGATCAGAGATGAAGAAAACCTGATCAGTCTCGATTGGCATGAACCTGTTATATCATCCTTCTGAATCACATGTCTATTTCATTTGAAGGTATCCGGAAAAGTTCTGCAGAATAGACAGAGGCAGACTGTCGTCTGCCTCTGATGTTACGTTGTTTTTTTGTGATACTCACCGTTCACTCTGCGCTGACCCTGCCGAGCAGGTAGATGAATTCTTCGCGGAATTCATCCCCGCCGGTCAGTTCGCGCAGCCGGCTGCGAACGGTCTCATAATCGCTGTCCCCTGCAAACTCGCTTCCGCGAAGGAGCATTCCTGCCTGGGCAACTCCCCCTGCCCAGCTCATGTTGTCGGACATCTCATCCAGCTCTGCCGATACGTCCACCGGAAGCTCCTGCAGCCTGCTGGTCTCTGCATCCGGATCTTTATAGCGGATGCTGACGGTCAGATACTCATCCTCGAAGGAAGCCGCAGCTTTCTCCTCTGCCTCAGTCTCTCCTGCGATCGCCAGAGAAACTCCCTTATCCCGGCTGTCTTCTGTCTGTGTATACCTGCTCTGCGCACTGCGGATCTCGAAATCGCTGTCTGCCATAACCAGCTCATAGAGTGCCGTCACCTGCTGCCCTGCTCCGACTTCTCCGCCATCCTTCGTGTCATCCTCAAAGTCTTCCGCATCCATCTGTCTGTTTTCATATCCGATCTGACGGTAGCCCTTAACCTGTGCCGGATTAAAATCGATCTGGATCTTGGCGTCCTTTGCGACTGTGTTCAGGGTTCCCTTGAGCGCGCCGCCCATCACCCTGCGGGCTTCCATGTCACTGTCGATATAGCTATAGTTTCCATTTCCCTTGTCAGCCAGTTCCTCGGCAAGTGCATCGTTGTAATTGCCGGCTCCGAATCCCAGGATCGACAGGAAGATCCTGCCCTCTGCCTTCTCCTGCACCATCTTTACCAGTTCAGAATCATCGGTCTGGCCGAGGTTGAAATCGCCGTCTGTCAGCAGAAGCACCCTGTTGTTTGCTCCCTCAGAATAGAATTCCTGTGCCAGGTCGTACGCAGTCCTCAGACCAGTCTCTCCGTAGGTACCGCCGCTTGCTTCAAGGGCGTCAAGCGCAGCCGTGATCTCATCCTTACCCTCTTCGGTGCATCTCACACCTTCCAGAAGGATTTCACTGCTGCCGGCGTAAGTCACCAGCGAGATAGAGTCATTTTCATCCAGATCTTCCAGAAGAAGCTTAAGGGCACTCACCGCAAGGGGCAGTTTATTTTCATCATACATAGATCCGGAAGTGTCCACCAGCAGCACTAGGTTCTGATCCGGAATCTCCTCCTTCGGAATGTCCTTTGCCTGCAGACCGACCAGCAGGAGCTTCGTGTCCTTGTTCCAGGGACACGGTGCGATCTGTGCAGTGATCGAGAATGTGTCGTCACCCTGCGGCATCTCATAATCGTAATTGAAGTAATTGATCATCTCCTCGATCCGGATCCCGTCCTCCGGCATCCACTCCATAGTGTCGTCCAGGATATTGCGGCGAAGGAGCGCATAGGACGCCGTGTCCACGTCCATTCCGAAAGTCGAGAACGGATACTGCTTCACCGTCCGGAACCCGGTCTCTTCCACGGTGGAGTATTCTTCGGTATTCCAGCTGACGATCACCGGTTCCGCATAGCATTCATCACATTCCGCAGCAGCCATCATCATGTTGCCCGTTTCAAAGCCCATATCTTTTGATTCAGCCATTTCGTCCACCCAGGCCCAGAAGTTCTCCGTCTCAGACTCAGTCTCTTCTGTCTCCGTCTCGCCCATCCTGCCAGGCGTTATATGAGCGCTGAGCGCCGCCCCGTAAACAGTTGCCAGACCTATAAAACCTGCTGTTACAGCTGCAGTGATCCCCATTGCCATCTTTCTGTTCTTCATAATAGTTTTCCTCCTCGTCTCTGTTCAAATATACCTCAGCGGGAAATCCCCCCGCTTGCCTTCTATCCTTACAGACGGCAGATGACAGCATCAGGTCACACATCTATAGAAAAATTTTTTGACGTGTGGATGAGCAAGTGCCTGTCACTCGTCCAGGATAATCCTGAACGAGTGACAGGCACTTGCTCAAACTGATTTTCCGCTTGTGTTGTATGCTTCTTAGACCGATAATATATATAAATTCAGAATTCTTAATGGCGCCGTCAATGGGGAGGCTTTATGGAAATTGAGAGAAAATGGATGGTCAGCGGATGGCCGGAGGATGTTTTAAAAGATGTGCAGCTGCCGTTTCTTTTTACGGAGCTGCAGGAGCAGGGTTATCTGCACACGAATGTTCCGATCGTCAGGATCCGCCGCGAGGAGAGGCGGCCTGCTGATTCCGGAGAAGATCCGGCACGCTCTTCTGTCCAGCATGTCCTGTGCATTAAATCTGCCGGGCGTCTGGCGCGGCAGGAGGTTGAGATGAAGATTTCCGAAAATGAATTCTGCGAGCTTCGGGACATGATCGGCAAGCCTCTGATCCAGAAGGTGCGGAGAGTCTATCAGCTGCCGGACGGTCTTTCTCTGGAAGTCAACCTGGTGGACAAGGGACTTCCATCGGAGTTTATGTATGCCGAGGTTGAGTTCGAAAGTATAGAAGACGCTCACGCATGGGATCCGGCGTCTTCAGGCCTTAGTTCTTATCTTGATGATGATGTCACAGAGAAACCCGGACAGAGCATGTCCGCCTACTGGATGGTGACCCGTGAGCTCATCCACGGACTGGACTGATCCGGACGTTACGCAAAAGTGAGGTGACTGTTATGAAGAAACTTGCACTGATCCTGTCTGCTGTTCTGCTGCTTGCGCAGGCGGCTCTGGCTGCTGAAAATGAAAACTCTGCGCCTTCTGGTGATATCACTGCCGCGGCTGATGCGGTCATTGCCGCTGGGAGCGCTCTGGCAACGGATACATGGACCTGCCCGGAATGCGGAACCACAGGCCTGGACAATGCTTTCTGTTCTGAATGCGGCGCAGCGCGCCCGCAGGAAAATCCGTCCGGATTTGAAGGAAACGGCTTTTCAACTCCTGAGGAAGCTGTCAGCGCTTACGTGGAGGCGATGAACGCCGGCGATGTCAACGCCATGGCGGCTACTTTCGCGATTGAGACTTACGTCGATCATCTGGATGCCCGTGCCTCCATGGAGCGTATGAGGTCCTTCGTTATGCTGAATTACTCTTCGGTTCCCGTCATCGGTCCTCTGAGCCGAAGCATCCTGATAGAGCAGCGCCGCAATGAGATCACAAAACCGATCTACAACTCATATCTTTTCTATGCCACAGCGGGTACCGATTATGAATCCATCGGAAGCGGGTCAACAGAGCCTCTTCCTGATGAGGATTCCGTTGCCAGCCTCTTATCCGTTCTGGAAGCTGCGCAGCCAGAGAGCTGGGTCGGCCATATCAATATTACAAAAGTCTGTACTCCGGACGATCCTCTGGTCTCGTCTTACATACCTGATGCCTCGATGATAGAACAGGCTGCTTCGAATATGCAGAAGCAGCTCGATGTATGCGGCGGGGATGAGTACGCAGAACTCATTGCAGTGCTGGATGTAAACGGAACCCTCGGAGCCCAGTTCATGGAATGTATCCGCTACGGAGATAAATGGTACAACTGGCATGCCCACGGACTGATCCCGAATCTGCTCGGACTGGACTATACGACCAACGGACTTGTGGTCGGTATCCCAAGCATCGATTAGTAACAGCCCCCTCTCCGGACAGAAGGCCTGACTGCCGGTTTCGGAGAAACAAGGCAAGGCGCCGGACACCATTTTAATCAGTAATATGATATGATGATGAAAGAGACAAATGGGCTTTTGACCCTGGCATCATTGCTATGGAGGTATCAGTATGAGTACTCTTCTTATCAAAAATCTTGATGCAGTCGTAACCTGTGACGCTTCTGACTCAATGCCGCAGCAGGTCGACCTGCTGTGCGAAAACGGGCTGATAACAAAGATCGGTCCGAACCTGGATGTGCAGGCAGACCGCGTGATCGACGCTTCTGGCATGATCGCCTATCCGGGCCTTGTCAACGCGCACCATCACCTGTATCAGGTCTTCTCCCGCAACCTGCCGGAAGTCCAGAACCTGGAGCTCTTCGACTGGCTGGTCGCTCTCTATGAAGTCTGGAAGAACCTGACAGAGAAAACAGAATATCTGGCTTCCCTGACTGCCATGGGTGAACTGGTGAAAAATGGTTGCACCACCATTTTCGACCATCATTATGTATTCCCCGCAGGCGGGGGCGACCTGCTGGAAGCACAGTGGCAGGCAGCTCAGGAGCTGGGCGTCAGGATGCATTTCTCAAGAGGCAGCATGGACCGCTCCAGGAAAGACGGAGGGCTTCCTCCCGACAGCGTTGTCCAGACGGTTGACGAGATCATGAAGGATTCTGTCCGCCTGATCGAGAAATACCAGGATACCTCTTTCGGTTCCATGAAACGGATCGCTCTCGCTCCCTGTTCACCGTTCTCGGTCTCCGAAGACCTTCTGAAAGAAAGCGCCGTCCTCGCCCGCCAGTACCATGTACGCCTACACACACACCTGTGCGAGACAAAAGACGAGGAGAATTACACCCTCGAGAAAGTCGGCCTGCGGCCGCTCGCCTACATGGAGAAACTGGGATGGGTCGGCGACGATGTCTGGTACGCCCACGGCATTCATTTCAACACAGAAGAACTGCAGCTTCTGGCGCAGACCGGCACCGGCGTCTGCCACTGCCCGATCTCGAACATGAAGCTGTCTTCCGGCATCGCCCGCATACCGGAGATGCTGGAAATGAACATTCCGGTAGGTCTTGGCGTGGACGGCAGCGCCAGCAACGATGGCTCCAATCTTCTCGAAGAGATCCGCGTCGCCTACCTGCTGCACCGCCTGAACTCTTCCGACAAGGCTCCTTCCGGATACGATATCCTGAAGATGGCCACCATGGGCTCCGCCAGACTTCTGGGCAGAGACAAGGAGATCGGAAGTCTCGAAACCGGAAAATGTGCAGACCTCTTCCTGGTCAAAGCGGACCGTCTGGAACTGGTCGGTGCGATGTTCGATCCAAAATCCGTCCTCGGAACCGTCGGCCTGAAAGGCGCTGTCGATTATACGATCGTCAACGGTGAAGTGGCGGTCGAAAACGGCAGACTTGCCCGCGTGGATGAAGAGAAGCTTTCATTTGAAGCAGGCGAGCAGGTGAAGAAATACCTCGGACGCTGATAAAATTTTTAGAAGGGCAGAATTCAGACATGGCAAAATTATATTTCCGCTACGGAACGATGGACAGTTCCAAGACTGCAAACGCACTTATGGTGCGCTACAACTATCTGGAAAAGGGTCAGAATCCCATAATCCTGAAACCGAAGATCGAAAACCGCGACGGTGAAAAGACAATCCGCTCACGGATCGGCATCAGCGCAGAGTGTGAATATGTGGAAGATCTTCTTGCAAAGGCTGAAAACGAATGGTTTACCGGCAAGTCGGACGACTATAAGAAGATCGACTGCCTGATCGTCGACGAGGCACAGTTCCTCTCGGCAAAACAGGTGGATATGTTTGCCAACCGACTTCACCGGCCATCTTTTCGAGGGCTCGCAGCGTCTCTTCGAACTGGCGAACCGCCTTGAGGAAGTTCCCACCGTCTGCTGGTGCGGCAAGAAAGCCGTCTTTAACGCCAGAGTCAAAGACGGAAAGATGGTAAGGACCGGCGAACAGATCATGATGGGCGGAAATGAATCCTACATCACCGTATGCAGAAAACATTTCTTCAAAGGACAGCTGTATCCGCCTTCAGAAAACTGACGAAAGAGTAAAAATCATGAACCATATGGAAGAAGTCAGGAAGCTGCGCGCAATCATCGAACCCCATTACAACTGTGCCCAGTCTCTCCTGGTCCCGTTCTCCGACGTATGCGGGATCACAAAAGAAAAAGCAATGGACCTGGGGTTCCTGTTCGGGGGCGGCATGCATCACGGATCAGTCTGCGGGACACTGACCGCAGCCTACATGATCCTGGGCATGGCGGGATACGGCAAAGAAGAAGCGTCCGCACTGCTCCGCACCTTCAAGGAAAAACACGGCGATGAAATGTGCCGCAATCTCCTTGCCAAATCAGCAGCCGCCGGACTGGTCAAAAAACAGCACTGCGACGGACTGGTATTCGAGATGTGCGAGTATCTGGACAACCTGTTCAGCACAGCTCAATCATGAACAAGATGAACAAGTGCCTGTCACTCGTGCAATATTGAACAGGTGCCTGTCACTCGTGCAAATATGTCTGTTGATAAGCAAGAGCCTGCCACTCGTTTAAAATGAGTGACAGGCTCCAATTATGATCTATGTTGCCTGGTGCCTTACCACCGCGTATTCATCACCGTTGCGGTAATACGGACATTCTTTTGCATCGGAGGAATAGAATCTTGCAAGATCATCCTCATCCAGATTCATTGTACATACATAATCATCATATTCTTCGTCATACACAAGATATGCGCAGGTATCACAGACTGCCATAGAAACCTTCTTTCTGCACAAGTGACAGGCACTTGTTCAACAGGCACTTGTTCATGCTGCTCAGCTCCACTTCTTCAGGAGTGCGGACATATCCAGGCCGCCGTCATTTCTGCGTTTCCCGTTCCCATGCCTGCTGTTTTCATTCCGGCTGCGGCGCTCTTCGTTTCCAGGCCTCCGGTTCTCTGCCTTCCGGGTTCCGCTGCCCTGACGGTCCTGGCCGTTCCGGTCATCCCGCTTCGCAGCCCCTGGTGCCGCTTCTCCGAGCTTCATGGTCAGAGAGATTCTCTTTCGGTCCATATCCACTGCCAGCACTTTGACATCAACGATATCTCCGACAGAGACGACATCCAACGGATGCTTCACGAACTTTGTATCGCTCATCTGGGAGACGTGGACCAGGCCGTCCTGGTGTACTCCGATATCGACAAATGCTCCGAAGTCGATGACATTCCGGACGGTTCCCTTCAAGATCATTCCCGGTTTCAGATCTTCCATGTCAAGCACATCTGAGCGAAGGACAGGCTTGGGCATGTCGCTTCTCGGATCACGGCCGGGTTTCTCCAGTTCAGCTGCTATATCGATCAGGGTCTCTGTACCGGTTCCCAGCTCACTGGCGGTCTCCTCTGCTTTCCTGCGGTCTTTCATCTGAGCGCTCAGTCCGCTGATCCTGCCATTCTCTACATCTTCCGGAGTGTAGCCCAGTTTCTCAAGAAGCTTTCCGGCTGCCTCGTAAGACTCCGGATGTACGCCGGTCATATCCAGCGGATTCTTTCCGCCGCGGATCCTCAGGAAACCTGCGCACTGCTGGAATGCTTTCGGACCCAGGCCGGCAACCTTCATCAGCTGCCTTCTGTCAGTAAACCTGCCGTTTTCATTTCTCCATTCAACGATCGACCGGGCTGTCTTCTTCGTAATGCCGGAGACATATTCCAGCAGCGAATAGGACGCAGTGTTCAGATCGACGCCGACCTGGTTGACGCAGGTTTCAACGACGCCCTCCAGCTTCTCGCCCAGTTTCTTCTGGTCGCAGTCATGCTGATACTGGCCGACGCCGATCGACTTCGGATCGATCTTGACCAGTTCGGACAGCGGATCCTGCAGGCGGCGGGCGATAGAGGCGGCGCTCCTCTGCCCCACGTCGAATTCCGGGAATTCTTCTGTCGCCAGTTTGCTGGCAGAATAGACCGATGCACCGGCTTCATTAACGATCACATACTGAACCTTCTGCTTTATCCCAGCCGCGCTCAGCTCCGACAGGATCTGGGCGATCACCTGCTCCGACTCACGCGATGCCGTGCCGTTTCCGCAGGAAATGAGTGTTACATTGTATTTTGCGATCAGCCGTTTGATCGTCTGCTTGGCAGCTTCGATCTTCGCAGGAGTTGTCGGTGCTGTCGGATAAACGACGGTCGTATCCAGGACCTTTCCCGTGCTGTCCACGACTGCGATCTTGCAGCCCGTGCGGAAAGCCGGATCCCATCCAAGAACAACCCTGCCGGCGATCGGCGGCTGCATCAGCAGCTGGCGCAGGTTTTTGCCG
>CADCII010000070.1 GCA_902801515.1 uncultured Lachnospiraceae bacterium
GCCGTTCTGGAGCAATAGTTATTTTATTGCAACTACCGGGACAACGGTTATGGAGAAGGTAAAAGAATATATCGAAAAGCAGAGGACAGAAGAACACAAGCGCAAATATGTCAAGAGCGGAAGATATGTAAAGAAGAGGAATTGGCGTGATGTCCCGGGCAATTCATCCCCACCCGATGCTTAAACGGAAGATATAAAATCCCTGGAAACCAGGCTTTTATGTCGCATCGGATGGAGTTTTCTTGCCAGTCTTACGATAATAACAGCGCTGCCACAGGCAGCGCCATTACAAAAATTAAAGTATAGATTCTCCCACCGCGGAGCTTCTTTACACCCATAAGATACTGTATATTCACACCAATTGCAAGTCCCTTTTAGAAGCAAAAAGTCTGAAAAAAGCAGATTGGCAAAAGTCCCGGACATCTTTGCAAAAAGAAAAACCGCCGGCACAGAGTGCCGGCGGAGGTCCGCTCCGTGGTGGGTTTATGTACGGGTGGGTTAACGCCATCTTATGCCGGAACAGACTCACTTAGACAATACAGAAAAAAACAGCCCGAGTCAACCGGTATGGGCATATTTAGTCGGAATTGCACAAAATATTAACATTTATGTAATGTCATTGACATCAGAAACAAGTGCGTTTATATTGTTCAGCGGATTTAGGAACTGTCTCATTTTCTGATTACTGTCTGCTTTTTCAGGCAGGATAATCGCCATGAAAGGGAATGATATGGAAAAAGGATTCAAAGCGTTTCTGAAACGGAAAGACATAGAGATCTCTGCCAGACGATATCTGATCGACGCACTTGGCGCCATGGCACAGGGACTCTTCTGTTCTCTTCTGATCGGTACGATCATCAATACCATCGGGACCCAGTTTCACATTGGTTTTCTGACACAGCCGGTTGCCGAGATCGCCGGGCAGGCCTATACGGTAGGCGGACTCGCGGTTGCGATGAGCGGTCCTGCGATGGCAGTCGCGATCGGATATGCGCTCCACTGTCCGCCGCTTGTACTGTTCTCACTGGCAACGGTTGGCTTCGCTTCCAACGCGCTTGGAGGCGCCGGCGGGCCTCTTGCCGTACTCTTCATTGCAGTAATCGCCTCTGAGATCGGCAAAGCCGTAAGCAAAGAGACCAAAGTCGATATCCTGGTCACGCCGCTGGTAACCATCGCAGTCGGAATCGGCCTGTCAGCCTGGTGGGCGCCCGCGCTCGGTAAGGCAGCCATGAAAGTTGGTGACCTGATCATGTGGGCGACCGATCTCCAGCCCTTCTGGATGGGAATCTTTGTATCAGTAGTCGTCGGTGTAGCACTGACGCTCCCGATCTCCTCCGCAGCTATCTGTGCTGCCCTCGGCCTCACCGGACTTGCCGGAGGCGCCGCTGTCGCAGGATGCTGCGCACAGATGGTAGGATTCGCTGTAATGTCCTTCAGGGAAAACAGATGGGGCGGACTGGTCTCCCAGGGAATCGGCACCTCCATGCTGCAGATGGGTAACATCGTCAAAAACCCACGCATCTGGATCGGACCCACACTGGCATCCGCCATCACAGGTCCCATCGCGACCTGTGTGTTCCATCTGAAAATGAACGGTGCCGCAGTCAGTTCCGGCATGGGAACCTGCGGACTCGTCGGACAGATCGGAGTTTATACCGGCTGGGTAAATGATATCGCCGCGGGCACCAAGAGTGCCATCACGGCGATGGACTGGATTGGACTGATCCTGATCTCATTTGTACTTCCGGCTGTTCTTGCCCCGCTGATCAATCATTTCTGCCGCAAGGCCGGCTGGGTCAAAGACGGAGACATGAAACTGAATTAAGCAGATCCGCAGCTGCAGAAGGATGCCATCTGAAGGGGTTCTGATGCCTCATAAGCAAACAATTCCAGCAGGAACGAAGCTGAGATCCACTGCTTACGAAAACAAGGTGCCCGGGGGAAGAGAAAATCGTTCGTCGAATCCCCCGGACACCTTGTTGTAGTTAGCAGTTAGTTCAGCGGAGTGGGCTGGGTTTGCGTTGAGGCACAGTCCCTGAAGACGGCATCCTGCCGTATTGTTTTTTCTCCTACGGCCGGATCTCATCCAGCGTCTTCTCATAGGATGGCATGAATTCTTCGAGAAAGACATCCACCTCGGGAAGCCCCAGCGCATGCAGAGACTCAAGAGTCGCCTTCTCAGCGCTCTCAAACTCCCTGTTGCCGGCCTTTCTCTCCTCAATGCACTTAATGTAGGCGCTGAGTTTATCAGCGCCTTTTACAAGTTTTTTTTCCTGTTCGTACTCTTCGCCCGGATTGAGTGCGTGCATGTACTCGGCTCTCATATCCTGCGGAAGCAGAGTCAGCAGACGCATGTTGGCGTCCTGCTCAATATCCTTATATGCTGACCGGATCTGCCGGTTGAAATACTTCACCGGTGTCGGCATGTCGCCGGTCAGTATCTCGGACACGTCATGAAACATTCCGATCACTGCCGCGTGGTCGGCATCCAGTTTCTTCCCGAAACGTTCATTTCCGATCACACACAGAGCGTGAGCGAGCATGGCGACTTCCAGCGAATGCTCCGAGAGGTTCTCGTTGGAAGAATTCCTCATAAGCGCCCAGCGGTCGATCCATTTCAGACGCGCCATCATCGCAAAAAATCCATGTTGTTCCATCTGTATCTGCTCCGTTTCTCAGCTCTTGGCCATCGAGATCGTTCCGGTACGCTGCACTTCCAGTATGCCGAAGCTTCTCAGCAGATCCAGAAATTCCGCGACTACGTCAGGGGTGTTGTGGATCTCGATCATGATCGACTTGGCGGAGACATTCATGATCTTTGCTCCCATGACGCTGCACAGTTCGATCAGTGACGAACGGTTCTGTGCGGTATACGATACTTTGATCAGCATCATCTCAAGAGATACGGACTTTACCTCATCCAGTCTGCGTACTTTGATGACGTCCATCTTCTTATTCAGGTGCTTCTCGATCTGATCGATGGTCCTGGCGTCTGCCGTAGATACGATGGTTATGCTGGACACATCATGCTTGTCTGTCTCGCCCACTGCAAGAGAGTCGATATTGAATCCGCGTCTGGAAAACAGACCGGCGATCTGAGACAGGACACCGTCTTTATTTTCTACAAGGATTGAAAAGATCCCTTTCATATCGTCTCTCCTTACTTGGTATTGTTCGCACTGTCAACGTCGCAGACCATAATGGCGGCATTGCCGCATGCAAGGAAGCGGTCCAGTTCTTCTTCCAGCGTCTCGTTGGAATCGGAATGGAAATACTCCATATCATAGGCCTGCGCCAGTTTATCGTAGTGCGGATACGCGTACAGCTGCACTCCGGAATAATGGCAGTCATAGACCTTCTCCTGATGCTCGCGGACAAGTCCCAGATACTCATTGCGCAGTACCAGGATCTTCAGCGGCACTTTGTTGACGGCGATCGTCGCCAGTTCGAACATAGACATCTGGAAGGCACCGTCGCCGCACACCGCGACGACCTGCTTATCCGGTTCCGCCATCTTCGCGCCGATGGCTGCCGGGATGGAGTATCCCATGGTGCCCATACCGCCTGTGGTCAGGAACCGTCCGTTCTTCATTACATAATTGTCTGCGGACCAGAGCTGATTCTGTCCCACGTCTGCCACGTAGATCCCGTCGTCATCCATCTTTTCCGACAGAGTCTGAACCAGTGTCATTGGGTTAACCAGTCTGTCGCTGAACACACGGTGATCCACGGTGCTTATCTTGATCTCTTCAAGCTCCTGGATCCATTCAGTTGTATCGATATGAATATCCGCGTCCATCAACTGCGTGAAGATGTGGCGGATATCGCCTACCAGCGGAATGGTCGGACCAAGCATCTTACCAATCTCAGCCGAATCGATGTCAATGTGAATGACCGTCAGGCGTCTCTCCAGCTTTTCAGGCTTCGGGACCGCCCTGTCAGCTATCCTTGCTCCGACTATCATCAGCAGGTCGGCATTGGCCACCGCCTTATTCGCATAGGGTTTTCCGTTGTTCCCGAGCATACCGAAATACAGAGGATGCGCCTTGGCGATTGTCCCGATTCCCATCATGGTAGAGACCAGCGGTATCCCGTTCTTCTCACAGAACTCCCTGATGACTTCTTCGCCGTGGCTCAGGATGACGCCGCCGCCCGCACAGATCAGAGGCCTCTTTGCCTTGTTGATCGCGGCGATGACCTTTGACATCTGCTGGCCGTTCCCCATGATGCTGGGTTTATATCCGCGGATCTTTGCTTCCTCCGGATAAACAAACTCACCCTTCAGTTCATTTTTCTGGACGTCACACGGGATGTCGATCAGCACCGGGCCGGTGCGCCCCGTTGAAGCGATATGGAACGCTTCTTTGAAGATGCGGGGGATGTCATTTACATTCTTGACCAGATAGCTGTATTTGACAAAGGACTCTGTCGCCCCTCTCATATCCGCTTCCTGGAACACGTCATGTCCCAGCAGATGGCTGTCCACCTGACCGGTGATCGCGATCAGCGGTATACTGTCAGCATAGGCAGTCGCGAGGGCTGTGATCAGATTTGTCGCCCCGGGGCCGGAACTTGTGACACAGACTGCCGGTCTGCGGGTGATCCTCGCATATCCCGAAGCGGCATGACCTGCTGCCTGCTCCTGGCGCACCAGGACATGTGTGATCGAAGGCTCGTTATACAGCGCCTCGTAAAATGGCGCTATCGCGACACCGGGGATCCCGAAGATCCGGGTGACCCCTTCTGCCTTCAGGCACTGCACCATAGCTTCTGCTCCGTTGATCATAATTACTCCTTATCGAAAAAGCCGGGGACTGGTCTGTCCGGTCCCCGGCTGTTAGCTGTTCCGGTTTCAGTTCATCAGCCGATCAGCCAGTCATACATCTCCTGATACTTGCCTGCAGATACCTTCCAGGAGAAGTCTGCCTGCATCGCGCGGTCTACCATCTTGTTCCACTCGCGCTTGCGGTCATAATAGATCTGCTCCGCATAGCGGACAGCATGCATCATCTCATGAGCATTGTAGTTCGTAAATGTGAATCCAGTACCGGTATTCTCATATTCATTGTACGGCTCTACCGTATCCTTCAGACCGCCGGTCTCGCGGACGATCGGAAGTGTACCATAGCGAAGGCTCATCAGCTGGGACAGTCCGCACGGCTCGAACAGGGACGGCATCAGGAACGCGTCGCACGCTGCATAGATCTTGTGAGACAGCGCATTGGAATAGCAGATGTTCGCAGACATCTTGTCCGGATACTTTCCTGCCAGATAGCGGAACAGATTCTCATACTGTTCCTCGCCGGTTCCGAGAACGACCATCTGGATCGAGTCAAGTGACAGCATCTCTTCCATGACACAGGCAATCAGATCGAATCCCTTCTGGTCCGTCAGTCTGGAAACGACGCCGATCATCATGGCCTTGGCATCCTGCGCAAGCCCGAGTTCCTTCTGCAGCTCAACCTTGTTTTTTGATTTCTCTCTGCGCCAGTTCTTCAGGTTGTAGGGATGCGGGATGAACTTGTCATCCTCCGGATTGAATTCCGTGTAGTCGATGCCATTCAGGATTCCGCGAAGATCATGATCTCTGGCGTTCAGGATGCCTTCGAGGTTCTCGCCGTAGAACGGTGTCTTGATCTCCTCAGCATAGGTCGGGGAAACCGTTGTGATCGCGTCGGCATATACCAGTCCGCCCTTCAGCAGGTTTGCATCCTTGTATGCCTCCAGCTTGTCCGGTGTGAAATAGTATTCAGACAGTCCGGTGATCGCTGCGACATCCTTCGGATTCCATTTGCCCTGGAACCTCAGATTGTGGATCGTCATAACCGTCTTGATACCGCGGTAGAATTCATTTTCCTGGAAACTGCCCTTCAGATAGACAGGGATCAGGCCAGTCTGCCAGTCATGGCAGTGGATCAGATCCGGGCGGAAGCCCAGTGTCGGAAGCGCGCTGAGAACCGCTTTTGAGAAATAAGAATAGCGCTTGATCTCAAACAGCGCATCGTCAGTATAGACCTTCTCCGTATTGAAGAACTCCATGTTGTCGATGAAATAATACTTCACTCCATCAACTTCCGCTTGGAAGAGGCCTACGTACATGGAATGATAATCGAAATCCATGTAGAAGCTGGTGATATATTCCATCTTGTCTTTCATGTCCTGATGCATGCAGTTATATCTCGGCATGATCACCCTGACATCATAGTACTCCCGGTCGATATCGCGCGGAAGTGAGCCAACTACATCTGCAAGGCCTCCGGTTTTGATAAACGGAACACCTTCCGATGCCGCAAATAAAATATTCCTCATTCCCTGCCCTCCATTCAGCCGCCTTCAGGCTTACATTGTCTGCATCTGAGTTTATAATAACACAACTGCTCAGGAGCGAAAAGTGCCTGAACAGTTATTTCAGACTTTGATCATGCTGAGATAAAAATCTGCCATGGCGGTGACAAAAGGATACATGATCGCTTTCAGTGTAATGTCATCCTGCTCTTCATTTTCATTGGCAGACCGGATCAGGTTCATGAAATAACGGATCGCCTCTCCGCGTCCTGCAAGGGCCCTTACATCAGACCACGCGCCAGTATCAGCCGCTTCATCTGAAGAGAAAAATGCTGTCAGTTCCTGTCTCGCCTTGTCAAACTCCCAGACGACTGTCTCGTCGAGACCTGCAATGGTCATCAGGACATCCAGCGAGGAACAGAACATCTCTTTGTAATCCAGCGCTCTGCGGTGACTGAATTGCCTGAGTGTCTCCATGACTGGCTCCTGGGACGTCCATTTTCCGCCGGAGCGGTATGCCATCGCTTCAAGCCGCATGACCTGCAGGTACCACCGGTCATATTCTGCCGGAATCTGATACGGGGCAAATGCGTACCGGATCCCTGACAGGATACCGAAGGTTTTCATGGTGTCCAGATATCCGATGGTTTTTGCGCGTATCAGCTTGATCTTATCGAATTCAAGAAGGCTGAACAGCTCATGCTGCGGATGGATGATAGTAATATGTTCCCTGC
>CADCII010000071.1 GCA_902801515.1 uncultured Lachnospiraceae bacterium
CCAACCTGCGTCTTTATTATGGCAGGCTTCTTCCGGAGCATTCCGAATGAACTGCTGGAGTCTGCCTGCATGGATGGATGTACGATCTACCAGATCTTCTTCAAGATCTGCTTCCCGTTGGCACGTACCGGACTCTTTGTCACCGGACTGATGACCTTCATCAATAACTGGAATGAGCTGCTTCTGGCTTTGGTCTTTGTATCAGACGCAAATAAGAAGACACTTCCGGTCGCCCTGACAAAGTTCGTTTCGCCCTACCAGACCAGCTACGATAAGATGTTCCCGGCAATCGTTATTGCGATTGTTCCGACGATCATCGTATACACTCTCTTCAGTAACCAGATCGTCGACGGTCTTACCACCGGCGCCGTGAAAGGCTGAGCGGAAGAATTTATTTATATCTGCCTTGCCAGGATGACAGGGATTTATTTTGGGAGGCAGATATATAATAGCGGCATAATGCAATGTGATAATGTGCATACGCATATTATAAACCGACATGAGGCAGGAGGTTGATATGGACCGGAGGGAGGCTGAACGCAGAGCCAGAGAACTCGTAGATCGCATGACAACGGCTGAGAAAATGACTCAGCTGAGGTATGATTCCCCTGCTGTTGACCGGCTGGGAATTCCCGCCTATAACTGGTGGAACGAAGCGCTGCATGGCGTTGCCAGAGCAGGATCCGCAACAAGTTTCCCCCAGGCGATCGGTATGGGAGCTGCCTTTGACGAAGAGATGATGCAGGAGATCGGCGATACGATCGCGACGGAAGGCAGAGCAAAGTACAACGCATATTCGATGACCGGCGACCGGGATATCTACAAGGGTCTGACCTTCTGGTCCCCCAATGTAAATATCTTCAGAGACCCGAGATGGGGAAGAGGACAGGAAACCTACGGAGAAGACCCGTACCTGACAGGCACGCTTGGATGTGCGTTTGTAAAGGGACTGCAGGGAGACGGCGAGTATATGAAAGCCGCCGCCTGCGCGAAACATTTTGCAGTACATTCCGGTCCGGAGGCGATTCGGCACAGCTTCGACGCAAAGGCATCGAAGAAGGATATGGCTGAGACATATCTGCCTGCCTTCAGGCGCCTGGTGAAAGAAGCAGACGTCGAGTCAGTCATGGGATGCTACAACCGTGTCAACGGCGAACCAGCCTGCGGCAGCAAGACCCTGCTGACTGATCTTCTGAGAGGAACCTGGAAGTTCGAAGGCCATGTAGTCTCTGACTGCTGGGCAATCCGGGACTTCCACGAAAACCACCATGTAACAGAAGACGCTCCGCACAGCGCTGCGATGGCAATCAACAACGGCTGCGACCTCAACTGCGGAGATACCTATCAGGTCCTCCCGCAGGCCTATGCGGACGGACTGATCTCTGAGGAGAGGATCACAGAGGCGGCAGTCCGCCTGTTCACGACCCGCTTCCTGCTGGGACTGTTCGACGAAACGGAATACGACGATATTCCGTATACGGCAGTAGAATGTCCGGAACATCTTGCGCTTGCACAGAGAGCTGCTGAGGAATCCATTGTCCTTCTGAAGAATGACGGCGTACTTCCGCTTGACCTGGAAAGCATAGGCACGCTTGGCGTCGTCGGCCCGAATGCGGACTCCAGAGTTGCCCTGATCGGAAACTATCACGGAACCAGTTCTGAATACATCACGGTACTGGAAGGCCTTCGCAGGATAGCTCCGGAAAGCCTCCGTATCCTGTATTCTGAAGGCTGCGCCCTCAACGCAGACAGGGTTGAGCATCTTGCCTATGAAAATGACCGCCTGAGTGAGGCTATGATCGTAACAGGCGCTTCCGACGTGACTATCGTGGTCGTAGGCCTGAATGAAACACTTGAAGGTGAGGAAGGGGACACCGGCAACAGTGCGGCGTCCGGAGACAAGATGGATCTGTCGCTTCCAAAGTCCCAGGAAGCATTGCTTCACGCAGTTGCAGAGACGGCAAAAGAAGAGGGGAAGAAAACCGTACTCTGCCTGATGGCAGGAAGCGACATGGATCTGTCTTATGCACAGGATAATTTCGATGCAGTCCTGATGCTCTGGTATCCCGGAGCGAGAGGCGGACTGGCTGCGGCAAAGATCCTTGCGGGGCAGGTATCGCCTTCCGGAAAACTGAACGTAACCTTCTACGATCCCGACAGGCCGCTGCCTGAATTCACGGACTACTCCATGACAGACCGCACCTACCGTTATCTGGGCGGAGAACCCCAGTATCCATTTGGATACGGACTGACCTACGGAGACGTAAGAGTGCGCAGGGCAGAACTGGTTAAGACAGAAGACAGCACGGCAGAAAACGGCGCAGCGGACAGGATCCGCGTAACCTATGATAATGATTCTGCTGTCGATACAAAAGATGTGATCCAGGTCTATGTAGAACCGGAAGATTCTCCCTGGAAAACGCCGAACCCGAGGTTGTGCGGATTCCTGAAGATCAGCGCTCCGGCAGGAAAAACATGCGAGTGTGAAGTCATCCTGGACAAAGATACATTTAAGGTCGTCAACGATGAAGGCGAGAGAGTCAGCGGCGGAGATCACTATAAACTCTATATCGGAACCTCCATGCCGGACAAAAAGAGCATAACGCTGACAGGCAAAGAACCACTGGTCCTGACCGTCTGAAAAAAGTTACAATTTCGTTGAATATTAAGTAAAGAATTTAGTTGAAAATTCCCACCCTGCTGATATAATATATCAGGGTGGGATATTAATCGTGGAAGGTGACGGGAAAAACCCGGAATCTGTTTGATGTAGGGGTGCAGCAATTATAAAGCGTGATTTCCACCTACAATACCGGCGAGGGACGCAAAGTCCCCGCCGGTTTTTGATTATTGTTATATCTATAAATAAATGTTATTATGAACAATATTTTATGTGTTTACAAAACGTTTTTCCGATGTTACATTTATACAATCGATAGAAGAAGTCTGTCTCTGCGGAAATATTATATGGTTTTGTTTTACTGTACATTTTGCCATATATTTTACCATATATATTAGTTGTTTTATGTTTTAAATAAGGAGGTTACTATCTTGAAGAGAGAATATACATCACCAAAGGCTGAGAAATTAGTATTCGATTATGAGGAGAATATTGTTGCATCCGGAGAAAATGTCAAGGATGGAAAAACAGAACATGCAGCTAATGCTTGTTACACGCACAATACTTCTGATGTGTATACACATGGTTGCGATGCAACTCCCAAGGTATGAGTTCTCGCAAAAGTTTTCGCATATAAGTATTATATAGATATTTTCGGGCATCTCTCACTTGGAGATGCCTGATTGTCTTTTTACCCTCCGTTCTGTTGAGAAAGGATCGATTGTATGGATCAGCAAAATGGATTTGATCTTATAGAGCAGCTCCGGAAGAAAAACGGGAAACAGTATCAAAGTTTCGGGAATATGGAACGTTATCTTGGTCTTAAAGCCCGGGATAAGGGTATTCCAATATCCGGAAAGTTCGAACTGACTCCGTTGTGCAATTTCAACTGCAAAATGTGTTATGTACATCTCAATGCTGATCAGTTGAAGTGTCAGTCAGTTCTTCCGGTTGAGGTATGGAAGGATTTGATGCGTCAAGCCTGGGAAGCAGGAATGATAGATGCAAGCCTGACCGGAGGAGAATGTCTGACCTATCCCGGTTTTGAAGAACTGTTTCTCTATCTGCATAGTCTGGGATGTAGGGTTGCTGTCCTTACGAATGGTTATCTTCTGGATGATAGCAGGATCCGGTTTTTTCAAGCCCATATGCCGGCCATGATGCAGGTTACGCTGTACGGTTGGAATGATGAAGTATATGAACGGGTTACCGGGAAACGCGCCTTCACCACAGTGGTGGACAATTTCAGGCGGGCGAGAGAAGCGAATCTCCCAGTTTTTTTAAGTGTAACCCCAAACAGATATCTTGGAGAAGATATTATTGAGACGATCCGGGTCGCTAAAGAGCTTAGCAAAACCGTTCTGATCAATAGTTTCTATACTTCACCCAGAGAGGAAACCGGACGATCCGGGTATCAGGATGATGCAGCAACGGAGATGTATATTAATGCATTCAGGTATATGAATCAATTAGAAGGGGACGAAACAGTTGCTGTCAGTGAAGAATGTCTTCCTCCATGCGGCGGGCCTCATCATGAAATCCCAGAACGTGGTTTTCTATGCGGAGGCGGACGATCAGCATTTGCAATAGACTGGAGAGGGACCATGACACCGTGTACGGACATGACTCTGATCCGGAGTTATCCTCTGAAGGATGGCTTTGCTGCAGCCTGGTCCAAGGTAAATCAGGAAGTTAACAACTGGCCCAGGGTACCTGAATGTAAAGGCTGTGCTTACAATGGCGTCTGCAATAACTGCGCTGCCAGTGTGCTTCGATATGCAGATCCCGGGAAAAGACCAATTGGTTTATGTGAACAAACCAGGGATTTCGTCCGCAATGGTGTAAAGCGTATTCCGGACTGTGAATAACAGATAAAAATGAAAACAGCCACAAAGTCAATGTTTGATATGCTTTGTGGCTGTTTCTGTAGTTATATCGATTTATATCAAATTATTGCGGGTGAAAATCCGGTGGTAAACACGGGATACAGTTCCTCTTAATTTACGGTATGCTCTTCCGGCGATGTGCCAAAATCTGGCATATAGAAGTCCTTTTTGCGCATCCGGGGTGATTTTGTGTTTACCTCGCTCGATGAGAATCACCTTCCCCCAGATATCATTTACCGTCATCCACGCATCAGGTCTGTCACAGTTATCTCCCCATGTCAGAACCCGTTCATTTTCCAGTGTCCAGACACGATGCAAAACATAACGTTTTTGATAAGGATCTGAGAACAGAACTATGTCTCCTTCAGCAAGACTCTCAGACAGAGGAATAACCGTAACATAGTCACGATTATAGCGGATCAGAGGCTCCATACTGTAGCCGCCAATCAATGTCCGCACCGGAAGCATGGTTCCTTCAAGGGACAGTTTGTGCCATTCTGAAACTGATAAAGAGTGATTGGCCGCCATACTATTTCCTCTGCTCGAAATCGATAATATCCATCTCCTCCGTCGCCTTGTCTACATCATACTCCTCTACAATATTCTTTAAAAGGTTTTCACGTATCTCTTTGGCATCCCCGCCAGCCGGTCCGCAAAAAGCACGTACTACAGGTGCTTTTTTTGCAAGATACAGGATGTTTTGCATCTGTACTGCCGCCGTATCTGTATCCCACATAGGAAGGAAACACTGCCGCATCAAAAACTTACGGCACTCCTCAAAACTCATTTTCCTAAGATAGTTCAGGCGGGAACGACGGATTTCCAGAAAAGCCCTCAATGGAAAATGAACGTTCTTATGGCAATGCTCCTTTCCATCCCAGGGGACGCCATACAGCTCCAGACTCTCCACATGTAAGAGGGGTCTGTCGCCGCTTATCAGTTCTGCACCCAGAGCATCACACCATGCCTGGGCCCTCGTTGACTTTCCCATCCCGGATGGACCGGAAAAAGCATATGCTCCGCCATCTAAAGAGACGGCAGCAGCGTGCACAGAGACATATCCCATGAGAATCAGCCTGCATTCAAGTGCCACCCTGGTAAGCCATTCTTCCCCCATACTGACAAAGCTCTGATCCTGACCGATCAGGCGAAGAGAAGTATAATCATCAGAAACTATCAAACCGGTATTGCTCTCTGTGGGGAAATGAAAAAACCAGCCGCCGGGTATTTTTCGATGTGTAATATTCCCGGAAGTGATATCTTCTCCTTCCGGCGGTTTTTCATCTGTGCGTTCGAGGCGCACGTCCACTGTTGTCTCTTCACACGCAAATGGTGCAAAAGATGGCAGGGCTATCTGTGAGAAAAATATGAGTGAAGCGATTCGATAAAACATCGTCCTCTCCCTCCATCCCAAAAGTGACGGATAATGAAACGGCCGGGTCGGTCAGTCGTCTTCAAGAACACCATATTCACTCAGCGTAGTAAGCAGGTCGTCCAGATCTGCCGCAGCGACGGATCTCTCGACTTCGAATTCATCCAGAACCGCCTGCAGAAGGTCCTCTTTTGAGACCGGATTCTGAAGCTTTTCCCAGATGAGTGCCGATACTTCGTTCAACAGTATCGTTCCTTTAAATTCGGCAATGTTATCACCTACAGGCATCAAAATGTATTCATCAACGATGTTCCTGAGAACAAATCCTTCTTTCGCTTTTATGTCCAGACCTCCTTCTCTGTATTGATCACTCAAACTCGATGGTTCCGGGCGGCTTCGATGTGATGTCGTAGAAGACGCGGTTAACGTGATCGACTTCATTTACGATGCGGGTCATCACTTTCTTCAGGACGCTGTACGGGATCTCCGTCACGTCTGCGGTCATGAAGTCTACCGTGTTGACAGAACGAAGTACGATCGCGTAATCATAGGTCCGCTCATCACCCATAACGCCCACAGACCGGACATTGGTCAGTGCTGCGAAGTACTGGTCGGCACCATGCTCAAGGCCGGCAGCTTTCATTTCTTCACGGAAGATTGCGTCCGCATTCTGGACCATCTTCACCTTATCTGCCGTAATGTCGCCGATGATGCGGATGCCGAGGCCGGGACCAGGGAACGGTTGCCGCATGACCATCTCTTCGGGAATCCCCAGGTGAAGGCCGACTTTACGAACCTCGTCCTTGAACAGGTCGCGGAGCGGCTCGATGATCTCTCTGAAATCGACAAGTTCCGGAAGACCTCCCACATTGTGGTGAGATTTGATAACGGCG
>CADCII010000072.1 GCA_902801515.1 uncultured Lachnospiraceae bacterium
AAAGAAAGACATCATCATGGAAGCCCTGCGCCGGATGGGCAAGGCTCCCGGGGACCGCGATATCCTGATGATCGGTGACCGCATGCACGATGTTGAAGGTGCGCAGCTGTGCGGTCTTGACAGTCTTGGCATCTACACGGGTTTTGCTCCCGAAGGAGAGCTGGAAGATGCAGGTGCAACATATGTATTCCATACTATTAATGATATGGCGGCCTTTCTGCTGGAAGACTAGAAAACGGCTGACAGAATACTCTCCGTCAGCCGAAATCTAAAATCGCAGCCAGAAAACTGGCATTCGTCCCAAACGTGTTCATGATATATTTAAAACCAGACAGGCCGGAACAACATGGGTACATCAGCAACCCGGAGGGAACATCATGGGCAGAACAGCAACTGCAGCCTTTCTCAACCAGTCCGATGAACGCGCACATACCGCCAGAGACCTGATCCTGTATTATGTGGTATACGGAAGCGCGAACATTGTCTGCAGCGGTCAGCACTATTTACTGGAGCGCGAGGATATACTGGTCGTCAACCGTTCGGAACAATACGAACTGCATCTGGAAAACAGCGTGATCGCCCGGGTGGTCTTTCATCACGAGGAGGTCTATGCCATGCTGCAGGGTGCAGAACGGCATGTACAATGCTGCAGTATCGGTGTGCGGGACGGCTCTTACAATGCCCTGCGCTTTCAGATCCAGATGCTCCTCAATGCCCTGTTGGAGGAAAAGCTTGGAGGGGTGGCATTTGAAAAGAACAGCTGTGCTCTGCTGCTCACTCTTTTGAGCGAGTTCTCTGTGGAAAGCCCCGCGCAGGACCGCAAGCAGCAGGTGGCACAGTGGATCGACAATGTCTCCCGGGAGCCAGTCACTCTTGAAGACGCAGCCGCCCATTTTCACCTCACACCGCAGTATTTCAGCCGCTGGTTTCCCTCGGCTTTCGGATGTACTTTCCTCAAATACCTCTCCCGGGTCCGCTGTGAAAAAGCACAGGTTGAGCTTCTGGAAGGGATGCCTCCATCCTCCGTATCGCCATGGATCAGGGGTTCCCCAACGCCGCCAGCTTCTCCAAGGCTTTCTCTTTGCAGTACGGAGAGACTCCCATGCAGTACCGCAGGACCCATACGTCAAAATACAGACAGGGCATTCTCTCTCCTAAGGAGGTAGAGCCTTATCTGAACAAGGTGCAGGCAGAGGAGTGGTCGCACAGCCAGGTACATCGGGTGCAGGTCGACTGCAAAGGTCCCTTCCCGAATCTGAATCCTTACTGGAACAGGTTGTGTTGTCTCGGACGACTGTCAATGCTGGCGGACCCGGAAGTGCAGAACCAGGTGCGGGAGCTGCAGGATGAGCTGTACTTCCGCTCCGTCCGCCTGCTGCTTTCGCCGGGAGCGGAGGGGGATTATTATCTGGAGGACAAAGCGGTGAGCTTTCTGCGCGAAACTGGTCTGCAGCCTCTCTTTGTGGCTGACTTCGGCAGCTTCGCCGGGGAGAAAGGATATCTGCGCTGGCTGCAGGAATTATTGCGACATCTGGTGTTCCGCTTTGGCATAAGAGAGTTTCATTTGGAAGCCCTCTTTGATACCGCCTTCACCGGAAAGGAAAGGGAGGATTACCGGGACTTCCTTCAGTCGCTCCGCGCAGTGTTTCGTTCGCTCGGTGTAAATGGCGTGCTGTACGGACCGGGACTGCACCTTACAGCGGACGGGGCAAACCTGGCCAGATGTATGGGAGCCAGACCCGGACTTGACTACTATACCATACGCTGTGCGCCGGTGGGGATCGTCCGGGCCGCAGAAGTACAGGTACGCAGCATCCCGGAGGCGGATTACCTGCTCCATCAATACAGGCTGGGACAAGAGATCATAAAGCGAAACGGCGTCTCATGCGGACTCCTCATCACCGGCTGGGAAACCAGCCTTGGGACACGGAATCCACTAAATGACTCCAGCTGGCTGGCAGCGAAGATCGTCAAAACAGCCCTCAGAGGATACGGCGTTCTCCCCTCACTGCCGCTGGAATGCCCGCTGGATCTTCTGGATGAGTCTGTAAACCGCCGCAAAATCTTGTATGGACGAAGAGGAATGATCACTTTAGACGGTCTGCGAAAGCCTTCTTTCTATGCCCTGCGGTTTTTGAAGCATCTGGATACGTTTTGCCTCTATCATGACGAGCATCTTATCGTCACGATGTCCGGGGACGGATACTTTCAGATTGTCCTGCAGAACAGCTCTCCTCTGTCCCATCAGTATTACATCCACAAATCAGAGGAGACGACAGCAAATCCGGCGCCCCTTTCCGCTTCCTTATTTGAGGAGAAGCAGCCTTGGCAGATGCGGCTGTGCCTCGCGGGAGTGCAGAACGGAAAATGGCTCATGAAGACCCGGAGAGTGAACGAAAGCGTCGGCAATGTATTCTCCGCGTGGCTGTATCTTAATTACGAGGAAAACACCTTCCTCGGCCGGGACGAAATGGAAGTGCTCCGAGCCAAATCACTGCCTGATATTCAGGGCGGCACGCTTACATCCCGCAGCGGAATGCTGGATGTTCCGATCACACTGGAACCAAATGAGATCAGACATATCCATCTGATCCCTCAAAAGATAATATGACCCCTCAGAAGACAATAAATTGATACTATATTTTAACCTCTCCGGATTTTCAAGCAGATTTGTCCTAAAATGTTAATTTTTTCTATTCTTTTTCGCCAATTTGGAAAAAGATATCCGGATTCTTTACTGCTATCCTATGATCAGAACACAGATAAACCTGCATCATTCAAAAACCGGAGGGTAAAACATGAAAAAGACATTGAAACAGCTGGCTTTTATCCTGGCACTGACCATGGCTCTGACTGCCTGCGGCGGCAAGAAAACGGAATCACCTGCACAGGAAGCTGCTCCCGCGGAAACACCCGCTGAGGAACCTGCACAGGAAGCTGCCCCTGAAGAGACTCCTGCTGAAGCTCCCGCACAGGAAGCTGAGGAAACGACCGCCAACGACAACATCGGTGAAGCCGTAAGCGCCGAACAGGAAAACGCTGCCGAGGCAGAAGTTGACCTCTATGAAGGTCAGTACACCGTGGAAGAAGTCATGATCGACGATGGCGGCACCAACATCTATGCCCGCATCTACAAGCCCGTGACGGAGCAGGAAACCTATCCCACCTGCATTATGACCCACGGCATCGGCGGCACCTACAAGAACTGCGATCCCTATGCAAGACAGTTTGCAGCGAACGGAATCCTGACAGTCGCTTTTGACTTCCAGGGCGGCGGACTGGAATCCCAGAGTGATGGCAAAATGGTGGATATGTCCACCCTGACTGAGGCGCAGGATTTGGAAGTTGTCACAGAATATGTAAAGGGACTCGACTATGTGAACGCTGAGCAGCTCTTCCTTCTTGGCGAGAGCATGGGCGGATTCGTAGACGCTTATGTAGCTGGCAATCACCCTGATGACTATGCAGCCCTCGTACTGTTCTACCCTGCTTTTGTCCTGCAGGACGACGCAAGGGCTAAGTTCCCCGATGGTCCCGAGACTGCTCCCGAGGTCGAAGTGATCTACGGTATGGAGACCGGCAGACAGAGCTACATCGACAATCTTTCCTTCGAGATCTACGATGTGATCCCCGGCTTTACCAAAGATGTCCTTCTTGTCCACGGCGACGCAGATCCGGTAGTTCCCATCTCATACTCCGAACGTGCTGTGGAGACCTATGAGAACGCTGAGCTGAAGGTAATCCCCGGTGCGGAGCACGGATTCCGCGGTGAAGATGTGACCACCGCCGGCACCTATGCACTGGAATTTGTACAGGCACACATCAACTGAGGACAGGTCAATACAGAAGTGCTTTGATACGACAAAGCGGAGCTGTCGCACTAAGATTCTTAGTGCGACAGTTTTTTGGACCAAATCGCCGACCTGTCGGCGATTTGGTCCAAAAAATAATCTGTGCTTCTGATATTACCATCATAACTTTATACGCCAAAACTTAAACACTTCTTTTAACAACTGTATAACCATGCCATTTCTCCACATTGTCGCATCCTATCTTAACAGCAAATCAATGCACGTCCTTTCTTAACAGAATTTCCTGTGAGTCCAGATTAATACTCATTCGGCAGACAGATCTGGATCCAGTCATCGCCGTCTGCCATATCGCCGGTGTATTTCCCTTCCACATACAGCCGAATCTTTGTGGGTCCTATATTGTCAAAGGTTGCTGTAAATTCCCAATATGCGAGGGTATCAGAAATATTGCTTGGTGCATATCAAAGGTATAATGGGTATTTGTGAAGCAGAAGTTACCGTCAAGATGAATCGTGTGACAACGACCGTTTGTCAGCCGCGCCTAGTGTATGCGGTTTCTTTGGTCTATGTGGCACGGCAACCCCCTTCTCTCATCATTCGTAGAACATATAGTCTCCGAGGGTGCAGGCACCCCTTTATCAAAACCCTATATTGGTGGGATTTCCACCGTTATAGCATTTTTAAATGCCTCACCTCGATAACGCCCCCTACATAGCGGCACTTTACCGGCCGATGCAATCCGCACATCCTGTTCAAAATATCGATCAGAATTGTTTTTTCGTTCAACAGAGGGGTTCAAAACATGAATATATTATATTATTTGGTGTACGGTATATCGTTTTCTCCCATTTCACCTCCGAGGTCAAATACCCTGCTGCCCTCTCTTCCATTTCACCTCCGAAGTAAAAACCCACTGCCTCCTTCAAAATGCTATAATGTGCTATAATGATCACAGTTAACACATATAACGCGATTTTGCCAACCAACATTCACTTTCCAAAGGAGAATCTCCTATGAACACTAATGAAAAAGAGCCAAGTAAATATCTGAAACCCCTTGTATCTATTGCTGTTTTCCTAATTATTAAACTTATTACCACTGGAGCGGATAATAATAAATACAAGCCCGAACTCTGGTATGATCCGAATGTTGCGGAGACCGGTAATTATCTTTCTACGGAGGAAAATTTCTATGTGACAGATGAAGATCAGACTCACATGGGTGACAGATATCTGCTCTCGTGCAAACTTTCCCATAAACCAGAAGAAACCAAAAACGGATACACGTATGGTTTTGTAGATGACGTCTGTCATGATAACCGCCAGTTTATGCTGATTTCAGATGAACAGCTCCCTACGGGTAAGTATCTGCAGCTGGATGGCCTGGTTTCCGGATATTATTATGTTAAATACAAGACTAAAGGCGGGAAATCAGGCAGATATTATACAGTTCTCAAGGTGACAGATATCAAAGAAACATTTGAAAAAAGGCTTGATGCCGCCACTCCAATCGAAAGGACGGAAGAACCGAACTGTTCTGTAAGCCAGGATGGCATTACATTTTCTCTCGACAAAATCGAATACCGCGGCCCTATTTCCCGTGTGTTTATTACCCTTAAAACGCCGGTGGATCGATACCTGTACCAGTATGACCTGAACTTCAAAAGCGGGGGCCAACAGCTTAGCGGTACTTTCTCCGTCGGATATTATATACCGCCATATGAAATCAGTTCTTATTGCTCAGCCGAAGACACAGTGTTCCTTCCGATCAAAGCTGAACCGGATTCAGTATACCATGGCATTATGGTGATCAAGACTCCTGATCCCAGGGAAGCTATTTATGCTAATTACGAGTATTATCCTTATACAAAGGAGGAGGGGCTTCCGCACAATATTTCAGATAAAGTAAGCTTATTACAACTAATGTATCAGCCTGAAATACCGGCTGGGGAATGACGGAGGGTGTGACATAGGGACGGTTCCGCTGACACACTCGCCATACAGCGAGTGTGTCAGCGGAACCGTCCCAATGTCATTTAGATAGGGGGACCCCCCGTCAAAATTTAAGTTAAATCACGAAATCAGAGGTTAAAATGCCTCTGATTTTTTTGTTTTTTTTACAAAAAAACACTTGACAAAGTCGCCAAAAAAGTGTGCGCCGCCTTGAAAATACACTTTTTTGGAGGTACTGATATGACTTGCCACGCCTATGATCTGCCAAAACAGA
>CADCII010000073.1 GCA_902801515.1 uncultured Lachnospiraceae bacterium
TAAAACTTATTTTGCCAGAAAGAAAGGCAAACAGAAGTATCAACTCGTTCAGGGATGGAAGAGAATAAAAAAGAAATGGTACTATTTCCTTGAGAAGGGTAAGAAGGGCCGGATCTGTTCCATGGTTAAGGGCAGAACACTCAAGGTAAACGGGATCTCCTGCGTATTTAATAAAGACGGGTCGTTCCAAAAATGCAAGCATGCCGGCAAGAGAAACGGGTTCGTACAGAAGATCGGCGAAATGGCCAGAGAGAATCAGGCCAGGAACAATATCCTGGCGTCCATTGTTACTGCACAGGCATGCCTTGAGACAGGGTACGGAAGGCATGTATACCACAATAACCTGTTTGGGATCCGCGCAGGACGGGGTTACCGCCACTACAGTTCCTGGAAGAAGAGCATGGAAGACTATACAGACTTCATGAAGCAGTATATTCCCAGCCTGTTCGGCGTCAGAAATGCCTACAGGGCATGTTCAATAGTCGGAAGCAGCGGATATGCGCAGGCATGGAATTACGGCAGCATGCTCAGTACGATCGTGGATTCACATAACCTGAAAAGGTTCAATAAATAAACGATACAATATATGTAAGATTATGATCTCAGCCTCCGGTTTTACAGGAGGCTGTGTTTATTTTGATGTTTCTCTTGCCAAACATCCTCTCAACCGTTATAATAAGTCCGTTGTTTGAAAAAGCAGCGTGCCGGATTAGCTCAGTCGGTAGAGCGACGCATTCGTAATGCGTAGGTCGTGGGTTCGAGTCCCATTTCCGGCTCTTCTGGAGGATCGTCAGACCGGATGGCGTGTCGATCTTCTTTTTTTTGTTTTAATAATGTAGTAAACTGAATATGGCACATATCATGTATCTGTTTACTTGACTTATGTCTGGGTGAGGAGGTTTATGATGGATTCTAAGAAACGCACAAGTCTTGTGATCATGGCTGCGGGGATCGGCAGCCGTTTCGGACAGGGAATCAAACAGCTTACTTCATTTGGCCCCTCAGGCGAGATCATCATGGATTACTCCATCTATGATGCGCTGCAGGCCGGATTTGACCGGATCGTCTTTGTGATCCGCAAAGACCTTGAGAAGGACTTCCGCGAGGTGATAGGAGACAGGATCGCTGCTCATGCGCAGGTCAGTTATGTTTTCCAGGAGAAGGATGATCTTCCGGACGGATTCACTCTTCCCAAAGACAGGAAGAAACCATGGGGAACAGGTCAGGCGATTCTTGCCTGCAGAGACGTGGTAAATGAACCTTTCTGTGTTATCAATGCAGATGATTATTATGGCCGCCAGGCTTTTGAGAACATTCACAGCTGGCTCGCCGGCGATCATGCAGGAACGGATCCTTCTGTGCTTCAGATGTGCATGGCAGGCTTTATCCTCAGAAATACGCTGTCAGAGAACGGCGGTGTGACAAGGGGTCTGTGCAGTGTGGATCAGGATGGATATCTGACTGAGATCACTGAGACCAAAAACATCATCACCCATCAGGGCGGCGCAGGCGTCAGACTGGAAGATGGTTCAGTCCGGACCGTGGATCCGGATACGGCTGTATCCATGAATATGTGGGGATTCGGAAGAGAATTCCTGGATGTACTTGGCAGCGGATTTACCCAGTTCCTCAAAGAGCACATAGGAACAGAGGACGAGAATACGGCAGAATACCTGCTGCCGACGATCGTAGGCGATCTGCTTGCACAGCATAAAGCACTTGTCAGTGTGCTTCCCACAAATGACAAATGGTTCGGCGTTACATACCAGGAAGATGTAGACGGCGTTAAGAAGAGCATAGCGGATCTGGTAGAGCAGGGCGTCTATCCGGCCGCACTGTGGAAGTAATCCTGGCTGGAACATAGCCGTGACACAGGCCGCTTCGTGAAGTGACGCTGTGCTGTGACAGCTGCATAATGGCAGGGCTCAAGTATCACAGAGTAAGAAACAGAATCGGGGAAAGTGTAGAGTATGAAAATCGGATTTGACAATAACAAGTACCTTAAGATCCAGTCTGAACATATCAAGGAGCGCATGGGTCAGTTCGGCGACAAACTCTATCTGGAGTTTGGCGGCAAACTGTTTGATGACCTTCATGCATCCCGAGTACTTCCCGGATTCGAACCGGACAGCAAGCTCCAGATGCTGATGCAGCTGAGCGATATGGCGGAACTGATCATGGTCATCAGCGCTGCAGATATCGTCAAGAATAAAATGCGCGGTGATATCGGAATCCCCTATGACGAGGATGTGCTTCGCCTTGCGTCCAAATTCCAGGACAGGGGACTGTATGTCAGTTCGGTTGTGATCACACATTACACCGGTCAGGAAGCGGCGGCTTCATTTAAGGAAAAACTGGAAAAGAAGGGATTCCGCGTATATCTGCACTATATAATCGAAGGATACCCCTCCAACGTTGAGCATATTCTCTCCGAGGATGGGTTCGGCAGAAATGACTATATCGAGACGACGAGGCCTCTCGTTGTCGTGACTGCTCCGGGACCCGGCTCAGGAAAGATGGCAACATGCCTGTCTCAGCTGTACCATGATAATAAGAGAGGAATTAAAGCGGGATACGCGAAGTTCGAGACATTCCCGATCTGGAACATCCCACTGAAACATCCGGTCAATCTGGCATATGAGGCAGCTACGGCAGACCTGAACGATGTCAACATGATCGACCCGTTCCATCTGGACGCCTACGGCAAGACCACAGTCAACTATAACCGTGACATCGAGATCTTCCCTGTTCTGGCATCCATGTTCGAAGGCATCTACGGGGAAAGCATATACAAATCCCCGACAGACATGGGCGTCAATATGGTCGGCATGTGCATTTCCGATGACGAAGTCGTCTGCGCAGCTGCCAAGCAGGAGATCATACGCCGTTATTATGATACAATCTGCAAAGTCGTCAACGACGAAGCGTCAGAAGAAGAAGTCTATAAGATCCGCCTGTCACAGTGGCAGCAAAGGCGAGAGCAGAGGATACCGGAGTACCGGCAGCCGCAATCGAGCTTGCTGACGGATCCATCATTACATCCAAGACCTCCGACTTCCTCGGCGCATCCGCGGCACTGCTCCTGAACGCACTGAAACACCTGGCCGGCGTAGATCACAGTGTCAAACTGATCTCACCCGAAGAGATCGTACCGATTCAGGATCTGAAAGTCAGATTCCTGCACGGCAAGAACCCGCGCCTTCATACCGATGAAGTACTGATCGCACTGTGCCTTGCAGCAAGATCCGACCTGAAGGCACGAGAGAGCCTTGAGCAGATCCCAAAACTCCGCGGCTGCCAGGTACACACTTCAGTCATGCTGACAGAAGTAGACAGACACGTGTTCAAAAGGTTGGGAGTTGACCTTACCTCAGAGCCGATATCCAACATCCGCAAGTGGTAATAGCATAATATTCGGGGTTGAACAATTACCGCCTATTTGATATAATCCAGAACTATCGGGGTGTGGCCCAGCATGGTCAGGGCGCTTGACTGGGGGTCAAGAAGCCGTGAGTTCGAATCTCACCACTCCGACGGTAAAAACCGGTTCCTAAACAGGAACCGGTTTTTTTGCGCGAAGCAATGAGCCATGCACGGACAAGCAGTCTAACAGGAATCGGGAGAATATTATGCTCATAGATTCCTGGTAGACTGCTTGTCCGTATACGGCGAATGCCGCGACATCGAGCATCTGCGTAGCAGGTGCTCGATGAATGGCATGGCTCATTGAACAAATGCCTGCATGAACAAGTGCCTGTCACTTGTTCTATAAATTCACTGATATATCTATTAGAAATTATTATAAAAAACTTTCATTTATAAGACTTAAATTTATTTAAACGTGTTAGAATATAGACAAGTATTATTAATGAAAGGAAGGAGGAGTATCTAAATGAACAGTGAATTCCTATCTCCGGTGTCGGTCGACGAGGCGGTCAGTCTGATGGGTGAAGGCTGTGCCTTTTTTGCCGGCGGTACGGAGACAGAACATCTCAATTCACGGGTCAGTGCATCAACCTTTATCCTCATCAGCGGCATAGAAGGGCTTGACGTTATAGATGCTTCAGGAGACGCGGTCAGGATCGGATCGACGGTAACGTTTACAAAAGCGCTGAAGGCGCCTGAGGTTCCTGAGTACTTCAAGGCTGCGCTTCGTTACTGCGGATCTCTTCAGAAGAGGAATATGGCAACTATCGGCGGTAATGTCGCTTCCTGGAGGTGTGACTCATATCTGGTCCCGACCCTTCTGGCGGCGGGGACGCAGCTTGAGATCGCCGATGAGACAGGATGCCGGGAGATCTCTCTTGAAGAGTATGGCCAGAACAGAGAAGCTTTCAAGAAGGCGCTGATCACGGCTGTGATCATTCCGTCAGAGAAGACCGGTGTAAATGTTATCTCCAAAAGATACGCCAACACCGTGGAGAGCCATGCTTACCTGACCATTGCTATGGGGAAAATGAATGATTCGTACCGGATTGGCCTTGCGGTTAAGGGAAGCGGCATCTACACTCCGGATATCAAGAACTGGGGCGTAGTCTGGAAGATGGCTGACGTGAAGGATGACATGTTCGGATCGGAGGCTTATAAGCGCTACATCACAGGTGTCACGCTGGATGACATGTATGAGAAATTAGGCGGGGAAGGAGGAGACCAGGTATGAAACTGAATCTTACGATCAATCATATCCCGAGATGTTACGATACAGATCCGGCGAAGCGTCTTCAGGAAATCCTCGCAGAACATGGATATAACGGTGTCCGTGATTCGGATGACTGTGAAGGCTTCTGCGGATCCGATACCATTCTCCTGAACGGCGAGCCTGTATACTCAGACCTGATCCCGGCTGCAGCGGCGCAGGGCGCGAAGATCATTACGCCGGACGGGCTGCGTGACCTGGGCATCCTGGCGGCGAAGGGAGTTGATCTTACCGAGGATTTCTTCGGAGAAGGCTGCTCGCCTGAAGAGGGAAGGGCTGTTGTCGACCGTGCTTTACTCCTGAACGGGAAAGAAGCGGGAGACTGCCTGACGCTCGTACAGCAGGCAATGGTGGATGCCGGTGTTGTCGGAAGTGCATATAATGCCCCGGCAGCAGCTCTGCTGCTGACCTGGCTCATTATGAATGACCCGCATCCGGACAGGGAAGCAATCAAGGAAGCAATGTCAGGCATCTTTATCAGAGATGCAGGATATGAGCACTATTACCTTGCTGTGAAGCTTGCGACGGAGAGAATGGACAGCGGAGCATATTCCACACAGCCAGCTCCCTCATTCCGTCCGAACCTGAATATCATCGGCAAGCTGGCCGAGAAGGTGGATGGTCCCGCTCTGGTACGCGGAGACAAAGTATTTGTTGAGGATTATGTGCCGGCTGACGCCTGCATTATGAAGATTCTCAGATCTCCGCACGCGCATGCGTACATCAAGTCGATCGATACTTCAGAAGCAGAGAAGGTTCCCGGCGTCGTAGCAATCATTACCGCAGCAAACTGCCCGGACATCTATTACATGCAGGCAGGACAGGGCAATCCTGAACCGTCTCCTCATGACAGAAGACTCTTCAACTGGAAGGTCCGCCATGTCGGCGACCGTGTTGCGGGAATCATCGCCGAGACGGAAGAGGCCGCGGAGAAAGCTAAGGCTCTGATCAAGGTAGAATATGAGCCGCTTAAAGCCGTATTTACCGTAGAAGAGGCCATGGCGGAGGGTGCCCCGAGAGTCCATAACGGAGTTGTGGAATACAGGGCAGGTGCGCCTGCGGATCTTGATGAATACAATAAAGATGCCGGTGACTGGCGTGACGGCAAGGTTGTCTATCAGTTCCCGCTCGGAGCAGATATCCATCACAATGTCGCGGCCGGAAACTGCGGCGGCATAGGAGACGTGGAGAAGGCATTTGCAGAGGCAGACGCGGTCGTAGAGCGCACTTACCAGACCAGCCAGATCCAGCATACTCCGCTGGAACCCCACGTATGTTTCGCCCGGATGGAGGGCGGCAGGCTTGCAGTCTACGCGTCTACACAGGTCCCGTACCATGTGAGGCGAATCGTCGGCTGGGTAACCGGTCTTCCTGAAAATAAAATCCACGTGATCAAGACCAGGGTTGGCGGCGGTTACGGTTCCAAGCAGGATATCCTGGTGGAGGATGTGACAGGCTACGCTGCATTCCTGACAGGACGTCCGGTTTATTACAGAAATACACGTGAGGAAGAGTTCATTGCGAATTCGACCAGGCATCCTATGAGAGCCCGCGTCAAGATGAGCGGTAAGAAGGATGGAACGATCACTGGCATCTTCATGGAAGTACGCGCCAACACCGGTCCTTACGGCAACCACTGCCTGACGGTTCCGATGAACAGCTGCTCCAAGACTCTGCCGCTGTTTAAATGCGCAAACATGGCCTATGACCTGAAGGTCCTCTATACCAACTCGCCGCCTGCAGGCGCATACCAGGGCTACGGTACGCCGAAGGGTACCTTCGGAATCATGATGTGCATGGCGGAACTTGCTGAGAAACTCGGATGTGATTATAAGGATATGGTCCTGAAGAATCATGTTGAGACCGGCTACATGCTTGACATCCTGAAAGGCCTTGGTGAAGGCCGTGAAGGAAATGTCGTTCCGGTCGGATCCTGCGGACTGAGAGACGCCGTCCTTCAGGGATGCGACATGATCAACTGGGGCGTTAAAGAAGTCAGTGACGACCCGGATGTCAAGATCGGCAAGGGCTTTGCAATGATCATGCAGGGTTCCGGACTTCCCGGCCTGGATCATTCCGAAGCCATCGCCAAGATGGAGACTGACGGAACCGTTATCCTGAACAGCGGATGTGCAGACATCGGAACCGGACTTGATACCATCTGTGCCAAGATCGTAAGCGAGATCATGTGCATGCCCATGGAGCATGTGACAGTACTCTCAGGAGACACGGATGCCGCGGTATTTGATACCGGCTCGTACGCATCCTCCGGAACATTCTTCTCAGGCAACGCTGCAGTAGTCGCTTCAAAGGGTCTGAAAGAAGAAGTCCTGAAAGAAGCAGCTCTTCAGCTGGAAGAGGACAAAGAAGATCTGGAACTTCGGTATCCTGGAGAAGTCTATTCGAAGAAGACCGGCAAGGTACTGACATATGCAGACCTGACCCATACTGCCTGCTCCGGATCCGGTCGCGGAATGATGGTCTATCACGGAAACTTCGTCACAACCGCATCCTCCGTACCATACGGAGCTCATTTTGCACAGGTAGCCGTGAATACAAAGACAGGCGAGATCAAGGTCCAGAAGTTCTACGCACTGCAGGATGCAGGAACCCCGATCAACCCTGAACTGGCACTTTGCCAGATGTACGGAGCTGCACTCAAATCCATCGGACATACACTTTATGAAGGCATGATCCTCGATAAGGATGGAAACTGCGTCAACGCCAATATGACCGACTACGGCGTACCGATGATCTACGAACAGCCGGATGACTTCAAGTCCGTCCTGATCGACGTAGACGACCCGGACGGTCCGTTCGGCGCCAAGTCGATCTCAGAGATCGCCTGCAACGGTGCAGCACCAGCCATCGGAATCGCCATCCACGACGCCGTAGGCGTCTGGCTCGAAGACTGGCCGATGACGCCGGAGAAGATCCTGCGCAAACTCGGCAAGATTGTGTAAGGGAGAAAGTGGATATAGGTTCATTCCAGAATGGCAGTCCCTATCGGGACTGCCATTCTAATGCCCTCCATGTCAGGCTGGAGGGGCATGATGCTGCAATTAAGCATTTACTATACCCCTATGCCAGAGGAAAGCAAGTCAGAGCAGGGGTATGGTAGCGCCAAGAAGCTTTACTTGTACCCCTATGCAGGGGGAAGCAAGTCGGAGCAGGGGTATGGTAGCTCCAAGAAGCTTTACTTGTACCCCTATGCCAGGGGAAAGCAAGTAGGAGCAGGGGTATGGTAGCTCCAAGAAGCTTTACTTGTACCCCTATGCCAGGGGAAAGCAAGTAGGAGCAGGGGCATGGTAGCTCCAAGAAGCCTTATAATACCCCCTGCCAGAGGAAAGCAGGTAGGAGCAGGGGGATGGTAGCCCCAAGAAGCCTTACTGTACCCCCTGCGTAAAAGAAAAGGCAGGTTGGAGGGGCATGATACTGCAATTAAGTCTACTCAATACCCCCTGTCAGAGGAAAGCAAGTAAGGAGCAGGGGTATGGTATCTCCAAGAAACTTCATCATACCCCCGCGCAATGAATAATACTATTCTTCTTATAAGAAAAAGTCTTTGATGTTCTTCTCAATTACATACGAATCAATTGGATTCTCTTTTGTCTCAAATGTTGTAATAAGATTCAAGGTAGGAATGATTCCATTCAGAGTGTAGATATCAAGTTTTCAAGTATCGGGGATGGCAGACAGTGAAATCAGGAAAGAAGTACCCTGCAGATCCCAGGTCGAGCTTTTGTTCATATCGATAGGGAATCCTGTGCGTGAATAATGCATCAGCAATAAAGACTTCAGATTTGGAACGAACTAACTCACCCTTTTTAGTGTGAAACTTTTTTCCATCAGGATAGTCAGGATTGGAGATATATTCTGCCTGTGCCCATGCTGCCAGTTTTTCTGAATTCCTGGAGTGATTGGAATAGTAAGGAAGTATCAGATCCCTATAAGGAGACTGTTCCGTAAGCAGGACTTCAGCACCACTTGATAGCTCGGATATCTGAAGACAGTTTTCGATGGCAGATCTTTTCTTTCGCAAATAATCCAACTCAATCTGAGCATACTTTTTAAAGGCAAGCTGTTCAGCAAGTTTTTTTTCCTTCTTTGGAAGATACGAATAACTGGAGGATTCATTCCTGAAGTACCATTTGATCTTGTTACCGTTCCTGGCACAACAAAGTGTTCCGGGAGGAATGGTATTCAGTTTTGACTCCAACTCTTTGATATGCTTGTTGATGCAGCGTAACTCTTCATTCAATTGACGTATCATATGGACCTCCGTAAATAAAGAAATGTGTAAGAAGACATGAGTTTAGACAGCTATCTTTGGCAATATGCGGTTTCTAAGTGGCGATGTGTGTGGTAGAATAGCCTTCAGTCAGGAGGTGAACAAAATGGGCAAGCTTGGAAAGAAGAATAAAGACAGCAAGGAAGCTGCAAATAAGAAGATCGCGCAGCAGCTTGCAGCGCTTAAGAGAAAGCAGGCAGCGAAGAAGAAATAAACTATTCTGCGAATAATCATCAGATATGCGAAGTGCAAGTCTGCGTAAGGCAGACTTGTATTGTATTCA
>CADCII010000074.1 GCA_902801515.1 uncultured Lachnospiraceae bacterium
GAGGAAGATCCCATGAGCAGACGAGGCACGGTATGGTCGTTGGAAACAGAACGCCGAAGGATTAAAGAAGGGCGCGGCAGTGGCGAAGGCTCCGACTACAAGCCCTGGATTACGACGCACGACTTTCCATCCAAAGGTCAGGTATGCAGAGCAAGAGGACAGACGACAGGAAGAATCCACCACATGATGTCCAGCCTTGAGCGTGATCTGTTTCTGATCCTTGATTACGACCCTGCGGTGACGGATATCCGGGAACAGTACCCCCTTGAATTGCGGGAGACTCTCCTGATCGCTGCAGAAGCCGGCATCAGACATCCGGAGGCAAACGGCTGGCCGAATGTGATGACAAGCGATTTCTACTACTCTAAAGATGACGTTTGGCACGCGGTGGCGGTCAAGCCATCCTCAGAGCTCTTCAGTGCGAGAGTCGCCGAAAAGCTTAAGATCGAGCAGCTGTACTGGGAGAAAAAGCAGGTCAGCTGGTCGATTATGACAGAGAAGGAGATCAACAGAACCCGGGCCCGAAACATCCTGTGGATCACTGGCGGCCGTTCCTTTGAAGAGCTTGTACCTTCTGACCGTCAGAGAGCGCTTCTTGAGCAGGCGTTTCTTCAGTGCTACAACGATCCCGGCATTCCATTTCCCGTACTCATCCGCGAAATGGAGACTGCTCTCCATCTGGAGAACGGCACGGTGATTCAGATGTTCAAACACCTGGTGCAGGCAGGACAAATCACACTGGATCTTGACAGAACGATCTGCCTTGACGATCCCCGTACAGGCATACAGGAGAATACATGAGATGACGGATACAACGATGAATACAGAAGCATCTGAGAGCTTTACTCCCGTTGTGGGGCAGCTGCTGCGGAACAGACAGAGCGGACGCGTCTGCCGCGTGCTCTATGTATCTCCAAATCTTCAGGACAGCTGCTGGTGGATTGATATCAACGACCTGAAATGCAATACCCCGGACCGCATCCGCGGAGAAGAGCTTCTCTCCTCCCTGAATAGCGGCTCTTTGGAGGCAGTCATCGACAACGAAAAAAGTGTCAGGGAGGATTCCCTCTCTGAAGCTATGAAGAAGAGCCGTGACAGGGTCTGGGAGCTGATCAGGGATGTCGTAGCCAGAGAACCGGAGATTTATCAGAGAGCCGAACGGACGGATCTTCTGAAGCAGGTTGAGGCAAAAACAGGCGTTCCCAAGTCCGATCTGTATCGGTATCTCGGAAAGTACTGGAGGGGCGGCAAGGATAAGAACGCTCTTCTCCCCGGATACCGCAACTGTGGCGGTCACAGGACCGAAAACAGCGTCAAAAAGCGTCTTGGCCGTCCCAAGAAACCTGGAAGCAACGGGAAGATCCTGAACCAGAAGGACTTCGAGAACTTCGCAGATGCGATTGATCATCATTACAGCAAAAGCAGAAACGCTACGCTCTCGAGCACTTATCACCGCATGATCGGACTGAAATATACGACAAAGGATTCTCAGGGAAATGTTGTCTCACTGCCTCCGGATGAGATTCCGTCTATCAATCAGTTCCTGTACTGGTATCACAGAAACAGAGATTCTGTTTCTTCGAAGCGGAAGAAAGATGGAGAGCATAAGTTTGCACTCAGTTCACGGGCTATCACCGGAAAAACGGAGTGCACGGTCAGCGGGCCCTCTGAAAAGGTACAGATCGATGCCACCATTGCGGACTTCTATCTTGTCCGGGAGAACTTTCCAGGGCAGATCATCGGAAGGCCTGTGATCTTCCTGATCAAAGATGCCTACTCCCGTATAATCACCGGAATGCATGTCACTCTGGACAACGCCTCCTGGAACCAGGCGCTGCTGGCCATCAAGAACTCCGCGGAAGACAAGGTGGCATTCTGCAGACGGTTTGGTGTGGAGATCACCGAGGAACAGTGGCCCTGCCATCATCTTCCGTCGGTTCTCATTGCGGATAACGGAGAAGTGGGAGGAAAAGGTGTTGAGTCACTCATCTCAGAGCTTGGCATCATGGTAGAAAACTGCCCACCCTATCGCGGTGATCTGAAGGGAATCATTGAGCATGCGTTCTGTCTTGCACAGGGGGCACTGAAGGACATCCTCCCCGGATATGTGGAGAAGGACGCCGGCACCCGGGGTGCAGATGATTATCGTCTGAAGGCAGCCTGCGACTATGGAACCTTTATGAAGGCACTGATCCTGTGTATCCTGAAGTACAACTCATCGTGGCTGGATGAAGATACCTATCAGCGCACACCGGAGATGATCCGGGATCATGTCAACGCAGATCCTCTTGACCTGTGGAACTATGGCATACGATATCGCTCCGGCGCCATGCGTCTCGTTTCGCAGGAGGATATGTACCGGGTGCTCCTGCCGCAGGGAAAGGCAAAAATCACCGAGCGCGGCATCGAGTTCAATGGGCTGTACTATACCTGTCAGGAAGCTGTTGACGAGGAATGGTTTGCCACTGCCAGAACCAAAGGACGGTACGCCGTCACAGTCATCTATGATCCGACCTGTGTGGATCACATCTATGTCACCACCGAAGATGATCGGAAGCTCATCACCTGTTCTCTCCTGGAGCGCAGTGCTTCTTTCAGCGGTATTACGGAGGAAGAGATGGACCGCTACCGCGATGAGGACCGGAAGCAGAAGGCCGAGTATACCGCTACAATGAATCAGAAGAACGCGGAGTTCGAACAGGCGATGGAAAAGATCCGCCGGCAGATCAGCAGCCGGAAGGCAGCTCCATCGATCATCAGGGAATCCATTAAGAACATCGAACAGAACCGGAAGGCAGAGCGCGAGGAACTGTCCGGCGCTGCCAGAGCCAAGCGCATGCAGACGGAACTGAATGCGCAAAAGGAGGGGGCCACCGCAGACAAAGATCAGCGGTATTATGGCGAAGATTCTCCAATCGACCAGTCGATTGACGAGGCGTTGGAAAAAGCAGGCCTGATCTGAAGAAAAGGAACGGAAAGGGGGTTCGCTTTGAAGAATGAGATCTTTGAAAACGCAGTATATCAAAGCCCGACAGAAGTGCTGTTTATGGGAAATCCACTGATCGAGGCGATCCCCTCCATCGGGGATCCACTGGAGTATGCCGCACAGCTCATGGTGATCATGCCCTATCAGGAGAGCGACCGGAACCTGAACCGGATGGAGCGGCTTAACAAGCTGCCGTATATTAAACAGCTCCATGTGCCCTGCACCTGTGACACCGAAATCGCCATGAATGTCGACCGGTGCCTCCGTTGGGGCTACTACGGGAGGAATCCGATGCCGCTTTCGGTCATACAGCAGGCCATTACCGAAAACGGGATTCCATTCGATGACCGGCTCAGACGAGTTTTTCGGTCCTACAAGCAGCCTGCATACGGCTTTCCAGTGTTCGGCATCTCCGGCGTCGGAAAGACCTGTTCCGTCATGAACGTCCTGACTCTCTACCCGCAGGTCATCGTCCATACGAACTACAGAGGCGTCCCCTTCGATCTTCATCAGCTTGTCTGGCTGAAGGTTGACTGTCCGCAGGATGGCTCCACAAAGGGACTATGTCAGCGCATACTTCAGGAGATGGACCGGATTCTCGGCTCTCACTTCTCAGAACAGCACTCCTTCAATCGGATCAGTAAAGAAGTACTTCTTGGGGATCTCCGGTCAGCGATTGATTCCTGCAGTCTGGGCATCCTCGTCATTGACGACGTCCAGAACCTCTGCAGTGTCAGAGACCAGGTCTCCACAGAGCTTCTGAACTTCCTGGTCTCCCTCGTGAACACTGCCGAAGTCCCCATTGTCATGGTCGGTGCACCGAAGTTTACCACCATCCTGCAGTCTGAGTTCCAGCAGGCCAAGCGCGTCACCGGAGAGGGAGAGGTCCACATGGACCTGCTGAAGCAGGGAAGCAAAGAATGGAACCGGTACATACGGGCACTCTGGCATTATCAGTATACCCGGAAGAAGGTGGAGCTTACAGCCGCCCTGTCTGACGCGTTCTATGAGGAGACTGTCGGGAATCAGTTCCTGCTTGCGATCCTGTACAAACTGGTACAGGACTATGCCATCATCAGCAAAACGGAGACCTTTGACGCTGAAACTGTCCACAGAACAGCAGATCTCAGACTTGGTCTGACGAAACAGCAGCGGAAGGACATGCGGGAAGGCAGGGATGTCGACCTGACCCTGTACGAGCATCTCTGGAGAGCACCTGCCATTCCGGAAGAAATGAATCCGCAGGAGCAGATGCCGAAGGATGATCCGCTGCAAAGCCTCATTTCAAACCTCGTTACCGTCTTTGGCGTCAGCATGCAGGACGCCAGGAAAGCTACGCGCAGCGTGGCTGCCGCTTTTCCGGATGAGAAGGATCCGGCAAAGCTTTTGCTCTATGCTGCGGAACTCCTGGATAAGTCCGGCATTGGGAAAGATTCTGCAAAGGGATCCGACAATGATTCGTGAAGACCAGGAGCATCTGCTTGTGTTTCCTATCCCGATGAAGGGGGAATGCTGGTACAGCCTGCTTGCCAGGTACCATGCCATCAGCGGGAACAGAAGCGAGAAGTATACCTTTGACCAACTGTTCGGCGGAAAAACGGTGCTGGATGCTGCCGTCACCCTTCCCGCCCGTGTAAAGCTTATCGACGCATGGCTCCCCAGAGAATGCGGGCTGACATCGGACAGAATCATTCGTGAGTTCACAGCATACCAGTACCTGCGTCTTTCCTCACGGTTTCCGGACACCGCTTATCAGCGCCTTATGCAGGGCAGCGCAAAACGTGGACGCGGTATGCGCTCTCAGATGGCTGGTGCTCTACGGGGCCGTCATCAGAAGCTTTGCTTCTGCCCTGACTGTGTCAGGAGCGACACAGAGGAATACCACCATTCCTGCTGGCACCTTGTACACCAGATCAATGGTGTAAGATACTGCCCCATTCATGGGATGAGACTGATTGAAAGTCCCTGGCCGGAAGGTGAAAAGCTCGTGCATTTTTATCCTGCACCGGATGCAGAAATGGCCGGTCAGATGGAAAGGGAAAGCCGTGGGGAAAAAACGGATGTATTCCAGGATCGTTTTTTCGAGCTGGCAAAGACAATCGACTGGCTTTTGGCGAACAGTGAAAGGATTGGAACAGAAGAAAGACTGCTGCAGTTTTACGAGTCAGAGCTTGGAACAGACCCTTCATGGCAGGACATCCTGAGGCATCTTGCCAGCAAGGATGCAGGGTTCGTTCTGGAACTGTTTCCCGAAGAGGACCTGGTCCGTATGGGGAATGATGTCATCAAACATGGCCTTCGTCAGCAGTCTCCGCTCTTCCACGCGCTGATGATCATGCGCTTCGGGGGCGTCCAGTGGCTCGAGCGCAAGACGCAGACTTAATTACATTAGTATCAGCTATATTTACATTTG
>CADCII010000075.1 GCA_902801515.1 uncultured Lachnospiraceae bacterium
GTATATATTGTCCGCGCTTCCCGCTTCGGCGGGGAGTGCGGCTGATATATAAAACAACAGGGAAAGATAGCCGGAGTGCCGGCAGTATCTGAAAAGGCTTACAGGTATAAACTGTGGACATGAATTGACTTCATGGGCAGAGTTTATAACTGCAGGCAGGTTCACAGGGCATATTGCTTTGAATCTATAAACCTATTTTGCAGAGATGAGACTGGAGAGCAGCATGATCTGCTCGGGATATGGAACAGGCGGGCTGGAGCAGACAGATAATGAAAAGATGGATTAAAGAACAAAAGGTCAACCTGATTCTGTGTCTGATCATCCTTATAGGTATTGGCCTGATCAGTTATCCCAGTGTGGCTGACTGGTGGAACAGTTTTCACGAGTCCAGGGCAGTTGCTTCCTACGCAGCTGCGGTATCTGATTTGAGCACAGAAGATTATGACAGACTGTTCGCGGAGGCGGAAGCATATAACCAGAGGCTGGCACAGACTGGCGTGAATTGGTCTATGTCAGAAGAGGAGATTCAGGAATATAACAATATCCTTGCTGTATCTGATTCCGGAATCATGGGTTATATTGACATCCCCAAGATCCGGCAGACGCTGCCGATCTACCACGGAACAGATGATGTTATATTACAGATCGCGATAGGCCACTTGGCCTGGACTTCTTTTCCGGTCGGCGGTGAATCCACACACTGCGTAGTATCGGGACACAGGGGGCTTCCCTCAGCCAGGCTGTTCACGGATTTGGATAAGCTGGTCGTTGGAGATATCTGGACCATGACGGTTCTGAACCGTACGGTGACCTACGAAGTGGATCAGATCCTCATCGTGGAACCGGAGGACCTTTCGGAACTGCAGATCATACAGGGCAAGGATTACTGTACGCTGATGACCTGCACGCCCTATGGAATCAATTCCCACCGTCTGCTGGTGCGGGGGCACAGAATCGCGAATTTGGATGGTTACGCCGATGTAACGGCGGATGCCATGCAGGTCGACAGAACGCTGGTGGCGATGGTACTGGCCGCGATTATGCTGCTGATCCTGTTGATCCATCTGCTGGTCACTTCCAGCAAGTGGTATAAGGAACGTATGGACAGGCGGGAGCAGGAACGAAGGAAGAAGAGAGCACAGCGACGTAAGAAATCATGAGATTCATGCGGAGGCTGAAAACGGAATAGAAACTGCTTCATTTGGCCGGTGGACAGGAGGCTGCTCCATCGGAGGAATGAAGAAAACCAATACCGGGAAGAGGAAAGTAAAATGAAACGATTTGCGAACATCTTCGGGAAACATGTTAATAAGAAGAAAGGCGGGTTCATAAGAAGAGCCGGCGCTCTCCTATGCGCCTTGTGTCTGGCTGCTGCCATACCTGTGATGGCTATGGCCGATACTATGGTTGATCCGGATCGGACGGATGGTTCCATTACGCTGCAGCTGTCCTATACCAATGCCAAGGGCGTTAAGAAGAGCATGAGCGGTGGCAGTATTGGTATCTTTACAGTAGCAGGCGTCAAAAGTGAAGACGGCAATCAGTTATATGATATCAGTACGGGCAAGTTTGCTGATCAGGCGGTGGTCAGGGACATCCCCGATATGAGTGAATCCAAATTAAATTCCAAAAACAGTTCGATCGCTTCGGTTTTGGCTAAAAAAGCTTCGGAAGATGATGCGGATCAGGTGGTTTCCATTCAGAATGGCAGCGTGTCTTTTAAGGAGCTTCGTCCCGGACTTTATCTGGTCATGCAGATCGAGGATTCCAAGGACGATGTGGCCATTAACCCGTTCCTGATTTCAGTCCCTTATGATGGTGCATTTCAGATTAGTGCGCTTCCTAAGGCCGGCGTAAAGGTCCCTGATAAACCGGAGACCCCTCCGCCCCATAAGCCGCCTAAGACACCGCCCGAGCGCCGGATTCCCAGGACCGGACAGCTGTGGTGGCCGGTGGCAGTGGGATTATCTGCAGGCGCGGTCCTGATCGTTGCCGGTATCCTGATGCGGAAAAAGAATCAGAGTACCGCAGCCTGATGGCCTGAATAGATTCATGAAGCAGTATAAAGCAGCTGCAAGTGCCCGTCCGGGCATTTGCAGCTGCTTTTTCGGGATTATCTGCAGGCGGAATTTTGTGATTGAAGAACTGCAGACAGACTGAATTGCTATGGCATTACCGGAACAGCGGTTGTATGATATACAAGAGAATGAAAAGTATGCAGGAGCATTATTATGAGAAATAGAATCAGTAATATATTGATCTTCCTGGGCATAATCCTGGTACTGGGAGCCGGCGGTCTGACGGCCTATAACATATGGGATGGCATCCGTGCGGCAAAGGCTTCCAGTGAGATCGTTGAGAAGCTCAATATCGGGGAGGACCTGATCGAGGCTCTGGATTTTGAACCGGACGGTTCATCTGAAATGCCGGTCTACACGGTAGATGGCTATAACTACATCGGGATCCTGGAGATTCCTTCTCTGGAATTGACGCTTCCGGTCATGGACAGATGGGATTATACCAGGCTCAAGATCAGTCCCTGTGTATATTGTGGCAGTTACAAGACCAATGATCTTGTCATATGCGCTCATAATTATGCAAGGCATTTCTCGCCCGTCAAATGGATTGATATAGGTGCGGACGTATATCTGATAACTGTCGAGCGAAAAGTTTATCACTATCAGGTCACGAACAGGGAGACTGTGCAGCCTGACTCAGTGGAGCATATGATCCAGAATACCAATAATACGAAAGATGGTTCTGTGACCAGCGAGTGGGACCTGACCTTATTCACCTGCAACACAGGCGGGCAGACCAGGTGCGCGGTCCGGTGCAGCAGGGTCAGAAAAGAGGAATAGCAAATGAGAAGTAACGGCAGGGTCGGCGGAGAAATCCGCCGGCCCTGTTTTCTTTCCCCAGATTAAGAAAAAATGATTTACATTAAAGTAACCGTAAATCGGTGTTCAATCGTAAGCGCTTAAACATTGGGTGGTAAAACACTCTCGATTCCATGTGTGATAATGGTAGAGGGTAGCTTTTTACTCCCAACAAGAAAATACTCCAGCCGCTTCGGCTGCGGCCAGAGTACCTTGATAATTCACATATGATCGAAATGCGGCGGGAATCATACTTTTCCCTTTTCTTTCTCGTAGGATCTGATCGCATCCTGCAGCTGACTGCTCCAGGGCATAAGTTCCTCAAAAATGGAACTGCTATCGCGAGCAAAGAGCGGAATGGTGGACATTCTTTCCAATACATACCGAAGGTAATACGAGGTGAGACGCAATGAAAGCGATGGAACGGGGATACGATGTATACCACACCCTGCGGCAGACTTTGGAATCGGGCTGGGAGGTACTGGCCCGTCAACCGGCGGTTCCGGTTTTGGCGGAGTGTGCCGGGCGGCTGCACCTCGCACCAGATACACAATGTGCAGGTGGAAAAAATCCTGCTCCGGGAACTGCGGCGGATCACCGCTTATGCCCATGAGCATGAGGATGACTTCGTGCAGTTGGTGACACGGCAGAGCGAGAAGGAGCTGAACCGACAGCTTCGGGACAGCAACCGGGAACTGGCGCAGGCCGAGGCAAGAATCCAGAAACTCGATGTGATTATGCAACGCCTCTACGAGGATAACGTGGATGGCAAGATCAGCGATGAACGGTTCGCTCGGATGGCCAAGACCTATGAGGATGAGCAGAGACAGCTTGAGAGCAGAAAGGTTGAACTGGACGCTTTCATTGCTACCGCCAAGGAGCAGCGCCTGAGTGTAGACTCCTTCCTCGATATGGTACGGAAGTACACAGATATCACAGAATTGACTGCGGAGATCATCCGCACCTTCGTGGAGAAGATCGAGGTCATGAAGCCGGAGAAGGTTCCCGGCACGAGAACGAAAAAGCAGACCATCGTGATCCACTGGAATTTCATCGGAGCTGTCGAGATCCCCGATACCAAAGAGAAAACGGCATAACCAGAACAATGCCTGATTATGCCGTTATTCTTTTCAGGAATTAAAATCCCTTAGTGAAGTGCCCAAATGCGGCAGTCCTTTTTTTATTGTGTTATTCAAGATTCAGTTTACGATCCAGCAGCAGCCAGGTAATGACGCCGAAGAAGGCAGTCTGGACCAGCAGGAAGAGGATCATGCCTCCCTGGGCGAGGTAGAGAGCCTGTGTGGTGTCGGCTTCGAAGATCTGGCCGAAGGAGTCGAAGATGCCGAAGTACACGCCTGCGCGGCTGCAGATGGTGGAGAGCGTCGTGCCGATCATGTTGAAGCCGATCAGGGCGACGATACTCATCAGGATCCTGTGGTCATTGAACTGGTGGCCGATGGCAATACCTGCGTAGATGCGGACGATGGAAGCCGCCGCGCCCAAGATGAGCATCAGCATGAAGAGGATAGTGGTGCCAATTGCGTTGGGCAGGTATTCGAGCAGTTCCGGGTGGGAGAAGATTTCCGCAATTCCCTTGAAAATGCTGACGCCGCCGGCGCCCAGGGCGGAGAGAAAGACCGCAAGGAAGGAGACGACCGTGCTCAGCATGGACCAGATCAGGACGCTGAGGACTTTAGAGGTGATCAGCGTTGCCGTATCTGTGGGCAGGGAGAACATCAGGTAGCCCTCAAGACCCAGAAGATTCTTATAAAAGCGGGTCACGGACAGCACGCAGGTCATGATGATGATCGACATCATCAGGATGCCGTAAAGCATGAAGATCAGGATGCCGGGAAGCCCGCTAAGGAAGTCCTGCGGCAGGAACTGGATGCTCAGGCCGGTAAGCAGAGCAAAGCCCAGCAATGCCGCGTATAAGGGCAGCATGATCCGCCCGAAAGCTTTCATTTCATATCCGAT
>CADCII010000076.1 GCA_902801515.1 uncultured Lachnospiraceae bacterium
GCTGGCGGCGCGGAAGCTGCCGCTGGGTCCGTGGGTCAAAAAGGGCGCCGGCATCGTGCTGGGGCTCGGGGCGGCGGGCTGCCTCGCCTGGACCAGCTGGTGCTTTGCGGCGCGAAGAGCGTTTTCCTATGACGGGGAGCGAAAGCTCTCCAGGCAGATTGTGGAAGGGACTGCGGAATATGTGACGCTGCCGGATGGGGGCGTCGGTCTCGACGTGGGCTGCGGCAGCGGTGCGCTGACGATCGCCTGCGCGAAGAGAAATCCCCGAGCACGCATGGTGGGGGTGGACCGCTGGGGTCCGGAATATGCCTCCTTCAGCAAGGCACGCTGCGAAAAAAACGCAGAGGCAGAGGGGGTAACGAACGTCCGTTTCCAGAAGGGCGATGCCTGCCGGCTTGAGTTTGCGGATGAGAGCTTCGACGCGGTCACCAGCAACTATGTCTATCACAACATCAGCGGTGTCGATAAGCAGAAGCTCCTTCGGGAGACCCTGCGTGTCCTGAAGAAGGGCGGGACCTTCGCCATCCATGACCTGATGGAGAAAGCGCGCTAAGGAGGCATTGGATAGACATGTGAAGTCCCATGGTTTTGACTATGCCGAGGATTCTACCCGTGTGCTTACCATCAAAGTCAAGGACCGGCAGCGGTCAATGATCGTTAACAGCATTGATTTTGCGTTTGTCCATGACTACAAAGATGATAAAGGCAGGAAGCGCCAGCAGTATATTCGCTTTAACAAAATGCAGAACAGTTATACGTGGGAAGAGCAGGGTGATGGCTACTACCATTTGCAGGAAAAGATCCAATGGATTAAGGACCAGGAGCTGTGGGAAAGTGATTTGAGGCCGTATTATCTCCTGAAGAAGAATCTGAATACGGATCCGGATCTTCACTCACGTACTATTTTTGCCATTGCAGTTCATGAGATCTGCCAGAAAAACGGGTATTATGATTAACGCCCATTCACCCTAATCTTTACCCTAACATAGAAGAATAGTTCATCCCGGCTGCAGCAGATGTAATAGAGGTGATGTCTTTTCCGTAAGCATCCGTACAGAACATCCATGCCACAAGGTCATACTTGTCTTTGAAATGATAATAGAACATTGGGCGTTCTATATCTGCAGCTGTACAGATCTCTGTTACGCGAACCTTGTCGATGAATTTGTACGAGAAAAAGCCGGCAGGTATGCTCTGCCGGCTTTTTCCCGGATATCGCAGTCAGAACCAGGACACAGGCCTGTCTTGCTGCGCAGCTGACGTCTATGCGAAACCGTTTCCCCTCATGTTTTACGTCTTGCTCTTTAGTTCCCCCGGATTTCCTGTCTCATGAAGCCGACGTACGAGATCGTAAATGCCGCGAAGGAAAGGGCAAGCAGACCAACCAGATGCGGCCAGACCAGAAGCAGGCTCTGCCCAAGAGACAGATAGCTGCTCAGTGCGCCGACCAGCTGTGCATATGACACAGCGTTGATCGCCCGGGTTGCCGGGTTCATCAGAACGGAACTGGCTTCTGAATACAGATAGTAGGGAGAGATTCTGTTCAGATTCAGGTTCAGATTGTAATTGTTCAGCGCGTTGACCGCCTGTTCATACTCTGTATTGACCGGGTAGACCGCATTCGCCATAATGCCTGCCAGAAGGCTCATGAAGATTGCAAAAAATAGCCAGAGTGCGATCGAAGCAAGTGCCGACGTTGCCGCATGCCTGGTGAAGACCGAAAACAGCAGTGCCATCGCCAGCCAAAAGCAGATATACACGATTGTATAAAGCAGATAGATCAGAACCCTGACAGCCTCCTCGCCTGACGGCCGTATACCGGACGCCAGGAAACCTGCGCATCCGACTGCAATACCTGTGCTCAGGACCATAACCACGACCAGTGTCGAGGATGCCAGAAACTTGCCGATGATGATGGCATCTCTGTAAATTGGCTGAGATACCAGCCGGTTCAGTGTCCCGTTGTTTTTCTCGGCGTTGATCGAGTCAAATCCGAGGATCAGCCCGATGAACGGACCGATCAACGCGATCAGTGACATATATGACGGGATGGAACTGCCGCCGGTGGTAAACAGTTTGAGGAACATGTAGCTTGCATCAAATGAAGCATTCTTATCTATGGCAGCATTCATAATCGCACTTTTAATTCCCGTAACCGCGCCGTATACGCTTGCGATCGTCATCGCAATCACGAGGATCAGAATAATGATGAACCTTTTGCTGGTCACATGATCCGCCATTTCCTTCCGATAGAGCGCCTTCAGACTGTGGTAGCGGATGCTCCTGCACTTATGCTCCTCTGTGGCTGAAACGGTGCTTCCTGCTGCCGCTCTTGTCATGGTTCTCATCTCCTTCTTTTTCAGCTTCCTCAAAATAGACACGGTAGATTTCGTCCAGATCTCCGCCTTTCTGATGCATATGCAGCAGTTTATATTCATGTGTTCCGAGGAACCTTGTGATATCGGTGCGCAGATCTTTGGAAGAACTGATCAAAAAAGTACTGCCTTCCATGGATATTCCGGTAATCCCATCCTGTTCTTTTAAAAATCCCAGGAATCTCTCATCACAAGGTTCCGCTGAAATCTCCAGTGTATAATGACCCTGTGCCGCAATCTGTGATCCCAGTTCGCTGATTCCGCCGCACGCGATCAGACTTCCATCCACAAAGATGCCGACCCTGTCGCAGATCTGCTGGATCTGGTAAAGTTGATGGCTGGAGACCAGGATCGTTTTTCCATCCTCCACACTCAGCTGTTTGATCAGGCTTAAAAACTCGCGCATTCCTTCCGGATCAAGTCCTGCTGTCGGCTCATCCATAATAATGACCGCCGGATCCTTGATCAGGACATCTGCAATACCAAGTCTCTGGCGCATGCCTTTCGAATAGGTTCCTGTTTTCTGGTTTGCTGCGTATGTCATTCCGACTTTTTCAATCAGTCTGTCAATCAGCGGATCAATCTCTTTTTCCGGAATTCCGTTCAGTCTTGCCGTAAAGCGGAGGTTTTCCCGGCCTGTCATGTCACTGTAAAAGCCGACGTTGTCCGGCATATATCCGGTGATTCGCTTGACCTGCATGGATTGCCTTGTGCAGTCATATCCGTCGATCAGTGCCCTGCCCTGCGTAGGCTCGGTCAGACCCAGAAGCATCAGTATCGTTGTTGTTTTTCCCGCACCATTTGGTCCAAGCAGCCCGAATATCTCCCCCCGCCTGATCTCCAGGCTGAGGTGGTTGACAGCTACCTTTTTGCCGTAGGCTTTGGTCAGATCTTCGGTACGGATAATGGTTGAATCCGTCATGATTCTCATCTCCTGCCAAATTTGCGAATGATCTGCACCAGTCCGAGAACCAGGAACGCAACGATGGCAACTGCCGCGATTCCCCAGCCTGTATGGTTCTGCACGGATATTCTGAGCGCGCAATCCGACGAAACTGCGTCATTAAACGCTGTTATCACAGTCACATAATCGCCGAGGATCGCATCCTTTGCCGGCGTAATATGTGCAGTCACTTCTACATTCCCTCCTGCAGGAATGCTGTTAATCGTATCCTGGTCAAAGGTGACCTCCCAGTTCGTAGAAGCCTGTGCTTTCAGACTGATGGCTGTCAGATCGATATTCCCCGTGTTCTGTATGGAAAGAACTATATCTTTGGGCTCACCCGCGTAAGCGCTGGCGGAAAGATTGCCGGTTGGTGTCGTAGTCGTCAGGCTGTATGTTCCTGTAATCCTGACCGTGACCGGAAGTTCGAGTGTCTCACCTGCGCAGGCTGCGACAAATGTGATCGGATACTCACCGGCCGTCACATTCTGTGCGGGAACAACGGCAGCCTTGATTGTAGAACTTGCACCGGCATCCACGGGTACGGAAGAAGTGGTGGTGGTTGTGCCAGATGGCGTAAATGTCACGTTCCAGCCCTCCGGAGCTCCCTCTGCAGACAGCGAATAGGTCATGTTCTCACCGCTGTTATTGGTCAATGTGGTGGTGTAACTGAACTTCGTGCCGGCAACGCCTTCCTGCTGCGCATAGTCTGTTGTGAACTTACCTGCGCCGATCTTTTTTTCTTCCGCATCCACTTTTACGGTCAGCGCCAGTACCTCATCAATGTTTCCGCCTTTCGCACTGAGGCTGACGGTGTAAGTATCTTCCTTCGTATCTTCCGGAACAGTCAGCGAATAGCTCAGAGAAGGAGAATCCTCCTTTGTCTGGTACGCACCCACATGAACCATGGAAATTTCATTGGAACTGCCTTTAAATCTTCCTTCCCACCCTTCCGGAAGATCTTCGGCGCCAAGTTCGACAGTGGCTTCTTCCGAACCGGTATTTGTAATATAAAGAGTAAATGTCGAGGTCCCGCCGGGTTTGACAGTAACCCCGGGATAATCCGTACTGAACGTTACTTTCCCCGTTTCAGCTTCCGTAATCATCTTTGGCTGAGCTTCTTCTTCATCTGCAGCAGCCTGCATCGGCATTGCCGTCACGGTCAGCAAACCTGCCGCCAGCAGTCCGAACACGGACCGAACAACCCTTTTCCGCAACATCCCTGCAGTCTTTTTCATGATATTTGGCCTTCTTTCTTTTTGCTTCCCGGATATTTCCCGCCCGGAAGCCTTATCGTTTTTCCAATTAAAAATTGTATAGCTTATTTGTGGCGCAATTTACAAAATTCTGTGTTTTTTCTGTGAACAACTGATTTGCTGTCCTGGGCATGGATTTTTTCTCCGTGCCACGTGGAGACTGTCGCTTTCTTGAGCAAAATGATACGAGGCTGAAGGGGTATGTTGAGATTGGTGTGGATGCTGAAGC
>CADCII010000077.1 GCA_902801515.1 uncultured Lachnospiraceae bacterium
GGTCAGCTGAACAATGGCGACCGTGTTGAGATCGAAGGCACCGGAGCAGCAGGAAGCTACGTATTCGTCTACAGCCCGAAGTACGATCGCTGCGGATGGATCAACGCAGGATTCCTGATCTGATCGATATAAACAAATAAACTCATACAGTCTTCAACGGGTATAACCCCGAAGAGCTCCCTCCCAATAAGCATCCTGTACCCACAGTGGTACAGTCTAAAAGAACGAGGTGCAGGAAATTGAACTGCTCCTCGTTCTTTTATGGATTCTTTGACCAGGGCGGATTATTAGACGTTTATGTTCATGTTTCTTCTGTGTGACTATTCTTTTTAAACAGTGTTTTCTTCAAAAACAGTGTAATGGCAATACAGATTGGTATGAAAGGCGTAAAGGGCCCCGCCCAGAACAGGAGGTAGGATGACGCCATAATCAGGCACCACTTCCAGCCCAGCAGAAAATAGAGCGGATATCCAACCAGAACCGGGGAGTACATGACCGCCAAAACAATCAGACACAGGAGAATCGTTCTCCGGTCACCGCATTGATTCTTTATCCAGAGAAGACTTTTTTTTACTTTCTCTTTTAACTTTTGTTTCATTATCTGTCTTTCAACCTTTCAGATACTGGCTGATTATTCACTGATTCCCAGTCAAGTGCTGCATATCGAATCTCATTTTAAATGGACTTTGTGAAAAGACTATGTCAGGAAAATAAAGATTCCATGATATACCCGGGAAACACGCAAAACAAGTGTTGGCAAAACGGGGTTTGAAAAATGTTGATTTACACATTTGTTGTCTGCATAATATAGATGAAATGACTATCTGTCTTAAGAGGAATATGAGGAGAAGGACATAATCATGAATATCTATGTTGATTTTGATGATTGTCTTTGCGAGACTGCAAGATCTTTTTCTGCGCTGGCCGAAAAAATGTTCGGAAGGAATGTCCCCTACGAGAATATCAGATTCTTTGAACTGGATAAATCCTTCAACCTGAATGAAGAGCAGTACGAGCAGTTCATGATCAGGGGACATCAGCCGGAAGCGCTTCTGTCAATTGATGAGACTCCGGGATCATCTTCTGTCATCAATGAATGGATATCCCGCGGGTATGAAGTATCCATCATTACAGGACGTCCGCTCAGTGCCTATGAGCCGTCCCGCAAGTGGCTTGACAATCACGGCCTTGAGAGCGTCCGACTGTATTGCCTCAATAAATATGGCCGGGACAGTTTCCTCAAAAACAGTGAGTTCAGTCTTGAACTTGAAGACTACTACAGAATGCACTTCGATTTTGCTGTGGAAGATTCACCCAGGGCATTTAAGTTCTTTGACCATCTTCCGGATCTGCGGGTGCTGGTCATGGACAGGCCATGGAACCGGGACTGTGAGTTCCCGAACGGACAGTATACACGATGCTTTGACTGGCAGCGTATAAGGAGTATCGTTTCAGAATCCACTTCAGCCGGAACTCCAGGCTGATTTCCAACAAGTGTCGGTCAATCGGCCTGAATATTCATACTTCGGCTCCCTGCCTCCGGAATGTTTCCCGGTAGGCCATGGGAGTCATATTTTTTCTCTGTTTGAAGATCTTTCCCATATAGCTCTGGCTGGGGAACCCGACATAATGAGCAATCTGTGTCAGAGACAGATCGGAGTAACGAAGAAGATTAGAAGCGCGGTATACGAGATCTTGTCTTTGTAATGCTTCCTTATGTAGTCACGGCAGCGTTCCACATAACCGGAGTCGTGGGGGTGTTCAGACCTTCGCGGACGAGCCAACTCTTCTATGGCGCGGTTGCGATAGTGGAGCATATGCGCAGGGTCTGCCGCTTCATCACACTTGTTGATGTAGTAATCGCTGATCCGGTAGACCGTAGCATGGTATACGACCATATGATATATTAGGTGACAGGAATCTGGTCCTTTATAGACTGGGCCAGAGACTGGACGGATATTCAGTGCGCACCAGACATCAGGGAGATAATTCTGCCTATGTTGCTGAATCTTTTGGAAATGAGATAAAGAAGAAAGGAATGTAATCCAATGAAAGCAGAACCCATCATGATTTTCAAAGTATATGCTGACAGCAGCGATGTTTCCAATCTTGAATGCTCATACGGCGCGGTGACCGTGATTCCTTTTCGTGCCACTGTGGAATCAGAACTGTTTACTGGTGAGACACTGCCCGGCGCCGTGGACGTGCAGATCGAGAATCCGGCAAAAAGCCGCAACATGTGCGCGAAATATATGTTCAAGGGAACCGACAGGGAAGGTAATCCCTGCCGGCTCTTCGTGGAAAACAACAGCTACCTGGCACCGATCATGCGCAACGAACCGTTTTTTGACGCCTGTCCGATGTTCCTGACAGACAGTCCGGTTCTTGGTAAATATCTTTGCGCACAGCATTTCCGCTCGGAAGTGCAGGGAAGAGACTGGGGCATTGAGATCAGAATCTATGACGTGCTTCAGTGACCGGAACCGTAGCCGCATGTCAGCAAACTGACGCACAGCCCGGCTCAGGAATGGAGAAGTCTTCTTGAATAAAACAGGGACAACCCACTGAAGTTGTATCAGTACAGCGAATGGATATAATCTGTCAAGGCTTCACAATCATAGAAGTAATCATAGCTGTCGATGATATGATCCGGACTCACGCCCTGATCCACATCGTAATAGGAACCGTTTTTCACAAAAGAGAGCCGGTCTGTGCCGGACAACTGAAAACTTGTCCCCCATCCGGTTGTCAGATAGCGGACAACGCAGCTGCCCCCGCCGGAAACCTTGCCCAGCAGATTAACACTTCCATCTTCCTTGAAGGCCCATGGTACCAGGTTTCCACAGGAGAAAGAAGAGGGGGAGATGAGGCAGTACAGGTTCAGCCCACGACCTGCCAGAGTATCATTTTCATCAAATTCTCTGTCCAGATTCACATCCGCTCTGTAGAGCAGAGTGGACTGAGAGTTCGTGAAGGTGTTATGGATGGAAAAATGAGCGTCGCCAAGGAACCAGCAGATGAGATAAGCTCCTGCCGAAGCCTGACCGCCGCCATTGCAGCTCATATCCAGCACTACGTTTTTGATAGGACTGTTCTCTCTGGTGATCTGCTTGTGAGCATTTATGATGATGCTGATGGTATCTTCCGGCAGTTCTTCACCGCTCTCATTAAGCGCGTAATAATCCACATATCCTTCCGGACTGGAAGCAAGCAGGAATTCATCAAATGTGATATAAGCAGTGTCACCCACTTCATAATAAGGCAGGGCAGCATTCGGATACTTGTCCCTTATGTCACTGACCGCTTCATCTGAGTCGCTTGTGGCCTGGTTGCTGAAACCCAGGTTTGTTTCAGGGGATGAATCCACCATCCAGGAAGGACTGATGAAACCGGAATGTCCATCGTCAAACCAGTAATAGGCAAGATCAGACACTGCTGCATCGGCTTTTGCAGCATCCGGGCTTGTGAGTCCTTCTGAGAGTCCGGTCTGCAGGAAGAATGTTTCAAAATCAGGGATACTGTGAGAATCCTTTAACCCATAGAAGCAATCCAGATCAAGGCACAGTTCACGATAGCTGAAATCGATCAGGGCATCGCTGCGCTTGGCTCCGGATGCAGAGGTATAGATATCGTAGAGACTTTCTTCGTCTGCCTGTCTGTACTGTTCGACCATCTCAGAACCGTCATCAGATGCTGCACTTACAGTTTCAAGGATGGATTCTCTGCGCTCTGCTTCGGGACTATCATGATTTTCAATCATTTCCAGCAATTCCAGCGTCATCAGATCGGAGGATTGCAGGTTGCGTTCAAACTCCTCCCATGGGTCTGCCATATCTGAAATCTGGGATATAAACACCGCTTCGCCGTTAAAATAAGTACCTATCTGCAGTGGATACATGAAGAAGGTGGAGAGGGTCTGCAAGGGGAGCAGGTAGTGTCCATCCTGGGCAATCATGGGGATACCGTATTTCTTCAGGTCCACGGTCGTGATTGTACCGTAGCGTTCACGGCTGTCCAATGTGTTCAGCAGAAATGGCTCTCCCTGCGAATCGGCACCCTGGAAATCTACAGGGTCCATGTATTTGCTTCCGTTAATGCTGCTGAAAGCAACGTAATCCTCATAGATGATTGTCCCATCATCGAAGTTGAAGATGGCGTTATATCCATTCTCCCGGGTCATGGATAAGCATCCGCCATCATCATTTATTTCGATCATCAGCTCATAGGCGGGCGTCTGCCTGCTGCCTGCAAATAAGATAGTCATCAGCTGTGACCAGTCCTTCAGTTCCATGAAAGGAAGATCATCAACACCATCTGCGAACCAGAGAGGAAACGAATCCTCTGCGTCCATTTTGTTCGATTTTGAAGAGATATACCAGGGAAAACTTTTTGTTTCGAGCTGATAAGTCTCAGTATACTGCTCCGTTTCAGTCTCAGCCGCAGACTCAGCATAAGCGCAGCCTGAAAGCAGGATCACAGCGGATAAAGAAAGAGAAATAATTCGTTTTACCATACCAGGTCACCTCTGAATTGTGTAAAAATGAATGTGTCAAAGTCGTTTTATTGCCTAATTTGTTCTATGACAAGGCACTGGGTACCTTATGTTGTAATTGACTTGCATTATTTTGCAATGTCAGTTATAGTAGTGACCAGGGAGTTTGATAAGAGATTAACAGATTATTAATAAGGGTTTACAGGGGAGGAAAAATGAATATGAGAAAAGCAGCAGCCGTATGCGGCATTATTCTTGGTGTTTTTCTGCTGGGGTCCACGGTACAGAATGTACGGTCTCAGCCTTCGGCGAGCAGCAGCCTGATCGGTTCCGTTCCGAAAGGCGCGCAGGTAACTGTACTGAACAGCCAGAATGGCTGGGATTACATCAGTTATAACGGTGCGAACGGATGGATTCATGGCGGTAATGTCACCAATCACCCGGCCGCGCAGACTGCGGCACCTGCCGCAGGTAATACTGCCGGCAATTCCGGTCAGTCCGTGAAGGTTCTCTACGGAATGAATTTCCGTGCGAATCCTGGGATGGATGGACGCATTATCGGAGGGGTTCCGGCAGGAACGAAAGTTCAGTATCTGGGCAGCAGCAACGGCTGGGATCAGATCATATATAACGGCGTTACAGGATGGATCGCATCCGGACGGATTTCTTCAACAGGTACAGCATCGTCTTCCGCAGACGTTTCCGCTGCAGGATCTTCCGGTCAGTCTGTAAAGGTTCTCAAAGGAATGAATTTCCGTGCGACACCCGGTATGGACGGACGCATCATGGGAGGAATCTCGGCAGGCACGACAGTCCAGTATCTGGGCAGCAGCAATGGCTGGGATAAGGTCGTATATAACGGGGTTACAGGATGGATCGCGTCCGGACGGATTGCTCCATCGGGCAGTGGCGCATCAGCTTCCGCTAATACTTCTTCGTCCGCTTCAGGTTCGCCTGTAAAGGTTCTCTACGGAATGAACTTCCGTGCGAAGGCAGGAATGGACGGACGTATCATGGGAACAATCCCGGCAGGCACGACCGTTCAGTATCTGGGCAGCAGCAATGGCTGGGATAAGGTCGTATATAACGGAGTTACCGGATGGATCGCTACCGGACGGACAACTACGGAGGGTACCTCTTCACCGGCACCTGCACTCAGTTCCGCTGCCGGCACCGTTAAGAAGACCATTAACGCCATGAACTTCCGTACGGCTCCTGGGGTTGACAGTTCCCGGATCGGACTTATACCAGCAGGCTCAAAGGTCACCTATGTAACCTGTGCTGATGGATGGGAACAGGTCATCTACAATGGACAGTCCGGCTGGATCAAGGGCGGGAATACACAGTAAGATAACGAAAGATTAGAATATTAGAGATGATAAAAAAGCGCTTCGACCGATGTGGCCGGAGCGCTTTTGCGTTGGGACGATTTCTTTACAGTTCATCTGCGTCAGCAGGTTCTGCTTCCATGATGGCTTTTCTCTTTTCCGTATGTTTCATCATCAGTGTGAGAGTGGCAAAGCATATGATAAATGTGATTACGACAGTAAGGGCAGTTGCGATCAGTGTCCCCACAGGCTTCTGGTAATGCCTGAAGATCATAACCGCATTGAAAAGTCCAAGGACAGCAGCAGCGATCAGAGAGACGATCATATTGGCCTTATTGTTCATGGGGATTCTACGGTCCCAGATCCCTCTTCTGGCGCAGGCGAAAGCAAGATACAGAGCCAGAATCATAAAAACGGTCCATTCCCCGGCCAGAGTTTTGAAAGACATCCCGCCAAAAGCAATACTTTGTACAATCATGGAGAGAAGCAGCAGCCAGAAGGCAAGCCAGCAGCCGTTGTGTTCGATTTTCAGCAATTCCTGTTCCTGCATTTCATCCAGATTATTCTTCATCTTCATTTTCTTCTTCCTCCCAAAAGATATCATTGAGTGTGACGCCGAGAGCGCGGCAGATCCGGTTGCACAGCTTTATGGACGGATTAAACTCGCCGGCCTCGATCAGGCCGATAGTCTGTCTGGTAACGCCGGATTTTTCTGCAAGTTCTGTCTGGGACATCTTCAGTTCGATCCGCCGGAATTTAAGCTTCAGATTCCGCATCAGGCACCTCCTTATCATTTCTGATGTAAACTATATATTGCATTCAGGAGAATGTCAACTATATATTGCAAAAATATTTTTTAGATGACATTTTATCGTAAGACTGGCAAGAAAACTCCATCCGATGCGACATAAAAGCCTGGCTTCCAGGGATTTTATATCTTCCGCTCTTGACATATTTACGTTTGTGTTCTTC
>CADCII010000078.1 GCA_902801515.1 uncultured Lachnospiraceae bacterium
TTTGCAAGCCGGGATGCAACCTCCCGGAGATATTTACTTTCAACCCACAACGACTTCAGTTCGGAACGAGAGGGGTTGCATCTCGTTTTACAATTGAGGGCGGATGCTGCGGTCCGCGACTGTTAAGTGGACGCCGGATCTGGAACGACCGAAGCGGAGCAAAGATGCGCAGTGGAAGGCCGCTGAAGCGGCTGCGCGGTCGGGCGCAAGTACGCCGATGGCGTACTTGAAACGAAGACATATGAGTAATAATATGATAATTACAGGAACCGAATTATTGAGACATGCTCCGTGCGGACAAGAATTCGGTAAGAACGGCGGAATTGAAAGATCGGTTACGTCAGGGTGGGGTTACGTTATGGATAATATTCAGATTATTAAAGGAAACTTTTTTGACTGTTCGCAGGATATGGAGCTGCGGGCCAGGACAGGTGCTTACTGTGTCGTTAAGGACGGAATATCGGAGGGCATCTTCGATGAACTGCCCGAAAAGTATGCCGGCGCGCCGGTGACGGATTACGGCGACATGCTGATCATGCCTGCGCTTGTGGATCTGCACACGCACGCACCTCAGTATACGTTCCACGGCATGGGGATGGACCTGGAACTTCTGGAATGGCTTAACACATACACGTTCCCGGAAGAGGCAAGGTACCGCGATCTCGAATATGCTTCGCAGGCCTATGACATCTTTGTGGATGCCCTTACCAGGTCCGGGACAGGAAGGGCTGTGATCTTCGGGACGATCCACACAGAAGCTACGCTGCTCCTTATGGAGAAACTGGAGAAGAGCGGACTTGTCACGTATGTCGGCAAGGTAAACATGGACCGGAATTCTCCGGATAACTATCGCGAGGAGACAGCTCAGTCCCTGCGGGAGACGGAACGGTTTGTGGAAGAGGCACTCAGCTTCCGGAGCACATTTCCCATTCTCACGCCCAGATTCATTCCGACCTGTTCCGATGAACTGATGCGTGGGCTGTCTGCTATCCAGAAGAGGACTGGTCTCCCGGCTCAGTCGCACCTGTCGGAGAACCGCAGTGAGATCGAATGGGTTAAGGAACTGGTTCCGGACGCTGCATTTTACGGGGATGCCTATGACATCTTCGGCCTGTTTGGCGGTGAATGCAGGACTGTGATGGCGCACTGCGTATCTTCCGGGAAAGAGGAGATTGAGCGGATGGCGCAGAAGGGGGTATTTGTCGCGCACTGCCCGAATTCAAACACGAACATTTCCTCGGGGATAGCGCCGGTCAGGAAACTCCTGGACGCCGGGATCCGGGTCGGCCTTGGCTCTGATGTCGCCGGAGGCCACAGTCTGTCACTGTTTGATGAGATGGTGAGCGCGGTTCAGGTATCCAATCTGCGGTGGCGGTGTATTGATCAAAATGACCGCCAGCTCAGTATGACTGAGGTCTTTTATATGGCTACGCGCGGAGGAGGAGAATTTTTTGGCAAGGTCGGAAGCTTTGACAGAGGTTATGAATTTGACGCCCTGGTGGTCGATGACTGTGGCCTGGCAGGTATGATAAAGCCGGATCCGGCGCACAGATTCCTGCGCAGTCTGTATCTGAGCCATGAATGCTTACTTGCAGCAAAGTATGTAAAGGGAAATAAAATCCTGTAGATGAGCCCTCTTTTTATTTGCGGAAACTGTACAATCTTTCTATATTGTCGTGTTCTTCTTTCTTGAATATCTGTCTATTATGTGGTAGCATGGTGTTAGATTTTGTAACCATTCTATACAATGTTCACAATGATTTACAAATGCAAAGGAGGAAACACAATGAGGAAATTCATCTCTGTACTTCTTGCCGGCGCCATGATTGCCAGCACGATGCTCGGCACAACGATCGTTGCTCATGCAGATGACGATGTAAGAGTTGCCATGATCACGGACTACGGCGACATCACAGACCAGTCTTTCAACCAGACCACCTATGAAGCATGCCAGGCATGGTGCGATGAGAATGGCGTAGACTTCACCTACAAGAAACCGGCGACCGACGCGGACGCAGACCGTGAGTCTTCCATGGAAGAAGCAATCGAAGACGGCTACAACGTAATCGTTATGCCCGGATATGCATTTGCAGTAGCGATCGTAAACGTTGCTCCGATCTATCCGGATGTAAAGTTTGTCGCTCTTGATGTTTCTGAGTATGACCTTGACACCGCTGCAGGCGGCGACTTTGCTGAGGAGAATGTTTACTCCGCAGTTTACCAGGAAGAGCTGGCCGGCTACATGGCAGGCTACGCTGCAGTGAAGCTTGGCTACAAGAAGCTCGGCTTCCTGGGCGGCATGGCTGTTCCGGCAGTTATCCGTTATGGCTTCGGCTTCGTACAGGGCGCAGATGACGCTGCTGTTGAACTTGGCCTGGATGATGTTGAACTGAAATATGTCTATGGCGGACAGTTCTTCGGCGATGCTGATATCACTTCCGTTATGGATACCTGGTATCAGGGCGGCACAGAGGTCGTCTTCGCATGCGGCGGCGGCATCTACAGCTCCGCGGCTGAGGCAGCTGCAAAGATCAACGGCAAGGTTATCGGTGTTGACGTTGACCAGGCAGCAACGATCGATGATGCATACGGCGAAGGCATGACCGTCACCAGTGCTATGAAGGGCCTTGCGGCAACCGTTAAGACTCTGCTTACCGCAATCAAGGATGGCAACTGGGATGATTACAAGGGACAGGTTCAGAATCTTGGCCTTGTTTCCGAGAATCCGGATGAGAACTATGTACAGCTTCCTGCATCCACACAGTGGGCGGACGGCTTCACCGAGGATGACTACAAGGCACTCGTTGCCAAGATGTTCAGCGGCGAGATCGAGGTCGATGCGAATACAGAGACCATGCCGGCAGTGGAAGCAATCACGGTTGACGATCAGGGTGCGATCAAGGGCTGATGAGGCATGCAGACCTGAACACAGGCTGCCCTATGAGAGAACCATGAATGGATGGTAATCTGAGGACCCGGGGCATTATTGCCCCGGGTCCTTTGTTCAATCACAAAACCAATGGAGGGGAGAGTATCGCTATGCAGGAACCATATGCGATTGAGATGCTTCACATCACGAAGCGTTTTCCCGGAATCATAGCGAACGACGATGTCACGATCCAGCTGCGCAAGGGTGAGATCCACGCACTGCTGGGTGAGAACGGAGCCGGGAAATCAACTCTGATGAGCGTTCTCTTCGGTCTGTATCAGGCGGAAGAGGGAGAGATCAGAAAAGACGGAAAAACTGTACAGATCAACAATCCGAATGATGCAAATGAACTCGGGATCGGAATGGTCCATCAGCATTTCAAACTGGTGCAGTGCTTCTCAGTCCTTGACAACATTATCCTCGGGGCGGAGACCGTGAAGAACGGATTCCTTCAGAAGGATGAGGCGAGAAAGAAGGTTCTGGCTCTGTCGGAGAAGTATGGTCTGCAGATTGATCCGGATGCAAAGATCTCAGATATCACCGTAGGCATGCAGCAGAGAACAGAGATCCTGAAGATGCTGTACAGGGATAATGAGATCCTGATCTTCGATGAGCCGACGGCAGTCCTGACACCGCAGGAGATCGAAGAACTCATGCAGATCATGAAGAACCTGATCGCGGAAGGAAAGTCGATCCTGTTCATTTCCCATAAACTCAATGAGATCATGGAAGTGGCGGACCGTGTATCCGTTCTGCGCAAGGGCAAATACATCGGCACCGTCAATGTGGCGGACGTCGATGAGGCGGAGCTGTCCCGCATGATGGTAGGCCGCGATGTCCAGCTGAAGGTCGACAAGAAGGACGCAACTCCGGGAGATGTGATCCTCGAGGTCAATGGACTGACGCTTGCTTCGAAGGAACACAAGAAGAACGCAGTCAACAATGTCTCGTTCAATGTCCGCGCAGGCGAGATCGTCTGTATCGCAGGAATCGACGGCAACGGACAGACCGAGCTGGTCTACAGCCTGACCGGTCTGGAGAATCCGACGAGCGGTTCCGTGAAGGTCTGCGGAAGAGACATCACCCATGAGTCGATCCGGAAGAGAGCCGATCTGGTGGCGCACATCCCGGAGGACCGTCACAAACATGGTCTGGTTCTGGATTATCCGCTGGAGTACAACATGATTCTTCAGCGCTACTATGAGCCGGAGTTCACATCCGCCGCAGGATTCCTGAAGAGGAAGGAGATCCGGGAGTATTCCGATCGGCTGATTCAGGAGTACGATGTCCGTTCCGGCCAGGGCTCCATCACCATCACCCGCGCGATGTCCGGCGGCAACCAGCAGAAAGCGATCATCGCAAGAGAGATCGACCGCGGACTGAAGTTCCTGATCGCGGTCCAGCCTACCAGAGGTCTGGATGTCGGCGCCATCGAGAACATCCACGCACAGTTGGTCGCAGAGAGAGACAAGGGCTGCGCTATCCTTCTGGTATCCCTGGAACTGTCGGAGGTCATGAACGTATCCGACCGTATCCTGGTGATGTATGAAGGCGAGATCGTCGGTGAACTGGATCCGAAGAAGACAACGACTGAGGAACTGGGCCTGTACATGGCAGGCGCCAAGAGAGATCCGCAGTTCCAGAAGGGAAGGGGGTGACAGGAATGAATGAGAATAAGGGTTTTTTCGGTAAACCTGGTGTACAGACGATCATGGCATCTCTGATCTGTATCGTGATCGGTCTGTTCTTCGGATTCCTGGTACTTCTGCTGATCCATCCGCCTGACCCGTTCATCAGGCCCGGCTAAGATCAAGGCGCTGGGCAACACGCTGGTCAAGACATCACCGCTGCTGATGTGTGCACTGTCTGTATGCTTCTGCTATAAGGTAGGCCTGTTCAACATCGGTGCTGCCGGACAGTATGAAGCCGGCGCGGGAATCGCACTCTTTGCGGCTCTTGGCTGGGGACTTCCCTGGTGGATCTGCCTGATCCTCGCAGGCCTTGCAGGAGCTCTTCTCGGATGCATTTCCGGTGCACTGAAGGCATACAGAAATGTTAACGAGGTTATCTCCGGCATCATGCTGAACTGGATCACCCTGTATCTCGTCAATATGATCCTGACGAAAGTCAAGGATCCGGCAAGCCCCTATACCCTGCCGCTACAGGCTACAAATCCGAAGGCAGTGATCCCGGGTGTAGGTCTTCCGGCATTCTTTGCGAACAACCGCTATGTGACACTGGCAATCCCGCTGGCTGTAATCATCGCGGTCGCGATCTGGGTCGTCCTCAATAAGACGGTATTCGGCTATGAACTGCGTGCGACCGGT
>CADCII010000079.1 GCA_902801515.1 uncultured Lachnospiraceae bacterium
TTGGCTGCGTATATCTTGCCTGAGGCTTTCGGATTCAGTGCGTCTGAGCCCAGCCCGTACACGGTTTCTGTCGGAAAAGCAACCAGTCCGCCGCTGCGGATGATACCGCCGGCAAGGGCCATAAGATCAGGATCTATACTCTTTGTCATGTCTGCGCAGATAGTTTTCATGTATTCCTTCTTTCTGAGCGCAATTATACCACGCAACCAGATAAGTGTGAAGATGAAGCTTCTCTATTCACTCTTTCACATTTTTGAAGGAAAGTGGTGCATTTTTCTCAGAGTGTGATATACTGGCATTACTATTTTTTGGGAGGTCCATCTGGTATGGAAGAGGAAATGAAGGCACCGGTAACTGAAACTGTCGAAGAGGTCAAGGCTGCAGCAGCAGAAGAGACTGAAGTGAAGGAGGAAGCTCCGGCACAGGCAGAGGAGACTGAAGTGAAGGAGGAAGCTATGGCAGAAGAAGCTCCGGCAGCAGCAGAGCCGAAGGCAGAAGAAACTCCTGCGGAAGCACCGAAGGCAGAGGAAGCTCCGGCAGCAGAAGAGCCGAAAGCGGAAGCAGCACCGGCAGAATCCATGGCGGATTATGAGGCTGAGATCGATGCCTCACTGCGCAGATACGAGAGAGATGAGAAGGTGAAGTGCACCGTCATCAGTGTCGACGTGGACAAGGTCATGGTCGAGCTGGGATCAACAACCGGCATCATCCGCAAACAGGATGTCAGCGACGATCCTTCCTACAATCTTCAGGAAAACATCAAACCGGGTGATGAGATCGAGGCGACCGTTCTCCGCTCCGACGACGGACACGGCCATGTGGTACTGTCCATGAAGGCAGCAGCCACGGCTAAGGCATGGAACAGACTGACAAGCCTTCTTGAGTCCAAAGACAATGTCGGCGTGAAGATCACAGGTATTACCAAGGCCGGTGTTATTACCATGCTGGAAGGTGTTCGTGGATTTATCCCTGCGTCCAAACTCAGCCTCGGATATGTAGCGGAAGACGATCTTCAGAACTGGATCGGCAAGACGATCGAAGCACGTGTCATCACTGCTGAGCAGGAAGGCAGGAAGCTGGTTCTCTCTGCTAAGGAGATCCTGAGGGAGAAGGAAGCTCAGGAGCGCAAGGATGCAGCGGCTCAGATCAAGGTCGGACTGGTGACAGAAGGTACCGTTGAGACGATTAAGGATTACGGCGCATTTGTCAGCCTCGGCAAGGGCGTGACAGGCCTGCTTCATGTGTCCCAGATCAGCCAGAAGCGCATCAAGACTCCGGCAGAAGTTCTGGAAGTCGGACAGAAAGTGAAAGTCAAGGTTACGAAGGTGGCGGACGGAAGGATCAGCCTGAGCATGAAGGTTCTCGAAGAATCTGCTTCTCCTGAGGCAGCTGAGGAGAAGGAAGAGTTCACCTTCAAGCTTCCGAAGAGCGAGAATATCGGAACCGGACTCGGTGATCTGCTGAAGGGACTGAAGCTGAACTGATCCGGATCTCAGAATGAATATAAAGTCGTGTCTATGCCGGCAGGCATGACACGACTTTTCTTTTAGAACGAAGGATTCCAGTCGTATTTCATTGGAACTGATTCATTAACATAGTATAGAGAGACAAAATCCACAACGGATAGAGGAGCTGTTTGTTATGATCAAACACAGTACTGCTTCATTTTTCCTGGTTTTTATGATGGTATTTTCCTGTCTGGCCATTATATCGGACCGTAATATAATTCAAATCGTATATGCTGAAGATGAACATGCTGCGGTGGATGGGCAGGATGAAACTGCGCAGATAACATTCTCCACGGAAGCCGGAGCCAACATTGAAGGAAAAACGGTTGAGCTTTGTGCCCCGGACGGATATGACATTTATTATACGGTGGACGGTTCTGATCCCACAACTACATCTGCGAAATACACAGAACCGCTCACACTCCAGGCAAACAGCAGCGTACTTGCTGCTGAAGCCGATCTCATTTGCGTAGGTGATTTCAAAATCTACGAAGACAATACTCTGCCGAAAGCTGTTACATTAAAAGCGATGGCAGTATCATCTGACGGTGCTGTTACACCAGTTGCAACGCGAACATACTTTTTCCAGAACAGGGAACCTGTGATCGTTATCGCTCTTTCAACAGATTACAGTAATCTGTTAGACTATGATTTCGGCATTATGGTCAAAGGCGCTTACTATGACGCCTGGGCAAATACGCCCGAAGCACAGCCTGTCCTGGAAAATAATGAGACATGGCATTACCAGGGGAACTACACACAGAAAGGCAAGGACTGGGAACGTCCGGCGACCATCGAGATTTTTGATGATCTCTATGGACAGGAGACGTACATTCTTGACAATTGCGGCATCAGACTTCGCGGCGGTGCAAGCCGCGAGTATGCGCAGAAGTCTTTTAATATTTATTTTAAGGACTCCTACGGTTCAAAAGTACTGGACTACTCTTTATTTGATGATGCAAGAAACTTCGATGGAGGTCTCCTCACTTCTTACAAAGGATTCGCTCTGAGAAATGGCGGGAATGATACGAATTTCCTTAAATTCCATGATTCATTGATCCAGAATCTCGCAAAAGATCTAAATGTCACAACACAGGCGTTCAGACCTGCGGTTCTCTATCTGAATGGAGAATATATGGGCGTCTATGTCCTGCAGGAAAAATACAGCGATAAATTCATAGCGGATCATTACAATGTGAACGAAAAAAATGTGATCATAGTTGAAGAAGGTAAGATCGACGAAGGTGAAGATGAAGACATCTCTTTCTATGAAGATATGATGTCTTTTGCAGACAAAAATCTGTCGGAGGCTGCTGTTTACAACGAATTCTGCAATATCGTCGATATTGATAGTATGATTGATTTTTACGCTGTGCAGATTTATATCAGCAACGCTGACTGGAATCCGGAGAAGAACACTCGTATATGGCGCGTAAGGACACCTGAAAACGATCATTACGGTGATGGAAAATGGCGCTGGATCCTGTATGATACTGAATTCTCATCTTCGCTCCATAATAAAGAATCCACATCTTTTGAGTGCGATTCCTATGTACGGACCATCGAAGAGGATCCTCTGTTTGCCAGTGTGGTTAAAAATCCGGATTTTTATAATAAGTTTGCAGAAAGAATCAATTATCTGTCGGATAATACTTTTGCCCCGGAAAAAGTCAGTGCAGAAGTCGACAGACTCGCTGCACTGTATAAACCTTTTATGCCGGATTATTATAAACGTTTTGGCGATACATCCGAGAAGTGGGATATTAACATTAACAACATCAAGACCTTCTTTGAAAACAGATCCGGAGTTATCCTGGATGCTGTGCAGAACGGGCAGCTGTAAACAATCAGATTACATACCTCTTGATTTGCTTACACAGGCTTTCTCAGCTTCTATTATGGCGCTGCGGAAGCCTTTTTCTTCGAGAACGCGGACAGCTTCCATGGTCGTCCCGCCCGGAGAGCAGACCATATCCTTCAGTTCTCCCGGGTGTCTGCCGGTCTCCAGGACCATCTTCGCAGACCCAAGGACTGCCTGTGCAGCGAACTTGTAGGCCTGGGCTCTCGGCATCCCGTCCGCTACGGCACCGTCCGCCATGGCTTCAATCAGAAGAAATACATAGGCGGGGGAACTTCCGGACACAGAAGTCACTACGTCCAGCAGTCTCTCCGGCACAACCTCGGCTTTTCCGAAACTTTCCAGGATGGACATGACCTGTGCCAGGTCTTCATCCGTGACAAATTCATTTCTGCAGACCCCTGTCATCCCTTCTTTGACCATTGCCGGCGTGTTGGGCATGGTACGGACGATCTTCAGGTCTCTTCCGAACTGCTCTCTCAGCCAGCAGAGCGTCTTTCCCGGTGCGATGGTCACAATGACCGCAGAAGGCCGCACGATGTCTTTGATCTGCGCGATCACTTCCGCATAAAACTGCGGCTTGACGGACAGAAACAGAATATCCGCAAGACTTGCCGCCTGTTCATTGCTGACACAGCTGATCTTCAGAGCATTCCGGATCCTGTCCTGTGCTGCAGGGCTGCTGTCGGAAGCCATGAGATCTTCCGGCCTTGATATATTTGAGGAAAGAATCCCCCCTATGATTGCAGACGCCATGTTGCCGCATCCGATAAAAGCAGTTTTCATAATTATTTCCTTTCTGCGGTGTTTTGTCCGCGGAAATGAATTCTCAGGAATCATCATAAAGTATAAATATTGGTTTTTTTCGCGTCAAGTTTGGCCATTTTTATAACTTGACACAGAAAAGTGTCTTGAGTAAAATTAAAACAAATGTAACAAAATTGTAATCAGGGCG
>CADCII010000080.1 GCA_902801515.1 uncultured Lachnospiraceae bacterium
CCGAAATGAATGGCATTCACAAGATCTTCGTACAGATTGGCGACTGCGCCCGCAAGATTACCGTCCGCTATCCTTGCCTGTCCGTCTTTGAGCGTAATACTCTGCCCGCCAAGCTCATAGACACCTTCCGGCATACCGCAGCAGCGAAGAGAATCAGAGATCAGGCAGATCCTTCCGGGGAAAAGTTTAAACGCCATCCTGATAACCGACGGATGGACATGCAGTCCGTCGCAGATCAGTTCGGCATACACATTCTCCCTCTCACAGCCAGCCCCGATCACTCCGGGGCGGCGGTGATGGATCGGCGGCATTGCGTTGAACAGATGCGTAACATGAGAAGCTCCGGCGTCAAAAGCACGCGCCGCATCTTCATAAGACGCATCGGTATGGGCTGCTGACACACGGCTTATCTCCGCTGCCGCGCGAACAAATTCCTCAGCACCGTCCAGTTCAGGCGCTACATCCACGATACGGATGATCCCTCCGCACTTTTCCTGAAGTTCCCTGAATCCTTCAGTGTCAGGAAGCTTCAGGTACGCACTGTTCTGGGCACCCTTCTTCTTCTCCGAAAAATAGGGACCTTCCATGTGGACCCCGAGAACTCTCGCCCCGTCATCCGGCGGGTTCTTCATATATTCAGCCGCCGTCTGAAAAGCCGTCTCCAGCCTGTCATAAGGAAGTGTCATGGACGTTGGCAGAAATGAAGTGATCCCGTGAGATGCCATGTACTTTCCCATCGAAACAAGGCCTTCCCCGGAACCGTCTGAGAAATCATGTCCTGAATTACCGTGTGTATGGATATCCACCAGGCCGGGCAGCACGTACGCTCCATTGAGGCTGATCTCCTGCTCCTGATCTGCCTTCCCGGAAGACTCATTTTCCATCAGGATCTCCTGTATCCTGTCCCCGGACACCCGGAAACTGCCTTTGATGAATCCCTTCTCTCCCTGAAATATATTTGCATCAGTATAAATCATAACCATCTCCATCTGAGCAAAGCAGCCTGCACACAAAATGCCCCGCCATATGTGCATATATCACATATGCGGGGCATATTCTCCTTAAACTCTGTTATTTCTTATCTCCAAGGTTAGTAACAGTATAGATTGCAAGAGCTACCGAGAAGATCAGGCCTACAGCCGCGATCGCAGGCATTCCGCCGGGGGCCTTGGGACTGATATCCGCAAGACACAGAATACAGGATCCGACAAATATGACGCAGGCGAACAGAGCAAGCACCACACTCTTGATGGAATTGCCGCCTTTACTCAGCAGTTCATCATACCCGGTCAGTTCCAGATTAATCTTCGTTCTTCCGCGAGCAACGTTCTTGAGTACATCCGAAGCCATTGCCGGGATCTTCGCAGTCTTCTTGCCAATCTCAAGCGCGTCCTTGCCAAGGGCTGCAATCTCTTTTTCCAAATCGAAGCTCTTCTTCGCGCGAGCCATCATCTTGGAAGAAAGAATCTCAAAGAGGTTCAGTTCCGGGCAGAACTGCTCGATCACACCCTCGATGGTTCCGAGAGAACGGACAAGCATTGTGAACTTGCCGGGCATCTTGACATGATGTTTCGCAGCCAGATTGCAGATCTCATCAAACAGTACTGACACGTCCAGGTCACTGATGCTGGTAACAGAACAGTATCTGTCAAGGAATACATCCAGATCCTCGATCAGACGATCCCTGTTGGTCTGGGATGTGGTTGCGCCCATGCTCATGATGGAATTGGCAATGGTCTCAACATCCTTCTCCAGAACCGCAAGTACCAGAGACTGAATGATGTTGATATCTCCATCTGTGATCCGGCCAAGCATACCAAAGTCGATCCATACAGGTGTGCCATGGCTGATCATAATATTGCCCTGATGGGGATCCGCATGGAAAACGCCGACGTCCAGCACCTGGTGGACATAGTTCTCTACAAGATTCCGGCCGATCTGTTCCAGATCGTAACCGTCCTCAATGACACGTTCCTTCTTTGAGATAGAGTAGCCGTCAACAAAAGTCATCGTGAAGATCTGCTCCGTGGTCAGTTCATCAATGACTTCGGGGCAGGTGACTTTCGTTACATCATCGATGCAGTTCTCCCTGAAGAACTTCGTATTCCTGGCTTCTGTGCGGAAATCCAGTTCCTCTTCGGTTACCTTCTCGAACTCCTCGATCACTTCGATCAGATCGAGCTGATCCTCATTATTATCCGCAGCCTCTGTGACGACACTGAATCCCCTCGCCAGTTTCTTCAGCAGGACGAAGTCCTGGCGCATCATCTCTGCGATCATCGGACGCCTTACCTTCGTCACGACCCTTCTGCCGTCCTTCAGCACAGCGTAGTGTGCCTGTCCGACGGAAGCCGAGCCAAGAGGCTTATCCCGGAACTCGCTGTAGATCTCATCGATCTTTTTCCCGGTCTGTTCTTCGATTACCTGCCGGGCGAGCTTCGGATCCAGTTCCTGAACATTCTGGCGCAGCTTCTCGAGTTCTTTACAGTAGCTCTCCGGCAGAAGGTCAACACGGCTGGACATGATCTGTCCGATCTTGACATAAGTCGGTCCCAGATCCTCCAGAGTTGAACACAGTTCTTCCGGAGTGAGTCCGTTGGCATAGAAGTTATGCTTTGCAAAGACTCCCAGGATCTCCGCGCTGCGGCGTTTCTGTCCCTTTATCTTCCTCGGATATCCGGTAAATCCAGAATAATCTCCTACGCTTATCTCTTCGATTCTTTTCTCCAGAGCAGCAGTACTCTCTTTGAGTTCCGCTACCTTTGCTTCCAGCTCCTTCTGAATACTCCTCGCATCCTCAGCAGGATTTTCTGCTTCGGCAGGAGTCTCTGCAGAATCCGCAGCATCCTCAACTTCTTCAACCGGTACATCTGCCTCTTCAGCAGCATCAACGACCACTTCTTCAACAGCCGGGGTGTCTGTTTCTTCAGCGGCTTCGACGTCTGTTTCATCTGCAGCCTGGACTTCTTCCACTTCAGGAGTCGGGATTTCTTCCGGAGCTTCAACGACTACTTCTTCAACAGCCTCGACATCCGCATCAGACACAGCGTCATTTTCAACATTGATATCCAGGTCTTTTTCTACTGTAACATTTTCTTTGTTTTCTACGTCACTTTTCTTACGCCTTGTCGCCATCGTCTACCTCCTCTCTTACACTCTCTTGAACGGCCAGGTCAGGACAATCCTGATGATACTGGCCACAGAGGAAAACAGCATCATTCCTCCAATCACCTGCTTGAGAGCAGCCGGGGTATCCCACCACGGATTGACCAGAAGGATTAGGCCAAAAATAACCGTCAGCACGGAGAGTACCGCAAGCACCCACCAGGCAGTACGGCCGGCACGGCGGGCATACATGAATGCATTATACAGATCACTGAGTCCCTCAATTACCAGTACAAGTCCGAACACAAGACTCAGAATCTGCAGGATGTCCCTGCGGTGTACCAGCACAAAGAGTCCAAGAAGTCCGACAAACAATGCACCTGTCAGAGCAATATAGTTGATCAGGACCTTCTTGCTTGAGAGGAAATTCAGAATCATCACAGTAGCTGCTACGAGCAGCACATATCCCAGTGCAGAGACCAGCATACCCATGTATCTGACAGGGCACATGATCATCACAACACCAATCGCAATCATGATGATTGATGTCATGATCCAGGATCGTTTCATTTTACCGAGTTCCTGAAACAGCATTTTTTTACCTCCGTTTTTCTGTTTTTTACGGCCTCCTGATACGGAGACATCGTTTAAACGATATTATAACATATAAAGCGCAGTCTCATTATTCTAATTTTATAAAAATGAAAAAAAACAGATACCGGATGTCCGGGACTGCATCAGAAAAGGACCAGGGCTTTTGCAAAACCCGGGTCCTTCTTTCTTTCATGAAACTATGCGTTTCTGCCAACTGTCTCAACCGCCTGGACTGTCTCAGAATGT
>CADCII010000081.1 GCA_902801515.1 uncultured Lachnospiraceae bacterium
GTGTACCGGTCCGGAGGGTATGGATTCCATCAAGCAGAAATTCCCTTCTGCCGCGGAGCAGGAAAATGATCCGCTCTCTGTCCTGAATTACACAAAACAAGCGATCGCGGTGAGAAATAAATACAATGTGATCCGGGATGGGATCGTAATACCCATCCCGGAACTTGAATCAGATACTGTCGGCGCATATCAAAAAGTTCCCGGCTCACCCGAGAGCGGCCCTGATCAGGAATCCGTCGAGATTCTCTTCAATACTTCCGAAGAGACGCAGACGGTCGATCTTTCCTCCCTGAGCGATCCTTTCCTGACTCTGACGGACTGCCTCTGTGTTTCGGCAGACCCTGTCCTGCTTGATGAAGGACAGCTGACTCTTCCGCCATTTTCTGTCGCCATACTGAAGAAATGACCGCATCCGGATTCGGATTCGTTTGTCCTCAGCCTTTGACTGCTCCGCCTGTAACACCTTCCACATAGTATTTCTGCAGGAACATAAACAGTACCGTCACCGGGATTGCAACCAGTATGCCGCCTGCGCAGAATCTGGTGAAATATCCCTGATAGTCATTGGTCCACACCCATCTCTGCAGGGCAACGGCTACGTTGTAGCTCTTGTCATGACCGAACGCAATGTAGGAAGCCATTACGAAGTCGCACCACGGAGCCATGAAAGCAACCAGCGCGGTATAGATGATAATGGGCTTGGACAGCGGTATGGTCAGCTCCAGGAAAATGCGTGCACGCGAGGCTCCGTCAATTCTCGCTGCCTCATCGAGAGCGATGGGCAGCGTGTCAAAATACCCCTTGCACACGTAATAACCCATACCGGAGCTTGCCACTGAAACCAGGATCAAACCCGGAACCGCTCCTGCCTGTGTCAGCCCAAACTGTTTGAGCAGGAAGTACAGACAGATCAGTGTCAGGAAGCCCGGAAACATTCCAAGGATCAGCCAGAAGCGCATCAGCAGGGTCCTGCCCCTGAAACGCATTCTGGAGAGTGCATAACTCACACACAGAATAATGATCGTCTGCAGGACCGACACGAAGATGGCTATGATCAGTGTATTTTTATACCAGAGGAGATAGTTGGTCTCTCCGGAAAACAGGAATTTGTAATTGTCCAGAGAGAAATGCTTCGGAATGATATAGTCGACCATTCCTCCGTACTCCACAGCCGAATCATAGGACCGGAAACTCTGCATGATCAGTCCGAAAAACGGAAACAGCCATATGATGCTCATCAGGATCAGAATGATGTATGTGATGGTGTTTCCGATCAGCCGGTTTCGTTTCATGGATCCTGAATCTTTTTCTTTCATCACTGGAACCCCCCTTCATCCTTTACAGACGGCAGCATGTTGTAAACGATCAGCGACACCACAGCTGTCACCAGGAATACCATGATTCCGATCACGGCCGCCATCTTGTAATTCGTGTCCGTGACAGTCATTTTATACAGCCATGTGACCAGAAGGTCTGTCTGTCCGGCATGGTCTGTCAGCCGCATGGACTGAGGCTGTCCCTTGGTCAGAAGATAGATTACATTGAAGTTATTCAGGTTGCCCGTAAACTGTGTCAGCAGGAAAGGTCCCGTCACAAAGAGCATATACGGAAGCGTAATGCTCCAGAACATCTGGAACGGAGAGGCGCCGTCGATCCTGGCGCTCTCGTACAGTTCCTCCGGGATATTCATCAGAAGGCCGGTTGCGATCAGCATCATGTACGGGATGCCGATCCATACATTTACCACGATGATCGTGATCCTCGCCAGCGTCGGATCGGTCCAGAAATTAATGGGAGAAGTGATCCAGCCCCACTTCAGCAGGTATCCGTTTACCAGACCGTCGTTCGCGAACATCTTATAGATGTACAGCAGGGAAACAAACTGCGGCACTGCGATCGTCAGAACCAGAATTGTCCGCCAAAGCTTCTTGAAGCGGATTCCCTTTTTGTTGATAAGGATCGCCACACCCATCCCCAGAAAATAGTTCAGGAAGGTCGCAAAAAACGCCCAGACCAGCGTCCAGAGCAGAACGGTCAGGAAAGTGCTTCCAAAACCTTCCTTACCAAAAGCAAACAGTTTTCCGAAATTCTCCAGTCCTACCCAGGTAAACAGATTCGAGGGTGACTGATGATTCTTGTCATAATTCGTGAAAGCCACACAGATCATGAAAAGAATAGGCAGCACCGTAAACACAAAGATCCCCAGTGTCGGAACCGCCAGCAGGGTCTTGTCAAAATTGGTGTCCAGAAGCGATCCCAGAACCTTCCTGTTAGACGGAAGTTTTTTGCCACTTCTCAGGAGTAGTTCTTCCTTGCGGTTTTCCTGGATATTCAGGTACCAGATCAGGATAACGATACCGATCAGGATGATCGTCAGCAGGCCAAACAGCAGAATCAGGAAACTGTTGTCACCATACACAGTCACCCGGCCTTTCTTTGCTGTCTCGACCGTACCAAGTGTTGTTATCTTGCTCAGGTAATCCGCCCCGAAAAAGACCATATAGAGGATAAATGCTATCTCTGACGCGAGATAAGCAAGCCCTTTTACAATCTGTCCTCTTGCCAGAGGACCAAAACCAAAGATGAGGTACGACAGCCGTGTTTTCCAGTCACCTTCCACGAATGTCGTCCCGATCTGCGATATACCCTTGCCGAATGCGGAGAATCTCCCCGCTGCAGCGTTTTTGTTTTCTGTTTTCATCTCTCTCCCCTCCGCAGCATATGCCGGTCTGCTGTCAACAGACTGAATGATTACGGCGAGGCATAATGCCCCGCCGCTGAATCAAAGTCATGTTATTACTGTGCGTAGGATTGGCAGGTCTCCTGGAATTTCTCAAGAGCTGCCAGCAGATCATCATCCGAACTGTCCTTGGACAGCTCGCCGCTGATGATGGAGTCGCCGAGAGATGTTGCAAGGCTCCAGTAATCGCCGGGATACTGTCCCTGCGGAATCGTATACTGCAGCTGCTCGCCAAGTGCTGCCAGAGCTTCATTGGCCTGTACTACGTCACTGGCCTGTGCTGCCAGATTGGAGGGGCCCCACTCGACTGCCTCGAAGCGGGCGATCTGTACTTCCTCTCCGGACAGCCATGCCGCCAGAGCATCGCAGGCAGCCAGTTTCGCTTCATCTTCCTGCGGCTTTACGCCAAGCAGCTTGAAACCACCGAAGCCGCTCATCTGGTAGGTATTGCCGTCAGAGCCTTCAAAGGTCGGAAGCTTCGCGCAGGCATAATTGTCGCCAAAGAGATCCTGCACTGCGCCTGCATCCCAGGTGCCGTCCACGATCGCCGCAACATTCGTTGCCTCTCCTGCCGCGGAACCGTTCTGGAATGCCTTGGATGCCTTCAGTTCAACCATCTCCTTCAGGGCGACAAGTCCTTCATCGGAAGCATAGTTGGTGTTGCATGCGGTAAAATTGCCCTGATCGTCTGTGTCATAAGTCAGATCTGCACCGGTAGCAAAGAAAAATGCCGTCTGATACCATCCGGAGTTGATCTCCATATAGAAGTTCTTGCCAGCTGCCTCGCAGTCTGCAACGATTGCTTCCAGACTGGAAGGATCGGTCACGACACTCTTGTCATAATACAGGAAATAACCGTTATCCGAA
>CADCII010000082.1 GCA_902801515.1 uncultured Lachnospiraceae bacterium
ATCTTTACGCAAAACAGGAACTCTTTACTTCCGGATCCCGGGATCGGCATCAATACAATCTCTTCCGGTTTATAGTACCCATCCTTATGCAAGATATGGAATATCGAGGAAATGTATCCCATTTGATTTTACCTCTTCAAAGCATTTCGATTTCTGCACCTTTTTGCGTACCATTAAGTAATGAAATAATGACATAACTGGATACACACATATTATAAAAACCGAATCCTACTGCACCAGTGAGCAGAACGCGGAGATACAAAGTACACCAGTCCAGGAGCTCTGCAGGGGTGCGCAGGAGAACCAGCAGCGGACGCGACAGCAGGATTCCGACGACAGTGATCACCATAGATGCTGCAAAAGTAAGAATCACACAGTTCCCAACCGTTTCGGAAAGATTCTCGCGATCCCCGGCCCGCGGTAAACTGGGATACCATAATCGTAGCGCCTGTTCCGATCCCGACAAACAGAAGGATGAGAAGCTGAACAATCGGTCCCGCGCTTCCGACAGCAGCAAGTGCGTTATCCCCAAGGTAATTGCCGACGACAATGCTGTCAACGGTATTATACAGCTGCTGCGCCACATTACCGATCAGCATCGGTATCATAAACGCAAGGATCTGTTTCCATGGCGTCCCCTGCGTCATATCTACAGGTTTAAAGAGACTGCTTTTCCTGTCCATATTCTTCTTTATATCTTCCTGAAATGTCATCGTTGCTGCCTGAATCCAGATTGCTCCGACGCAATTATAGCAAGATCTGTATTCTCTGTATAATTATAAATTTCCTTTATGTTGTTGCAATCTTCCGGTTTATCGCTCGTTCATGTCAGCTCACAAATGTAAGAATAATTTAATCAAATGTAGTCTTATCGATAAAAGATTATTGACAACTATCTTAAGTATGATTATCCTAACCATTGATAGGAGAGTCTGTTTCCTCAGACCAAAACACTGCCAGACAGAAATGGAGGATCAGCAATGTTACCGATTACGATGGCTTCTTCGGGAGAAAGTATTCTGGTCAAAAAAATCACCGGAAAAGATGATACCAGGCATCATCTGAACGAGCTTGGTCTAGTGGAGGGGGACACGGTTACAGTTATTCAGAATAACAACGGCAATCTCATCCTGCAGGTGAAAGACGGCAGAATTGCACTGGATGAGAAGCTGGCCATGAGGATCCGTTACTGATCCGGGAAGGAGAATCAACATGACATTGAGGGATGTGCCGGTAGGCAGCACATGCAAGGTAGTAAAGCTTCACGGGGAAGGTCCTGTCAAACGCCGCATCATGGATATGGGCATCACGAAGGGCGTGGAGATCTTTGTCAGAAAAGTCGCTCCCCTGGGCGACCCGATGGAACTGAATGTCCGCGGCTATGAACTTTCCGTGCGAAAGGCCGATGCGGAACTGATCGAAGTGACAGACTAAGGACCGTAGGTATAATCACAGCATCTGCAAGTATAGTATCTGCCATAACAGAAGAAGGAGAGACATATGAGTATCAAGATTGCGCTGGCCGGCAACCCGAACAGCGGCAAGACCACCCTGTTCAACAACCTGACCGGTTCCAACCAGTATGTAGGCAACTGGCCGGGTGTCACCGTAGAAAAGAAAGAAGGCAGACTGAAGGGGGATAAGGATGTCATCATCCAGGATCTTCCGGGTATCTATTCACTGTCCCCTTACACACTCGAGGAAGTGGTCTCCCGGCAGTATCTGGTAAATGAAAAGCCGGATGCCATCCTGAATATTGTGGACGGCAGCAATATCGAAAGAAACCTGTATCTGACCACACAGCTGCTGGAGCTGGGGATCCCGACGGTGGTCGCCATCAATATGATGGACATCGTCCGTAAGAATGGGGATACGATCGATACAAAGCAGCTGGAGAAGCAGCTGGGCTGCAAAGTGCTGGAAATGAGCGCTCTGAAGTCGGACGGCGTGCAGGAAGTGGCGAATGCCGTGGTAGTGGCAGCCAGCAACAGAGAGCAGGGAGAACGGCCCCACGTGTTCGAAGGCAGTGTGGAACATGCCATTGCTCATATTGAAGAGTCCATTGAAGATCTGATCAGCGACCGCAGATATCTGCGCTGGTATGCGATCAAAGTCTTTGAACGGGATGAGAAGGTCATGGCGGAGCTGAAACTCTCTCACGGGGTGGCAGCTGAGATCGAGCAGCATATCGTAGACTGCGAGACCGAGATGGATGACGATGCCGAGTCGATCATCACTAACGAGAGATACAACTATATCAGTAAAGTGTGCAAAAATGCACTCAAGAAAAAGAATGTTGCTCACAGCCTGTCTGTTTCCGACAAGATCGATCAGATCGTAACAAACCGGATCCTCGGTCTTCCGATCTTTGCCTGCATCATGTTCCTGATCTATGCGATCGCCATGGGCAGGTGGCCAGTGTCCATCGGTACCAGAGCGACTGATTTTGCCAATGATGTTATCTTTGGAGAATGGATCCCGGGTGCTGTGGATGCACTGCTCGCATCTTTGCATGTGGCACAGGGCACTGCGCTGCACGGACTGATTCAGAACGGTATTGTAGCCGGTGTCGGAGCTGTTCTGGGCTTTGTTCCTCAGATGCTGGTCCTGTTCCTGCTGCTGGCGATTCTGGAAGATATCGGATATATGGCAAGAGTAGCATTTGTAATGGACCGTATATTCCGGCAGTTCGGTCTCTCCGGAAAGTCCTTCATCCCCTGCCTGGTCGCAACAGGCTGCGGCGTACCGGGTGTTATGGCGTCCCGTACCATTGAGAACGACCGCGACCGTAAGATGACCATCATGACGACCACATTCATGCCCTGCGGCGCAAAGCTTCCGATCATCGGACTGATCGCAGGTGCCATCTTCGGAGGATCTCCGCTGATTGCAGCTTCCGCTTACTTCATCGGAATCGGATCCATCATCCTGTCAGGTATTATTCTGAAGAAGTTTAAAGCATTCGCAGGAGAGCCTGCCCCCTTTGTAATGGAGCTGCCCGCATACCACGTACCTTCTGTTGGCAATGTTCTTCGCGCCACCTGGGAGCGCGGCTGGTCCTTCATCAAGCGCGCAGGTTCAGTCATTGTCATTTCCTCAATTATTATCTGGGGTCTCACCTCGTTTGGCAGCATCAACGGTCACTTCGGCATGGTGCAAAAAATGTGGGAGAATCCGGAGATCACGACGGATCAGACGATCACTGATCTGGCAGAGAAGATGAATATTCCGGAAGATGATGTAACTCCAATGGATGCTTCCCTGCTTGCAAGTGTCGGCAACATAGTTTCTGTCGTGTTCCGTCCGCTCGGATTTGGTTCCTGGAAACCGGCCGTTGCTACAGTAACCGGTCTGGTGGCCAAGGAGCAGGTTGTCAGCACCTTCGGCGTGCTGTACAACTATGATGACTCAGAAGAAGAACTCGGAGAAAACGGTGAACAGATCTGGTCCCGCGTAGCCCTTGACTATACAGCAGCTTCCGCATTCGCATTCATGGTCTTCAATCTTCTGTGCGC
>CADCII010000083.1 GCA_902801515.1 uncultured Lachnospiraceae bacterium
TCCGCAGAGGCGCAGGTTCTTTATTTCCATCTGGGTCTCCACGCGGATGACGACGGGTTTCTGACCCGCGCCAGAGCCATCTGCCGCATGATCGGGGTCAGCGCGGACAGCCTGGAGGAGCTGGTGTCCCGGGGCTTTCTGCTCGCCTTTGAATCCGGGGCCTGTGTCCTTCGGCACTGGAGGCAGCACAACAGCATCCGGAAGGACCGTTATACACCGACGGTCTGCCGGCAGGAGATTCAGCAGCTGATCCTCCGGGCGGACGGAACCTATGCCCGAAAGGAGCAGGCCGAAAGCACGCCCGTCCTTGGGAATGCGGAGCCCGGGATGGACCGTTCTCCGTCCGACAGGGCGGAAGTGCCGCAGAACGGATCTTCTCAGGCCGGGACGGATTCCTGCCGGGTGTTCCCCCTTTCGATAAATGCAGAGAAACCGCAAGGCAATCCTCTGCCGGCCGACGCAGACACGTGTCCGGTGCTCCCCCTTCCGAAAAATGCGGAAGAACCGCAAGGCAATCCTCTGCCGGCCGAAGCGGATCCGTGTCCGATGCTCCCCCTTCCGAAAAATGCGGAAGAGCCGCAAGGCAATCCTCTGCCGGCCGACGCGGATCCGTGTCCGATGCTCCCCCTTCCGATAGACGCGGAGGAACCGAGCGGCATTCCTCTGCCGGCCGATGCTGAGCCTTGTCCGGTGCTCCCCCTTCCGAAAAGCGGCGGCAGGAACTCCATTCCGTCTCTCGAGGAAGTTCAAGCGTACGCCCGGGAGCGCGAAAGCCGGGTTTCACCGGATATCTTTTATAATTATCACGAGGCCCTGGGCTGGAGGTCCCAGCGCGGGAAGCAGATCGTGAACTGGAAGGCGGCCTTCCGCTGCTGGGAAAGCCGGGAGGAAGCCTTCGCGAAATCGTTCGGAGGAAAAAGCCAGCCCAGGCTTCCCGCGCAGGATTATCAACAGCGATCCTATGCCGGAGAAGAAGAATCCGTCAATGATATGATGAAGCGTCTGCAGAAGAGCTGCGGGGAACGATAAGGACCGTCCCTGTCGTTCCCAGGGATTATTTCGAAAAAAGTACTTGCCGCAGCGATCGTTTTCGGCTAAAATAAGATGCAATCGTATTTTAGCCGGAGGCGATCCTATGACATATATTCACCGAACCCTCGAACAAAAGGTTATGGTTATCAGCAGGGACTATAGCTGCCTGCTCCTGATCGGCCCGCGGCAGGTGGGAAAGACCACTATGCTGGAGCACCTGATGGAAGGCTCTGCGCGTCAGAAAGTAACCCTGGATGATGCAGAGAACAGGCGGCTTGCGCAATCCGATCCGGCACTGTTTCTTGAGATGCATCCGGCGCCCGTGCTTATAGATGAAGTGCAGTATGCTCCTCAGTTGTTTTCGTACATCAAGATCAACGTGGACAGCGGCGCTGCACCGGGTTCTTACTGGCTGACGGGCTCTCAGGCCTTTCAGCTGATGGAACTGGCGCAGGAATCGCTTGCCGGAAGAACTGCAATTGTCCATATGTCAGCCCTGTCCCAGTCTGAGCTGTACGGAGACGGGACAACAGAGCCTTTATCATTGAAGCTGGAAAACCTGACTCGGCGCAGGGAGCATCTTTCCAGCTGCAATTCGGTGGAAATGTACGAACGAATATGGAAGGGCGGGATGCCCGGTCACAGGAGCGGAAGGTATTCAGACAGGGATGTGTTTTACAGCTCCTATATTCAGACTTATATCAATCGGGATGTTTCAGATATGATTCCGGCGGTGGACAAACTTCTGTTTGCTGACTTCATCAGGGCAGCGGCCTGCCGCGTCGGACAAATGCTGAATACGCATGATATCGCACAGGATGTGGGTATTTCGGATGACACAGCAAAAAGATGGCTTCAGGTTCTGGAAAAATCGGAAGTCATCTTCTACCTCCGTCCTTATTCGAACAACCTTCTGAAACGAACTGTCAAGACCCCGAAGATGTACTTTTTTGACACGGGACTTGTGGCGTACCTGACGAAATACTCAAGCCCGGAAATCCTGATGAACGGAGCGATCAACGGAACCATCCTGGAGAATTACACGGTCGCTGAGATTCGGAAGACCTGGCTGAACAGCGCCAGGGAATGTCTGCTGCACTACTATAGGGACAGGGATACCAACGAGATAGACATGGTGATTGAAGCGGATGGCGAGCTTCATCCTCTGGAGATCAGGAAAAGCACGAATCCGGGTACTGAACTGGCATCTGCTTTCAATGTGCTGGATAAAGGCTCTGTTCCCAGAGGGACCGGAGCGATTCTATGCTTACGGGAGGAAATCTCTGTCATTGTCAGGAACACTTTCATTCTCCCCATCTGGATGATTTGAGGGAACGATGGGGACGGTCTCCTTTTCGTTTCCTCCCCTCATTTTCGCCGTTGCGGGACTTCAGTGTAACCTATAATACCTTCATGAGAAACAACCACCTTTCGCGGTATTTTTCTTTAGGATATCAGGAACATGGAAAGATGCTGTCCTCTACAGATAACAGAGTTTCCCTATATCTTGGTCCAAATCGCATATAACCCTGTGTAGTGATTCCATAAGCAGTTCATAAGGTATATCAATAGCATAGGGAAATTGGCGCTGATCCGTCCCTCCAGACTCACTCCTTTCGAACTCACAGCAGCTAAAATAGATCCTGCCTATGGTTGGTCATCTATATTGTCAGACAATACTGCCTTCGAAGTATCAGTATTCATCTGCATTGCTTTCCTGTTTCCTTGGATTTAGTGCGCTATTCACTGTGATTATCTGACAGAATCGATAATGTACAGCAACTTGTCATTAAAGTGTTTAAAACTCAGTTCCACAGGTATCTGGTGACTCAATTGGAACGGGCTCAATGCAATCTGCCCCTTTTTGCTCAAGGGCATATCGCCACTCTGCGTCTACCCATTTTGATTCTCGCGCAAAATGTGACCAGCAGAGAAATAGTACATCGCGTCGTTTAATTTCCTCATGTAGAGCGAGTTCCCAATCATCCCCACTTCTCAAACTGTCAACATCAAAGAAAACATCAAGATCTGGACGCGCTTTCTTCATTCCTTGAATGATTGCAGCAACACGCTTCCGATCTTGGCTTGCATAGGAAATAAATGCAGAAAAGATATCGCTCCTCGAAACCGTGATCTGTTGCTGTTCCGAATGAGATGAACACTTTATTATGATTTTAAGCCTTGTGGCTATTACCTCATTAATGTAAACGATGGCGCTAAGCAATATCTGCCTTTTCCTGTAATTATCCGGAATCTGAACGGCAAAGGAAAACTCAAGATACTCTCCCTGCCAAACTCCGATTTCAGTATTATCTTCAATTAAGAAATCAGGAGAATTTAGAACAACCTTGATTGAAGCCCCTTCGTTAACCTTCTGAACTCCAGATTTTGCTTCCTGCTGCGGTTCATCCATTGAGTTAAGCAGTTCATCGACAATGTGTCGGGAGGATTCCTCGTACATTATTATATTGATAATAGAGTATTCTCCCCTTGATAGCGATTTTGGTGCAATAGCAGAAAACTGGACTTTCTGCAGTTTCACAGAGGGTTTCTCTACGGAAACAGCACTACCACAATATGGGCAATAGTACGCTCCGGGAACGACTATGTTGTCACATACGCGGCAATACGAAGGCGGCCCTCCCGCGTATTTAGCAGATGGAACAAAAATCCCTTCAAAAACATTATCGCAAGCGGTACCTTCAGAAGCAGATACATTTTCTTGTCCATCAGATTCTGCTGAAGGTTCAGCTGGATAAACTATATGTCCATCTGAATCAATCACCACACCACTTCCACCAGCTCGTTGGTTTTGAAGTGCACAAATAGCATCAAGAATGCTTTGGTCGCTTCCTGCAGCATAGGCATCATCAACTGGCTTGATCTTGTCCGATTCAGTAATTGTTTCCGATTGCCCCTTGAGCAAGGCGTCTGCAAGTGCCTTTCTTCTTAGATCCACTTTATCTTCTCGCTGTGTTTTTTCATCGTGAGGTGCCTGAGCGTCATCACTAAACAATCCCATCGGTAGTGCCGAACAACTTTCACACTCTTCTATTAGGCGCTGAAGATTCTTGCAAAGAACCTGGTTGCTGTCGAGTATGTCACTTAAAACACTTATGGCATTTTTATAAGTACACAAATACGCATCTTTTAGGCCATCGTCAAGACTTATTCTACACAGATTGTCGATCAAATCTTGAAGGATTCGAATTGTTTGATCTATATCATGCCCTGCTTCAATCAATTGATGAATTAATCTGTCCAGTTCTTCAGTGAGCATCCTATCACCTCATAGCAGTATCATTCATGTTCGCTTTATGGATTCACTGGATAAAGCATTAGAATTGCGAATTTATCGCTTTGACATACTCTGCAAATAAATCATTTGGCTTGAAGTTCCTCTGCATGCGCGGACCGAGCCATAGTCACGAGCTTCCGTATCTCAGCCGTTGTCATCGGAAGATCCTCATCCGACCATCCCTGGAAATACTGGGGCAGGTACAAAACCCTACCCTTGTTCGCCATGATATTCACCTCGGCAGAATCTTTGCAAGCATTATAGCACAAAGGGCAGAGCGCTGTCTATCAAGTTCAGAATTTTCACTGAAGCAGTTCCACGGAGCGGAAAACCTGGCTCGCCGGGGCACCTGCACTAGGTGCGGGACTGTAAAATAATGGGAACGGAAAGGACGGTCCTTTTCTTTCCCGCGTCAGACAGGAGTCAGGCAGAAAGATTTAATCCTTAATTAATGATCGTTGAAAGCCCTTCTGAACTGTTCAGATTGTTTCTGTGATAAACAGTCGCTTCCTCAATCGCCCGGATTAAGTCGTCGGATTCCTGAGGAAAATATTCCCTGCTGCTTTCTGCGAGAGTTCCCAGATCATAAAATGCCGACTGGCACGGCATCATCTTGATCCTGGATTTTTCAAGTACCGTCTCATAGTCTTCCGGCTTATCCTCTTTCAACGCAGTAAGCAGAGCATGATACAGCTGAAGGATCTGTTCAGCTTTCTCTGTTCGAATTGCGGTTGCTGCAATAATTGGGTCCGTTTGTGAATATGCATTCAGATAACTGTCTATGATGCAGCGGCTGATCTTCTCCCCGTCCGGCAGTATATCCGCTTCGTTCAGAAAGTCATAGTTCAGCCCGTCAGTCGGAACTTCAAATTCATCCGCAATCATGATTTCAGTATACGGAGCAACGGCCTGCAATACTTCCAGATTGCCCATGAAGCTTGCGTCATAGGCCAGCCACGCCAATTTATTTTCGTTTGAGAAAGGGCTTTTCTCCATGGCCTGTGCGAATTCCTCCATCGTCACAGGATCCATCTCAAAAAGCTCGTCATAGCCAAAGCCCAGCGGCCCGTTGCCGTGTCCCCACAGAATCAGAGCATATCTTTCCGCAGGCCGATTCTCCGCGCAGTAGTTGAGAAAGAAGCTTAGTGTCTCAGGTTCTCCCATATTCATCAGTTCTTCGTTCCATAGGGTTCTGGATCTGTGACTCCGGACTTCCCAGATATGAGATTTACCCGCATTCCACTTCAAACTGCTCTTCGATCCTCCGGTCATCATCAACAGATTGATCTCCGGTCCATTCGCCGCAGCCTCAGCAATTCTGTCAATTGTCCTGGAGGCAGCTCCGTAATCCGTTTCCAGATTGCTCCCAACCATATAGATCATCAGGGTCAGTTTTGCCTTTTCCCCTGCCTCCGCAGACGCCCCCGTCAGCGGGAAAAAGGGACAGGACAGAATCCACAGTATCGTCAGGCACAGTGCGGTCATCATTGCGGTCATTCTCTTCGCGTCCATTGTTATCTCCTCCGATCGTGTCAGGCAGAGCCTGTTTCAGGTCAGGCAGAGCCTGTTTCAGTACGACAGAATGGTTCCTGGATCAAAACTCAGGTGACATCAAGTATCCAATCAAGGTAACCTTTATACCCTTTTTCTATATCAATGGCTATGATTTCAGGAGTATCATAGGGATGCAGCTCCTTGATCCTGGAACGATGGGGACGGTCCTTTTCGTTTCCTCCCCTCATTTTCGCCGTTGCGGGACTTCAGTATAACCTATAATACCTTCATGAGAAACAACCACCTTTCGCGGTATTTTCCTTTAGGATATCAGGATCCGGAAACTGTTCTGTC
>CADCII010000084.1 GCA_902801515.1 uncultured Lachnospiraceae bacterium
TGATCGATCTGATAGATATGCTTCAGCAGTTCAAAACTTTCTGACAGGCGGAGATCCCAGTTGAGCTGAGATCTCTGTCCGAATACAACGCCGATATTGCGCACCACTTCTTTCCTGTGTTTTGTGATATCTGCGCCGTCGATCAGGACTCTTCCTTGTGTGGGTGTCAGGATCCCTGACATCATCTTGATGGTAGTACTTTTTCCTGCGCCGTTCGGCCCTATGAATCCGACGATCTCGCCCTCATCAATATGAAAAGACAGGTCGCGGACCGCATGGATCACTTTATACTGGGTTTTGACCAGCCCTTTCAGAGCCCCTCTCAGACCGGCCTCTTTCTTTTTCAGAAGATAATCCTTACTCAGGTTCTTCACATCGATCATCATCAGTTACCTGCACTTTCATATTTTCGAAGTCCGGCTGTAAAATATGCTCCTGCGATCAGCATTACGATCATCCCGACAGCCAGTGTGATAAACGGAACGAAGAGTCCGTTATAAATACCGTTTTCAATACCCAGAATCGCTGACGCCGGATAGAATGAAACCCAGCCGACCGGGATCAGGAATGTCAGGATCAGCTGCATGCTCTCCGGGTACATGGAGATCGGATACATGGTCGTCTTGTCCATGATCTCCTGCGTATACTGCCCGAAATCCACAGCGCTTCTTGTATAGAAAGATGTGCTCCCAAGCAGTATATAGATACCTCCGCGGATCAGGGTCGCGCCGACAAGCATGACGATTACCTGAACCACAAAGAGCCAGGTTACAGGTATCCTGCACTTCACACAGCCATAGACAAACACCAGGATTCCGGGGATGAGATCCGTTACGCCAAAGATGTTGATGTTCGTGAAAAAGAACTGGTACAGCACGCCAAGCGGCCTTGTAAGGTAGCGGTCAAACTCTCCTTCAATGACGTAATAGCCCATAAACCATCCCTGGACGAAGAAGATCATCGACAGGGCGTGGGAGATTACGGAGATTCCGTATAAGAAAGCAAGCTGTCCGTAATTCCAGCCGTTGATCTCTCCGAAGGACTGCACAACGAACTTGATGATCGCAAACCCCATAATAAACTGGAGCGGATTGGAGATCAGCCACCCTGCTATGTTTGAGGGATATTCAATGACCGTAAGGATGGCCATCCTGATCACCTGGGCTGTCACGTCGAGGTAATGACACAGTTCACGAAGCGCATTTTTCATAATCATCCTCCCTGAACCATTACTTTTCGTGTGATCTGCTTCTGCGCGAAAATAAAAACTCCCGCAAGGACCAGAAGCCATACAGACTGGATCCGCATCTGCGCAAGCTGCTCAATCCGGTCTCCCTTTCCGATATAGATGCTGAGCGGAAGCTGATAGATATAGACAAACGGAAGAGAGGAGAGCACCTTTGCAACCCCGGCGGGGAAGAACCAGATGGGAATGATGCTCCCGGACAGCAGCCGGAGCAGGTGCTTCTTCACCTGGATCAGCGCATCGATATTGACTGCTGTAAATGCGATCATCCCGAACAGTGCGGCGATCAGCCAGTTGATCAGGAAGGACTGTACAACTGTGACCACAAAGAGCGGCAGATCTCTCAGATCGGCCATCACCGGTACCTTTATCATGAGAGAGCCGATGAGAAGAATGGGAAGCATATTCTGAAAAACAAGGGCGATGATACTTCCGATATCTTCCGCGAAATAAACTCCAAAGAGATTGACGGGCTTCATCATATCCGTTGCCACGGTGCCCTTTCCCACACTTTGTTCAATTCTTCTCTCGACATTGGTAATAAGCAGCACGGAAAGTACCGAAGAGAGAATAACATATGTGAGCATGCTCTCAGCGTCAACACCTCCGGCGCTGCTGTGCTGCCTGTACAAGGCTTTCCAGAAATAAGCAGAGGTGATCATGATGATCGTCTGCATGACAATGTTCCCGTAGACATTAAACTCATATGTCATGCTTTTTATGATCTGGGTTTTTATAATATACAGATACTTATACATCTCGGTGAGGGTAATTTCTGTATTCTCAGGCGGTGAGTGACTGGTTCAACCATTAACTATATCTTGATAATAATGGAACTTGAGTTAAAATACCAGTAAGCTGTTTAATTGAGTTTGCCGGAAAAACAGACAGAGAATGGAGGAAATATCTCATGGAAGTAAAAAGAATCAGTATCAGACAGGCAAAAAAGAGAATCAAGGAGGATCCGGAACTCAGCAAGATGCTGGTGCGCAGCGGATGGAAAGAGATCGCCCTTGACCTGGATGGCGACGGAGTTGCAGACGTGGCATTTTCTGCTGAAAAGGCGGGACGCAAGATTGACACAATGGCTGTCGATCTGAGCGGAAGCGGTGAGTTTGACCTCTATCTGCATGACCTGGACGGAAACGGAATACCGGATACAGTGATGGTAGTCCGGGAAGGATCGGATGAGCGCGCGGTCGTCGCGTTCGGAGGAGAAGTCGAGCTTGGCTTCATCAATATCGGCGTCAAGATAGCGAACCTTCTGGTAGCAGAAGACTTCATGAACAGGGAACTGGGCATATCCCTTGCGGATCTTGCAGCGTACCTGAAGCTCCACGCAGCACATATGCTGCTTGAGATCGAGAAGCGTGAGAACGCTGAAGGAATCGATAAGGTTTACTATTACCTGAACGATGCAGGGACATACTTCCTTGCAACTGTGGACGGCACAAAGCCGAGAGTCAGGCCGTTCGGAACGATCCTTCTCGATGACGGAAAACTGTATATTCAGACCGGAAAGTCCAAGGATGTTTCAAAGCAGATCGGAGAGAATCCGTTTGTTGAGATCAGCGCCTGCCAGAACAATGGCACCTGGATCAGGATTGCCGCAGAGCTTGTGGAAGATGACAACCATGATGTCAAGGTCAAGATGCTGGATAAGATGCCTTCACTGAAGGCAATGTACAGCGCGGACGATGACAATATGCAGATGTTTTATCTCAAGGATGCGACAGCGACACTCTGCTCATTTACAGCAGAGCCGGAAGTGGTGACATTCTGAGACAGTCCAGGCGGTTGAGACAGTTGGCAGAAACGCATAGTTTCATGAAAGAAAGAAGGACCCGGGTTTTGCAAAAGCCCTGGTCCTTTT
>CADCII010000085.1 GCA_902801515.1 uncultured Lachnospiraceae bacterium
ACCTCGTCCTTGAACAGGTCGCGGAGCGGCTCGATGATCTCTCTGAAATCGACAAGTTCCGGAAGACCTCCCACATTGTGGTGAGATTTGATAACGGCGGATTCTCCGCCAAGCCCCGACTCGACCACGTCAGGATAGATCGTTCCCTGCACCAGATAATCGACCGAGCCGATCTGATGGGCGACTTCTTCAAATACACGTATGAATTCTTCTCCGATGATCCTGCGTTTTCTTTCCGGATCCTTCTCGCCTGCAAGGCGGACATAGAAACGGTCCTGGGCGTTGACTCTGATGAAATTCAGGTCGTAGGGGCCCTCCGGGCCGAACACGCTCTCCACCAGATCTCCTTCATCCTTGCGAAGCAGGCCGTGGTCTACGAATACGCAGGTCAGGTTCCTGCCTACCGCTCTGGAGAGCAGGACAGCAGCTACGGATGAGTCGACACCGCCCGAAAGCGCGCAGAGCACTTTGCCGTTTCCAACCTTCTCGCGGATCGCTTCGATCTGGCGCTCGGCAAAATCATCCATCTTCCAGTCTCCGGCGCAGCCGCACACGTCGATCACGAAATGAGTCAGATCGCGCTCCCTGCACTGGGCGGACGCCACAGGGCAGTTGTCCGTATGGGCAGTGACCTCGAATCCGGGAGCCAGCTGAGAGATATAATCATTATGGCTCATCCAGCAGGTCATGTGAGACGGGAACCTTTCATACAGCGGCGAAGGAACCGGGTCCAGTATGACTTTGGTCCTGCCGTATTCACGTTCCGGCGCGCGCTCCACCTTACCCCCGAGCACATGCATCATGAGCTGTGCTCCGTAGCACAGACCAAGGACCGGAACACCCATTTCAAAAAGTTCCTTCGGTGCAGTGGCGGCACCTTCCTGGTAGACACTGTTCGGACCGCCGGTAAGGATGATGCCCTTCGGATTCATTTCCTTAATCTTATCCAGCGGGGTTTTGTAGGAACAGATCTCGCAGTAGACCTGGCATTCGCGCACCCGCCTGGCAACTAGCTGGTTGTACTGACCACCGAAATCAATGACGATTACTTTCTCCTGTTGTACTGTATTCATATGCAATCCTTTCATAAGACGGACTATCAGAAAAAAGTTTAGCACTATTTGAAAAGTATGTCATCAAGGTAAGTTATACTAATTCTGTATTGCCGCATCCTGTCAGCATTGACACGGCATAAAGGCGCGAATAAGATGAGATATGCGCAGATGGCAGAAAACAGAAAGGATGCATTGAGGTATGTTCCAGGACATTGGACCCTATGTCTTTCATAATGAATACAGCAGCAGAAAACCAGAGGAAGATGACATTCTGATCGTTCAGAAAGGCCGGGATATACTGATGAACTGCGGCCAGACGCTTCCGACAGTCGCGCAGGTCCGGGCAGTGTGTTCGCTGGCTGCGGAGCAGGCATATTACCTGCTGAGTATTGATGAGAAACACTTCTTCTGTACGGATGTCCAGGTCCCGGAGACGGAGAATCTGAGCTACACAAGCGTCATGATCCTGCGGGAAATGAACCCTGGCTATATGGGGTTCGGCGGTTCTGTGAGCTGGCAGCTGGCAAGCTGGTATGATCTTCACAGATACTGCGGACGATGCGGGACAAAGACAGAACATTCTGAGAGAGAGCGTGCGATCATCTGCCCGAAATGCGGACACACCTATTATCCTAGGATCTCTCCGGTGGTGATCATAGCGATCGTGGACGGAGACAGGATACTGCTGACCCGCTACAACAGGGGCGGCTACAGGAGACACTCTCTGGTCGCCGGGTTTGTCGAGATCGGAGAAACGCTGGAAGACGCAGTCCGCAGAGAAGTTATGGAGGAAGTGGGGCTGCATGTCAAAGATATCCGCTACTGCGAATCACAGCCGTGGCCATTTTCCTCATCCCTGATCGCGGGCTTCTTCGCAGACGTAGACGGAGATCCGACAGTTCATTTGAACACAGACGGACAGGACGAGCTGGCAGAAGGCGTCTGGGTATCGCGCGACGAACTGGTGCTGGAGGACAGCGGCATGTCCCTGACGTGGGATATGATCCGCAAGTTCAAGGAGAAACACCCGATCTCAACGATTGCTTGATGACAGGTTAGCCAGCAGCAGCTTTTATAATAACGAAAATAACGGAAATGGCCGCAATCTGTCCGTGTATTTTGGAACAATCATGCGTTGTATGCAGACACCGCGGACAGTTATAATGAAGAAAGCAATTAACCATGCGGGATTCGATTCCCGTTCCTGAAGATCATCTAAGGAGAAGAAGCAATGACTGAGAGAAGACCTGACAATATGGAAAGGATCACCACCCCTGCTCTTGCACAGGCATTTATTGAAGAGCAGGTCAAAGAACTCCGTGCACAGATCGGAGACAACAAGGTACTGCTGGCACTGTCCGGAGGCGTTGATTCCTCAGTGGTTGCGGCACTCCTGATCAAGGCGGTCGGCAAGCAGCTGATATCTGTTCATGTCAATCACGGACTGCTTCGCAAGGGAGAACCCGAGCAGGTCATCAAGGTTTTCCGTGACGAGATGGATGCGAATCTGATCTATGTGGATGCAGTGGACCGTTTCCTGGACAAACTTGCAGGCGTCAGCGATCCGGAGCAGAAGAGGCATATCATCGGCGAAGAGTTTATCGACGTATTTGCGGAAGAGGCAAGAAAACTGGACGGCGTGAAGTTCCTGGCACAGGGAACCATCTGGCCGGATATTCTGGAGAGTGAAGCAGGCGTAAAGGCACATCACAATGCCGGCGGCCTTCCTGCAGATATCGCAGATCGTTTCGAACTGGTAGAGCCGGTAAAGATCCTGTTCAAGGATGAAGTCCGTATGGTCGGCAAGGAACTCGGCCTTCCGGACAACATGGTCTTCCGTCAGCCGTTCCCGGGTCCGGGACTTGGCGTGAGATGCCCCGGCGCAATCACCCGTGACAGACTGGAAGCAGTCCGCGAATCAGACGCAATCCTTCGCGAGGAGTTTGCTAAAAACGGCCTGGAAGGAAAAGTATGGCAGTACTTCACCGTAGTTCCGGACTTCAAATCCACTGGTGTGAAAGACGGAAAGAGAACCTTTGACTGGCCGTGCATCATCCGTGCGATCAACACGACAGACGTCATGGAAGTTACGGTTGAGCATCTGCCGGATGAACTGATGGACCATCTGGTGCAGCGTATTATCGCAGAAGTACCAGGCATCAACCGCGTGCTGTATGACTTCACCCCGAAGCCGCCCGCAACGGTAGAGTACGAATAAGCGATAAAGTCTGGAAAGGCGCATAAACAGGGTATTCCTGAAATGCGTGGTCGCAGATTGGTCGCATAATCAGCTTCCATCAATTATTTTCATTTACCGGAAGTAAAATAGAGTGATGATACTATATCCTGAAAGGGGTAAGTGTCATCACTCTTTTTTGATGCTTATTCATGTCCGGAATCGAGCTTATCATTCAATTCACGAAGCCGTTCATCGGGTATTCATATCTCCAAAGATCGTATTTTTTCCTTTTTTCATATTTTGTGTCTTCGCTATCTTCTGGGCCGGAAAGGTATTCGTTCCGCTTTGTGATCCAGCTTTTCAGAAAGTCATGATACTCGTAAAGATCAATATCACGAGAAGAAATGACGGTAGGTCCACTGAATTCCAGGTAATACCGTCCATTAATCTGTACCGGATGAAGGCCGTGAAAATCTTCTATATCGAACAGCGCATGGTACATGGCGTTATTGGGGAGAAGATCAGCATCGAATAATGCATGCTCCTCTATTTCGAGGGCAGAACAGAGTTTTTTGAGTGCCGTTTCCCGGGGAACCTTTTTGTTACTCTCGTATTGTCGTATCCGGACATCTGCCGTGGCTTCTGAAAAACCGCAGCGCAAACCTAATTGTTTCTGCGACAGGCCAAGATGCTCCCGAATCCGTTTGATTTTGCCGCCAATCGTGCCGGGAGAAATATATTCTTTTTTACCTATTTCAAAATACATTTGAAGCCCCTCCTGTGGACTGAAAAAGCATTTCCATTTGTTCTATGGGAAAAGTATATCATAAAACTTCAGAAAACAGAACCTAAAAGTTTAAGAAATTGACTATACACAATGTTGACAGAACTCAAAAGGTTATTTAGAATATAAACAGAACTCAATTAGTTCTACAGATATTAGAAAGGTGGTGAGGATATGAAGGATCAGAATGTAAAACCGATGTACGTTGGGGTCGATGAAGTCTGTGCAGACTGGGGCTGCAGCCGTTCCAAAGGCTATGCCATCATCAAACTGCTTTCGGAACAGATGCACAAGGAGAATCCGAAGCTTCTGGTGATCGCCGGCAAGATCAACCGGATCTATTACGATGAAGCCTGCGGAAGGAGATGACAAACATGAAGTTGGTACAAAAAAGGCTCCTGGGCAAACAGGAGCCGGGGTACATCTCGCATAAAGCAAACATGCACCGATACATGAATATTGTAACAGAGATGTGCCCCTTCAGCAATGAGGAGGTGAGAATTATTTGGGAGACAGACGAATGATTTCAACAAAGATTATCGGAAGAGCGAGTTTCCTGAAGATGCCGGTTTCAAGCCAGTGCCTGTATTTTCATCTGGTCGCCCGCGCGGATGATGACGGGATCGTGGAAGCGTTCTCGGTCATGAATATGTGCAACCTCAATGAGGATGACCTGCGGATCCTTCACGCGAAAGGGTTTGTTTATGTTTTGAATGAAGATCTGGTGACATTTATCAGGAACTGGCGGGAAATGAATATCCTGCGGGCGGACAGGAAAACAGACAGCATATATCTGGATCTGCTCATGGAGAAACTTCCGGAGGAAATAATACTGGAGCACAGGCCAAGATCCGATACGAAGAAAGGGAGAAGGGAAGCCTCGGAAAGAAAAAAGAATCTGGACGGTCCACGGACGGCTCAAGAGAATCTAATCCAAATCAATTCAAATCAACAGAATCGAATGATCCGGAGAGAGGGATGGAGCGAGCGACAAGCACCTTGACAGAGATATCTCAGGAGTCACCAATCGCAGCACCGGAAACAGCAGCGGTACGGGCGGTTATTGCGGAGAATATTGACCTTCCTTATTTGCAGGACATCGGACGACGGCACGGCATAAGCGAAGAGGCGATGGTAAATGAGATCTATGACTCGATCTGTGACATGGTTATATATCCACGGCAGATTGTTCGGATCAAGGACAGGGATATTCCCTGGGAAACAGTCAGGTCCCGGTTTATGAAGCTGACATTCACACATGTCAGCAATGTCCTGAACCGGATCATTGATAAGAAACTGGGGATTAGGAATATGCATTCCTATCTGATCTCAACGCTTTATACCGAGAGCTTATGCGGAACTCTGGCAGAGCAGTCGGATCTGCATGATGATTACCTGAAAGAGGCTCGCGGAGCGCCATACTATCTCGGCGGGTAAGCCTTGGGATGTATGGATGCTGAGAGTGGTTTATCAAAAATGTCAGAAAGGAGATGATGAAATGTCGGTATCAAAAGATCCGAAAAACGGAACCTGGACGATGTACACCCGGTATAAGGACTGGCAGGGAATAATCCGGGAGAAACGCAAACGCGGGTTCAAAACAAAGCGGGAAGCGATGCAGTACGAGCGGCAGTTCCTGCTGAAAAACTCGAAGGATATCCAGATGAGTTTTGAGAAGTTCGTTGAAACCTATATGAAGAATATGAAACCCCGGCTGAAATACAGTACCTATGTGAACAAGGAATATATCATCCGGGACAAGATCCTCCCATATTTCGGGAATAAAAGCCTTGCGGAGATCACCTCCACAGATGTGATCCAGTGGCAGAATGCCCTGCTGAGCATGCGGGATGAAAATGACCGGCCATATTCGCAGACATATCTGCGGGCGATCCAGAATCAGCTCAGTGCGATCATGAATCATGCCTGTCGGTATTACGGGCTGCCTGAAAATCCCTGTATGAAATCCGGGAAGATGGGGAAAGCAAAATCAAAAGAGATGCTGTTCTGGACAAAGGAGGAATATCTTGCTTTCTCACAGGCGATGAAGGAAAAGCCGGTATCCTACTACGCATTTGAAATTCTTTACTGGTGCGGGATCAGGGAAGGAGAACTCCTGGCCCTGACCCGCGGCGATATCGATCTGGAGAAACGCAGACTTCGTATCAGCAAATCATTCCAGCATGTGAAAGGACAGGATCTGATCACAACGCCAAAAACAGAGAAAAGCAACCGGGAAATTGAACTCCCGCAGTTTCTCTGTGACGAGCTCGAGGATTATTTTTGTATGCTGTACAAATGCGATCCGGATACACGTCTGTTTGACCTTTCCAAAAGCTATCTGCATCATGAGATGGACAGGGGCGTAAAGGAAACCGGAGTCAAGCGGATCAGAATTCATGACCTTCGCCACAGCCATGTTGCCTACCTGATCGAGCTGGGTTTTTCACCTGTTGAGATTGCGGAGAGGCTTGGTCATGAGAGTATCTCTGTCACGTATACATATTCGCATTTGTATCCGTCAAAACAGCGGGACATGGCCGACAGGATCAATGAAGACAGGGAGGGGGAAGACGCAGATGGCAAATAAGATCTATACCAGGAAAACGCAGTCAAAGGGGACTGTCAAAAAAACGAAGGATGAGAAAGCAAGAAAGAGAAACACGATCATTAATTTCCGCGTCAGTCCGGAAGAAAAAGTGCGGATCGATGCCAGAATTGCGATGACAGGATTGAATAAGGCGGAGTTTTTTATTGAGAGCTGTTTGTATCAGACAGTCCTGGTAAAAGGAAATATCCGTACATTTCGGGAATACGATCGGACCATGGAAAAGATCGCCGGACAGTTACAGAAAGGCACGAAACCGGAGGATATGGATCCGGAATTGCTGGAAGCCTGGAAAACGATACTGGAAATACTGGATCGGCTGTTTGGAAAGGAGAGATGAAGCATGGCTAAGAGGACATTTGATGAAAGGATTGAAGAACTGGTTAAGAAACAGGAGCAGTTGAAGGCACAGGAGAGGCAGCTGAAGAAACGACAGAATGCCGAAGAGAGAAAACGACGGACAAAACGCCTGATCGAGCTGGGCGCGATCGTCGAATCAGTTCTTGGCAGGCCGACAACTGACGATGACAAAGAGCGGCTTCAGGCTTTTCTCAGAAAGCAGGAGGCAAACGGAAAATTCTTTACAAAGGCGATGAATGTTCAGCCGTAATCATGAACCAGTCATATGGTTTCGCGGGTGTCTATTTCCCGTAAGGGCGCACTTATATGTGGGCGGAGCCCACATTTATAAGCGCGCTCTGCGAGGCCGGGCTGTCCGCCGGACATCCCCTTCTCCCTTTTGGGCGAAGCAAAGGCGCTGCCTTTGAAACCGGTCCTCCCGGACAGGGTTCCTCTGCGTAGACGCTCTCCACCGTTCCGCATTGGCTCTGTTATTCCAGTCGTTGGCCGGAATATTGATCTTCTCCCAAAGGTATTCTGTCCCTTTGCCTTCTCTGATTCGGGTTTTCTGATTTCCATTTTCATCCAGGACCGGAATCCGGTACCTGGAAGTGTTCTCCCGATCACCCGGATCATAAAATGGCAGAGCCGGATCAAACACTGCCCTGCCGTTTTCATCCCTCGCATTCGCAAAAACGGATTTTGTTTTTTGCTGCCAGTGTTCATTCTCATCGAACCCCCGCACCGTCAGCATGATATGTGCATGCGGATTGCCATCGCCTTTGTCATGAAATGCCCAGTCCGCAATCATTCCTTTCGAGACAAAGTTTTCCCGAATATAGGCACGGGCACATTCAATCTGCTGTGATCTCGTCATCTCCACCGGAAAAGCGACCTCCACTTCCCTGGCCAGCTGTGCGTCACAGCGTTTCTCTGTTTTCTGCACTTCGTTCCAAAGAGTCTCACGGTTCTGGTAAATTGTCGGCGCGTGTTCCGGAAGCAGGATCTCGCTCATGATTACACCGCCTTTTGACATAAAGTCATGCACGATCCCGGTTTCGTCATTCAGCAGCTTTTCGCCTGACCGATAAGCGGCAGACGCCACTGCTGATCTTCCGCAGGACCGGGTGATAATCTTTATAGAACAATGGTAGATCGCCATTCCCATCTCACCGTCCTTTCATACAGTAAAATATAGGTATGCGGCTATCTGCTTGGATAATTACGCTATACAGACGCTCACTGCATGAAGCGCCGGTCTCTCTTTTTGCCCTTTTCAGGCAGGAAAGAGGTCGCGCAATGAGAAAAAAGAACAAAACGGACAGGTCAGCCACCTACTTTATTATGACTGTTCCGGCATTGGTCATCTTTATCATTTTTTTTATTCTTCCACTGATTTTTACTGCCAGGTATAGCTTCTATAACTGGACCAATTATGCAAAGGAGATTACCTTCTCCGGACTGGATAACTATAAGAAGCTGCTCTCTGACCGTACTTTGTCAAAGGGGATCATGAATACTCTGCAATATGCCATTATTAATGTTCTCCTTCAAAGCCTGATTGCACTTCCTGTTTCTGTCGCCCTTAATTCAAAGCTGAAAGGCAGGAATATTTTCAGGGCTATCTATTTTACGCCTGCTGTACTTAGTACACTGGTCGTTGGTTATCTTTGGAAATATCTGCTTTCTGCCAGTGATTATGGATTTGTTAACCAGATTATCGCTGGTTTGGGGCTTGAGAAGGTTAACTTTCTTGGAAATGGGAAAACAGGACTTTGGTCTATCATTCTGATCGAGGTATGGCAATGGTTCGGCTGGGCCATGGTGATCTATCTTGGGAACCTGCAGTCAATCAGCGATGATCTCTACGAAGCGGCAGCAATGGACGGCGCAAATGCATGGGATCGCTTTTGGCATATTACGATACCTGGGCTGGCACCAGCGATCAAGATTAATCTGGTCACTGGCATGATTTCCGGGCTAAAGGTATTTGATATTGTTCTGGCGACGACAAACGGAGGACCTGCCCATCAGACAGAAACCATTCTGACCCTGATGTTCTCAAAATTTTCAGATGGGAACTATGGGTATGCATCTGCTTTTGGTATGGTATTCCTGGCGGTCAGCATGCTGCTTGCGGTGGTGCTGCTAGGTATTTTCAGGCAATGGGAGAGGAGGCTGGATTAAATGAAAAGGAAAAAAATAGTCTGTAGCATTCTTTTATATTTCCTTCTGGGAATACTGGCTATTCTTGTACTGGTACCGGTTTATTATCTGATTGTGACGACATTTAAATCCGGAACAGAAGCAGCTCTTTATCCAATGGCACTGCCAACTTCTTTCAGCCTGCAAAGCTATAAAGAAGCATTTGTGAAAATGCAGTATCCGAGGGCATTTTTAAATACCCTGGTCATAACTGGTGTATCCGTAGGCGGAATTATTATCACAGCATCCATGTGTGGATATGCTCTGAACCGCAGGGAAAAAACAAAGTGGTCAAAAGGAGTGTTTCTGCTGATCCTTTCAGGAATCATGTTCCCATACCAGATGTCTATCCTTGGCCTGTATCGCCTGATCAGGGACTTGCATTTGATGAACAGGCTTACCGCGGTCATCCTGGTGGATATTGCCGTAAACCTGCCTTTTGCTGTGTTCCTGTTTAAGAGCTTTGTATCTACCATCCCTGTGGAATTGGAGGAGGCCGCCAGAATTGATGGCGCGGGAGTCTATAAAACTTTCTGGATGATCACGTTTCCGCTTCTGAAACCTACAATCGCCACGGTTGCCATTCTGAATACATTGACGATATGGAATGACTTTATGGGACCGCTTTATTTTCTGCAGTCGAGGGAAAAGGATGTTATCCTGCAGGAAGTGTACCGGAATATCGGACAGTTTTCAACGGACTGGACAAGTCTGTTTCCTATGATGGTGTTGGGTGTGCTGCCGCTGCTGATCTTTTATCTGGCCATGCAGAAGATGGTGATCGGAGGCGTGATGAGCGGATCCGTGAAGGGGTAAGAAGACATGAATCCTTTTGTGATCGAGACAAATGAAAAAGACGGACTCCGGAAGCTTGCCTGCAGAACAGACAGGTATGCAATGAACTGGGTGAAAAAAGAAAGTCTCTGGGGTATCGTAAATGTTCCGCACGGCATCTCTTGCAGTGTGAAAAGGATCCTGGAAGAGGACGATACATTCGTTGAGTGTTATCGATTTATAAACCAGACCGCGTTTCCAATTTACCTGCAAAAGACAGATATCGGCATAGCCGTTTCCCTGCCGGATTATTATTCGGATGCAAAGGAGTGCATGCACTATTGCTGTCATACGCATATATGGTGCGGTGGCAGCAGCGCATGGATCCTGGCACTGCGAATGGGAGGGGAATCCCCGCATCTGGGCATGGTTGTTACAGAAGGAGAGATTAGCTCCTATAGCTTAATTCGAGATGAAAAAAAGCAGAGCAATGACAGGGGAACTTTCCTGCTGCACCCGGAACTTCTCCGAATGGATCCAGGGCAGGGATATCTATAAGGATCTTCATGATCTGCAGAAAAGTATTGATGAGAATGATCCCGAAAATTCCGCTTTGGATTCTTTTTCGCTGGAGCTGTTCGAGGATATCAGTTACATCATGGCGAAGCATGCGGATCCGCAGGGTGTTCCGGATACGCCGGATGAGTGGCTGGATCAGTTCGGAACATTTTCCATCTACCAGGTGCTG
>CADCII010000086.1 GCA_902801515.1 uncultured Lachnospiraceae bacterium
AGAAGATAAGGATATGTTCTGCCAGAGATATCTGGATGAACAGTTATATATCTCCATTGCAAAGGACCATCCTCTGGCCAAACAGGACAGTGTCACTTTTGAAGAGCTGAAGGGACTCCGCATCCTGATGACAGCCCATGTGGGCTTCTGGATGGACGTCACCCTGGAAAAGCTGAATGCCTCAGATCTGCTGATCCAGAACAACATGGACGCTCTGGGGGAACTGATTGACGCTTCCAACCTTCCTTTCTTTAATTCGGACCAGATGCTGAAAGCCGGCTATCTGCCGCCGGACAGGGTTGCACTGCCCATCACCGACCCGGAAGCCCATGCCACCTACTGGATCGCCTGTCTGGCTTCTGAACAGCAGAAATACCGTTCTGTTTTCAGTGCAGTCCGTGGGAATCTGTTGAGAAACCAGTCCTGAGACGTGAAGCTGATACAAAAAGAGAGAGAAGAACACCCCTGCGTGCAGGGAATATTCTTCTCTCTAGTTGTTTTTATTCTTCCTTAGTTGATTTTGTTAACATACACATAATGCATTCTTTGGTTGACTGTGTCAACCAGTGTTTCAATGATCCAAATTAAGCTTCCCCATATTCGGTTTTAAAGCCTATTTCCGTAATTATTTTTTATATTTATCGGTTAAACATTGATTCTGCGATTGTTTCATGCTATCATGGGTATTGAATGAAACCAGTAAAAGGAGGAGGTGGCTCTCATGTTATGCCAGTTTTCGTTCAGCAACTTCCGCTCCTACCGCGATGAAACCACATTCGATTTCCAGGCTGCGGCTCTCTCGGAATTCAAGAACAGCCTTATAAAGACTGAAAAGGGAAATGATATCCTGCCGGTTGGTGTGATCTACGGTCCGAACGGCGGCGGCAAGTCCAACCTTCTTGCCGCCCTGGGATGCGTGATCTCACTTGTTACTGCGCCTGTCTACGAGCTAGGCAAGAATCATGCCCGTTTCATCATGCAGCAGAAGGTATCCTGTGTCCCGTATCTGTTTGATGAGGATTCCCGGGAAGAGCCTTCCCGTTTCCAGCTGTTTTTCCGCATCAATGAATATGAATACCGCTACTATATCGTGCTTCGGGGCGGCGTAATTGAGGAGGAAACACTCTATCGCCGCAAGCTCGGGGCCAGCCGGGCAGCGAAGATCTTTGAAAGGAATCATGAAGAAATCTCCCTTGGAACTATTCTCGGAAGCAAGAACATCAACACCGAAGTAAATACCAAGATGCCTCTACTCTCCTTCCTTGCAATCAACTATTCCATCCCCGTGATCGCAGAAGTCATTCGCTGGTTTGAAGAGTGTATCATCAGAAATTATGCCAATCCATTAGCTGAGCAGCAGATCCTTCTCTCCGATGACGACATTTCAAAGAAGCAGTTTCTTACCATGATGAACGACATGGGGATCGGCATCACCGGATACCGTTTTGATCAGCAGAGCAATGAATTCTACCTGCAGAGGACACTGCATGATACGCTCTATGAGCTCCCGTTTTCCAGCGAGTCCGACGGAACCCGCAAGCTGTTTGCCGCGCTCCCTGTTATCCTGATGGCCTTGAAGGAAGGACGTCTGGTAATCGTTGATGAGCTGGATGTGGGGCTCCATCCGAAGCTTCTCCGCTATGTCATCCGGCTTTTTACAAACCCGGAGATCAACAAGAACGCAGCCCAGCTGCTCTTCACTTCGCATGACATGTCCACAATGAAGAACAGCATCTTCCGCAGGGATGAGATCTGGTTCGCCGCTTTGGATTCGGAAAACAGCAGTGAGGTCTATTCTCTCTCTGAGCTTCGCAAGGAGAATAACGATCCCATCAACAATACGGCTGCTTATGATAAGCAGTATCTGGAAGGTCGGTACGGGGCTGACCCGTACCTCAGGAATATGCTGAGCTGGGAGGTGTGACGATGAGCCGTAAGCCTCCCAAAAAATCCGACATGGGAAAGTCCTGGATGAAGCCCCGTCGTGATTCCCGGCAGATGATTTCTCCGGAATATCATCTGATCGTTTCCGAAGGGACAAAAACCGAACCGAAGTATTTTGAGAAAATCAAAGAGACGATTGATGCCAAATACCGGGATCGCATCCATCTGGATATCTCGGGCAAAGGTGACAACACGGTAAACCTCTTTATTCGGGCGGTGAACGACGTGGCCCGGAGCAGCAACGTTTATAAGCATGTCTGGCTGGTCTTTGATAAGGACGATTTCCCGCCTGAGAACTTTGACCGTACCGCAGAGCTTTGTGCCGCAGAAAGCACAAACGAAACCAGGTATCACCCCATATGGTCCAACCAGTGCATCGAGCTGTGGTTTCTGCTACATTTCATGTTCCTGCAGGCAGATCTCCATCGGGATGAGTACTGGCCGAAGCTTACCGAATGCCTGAAGTCAAAAAACTTTGGAACCTATTATAAGAACCGGACGGATATGTTTGATATTCTCCGGCCTTACATGGATGATGCGATCCGGAACGCAAAGAAGTTGGAAGAGATTAATGCCGGAAAGATGCCCAGCAGATCCACTCCTGGAACGATGGTACATCATCTGATTGAAGTATTAAAACCGTATCTGTAATCTCTCTGTATACGATCCATCCAATCCATCCTTTCCCATCCGGATAAGATAGCTTTCTGCCCTACGGCAAAGAAAGCGCACCGGTCCACGGTCACTATGATCGTAAACTCAGTGCGCTATGTAAGGATCCGGTAATGTCTGATTCGGAGCCGCTGCTCTTTGTAAAATCGTTTATATGCTGTGAAGCTCACATGAATGAATTCACGTGCTTCCAATCTGCGGCTTGCACCGCAGGACCGCTTTAGGCGGCCGGACTCACGCACCTGCGGATACGCCTCCTGCTTAGTTCCGGTTACCGTTACGTATCTCCGTCGCCACACAGGAGGTAATCCGCA
>CADCII010000087.1 GCA_902801515.1 uncultured Lachnospiraceae bacterium
GCAGGATCATTAAATTCTGTTCTGAAAAGCAGCTTAAAGATCTGCTCTCTCAAACTCTTCCTGTTCATATAACCCGTCTTTCAATCATTAGTCGTTCATCTTGATACCGGACACACGAATATTGACGTCCTTGACCTCGAGGCCGGTCATATTCTCGATGGAGGTCTTTACTCTGTCCTGTACCTTGCTGCATGTCTCGGGAATGCTGTATCCGTAGACAAGATCTACAGCCAGATCTGCCTGCACGCCTTCCTTGCTTACTTCCACCCTGACGGTCTTGCCGAGTCTCTTCATACCGCCTTTACTAACCGTATCCATATCCAGACCTCCGGCCATTCCGGAGACGCCCTCTACTTCCATAGCCGCAAATGCAGCTATAAGAGCGACCACGTCGTCAGCGATCTTTACGGTGCCGATATCCAATGCGTCATTATATCTCTCACCCGTATTCTTTTCCTGTGCCATAAGAGCCTCCCGTTTAATATCTAAACCTTACCTGTATATTTTGCATATACATCATAATATTTTATCAGATTATGCAATCTTTGCCTATAGTCAGCCCCGGGAAAATTCTGACAGCTCCAGTCCCTCGTTTCTGTCCAGGACCATCTGAACCGACCAGGGATTGATAAAGAGAAGCAAAGGATTTCCCTTGAGGTCTTCTACTCTCTTCATGTCCGTCGTGCCGGTGATCCGCATGATATCCGTGTCGCACTTAGTGACCCAGCGTATATGCTCATACGGCAGCTGCTCAAGGATGATATCTACATTGTATTCGCTCTTAAGCCTGAACTGCAGAACATCAAACTGCAGCATACCCACAACTCCGCAGATGATCTCCTCCATGCCAGTATGAAGCTCTCTGAAAATCTGGATCGCGCCTTCCTGGGCGATCTGCTTGATCCCCTTGACGAACTGGTCTCTCTTCATGGTATCCACCTGGCGCACCCTCGCGAAGTGCTCAGGCGCGAATGTGGGGATGCCCTCATATCTGAATCCCGCTTTGGGCATGCAGAATGTATCGCCGATGGAATACAGGCCGGGATCAAAGATACCGATGATATCTCCTGCATAGGCCTCGCTCAGGATCTTTCTGTCGTCTGCCATGAGCTGCTGGGGCTGGGAAAGCCTCTGTACTCTTCCACTCTGCACATGTTTGACATCCATGCCGATATCGTATCTTCCGGAGCATATGCGGATGAATGCGATCCTGTCTCTATGGGCTTTATTCATATTGGCCTGGATCTTGAATACAAAAGCCGAGAAGGCGTCCTCTACCGGATCCACCGGTCCCTGGTCCGTCATTCTCGCTGAAGGAGCCGGAGCCATCTCAAGGAAATGCCTGAGGAAGATCTCAACACCGAAATTGTTGAGAGCGGAGCCAAAAAATACCGGCGTCAGTTTTCCCGCCCTGACTTCTTCAAGATCAAAGCCTGCGCTTGCCCCGTCAAGAAGTTCCACTTCCTCGCGCAGCTGCTCCGCTGCGTCCTCACCCAGTTCGTCGAGGATCCTGTCCTCATCTGACATGGGGATCCTTGTCTGTGTCCCCTCTCTGGTACCCTTCTGGGTATCCGCATAGGTGATCACTTCTTCCTTTTCCCTGTCGAAAACGCCCTTGAAAGCTTTACCGGAACCGATCGGCCAGTTCATTGGACAAGTGTCTATGCCCAGATTCTTCTCGATATCGTCAAGAAGATCAAATGTATCCAGGGCGTCGCGGTCCATCTTATTGATAAATGTAAAGATCGGGATATGACGCATGGTACAGACCTTGAAAAGTTTCTTGGTCTGGGGCTCAACGCCTTTTGCTCCGTCAATGACCATCACCGCTGAATCCGCTGCCATAAGCGTGCGGTATGTATCCTCGGAGAAGTCCTGGTGACCCGGTGTATCCAGAATGTTGATGCAGCATCCGTCATATTCGAACTGCAGCACCGAACTGGTCACAGAGATTCCTCTCTGCTTCTCGATCTCCATCCAGTCCGACACCGCGTGTCTGGCTGTCGCCTTTCCCTTGACACTTCCCGCGAGATTGATCGCTCCTCCGTACAGAAGGAACTTCTCCGTCAGCGTTGTTTTACCCGCATCGGGATGGGAAATGATCGCAAATGTCCGTCTGCGTGCGATTTCCTGCGCTGTTGTTGACATATTCTATTCTCCTGCTTCAAATAACTGATTCGTATAACTGCATAATGAACCCGGCAAAGCCAGCGCATTTTTTACAAATGCCCTGGCCTGCCGGGTTTTAATGAGTCCTATTACTTATTCTTTTTCTGCTTGTTTACGTCCTTCATGGAGAAGCTCAGTCTTCCCATTCTGTCCTTGCCGAGGCAGACTACGGTGACCTTATCGCCCAGAGTCAGCACATCTTCGACATGCTCGATGCGGCGGTTCGCGATCTTGGAGATGTGAACCATGCCTTCCTTTCCGGGAGCAAACTCGACGAACGCGCCGAATTCCTTGATGCTGACGACTGTGCCGTCAAGGACCTGGCCTTCCTCGAATTCAGAAACGATAGTATTGATATACTTCTTGGCAAGTTCCATGCCCTTGGCGTCATTGCCGCAGATGGAAACGCTGCCGTCATCCTCGATATCGATCTGTACGCCGGTGCGCTTGATGATCTCATTGATGGTCTTTCCGCGCTGGCCGACAACTTCACCGATCTTCTCAGGATCGATCTGCATATAGTCGATCTTGGGAGCGTACTCATTAACTGTCTCACGAGGCTCGGCGATAGCTTCTTTCATGACGCCGTTCATGATGAACTCGCGTGCCTCTTTGCATCTTGCGATGGCGCCTTCCACGATCGCTCTTGTGAGACCGTGGATCTTGATGTCCATCTGGATCGCAGTGATACCCT
>CADCII010000088.1 GCA_902801515.1 uncultured Lachnospiraceae bacterium
GATAACAAGAACATGTAAGATATGCGGGAAGACCTTCACTCTTCCGGAAAATGTCCAGAGCTGGCCGGACTGCTGCCAGGAGTGCAGGGCGAAGTACCGGCCGGCGGAGACCATCACAAGAAAGTGCCGAAAATGCGGGAAGACTTTCACCTTCCCGTCTAACGCCCGGCACTGGCCAAAGTATTGCCGGGAATGCCGACAAAGGAGATCAAGCCGGGGAAAGGTTATTTAAGACGGCTGGGAAAAAGGTGGTTGACGATTTCACAATACATTGTAAAAGAAATAGTCTGGCTGAAAAGTACGCAAATAACCATCGCTTTAAGATCTCGTATATTAAGAAGGGGCGGAATGGCGGCCACGCTGCAGACCGACCGTAGATTTTATTCTCCCGATTATGAACTCAGGGCGGCCAACTGAAGTTTGAGGATGACGCAAATGAACAATAGAAAAGAAAAGTATCCTGCCAGAGAAGAAGCTGAAAAACTATTGAAAGAAGCGGAGAGCTGCAATCCCGGGCCATGGGGAAATCATAGCAGAACGGCAGCGCATTGTGCTGAAGCAATTGCTGCAAGAGCAGGTATGAATTCTGAAAAAGCTTATGTTCTGGGACTGCTTCATGATATTGGCAGGAAGTTTGGGAAAAGACACCTGGGGCATGTGTCCGACGGATATTCCTACATGATGTCTCTTGGGTATGATGATGCAGCCAGGATCTGTCTGACACATTCCTTTAGCGATAAAGACATATCGAAGTACGTTGGCAATTTTGATACAACAGAAGATGAGACAAAACTGATAGTTGACAGATTAAATGCCCTTGAACCGGATGATTATGACTGTTTGATCCAACTGTGCGATTCTATCGCCGGAGCTGAAGGTGTTATGGATCAGATTGACCGCATGATGGACGTGAAGAATCGATATGGAGATTACAACCAGGAAAAATGGGACTCCAACATAAGGCTCAGAGAATATTTCGAGAGCAAGATGGGGGAGGACCTGTATGTAGTGGTAGATAAGGAGAATTACAAACCTGTATATCCCTAGTAGAATGACAGCCATGGCAGGAGGTAAATATGAGATCAGGACTTGGATGGCGCAGCCTTAACCCGGTAGAAGCGGTGGCAGACGTGCACTCTATCGAGAACAGAGACTTGCTTCTTCGCATCGCATATGAAGCGAGAAACCCTGAAGCACGCCGGCTGGCGCTTATAAAGATGGGAGACAAACGGCTTATGGCATCTTTTGCCCAGTCTGACAGTTCTCCGATCGTGAGGAGGAGGATGGTCAGGGAACTGGATGACATCGAGCTGGTGCGCCGTATTGCGGAAAATGACGATGACAGATCGGTCAGGGAGTCTGCCGATCAGAGACTCACGCAGCTCGAAGAACTCCAGGAGAAAGATGCCAGGAAGGGCGCAGAGAGCAGCAATCAAGGGGAAGAGAAAACCACTGCTGACGTCATTAATGGACATGAGTATGTCGACTTGGGGCTTTCTGTAAAGTGGGCAGCAATGAATCTGGGTGCGACCAGAGTAAGCGACCGTGGCGGTCATTACGCATGGGGAGAGACCGGCAATAAAGCTGATTATACATGGAGCACCTATAAACATGGCACTTCTGCAGATGACTTGTCAAAATACAGCTATACGGATAATGGAATCGCTCTTCAGGCGGCAGACGATGCCGCTCATGTGAATTGGGGCGGAGCATGGCGCATGCCGACCGGGACTGAGTGGGAAGAACTGTGTGACAGATGCAACTGCACATGGGAGTGGACAAGCGTTGATGAAACACCGGGATATAGAGTCACAAGCAAAAAAGAGGGCTATACAGATAAGAGTATTTTTCTTCCGGCGGCCGGATATTACCGCGGCTGTTCGATAGAAGGAGCAGAGTCATCCGGCTACTACTGGTCATCAACGCGCAACAAACCATTTGCGGACCGCGCACTGTGCCTCTACTTCATACCGACCTTCATAGGAATTGGCAACAATGGTTTTCGGAACGGCGGGTTTTCGGTCCGTCCTGTCATAAAATGACAGATGGGTGTTGAACGAGTAAGATGAGTCGAACCCGAACGTGCGGGAACGCTGACACAACGAGGTGCTTTGATTATGAAAATAGTGATTTTCAACGGAAGTCCCAGACCGAAGGGAAATACAAAACAGATGATTCAGGCTTTCTGTGAGGGTTTGGAGACAGCAGGGCACGAGTATGGTGTATATGATGTCTGCAGGATGAATATTCATGGATGTCTTGCCTGTGAATACTGCCACACCAAAGGGAATGGGCAGTGCGTACAGAAGGACGATATGCAGTATGTTTACCATGAACTTCAGGAGGCTGAGATGATTGTGATCGCGTCTCCAATCTATTACCATGGTTTTACAGGGCAGCTGAAATGTACCATTGACCGCTTCTATGCAGCCGCATACCCGAAAAAGCCGGAAAAACTAAAGAAAGTGGCCATGTTCTTAAGTTCTGGCGATCAGGATATGTATGATGGAGCATTGTTCTCTTATCGGGGAGATTTTCTGGATTACCTGAAGCTGGAAGACATGGGGATTTTCACTACTCAGGGCTATGATCCCGGCGTACCGGAGGAAAAGCTGGAGGAGCTTCGCAGGTTTGGGGAAAGCCTAAAATAGTACTATAGAGAACAGATAGGGATTTAACAGAAATATGGATATTAAAATTCTTCATCTTCTGGAAGGTGCAGATCAGGCGGAGGGCCTTGCGGTCGTAATCGATGTCTTTCGGGCTTTTTCCCTGGAATGC
>CADCII010000089.1 GCA_902801515.1 uncultured Lachnospiraceae bacterium
ACCTTACTCCATGCCGAATATCCTACTCCATCATAGTATCTGACTCGGACATAGTATGTTGTCTTCCTTGCCAAACCCTTGATTGCATACTTTGTCTTGCCTCTTCCGATCTTAACATCCTTGACTATATTCTTGAACGTCTTGTCCGTAGCACACTGGACCTGGACTTTCTTGATCTTCTTCCAGATCTTTTTCGTCTTCTTGGACGTATGCTTGAAGTGCTTCCACTTAACAGTGATTTTACTCTTTGTCGCGGCGGGCTTTTGGATGGAAGGTTTCTTGGAGACGGTGATCTTCTCTGCCGGAGCTGCAGATTTTAATTTCGGGAGCACCTTGATGGTTACTTCCGTACCGCAGTTCTTGCATACATGATAGACTCGCCCTTCTGCTGTTGTCGTGGCCTTAACGGTCTGATCCGGACCGAAATCATGGTCTGTGCAGATTTCGAATACCGGGCAAATTATCATCCCCTTATCCAGGTTAAATGTATACTTCAGGTCTTTCGACAGCAGGTTCTCCGGATCATCCATATCCAACGGACGGGATATCTGCGCATCGCCGCCGATGTATTCTCCCTTATACCAACCCTTGAATGCATAACGTGGATCAGGGAATGCCTTCAGTGTGATGTTCCCTTCCAGAAGCGTACAATTGCACCCTCCGTATTCTTCTTTATCCATCCACCAGGCTTCTTCTATCAGGAACTGACCACCGGCGCGGTCTGCCTGATTGGTCTTGTCATATGAACAAATGGAAAGATCACAATACCATTTCGCATACAGCGTGATATTCTCGCTGATCAGTGTGCTGAAGTCAAAAGCATCTGTCAGAGTCTCATCCGTATACCATCCCTCAAAACTGCTGCCTTCTTTTGTCGGTTTCTCCGGCACTGCTGCAGTCTCTCCCGGATACATATGCTGGGTTGCGACTTCACTTCCTCCGCGTGTATCGAAGGTGACACCCGGCAGGATCCTGATCAGGTCAATATATTCGTATTTACCAGTATACGGATCCACACCTTCTACCTTGCAGAAGTATACTCCTGCATCCGTCGGAAAATGATCGATCCAAGCGTTATCATCGATCTTGTCCCATTCATTTCGCTCCTCATAGAACATGCACTCTGAGTAACTTGCCTTGTAGTAGTTACTGGTCAGTGTTTCATCTCCGCTCTTAACGATATAAGGAGTAGATTCAATCTGATCCAGAACACGGTAACTCTCATCAAATGTCACCGAACAGTTGCCCAGATCGAAATCCGTATCCGGACTGAGCCATTTTGCATACAGGGTTACGTCCGCATGGATGACTTCATCAAAGTCAAACGGCTCGGTCAAAGCTTCATCTGTAAACCATCCGCCAAATACATCCTCATCTTTTGCCGGATCTTCCGGCTTTTGAACCGTTCCGCCCGCGCTGACGATCTGCGGATCGACCGCGCTGCCGCCGTTCGGTTCAAATGTGATATCATACGCGCCATAGGTCTGGGGAATCATGGTTTCAGAACCATTGGTAATCTTTTTCCACTGCTGTCTGGAACCAGCATAATGGATCGCTCCGCTCTTGGTCAGAATCCCGGAACCGTCCAGTGAAATGCGCTTCAGCTCAGTCAGCGATGCCGGAAGGTCGATCTCCATTAGTGAGGTACAGCCGTCAAATACATATTCACCGAATGTCTCAAACCCATCCGGTATCGTGACAGATGACAGACTGCTGCATCCGTTGAATGCCTGGTCTCCGATTCTCTTAACTCCGCCCGGAATCTGAATTTCCTCAAGAGCACTGCAGCCATAGAATGTGCCATTTTTGATCTCTGAAATCCCGGTCGGCAGGGATACGGACTGCAAAGCCGTGCACCAGTTGAATGCATTACTTCCCATCTCTGTTACGCTGTCCGGAATCACGATGCTCTGTAATGCAATACACTCCTCAAAAGCACCTTCGCCAATTCTCTGAAGCCCTTCAGGAAGGGAGACATTTACCAGTCCTATATTATATGCAAACGCCCAGTCTCCGATCTCTGTGACGCTGCCTGGTATCTCTATCTGTGTCAGTTTCAGATTGTTCGGTAGTTCTCCATACTCATCTTCATAGAACATATAGTAAAATAATGGTCCTATAAAAGCGCCTTCTCCAATCGCCTTTACGGTATCCGGTATCACAGTTCCGGAACAGCCAAAGAGCAGAGTATCCGAGGCTGTATCTATGATTGCATTACAGTTATTCCTGCTGTCATATACCGGGTTTCCGGGATCAACAACGACAGATGTCAGATCCATACAGCCTGCAAAAGCATATCCGTCAATGGAAGTAACATTTGCTGGAATCACCAGTTCAGACAGTTTGACACAATGAGAAAAGGCTTCGATACCAATAACGGTCACATTTTCAGGGATAGAGACCTCCTGCAGGGCAATACAATATACGAATGTTTCTTCTTTAATCGATGTTATATTCCGCGGCAGTGTAATTCTCTGCAGTTCAATACAATTGGAAAATGCCTGTTCCCCGATTTCCGTTACACTGTCCGGCAGCGTAACCTCAGTTACTTTCATACAGCTCTCGAAAGCTCTCTTGCTGATAGTTGTCACACCATCCTCGACAATAATCTTCTTTATTTCCTGGTTGTCGGAGAATGGGCTGATCAGGTCGGTTCCCGCATACTCTGTCATCGGGCCGGTTCCGCTGATCGTAAGCAATCCTGTATTCTTGTTCAGCTCATAACGGACATTGTCTCCGCACCAACCGCTCAGGATATTCTCATCTGCAAAAACCGCACACAGAACAACATCCTGCTCTGCATAAAAAGTGTCAGTTGATTCGGGATCCCCGAGTTCACCTGTAGGCCTGATCTGAAGCTCTTCAGTTCCTTCTATAACCTCGCCTTCAACCCATTCAACGAATTTGTAACCATCAGCCGGGGCTGCGGCAATCGTTACTTCACTGCCCTTTTTAACGATGTGCTTATCCGCGGTGTGAATCCCGTCCTCATCATTGAAAGTGTAGGTACCGCCCTGCCCGCACACTTCATTTGTCTGATCGTAGACGCCGATCGTTACCGTGATATCAGGCAGTTCATCCCATTTTGCGTATATTGTCGTGTTCTCATTGATCGGTGTTTCAAAGTCGAACGGCACCTTCAATTCTTCATCTGCATACCATCCGCCAAATTCATACTCATCCTTTGTCGGTTTTTCCGGTTTAACCGCCTTATCACCAGGGAGTACATACTGGGTTTCGACCTCACTTCCGCCACGGGAGTCGAAGGTAATCTTGAACATCTCAGTCACAGTAATGTTATAGTGTGACAGATCAGCATTTGGTTCATTTGAGAGCACTGCACTGTTATGCAGCAATCCCTCATTACCATTTACGTCACGTGCATATAGCTGGAAAATCTCCCATACTCCAGAAGCTGTCTGTTCTCCTACATCAAAAGAGCCTTCCCAGGTATCCTCTGTTCCTTCTTTTCTCTGTAATCCAACAATCTGAATCTTTTTTGTTACTTTTTCTTGATAGTATATACTCGCGCT
>CADCII010000090.1 GCA_902801515.1 uncultured Lachnospiraceae bacterium
GCAGGCGACTGCGTATACGGAACCAAGTCCGTTGTCATGGCAGTCCAGTCCGGAAGAGAGGCAGCCAGCCAGATCGACAAGTATCTGGGAGGCGACGGAGACATCAGTGAGGTACTGACGGATGACAAGCCGGGCGATCCTTACATCGGTGTGATCGAGGGCTTCGCAAATGAGAAGGCCTGCCAGCCGAAGATCGATCCTGCGGAAGAGAGAAAGGATAATTTCCGCCTCTTCGACCATGGCATCTGTGATGAAGATATCTGCAAGGAAGCAGGCCGCTGTCTGCAGTGTGACCTGAGACTGCAGATCCACCGTCCGCACACCTGGGGTGATTACGCGGAATCAAAGGAGGCGTGAAGATGAGTGCATATGCAAACGCAAAGGCTCTCGGAAGAGACGCCGTTCTGGAAAAGATCGCGGCCCTGGATCTCTACGAGTCCGGTGTATACCGTGAGAAACTGACCGATCATATATCTGGAGCTTCTGAAGAAGGATCCGGAGAAAGTCCTGGAAGGCTGTGCGATCGCAGCCCTTGCAGCAGGAGCTGCCAAAGCTGTACTCACAGTTCCGGAGAAGGAGGCTGAACTGGCGCAGTCCCTGCAGGAAAAGGCTGCCGCATGCGGAGTGGAAGTTGTCAGCGAGTTTATCAACATCCGCAAAAACCAGGCCAATCTGCTGGTCCATCTGGCGACCTGCGCAGATCTGGCGGATGCGTTTAATGACAGTTATGAACCGGGAATCTATGTGTCCGTAAACGGAGAGGAACTGAAGAAGGTCTCTGCGGACGCTAAGGTATCTGAGATCGCGGATCTGTCAGGTGCGAAGGCAGTACAGGCAGGATATGAATACTATACGCCGCAGGAGTGTGAAACTTCTGTAGGGGAACTCAATCCTGCGAACGGTGTGATCCGCGTGCTGACAGAGAAGAACTGTATCGTAGACGATGCGGCTAAGAAACTGCTTGCGGACAGAGCCCAGAGCTGCGGCAAGTGCGTGTTCTGCCGCGAGGGACTGATCCAGCTTGAGTACATGCAGACAGAGACGACCCAGGGAAGAGGTAAGATGGAATTCCTGGATCTGACCAAAGAGATCGGTGAGGCAATGTGCTACTCAACGCCCTGCTCCATGGGACAGCAGAGTGCGCGGATCGCGCTCAGCGCCATGGCGAAGTTCGCGTCCGAGTACGAGGCACACATCAAGAAGAAGAACTGTCCGGCAGGTGTCTGCCAGGCCTTCGTCATGATCTACATCGATCCGACAGTCTGCACAGGCTGCGGTGACTGTATGGATGTATGTCCGAAGGACTGCATCGAAGGAAAGCCGAAGTTCATCCATATGATCGACGAGTTTGAGTGCGACCGCTGCGGCAAGTGTGTGGAAGCATGCGAAGAAGAGTGCATCCACATCACGACCGGCAAGGTTCCGAAACTTCCGGACCGCCTGACCAAGGTCGGAAAGTTCAAGAAGAAGAGACATTAAACTCAGGAAATGAGCCACTCCATGGCGCATTTCAGAGCACGGTCCCAGTAATTCCATTCATGGCCGCCCTCTGTGATATGGCAGGGGGCGGAGAAACCAAGGGATTCGGCAAGCCTGGCGTACTCTTTTGAGATGCGGCAGAAGTAGTCGTCCTCTCCGCATGCGAAGTACAGATCCGGTTTCTCATTTTCTTTCGGAAATGATTCAAACACGGTCTTCAGATCATATTCGGATCCGGGAAGCGTGCGGGGATGCCGGAGCAGATGCGGCACGAGCGCAGGCACTGCGGACTTGACGAATGCTGCAGAAAAACGGATATCCAGCGCACCGGACAGAACGAAGCACCGGGAGAACAGCTCCGGATGACGAAGTGCGATACGCAGGCTTCCGTACCCTCCCATGGAATAGCCGCCGATAAAAGTATTCTCTCTATCCTCAGACAGAGGCAGAAGGGCGCGCAGAGCCGGCAGCAGCTCCAGGGTCAGGAACGTCTCATATCCTGCATCAGGTACCGGGTCCAGCCAGAAGGAATTCCCGCCTTCGGGAAGGATCACCGCAAGTCTGCAGGCATCCGAATATCTGGCTACGGAGGTGTTCAGAAGGATCTCTTCCGGATCATTCTGCATTCCGTGCAGCAGCAGGAGCGTCCCGTTGACACTCGGAAAAGGAGATTCACCGGGAACCTGCTCCAGGCCGGTTATGGACGGGATGAGGATATGAATCGTAGTATTTGTGCCGAGTATCCTGGAAGGATAGTGCAGTGTAAGGTGCGTCATCAGATGTCTCGCTTTCGGTATATGTTAAATTTACAGTTGATTTCAGATTGGTGTGCGCTTTTGGCGCTGTAATCATAACACATTTTACACCATAGTTACCCGCTGAGCAGAGCTTATTATTTAAGGAGGAACAGATTCTATGAGCATTACAAAGCTGGGCAAGTATATGAGAAGCGTCTCCATCATCGGTGTGGGATGCACGCCTTTCATGTACACAGTCGACAACCCGGAGACAGACGGCCTTACAGAAGGCGAGATGTTCGGGTATGCCGCCCTTCAGGCAATGGAAGATGCGGGAGTAAATCCCAGAGACGTGGATTTCTATTTCCATGGA
>CADCII010000091.1 GCA_902801515.1 uncultured Lachnospiraceae bacterium
GTAGGCTTCCGGTATGTAACTGGAATAGTGGATATCTCCGTGCTCCGGCGAATGCAGGATATTGTCATTGATAAACCCTCTCTGCATTTCTTTGCCGACCGTGATCTCACCAGGCACGGAGTACGTTATTCCAGGTCCAGTCCCTGCAGCCATGAAAGCACTGCTTCTTTTGTGCTGTCTTTTCCGACGTCCTCACCGCGAACTGCAAGTCCATCCAGAACTGTTGCATTCGATTCAAGTTCTCTGATATCACTGTAAGTGCCGCCATCACTGCTTCCGGCGTGAGTGTTGAACGGAATAATCGTTACGCCGGAGAAATCATATGTATCAAAGAAAGTATCCATGATCATCGGCATTTCATACCACCAGATCGGATAACCTACGAAAACAAGGTCATAGCTCGCCGGATCGACCCCAAGGTCTTCAAAGGCCGGCCTGCCGCCGTCATCACGCTCCTTCTTTGCGTAATCTGCAAGCGCATCATATTCAAGCGGATAATCTTCAGATGGAATGATCGGTATCAGATCACCACCCACGTTCTCGTGGATGATATTTGCGATCCATTCCACAGAGGATGTTCCGTCCGCCATCGGGGTTGCAGAGCTGATGACATCTACATCCCTTGTGTTATCTGCTGAAAAATAGAGGATCAGGATATTCTTACCAACAGAGCTTTCGTTTTTCGCAGCAGCTTCTGTCTGCTGTACCTCTGCTTTGCCTTCATCCTGAGCAGATTCTGCATTCTTCGCTCCCGAACTGTCAGCGGACTGTGCGTTTACTTCCTGCTGTGATGTCTGACCCGATGTTGCAGCAGTCGTCTGACTGCTGCCGCAAGCCGCAAGAGACAGTGAAATCATAGCCGCCAGAACCAGGGATGTCATCTTCTTTATCTGCATTCCAAAAGCACCTCCAATAATTCTTTCCGTGTGAACTTCTTCGCGCATCCGCCGGTAAGGACCGTGGAATCCGCGATCGCCTTATAGTCTGTATCATCAGGGATGTTCATCTCTGCGAAGGTCGTCGGCAGACCGATCTCCCTGATAAAATCCGCGAGAACATCCACGAAAGCTTCCGCGAGCTCTGCCTCAGTCTTCCTGCGGGATCGAGCCCCCAGACCTCTGTGGCCATCCTTGCGAACTGGTGATTTGCCTCCGGCATCATGTGTTTATAGAGCACCGGATGCAAGACGGCCAGTCCCTGTCCGTGATTGCAGTCTGTGTATGCCCCAAGCTGATGCTCCAGCATGTGGCACTGGAAGTCCGTTGCTTTCCCGATCTTTAAGATCCCGTTCTCCGCCACGGCTGCTGCCCAGATCAGCTCACTTCTGGCCTGGATGTCCTGCGGATCCTTCAGTGTGGCGCGAATATTCCGGATGATGTTTCTCTGGGTGGCTTCATTGATCTCGTCAGAGAGGTTCACTTCCCTGGGAGAACCCATGTAAGTCTCCATGCTGTGGGAGAGGGAATCAAAGGCTCCGGAGATGACCTGCTTCATCGGCATAGTCATGGTGTAGGCGGGATCCAGGATCGCAAAGCTGTAAAATGCGCCCCAGAGAGCTGATTTCAGCATTTTCTCCTCGTTGGTGATGACTGCGCCGTTATTCATCTCCGCGCCCGTTCCGAAGGCGGTGACCACAGCGCCCATAGGGATGAACTCTGTCGGCTGTTTGTGATCGGTATACTCCAGTTCCCAGATATCTTTGTCCAGCTTTGCCTGAGCGGAGACGATCTTGCAGCAGTCGATAACGGAGCCGCCTCCCACGGCCAGGATGAAGTCGATATTCTTTTCCTTTGCCAGGGCAGCGCCTTCCTGCACCTTTGCGTAGATCGGGTTAGACATGATTCCCGCGAACTCTGTCACGGTCTTTCCGGCGTCCTTCAGGATGCCCGTCAGTTCTTCATAGATGCCGTTCTTTTTGATGGAACCGCCGCCATAAGCGAGCATGACGTTCGGCCCAACCTCGGCAAGTTCAGCTGCCAGGTTTTTCGCCGCCGCCTTTTCGCCGAAATAGACTTTTACAGGATAGCTGTATGTGAACGAATTCATATTTTCCTCCAGTTTCGTAAAATGCCCAAAGTCCGCCGAAGATCTTGGCATCTCCATGGCGGACGTTTGGATGATTATTATTTCAGGCTATTCAGCCACTTTTCAACAGCCTTTGCCGGGCCGTTTTCCGCGTCCCGCATCTCTACCGGAAGGCCTGTCAGCACTTTTGCCTTCGGCTCAAGCTTACGGATCGTATCATAAGTGCCTGTCAGCACTTTTGCCTTCGGCTCAAGCTTACGGATCGTATCATAAGTGCCGCCGTCCCCAGAGCCCATGTGGGTGTTGAAGGGGATGATGGTCTTCCCGGAAAAATCATACTTATCGAAAAAGGTGTAGATGATCATCGGGAAGGTGTACCACCACATGGGGTAACCGATATAGATCCTGTCATAGCCTTCGATGTCGATCTCGTTTTTGATCGCAGGCCGCTGATCCTCGTCATGTTCTTTCTTTGCGAGTCTTGCCAGCGCGTTGTAGTGATCCCGGTTGCTGTCATAGGGTACGACAGGCTCGATCTCTGTGATATCCGCGCCTGTCTGTTTTGCGATCTCTTCGGCTACGATCTTGGCCGTGCCATAGACAGAGAAGTAAACTACCAGTTCTTTTGCCAT
>CADCII010000092.1:0-760 GCA_902801515.1 uncultured Lachnospiraceae bacterium
CTTGAGGGATCAAGAACTACACCTTCACTCATTTTATTTCCTCCTCTGTATCGTTATGATCTGCTGTTTACCTTGCTAAGCCTATCTCTTCTGTCTTTTCTCTTTCTGCCGGGCCGCATTTCCTCTTGTCACATCTGACGTCTGATGTATTAACTGATTTTATTATATCTCCGCCCACAAATATTGCAATACATCTGATGTATTTAATTTGATTTCAGCGTTTTTGCCAAAAAAAAGAGCACCCGAACACCGTTCAGGTCCTCTTTTTTGTCTATTATCACGAGATTTCTCTTATTGTTCTGCTAAATCCTGCTCCAACATCCTCACAATCATCTGACGATTATAGGTCAAGTGCATGACCATCGCGCATCTGGCTCCCACCTGATCGTGTCTTTCAATAGCGTCCACAACCGCTCTGTGAGTCTCAATGGTCTCTTCCATCAGCTCTCTGTGTGTCACATTGGCAAATGTGTGCACCGCAGAATCAATCAGCGGCACAAGGATCTCGACAACCCTGTTCTTACTGCACCGGGCGATTGCTGTATGGAGTTCAATATCCCTGCGAACATGATTCTCTCCGCTGCGATATATCTCCTCTACTTCATTGCAGAGCCTTCGAAGTTCCGCGATATCTCCCTCAGTGGCATTCATAGCCGCATAAGCGGCGATCTCCGGCTCAATCATCAGACGTACATCGAACAATTCCAAAGCAAGCTGGTACTTATCATCATACCTTCCCAGGCCAAGAGGATCTTCTTCC
>CADCII010000092.1:916-3104 GCA_902801515.1 uncultured Lachnospiraceae bacterium
ATACGTTTCTCATTATGAAACCGCAAGCAAACTTATCCTGACGGTCACAGATAGTGTTGAAAACATAAGATGTATGTGTTTATCTTAGCATACGTCAGACGTTTTATCTAGAAAGGAAATCGGCTGCCGAGTCCTGAGAAAACTATTAGAACTTCATAGAGTTGTAATATAACATTGAATCAGGAAAGGTTTCCGGTACAGAACGTCATTTCCAAAATAATATCGTCCCCAGGAAGCGGAGCAAGATAGCTTGTTTTGTTCGTGATGCATCCACGAAACCGGGTCCCCAACCGCCAAGCAACCACGAAACCAGGCACCCGAGCTTCGTTTCACTCATAATTCACTCCTCAGAAACAGAAAATTGTTTCTGAGCGTCATCACAGGCTTGATCCTTCCGCGACTGACCAGGTCCTGTATATTTTGCCTGGTGCAGCCCATAAGCTCTGCTGCCCCGGCAGTGTCAATCAGTTCCTGCTGCAGATACGCCTTAAAGTCATCAGCCGCAACCGAAAGCATTGTTCCTCTGCTGCGCAGTAAATCTACAGGGATATGACAATCATCTGATATCGTGATTCCATGCCCTCCGGGCTGCATTGTAAGCCCGACAAGGCGTTCCCGGTAAAGACGAAGACGCTTCATAAGGCGTTCGCGGTCAGAAACCACTGTGTAGAATGCCGCAGTCTCTCGTGAAGGAAGTTCCTGCAGTTCAGTGTCAGAAATACTCTCCACCAGTCCGTCCCGGAAAAACAGAAGCGTCCGATCGGGAACCGGCACTATACAGGAAAGAGTCCCCGCAAGGCGCCGACTTAATTCCTGTGGAAAAGTCCCCGTTTTGAGCGGTGTTATGAAGCATTCATCCTGCGCGCATCTTCCGTCCGAAAGTACCAGCAGGCGGTACGCATCGTATTCCTTAAGGCCGTTCTCCTTCAGGATCATTCCCAGATTCTGGCGGTCTCTGGGAACTATCCTCTGCTCAACCCACACTCTGCTCCAATATGGATCCAGCGCCCGCACTCCCCGCTTCACAAACGAAGACAGGATCAGCGGTGCGTCCCACTCATCGACGTCTTCACTGATCTCAATGTGGAATGTATCTTCCCTCTCATAGTAAAGAAGCCACGCGAGATCGCGCCCCTTATCTATGGATGCGTCACGAATCGCATAAGCTTTCATAATACCTCCACCTCCTCCATATCATCTCCCAGATCGCATCTTGATACGCTGGCGACAGCGCCTCCGAGAGATCTCTGAACAGGTACTCCCTGTCAGCCTCCCTTAGCTTGCCCGGCACACGTATATATTCTCTCGGAATCAGCCTGAGATTCTGAATAGTAGAACCGGATCCGACAAAACACTGCACTCTTCGGTCTGCCATCGGATCGGCGTTCTCCAGCTCTTTCTCTTCGTGAACGGAGCAAAACAGAGAAAGCCCCTGGTCAAACAGCGGTGCCAGGCGATATGACTTCCCTGTGCGGCTGCGCAGGACTTCCATATTGGCGCCATGCCGGTCACGATTCAGGATCAGGAAGTCAATGACCAGCATTTGATACACGTACTCTGCCCATCCTTGTCGTATACAGAAATCCAGTGGGCTCTCCGAAGTCAGACGCTCCATCTGGTAGAAGGTGTCCAGTGCTATTTTGCTCTCATCCGGCCGTTTGTAATCTTTGGAACGGCAAAGCCATGTTTCCATTTCTTCTTGTTCAATCTGAATTCGCGCATGGATCAGCTGATAGGACAGGTGAGGTATTTGAAGGATTGTCAGAAGCCGGTCCGCGATCAGCTCGTTAATACATTCATGTCCGACAATCCCTCTGTATGCATCATAATCAGAGAGTTTGTAATACCATTTCACACCTCGGATTATTTCACGGGATTTCAGAAGAGACCCGGCTGTTCCGGAAGAATGCCGGACCTTACTCCAGTCAAGCCGCCGCAGATCTTGTATTTCCGGAATCACTTGTCTGTTCATGCCTTCTCTCCCCCTTCGTTATGAGTATTTTATCCAAGTTCTTGTCATATGACAAGTGTAACATACCTTTCTCTTGGCAATGCCAGTAAACCCGCTCCGCAGTATTAGTAAATACCGCCAAAATACAGTATCTCTTTTTGGTTGTTATTTTAGTTCTTACTTCAATGGAATCCTGATAATTCTCCGTATATATAGACATGAAGAACAAAGCACAAC
>CADCII010000093.1 GCA_902801515.1 uncultured Lachnospiraceae bacterium
GTCCTTATCTTTGGCGTTGATCGCGTTCCACATCTCCAGGAATGTCACTGTAAGGCTCTGAACTGCGTCTCCTTCCAGGCGTATGCCGGTATCTTTCCAAAAGCCGTACGGCTCAGTTCTGTGGAAGTACTCTTCCGCCAGGTTGTAGCCGCCTGTATAGCCGACTTTTCCGTCGATCACGGTGATCTTGCGATGGTCGCGGTTATTCAGGAACAGGTTGAGTCCGGGGGCAAAAGGATTGAACACGCGGCACTGGATCCCGTAGCTTTCCGTGCGCTTTACGAAATCCGTATTTATGAATCCGAGGCTTCCCATATCATCATAGAACACTCTGACTTCGACGCCCGCTTTCACTCTTTCCACAAGGATATCCCGCATCTCATGCCAGCAGGACGCGTCCTCGATCGCGTGATACTCCATGAAGATGAACTTCTCGGCTTTCGCCAGGTCCCTCTTCTGTGCTTCGAATCCCTTCTCACCGTCGTCAAAATATTCAACCTTTGTATTCTGATAGACCGGATAACCCGCCTGGCGGCGGATATAATCGACCAATCCTCCGAGTCGTCCGTCTCTTTCCCTCGCATTTTCTGCTTCCTTCTTATTTGCAGGCAGCATGGGCATGAGGATCTTGTCAATGTCCTCATAGCGGTTGCGCATACTCAGCGTATGTCCGTTCATCCCGATCAGAAGATAGAGGGCCGTTCCGAAGATCGGCAGCAGCATGATCACCAGCATCCAGGTCATGCGGATCGAACAAGAACCAGGAAAGTACTCAAAATACGAAGCAGAATATAGATCCACCCCGCTTTCTGTCCTGCGAAGTAGATCAACAGTAAGATAACTGCCACCTCCAGCAGGATCGAAATCACAGCAAAGATCATCCTGCTGACGCCGTTTTTGACATCCGCTTGTTTTTCTATCGTGTTTTTCATTCTATATCTTCCTCGCTCCTTTAGACATTGTCATCTCTTATCTTTATCGATAAACTTCAGCGTGATGACTGACACAGCTGTAAATATCACGATCATGAGCAGTATTGCTCCCCAGGCCCGCAGTACGTTTTCGGAAGTGCTTGCATAGGCGGCGTTTATATTGTTCTCCCCTGACCATTTAAGAAAATCATCGAGCATATCGTTCTTCTCAATTCCCTGCAGAATGTAGAGAAGCGGCTTCTCGCCTTGAAACTCCGCGTCCTTGAACTGGACCAGGGTGTTCCACAGCGTCACCATAGGCTGCTCGTTGTACCGGCCGATGGCACACAGGCTGTCCGTCCCCCAGTGGGATATGGTGGTAACCTTGATCATATCCGCCGCTCCCAGATCGAAGAAACTTCCCGAGAAGATCAGCTGGTAAATGAGCAGGAAAGGCATGACGGTCATGGCTATGGTAGTGTTCTTGACAATGCAAGAGACCATGAGCGCCATAATATCCGCCGCGTAAGTGACCAGCAATATGGTTATGCCCATATCGACGATCCCCCATTGCGTGATGATGCCCTGTTTCGGGAAGTGCACTCCCGCTATTGCGCAGATCAGCAGCGTGATCAGCGTCTGCAGAAAGCACAGGAGCAGCTGATAGATCATATGAGCCAAAATATAGGATGTGATATGCATTCCGGCCCTGTGCTCTTTTTTGACGATATCCCGTTCACGGCACACGACCTGGATCGAGTTGAAGAAACCGTTCCAGACACAGACGCAAGTCAGGGCAAAAGTGCCCATCGTCGTTCCTTCCTGCGTCACGAACATGTTGCTGCCCACAACAAATGTCACGAGAGCGGCGATGACTGCGCCGATCGGAAGGAGTACCCAGTCGCTCTGATAGACGAACATGCGCAGGAATTTTCGAAGATATATTCCCAGCTGATAGATTCGTCCGGTATACTGCAGATTTTCGGTTGATGACTCTGTCATGATGCCTGTCCTCCCTTCTGTGCTGCGACCTCAGCTGCGTATTTCTCTACCAGTTCATCGGCCCGGCCTTCTCCGCCTTCCTCTTTGCCGTTCACACTCATGACTACCTGTTCCATGCTCTCTTTCCCAAAGAACTCTTTGGCTTCCTGAGGGCTTCCGTAAAATGCCAGGCGGCCTGTCTTATTGGAATCCTTGGCGAGTACGATGACTTTGTCGAACAGGTCGATCACGCGGTCCGGAGTATGCGTGATAACGATAACGATCCTGCCTTCATCGGCGATCTGCCGCAGCTTTGTGAAGATCTCCCGGGAGATGACTCCATCCAGGCCCGAGTCCGGCTCATCCAGGATAAAGAGCGCCGGGTCCGTCACCAGCTCCATGGCGATGCAGATCCTTCGAAGCTGTCCTCCCGACTTCTT
>CADCII010000094.1 GCA_902801515.1 uncultured Lachnospiraceae bacterium
GTAGGCTTCCGGTATGTAACTGGAATAGTGGATATCTCCGTGCTCCGGCGAATGCAGGATATTGTCATTGATAAACCCTCTCTGCATTTCTTTGCCGACTGTGATCTCACCGGGCACGGAGTACGTCATTCCAGGTCTAGTCCCTGCAGCCATAAAAGCACTGCTTCCTTTGCGCTGTCTTTTCCGGCATCTTCCCCGGGAACCGCAAGCCCTTCCAGAACGGTTGCATTCGGTTCCAATTCTTTGATATCACTGTATGTACCACCGTCACCGCTCCCCGCATGGGTGTTGAACGGAACGATCGTGACGCCGGAGAAGTCGTATGTGTCAAAGAGCGTGTCCATGATCATCGGCATCTCATACCACCAGATCGGATAACCTATAAAAACGACATCATAGCCCGCCGGATCGATGCTTAAGTTTTCAAAGGCCGGTCTGCCGCCGTCATCGCGCTCCTTCTTTGCGTAATCCGCAAGTGCTTCGTACTCAAGCGGATATTCTTCTGACGGAATGATCGGGATCAGTTCACCGCCCACGTTGTCGTGGATGATATTTGCGATCCATTCCACGGAGGAAGTTCCGTCTGTCATAGGTGTTGCGGAGCTGACAGCATCCACATCCTTTGTGTTGTCTGCAGAGAAATAAAGGATCAGGATGTTATTGCCCGCAGAGCTTTCATTTTTCCCAGCTGTCTCTGCCTGTTGGTCCTCCGTTTTGTTTTCGGCCTGAGCAGATTCTGGGTCTTTCGCTTCTGAACTGTCCGCTGTCTGTGTGGATTCCGCCTGCTGATTATCCTGGCCCGATGTTACAGCTGTCGTTTGGCTATTGCCGCAGGCTGCAAGAGAAATCGAAAGCGCAGCCGCCAGGACCAGGGATGTGATCTTTTTTATCTGCATTCCAAAAGTACCTCCAGTAATTCTTCCCGTGTGAACTTCTTCACGCATCCGCCGGTCAGGACCGTGGAATCCGCGATCGCCTTATAGTCTGTTTCTTCCTTGATATTCATCTCGGCAAAGGTGGTCGGCAGGCCGATCTCCCTGATAAAATCTGCCAGAGCATCGACGAAATCTGTCTGCTTCGGTCTTCCCGGCAGGTTCGATCCCCCAGACTTCCACAGCCAGTCTTGCAAACTGGTGATTGGCCTCCGGCATCATGTGCCGATACAGCACCGGGTGCAGTACCGCCAGTCCCTGCCCGTGGTTACAATCGGTGTAGGCACCAAGCTGGTGTTCCAGCATGTGGCACTGGAAGTCGGTCGCCTTGCCAATCTTCAGAATACCGTTCTCCGCCATACCCGCAGCCCATATCAGCTCGCTTCTTGCCTGAATGTCCTGCGGATCCTTCAGTGTGGCACAGATGTTCCGGATGATGTTTCTCTGGGTGGCTTCATTGATCTCGTCAGAGAGGTTCACTTCCCTGGGAAATCCCATGTAAGTCTCCATGCTGTGAGAGAGGGAATCGAAGGCTCCGGATATGACCTGTTTCATCGGCATAGTCATGGTATAGGCGGGATCCAGGATTGCGAAGCTATAGAATGCGCCCCAGAGAGCTGATTTCAGCATTTTCTCCTCGTTGGTTATGACTGCGCCGTTATTCATCTCCGCGCCCGTTCCAAAGGCCGTGACCACGGCTCCCATGGGGATGAACTCTGCCGGCTGCTTGTGATCGGTATATTCCAGTTCCCAGATATCTTTGTACAGCTTTGCCTGGGCGGAGACGATCTTGCAGCAGTCGATAACGGAGCCGCCTCCCACAGCCAGGATGAAGTCGATATTCTTTTCCTTTGCCAGGGCAGCGCCTTCCTGCACCTTTGCGTAGGTCGGGTTAGACATGATTCCCGCGAACTCTGTCACGGTCTTTCCGGCGTCCTTCAGGATGCCCAGCAGTTCATCATAGATGCCGTTCTTTTTGATGGAACCGCCGCCGTAGGCGAGCATGACGTTCGGACCAATATTGGCGAGTTCAGCTGCCAGGTTTTTCGCCGCCGCTTTTTCACCAAAATAGACTTTTACAGGATAGCTGTATGTGAACGAATTCATATTTTCCTCCAGTTTCGTAAAATGCCCAAAGTCCGCCGGGGATCTGGTCATCTCCGTGGCGGACGTTTGGATGGTTGTTATTTCAGGCTATTCAGCCACCTTTCTACAGCCTTTGCCGGGCCGTTTTCCGCGTCCCGCATCTCTACCGGAAGGCCTGTCAGCACTTTTGCCTTCGGCTCAAGCTTACGGATCGTATCATAAGTG